>NZ_CALAHQ010000106.1 GCF_937892565.1 uncultured Roseicyclus sp. | reverse complement strand
TCGCCAACCACAGCGGCGACCGGTTCGGGCGCGGGCTCTGGTGTTGGCTCTGGTGCTGGCACCGGCTCTGGCTCTGGCTCTGGCGCGGGTGCGATAGCGCTGTCGGCCTCGGGTTGGACAACCGTATCGGCAACCGCGTCGGCGGACGCAACGGGTGTCGGTTTTGCGACCTTGGCGCGGCTACGGCGGCGGGTCTTGGCAGGCGCCGCTTCGGCGGGGGCGTCGCCCTCGGGGGATGCGTCGAGCGGGGTCGCGGCCTCGGTGACGGCCACCTCGGCTGTCTGGGCGGCCTTGGGGGTGGCGGCCTTGCGGCGCCGCTTGGGCTTTGCGTCGGGCTCGGGCGCAGATGCGGCTTCGGCAACCGCGCCATCCTCGGGCGTGGCTTGCGCCAGAGGCGCTTGAACAGCGGCGTCGGTCAGGCCCGCATCCTCTTCGCCATCATCCTCATCCTCGTCGCCTTCGGCTGCGGTGGATCCATCGCCCATCTCAAAGCCAGGCTCGCCGATCTTCTTGCGCCGCCCGCGACCACCGCGACGACGACGGCGCTTTTTGCGCGGCTGATCATCGCCCGCTTCGCTGTCGCCGGCTGGTGCGCTGGGGGCCGGGGCAGCGGTCGGGGTGGCCTCGAGGTCAGCGCCATCGACCTCGGTCTCGGTCTCGGTCTCGGTCTCGGTCTCGATCACCTCGGGTTCATCTTCGATGTCGTCCATCAGCGATGCATCCATCGCAATCACCGGTGAGACGGCCGTGATCTTGCGGGTGGCGGTCTTGAACCGTTCCATCTTGAAATCAGGCGAGACGATGGTGGCGTCGGCCTCGATGCGGATCGACATGCCGTAGCGCTGCTCGATGGCCACAAGATAATCGCGCTTGTCATTCATCAGGTAGTTCACGATGCCCACGGGGGCGATCACCTTGACCTCTTTCGACCGGGCCTTGCCGCCCTCTTCCTCAAGCTGGCGCAGGATCGACAGCGCCAGGCTGTCGTCGGACCGCACCAGACCCGTGCCATGGCAATGCTTGCAGGGCTGGGTCGTGGCCTCCAGCATGCCGGGGCGCAGACGCTGTCGCGACATTTCCAAAAGGCCAAAGGTCGAAATGCGGCCAACCTGAATGCGGGCGCGGTCGGACTTGAGCTTGTCTTTCAGGCGCTTTTCGACGGAAAGATTGTTGCGACGCTCATCCATGTCGATGAAATCGATGACGATGAGACCCGCCAGATCGCGCAGGCGGACCTGCCGGGCGACCTCTTCGGCGGCTTCGAGATTGGTCTTGAGCGCCGTTTCCTCGATCGAGCCTTCCTTGGTGGCGCGGCCCGAGTTCACATCGATGGCCACCAGCGCCTCGGTGATGCCGATGACGATGTAGCCGCCCGATTTGAGCTGAACGGTCGGGTTGAACATGTCGGCCAGATAGCCCTCGACCTTGTAGCGCGCAAACAGCGGCGTGGTGTCGGTATAGGGTTTCACGTTCTTGGCGTGGGACGGCATGATCATCTTCATGAAGTCCTTGGCGTGGCGATAGCCTGCCTCGCCTTCGACCAGAACCTCGTCGATCTCGCGGGTGTAGAGATCGCGGATGGTACGGTGGATCAGATCGCCCTCTTCATAGATCGGCGCGGGCGCGATGGATTTCAGCGTCAGGTCGCGGATCTGTTCCCATTGCCGCTGGAGATATTCGTAATCGCGCTTGATCTCGGTCTTGGTGCGCTGGCTGCCCGCGGTGCGGATGATCAGGCCCGCGCCTTGCGGCACATCGATTTCCTGAGCGATTTCCTTGAGCTTCTTGCGGTCTGCGGCATTGGTGATCTTGCGGGAAATGCCACCACCGCGCGCGGTGTTGGGCATCAGCACGCAATAGCGCCCCGCAAGGCTGAGATAGGTTGTCAGCGCCGCGCCCTTGTTGCCGCGTTCTTCCTTGACGACCTGCACCAGCATGATCTGGCGGACCTTGATGACCTCCTGGATCTTGTATCTCCGGGCCCGGGGCTTGCGGGTGGGGCGGATGTCTTCCTCGGCATCGTCATCGGTGACGGTTTCGGGCGCCTGTGCGGCCTCGCCATCATCTTCCGCGCTGTCGTCGTGATCATCATCGTGATCGTGGTTGTGATCATGGTCATCACCCGCCCCGTCACCCAAAAGATCGACGGCGTCATCCATGTCGCCCAGATCGACGACCTCCATGCCACCGGGGGTCGATACGGTGCCGGTTGCCACGGCGTCACTGGCCATGCCCTCGGCCTTCGTGTCGGTGGTTTTGCGGCGACGGGTGCGGCGGGCGCGTTTGGGCTTTGCCTCTTCCTCGGCCTCATCGGCCATGGATTCGGCGTATTCGCGTTCCTCGCGCAAGAGCGCTTCGCGATCGGCGACCGGGATCTGGTAGTAATCGGGGTGAATTTCCGAAAACGCAAGGAAACCATGCCGGTTTCCGCCGTAATCCACAAAGGCCGCCTGTAGCGAGGGTTCGACCCGCGTGACCTTTGCCAGATAGATGTTTCCGGCGAGTTGTCGCTTGTTCAGCGATTCGAAATCGAATTCTTCGACCTTGGTTCCGTCAACCACCACGACCCGGGTTTCCTCCGGATGGGTGGCGTCGATGAGCATCTGCTTAGCCATTTTGTCCTTGCCCGCGACGGGCCGCGCGCGCGCCCCGGCGGTGCATTGCACCGGACGGCGGGGGCCAAGTCGCGATATGTTGTAAAGGCGATGCCGGGGGCGATGGCTGCGGCAGGGAACAAGGCCCCTATCCGTCTCGCCATGTCAGTGCCCGAAGCGTGCATCGCATCTGTCTCCGGCCGCTTCGGTTGTCCGATACGGCCCTTCATGCCCCGTTGCCGAGGCGGTTCAATTTGGGTCCGGACAGTTACATCCAGGGCCCGATCGACCTGCGATCCCTGTCGCGCACGGTTCGCTGCGCGGATGGGGGATGCAGATAAACTGATTACCCGGCGCATCGGCCGGTCCTTTCACATTAAGGGGCGCGGCTTGCAAAACGCAATGGCAATTCGTCAGCGGCTTGCCCAGCCCAAAGCGCGCTCACAGGTAATCCGACCGGCTGAGGCCGTATTTCGTCATCTTTTCATTGAGTGTGCGCCGCGGCAGGCACAGCTCGTCCATCACATTGGCGATCGATCCGCGGTGGCGGCGCATGGTGTTGTCGATCAGCATCCGCTCGAAAGCTTCGACATATTCCTTGAGCGGCTTGCCCTCGCCGATGGCTTGCGGGGCGATGTCGGCATTGTCGGCCATCAACAGCGACGCGATCGAGCCTGACCCGCGCCGCTGTTGCAAGATGGCGCGTTCAGCGATGTTGATCAGCTGGCGCACATTGCCCGGCCATGGCGCCTGCAACAGCTGAGCGGCCTCTTGCGCGGTTACCTGCGGGGCCTCGGTGCCATATTCCTCGGCGAATTGCTCGCCAAAGCGGGTGAACAGCGTCAAGATATCCTCGCCGCGCTGGCGAAGCGGCGGCAGATCGATGCGCATGGCGGCCAGCCGGTAGAACAGGTCGGGCCGCAGGCTGGCCTCGCACTGCTCCGGTTCGGGGGCGTTGCAGATCGCCACGATCCGTGTTTCGGCGGGGCTGCCTTGTTCGTTGATCACGGTCAGGAGCCGGGCCTG
>NZ_CALAHQ010000105.1 GCF_937892565.1 uncultured Roseicyclus sp. | reverse complement strand
TGGTAGGCCCGGAGGGACTTGAACCCCCAACCAAAGCGTTATGAGCGCTCTGCTCTAACCATTGAGCTACAGGCCCGCCAGATGCACGGCTTAGCAGACAGCGCCCCCTCGTCAAGCGCCAGCCGCTTGCGGCGCGGGTGCGCTTGGCCTATGGCGGGACTACCGCGTGCCGGAGGCTTGACCCATGCCCAAGATGCCCATGCTTGCCCTGCGCTATCTGGTTTGGCTTGTGGCTTTGCGTGTGGTCTTTGGGCTGTTGGTTCAGGTCGCGGGTTTGCCCAACGCCATGGCAACGGCGGTCATTCTGGCCGCCGCCCCGCTGGCCGACATCGGCTATCAGGCGGCACGCAAGGCGACGTCTGTCTTGCGCCTTGCGGAGTGGGCGTTGATCTGGGGCATGTGCCTTGGGATTTTCGCCGCGATCCAGATCATCTTGCCTGCCATGTTTGTGGCGCCGATGCGGGCGGTGCTGTCCGATCCGGCGGGGCTGCAGCAGACGGCGCTGATCTTGTTGGCCACAGGCGGATTGATGGCGGTGTTCTTGTGGATCGGCGCGCGTTCTGCGCGTGGTCCGGGGCGATAGATATCAACCGCATGGACGCGCGCGCGCGCGCCTGCTAGGGGCGCATCCAGATCAAGGAGCCTTGCCATGACCCATCCGCAAAACGGCCTTACCTATGCCCAAGCCGGTGTCGATATCGACGCGGGCAATGCGCTGGTGGAGCGGATCAAGCCCGCCGCCGCCGCCACCGCGCGGCCGGGTGTCATGTCGGGCCTGGGCGGGTTTGGTGCGCTGTTCGACCTCAAGGCCGCGGGCTATGACGACCCGATCCTTGTGGCCGCGACCGATGGGGTCGGCACCAAGCTCAAGATCGCGATCGATACCGGGATCTATGACACGATCGGCATCGATCTGGTGGCGATGTGTGTCAATGATCTGATCTGCCAGGGGGCCGAGCCTCTGTTTTTCCTGGATTATTTCGCAACCGGCAAGCTTGAGGTCGAAGCGGCCGCGCGCATCATCGCGGGCATTGCCCAAGCCTGCCGTCTGTCAGGTTGCGCGCTGGTCGGCGGCGAGACGGCGGAAATGCCGGGCCTCTATGCGCCGGGTGACTTCGATCTGGCGGGGTTCGCCGTGGGTGCGATGAACCGTGGTGCGGCGTTGCCTGCGGGGGTGGTGGCGGGCGATGTGCTTTTGGGGCTGGCCTCGGATGGGGTGCATTCCAACGGCTATTCGCTGGTGCGCCGGATCGTGGACCGCTCGGGCCTCGCATGGGACGCGCCCGCGCCCTTTGGGGGCGGCAATCTTGGCGCGGCCCTGCTGGCGCCCACGCGGCTCTATGTGAAACCCGCGCTGGCCGCGATCCGGGGCGGTGGTGTGCATGGGCTGGCCCATATCACCGGTGGTGGGCTGACCGAAAACCTGCCGCGCGTTTTGCCCGAGGGGTTGGGCGCCGGGATCGATCTGGGTGCCTGGTCGCTGCCGCCTGTCTTTCGCTGGCTGGCCGCCGAGGGCGGTCTGGCCGAGGCTGAAATGCTCAAGACCTTCAACGCGGGGATCGGATTGGTTCTGGTCGTTTCTGCTGCGCGGGCCGAGGCGCTGGCGGATGACTTGCGCGCGATGGGGGAAACGGTCTTTCGTCTTGGGCAGGTGATGCCCGGTGCGGGGGTCAGCTATAGCGGCACGCTTGCGTGAGCAAACGTGTCGCCATCCTGATTTCGGGCGGCGGCTCCAACATGGTGCGGCTGGTTGAAAGCATGGTGGGTGATCATCCCGCGCGCCCCTGTCTGGTGCTGGCCAATGATCCGGGGGCAGGGGGCTTGGCCAAGGCCTCGGCGCTTGGCGTGCCCACGGCGGTGGTCGATCATCGCCTCTTTGGTCCCGACCGCGCGGGCTTTGAGGCGGAATTGACCCGTGTGCTGGTGGCGCATGGCGCCGACATCCTCTGTCTTGCGGGTTTCATGCGGGTGCTGACCGAAGGCTTCGTGACCCGCTGGCAGGGGCGGATGCTCAATATCCATCCCTCGCTCTTGCCCAAGTATCGCGGGCTGCACACCCATGCCCGTGCCATCGCGGCGGGCGAGGCGGAGGCCGGATGCACCGTGCATGAGGTCACGGCCGAACTGGATGGCGGCCCAGTTCTGGGGCAGGCACGGGTGCCGGTCTTGCCCGGCGACACGCCCGAAACGCTGGCAGCGCGGGTTTTGGACCAGGAATATCGGCTCTATCCCATGATCCTGCGCCGCTTTGCCCATGGGCAGCGGGGGCGCGCAGACCTCTGAGCGGGGGGACGCCTTTTCGAAAAGGCGTCCGCACGGCCTGTGGGCCGTGCGCATGCGGTTTGCAAACCGCATGCACGCCCTTTGCAAAGGGCGTGCCCCCGGCCCCCGGTCACAGAAGCGATCTGACCTTTTCGGCAACGGCCTCGGGGGTGATGCCGAAATGGCGATAGAGGTCCTCGGCTGGCGCTGACGCACCAAATCCATGCATGCCCACAAAGCCCGATTTCTCGCGCCGCCCACGTTCCCCGAACAGCCAGCGGTCCCAGCCAAAGCGGATGCCTGCCTCGACCGCGACGCGCACGGGGCCCGCAGGCAAGACGCGCTTGCGATAGGCCGTGTCGGTGTCTTCGAAAATCTCCCAGCAGGGCATCGAAACCACGCGGGTGCCGATCCCTTCGGCCTCAAGCAGATCGCGCGCGGCCATGGCGATGGCCACCTCGGACCCTGTGGCCAGCAAGATTGCCTGGCGCTTGGCCAGCGCATCGGCCAGCACATAGCCGCCCTGGGCGACCATGTTCCGGGCGGTATGGGTGGTGCGCAGCGTCGGCAGGTTCTGGCGGCTCAGCGCCAGCACCGTGGGGGTCGCGGTCTGGCTGAGCGCCACTTCCCAGGCTTCGGCTGTTTCCACCGCATCGGCGGGGCGGATGACCAGCGTGTTGGGTGTGGCACGCAGCATCGCCAGATGCTCGACGGGCTGATGGGTCGGTCCATCCTCGCCCAGACCGATGCTGTCATGGGTCATCACATAGGTCACCGGCAGACCCATCAGCGCCGACAGCCGCATCGCGGGCCGCGCATAATCGGTGAACACCATGAAGGTGCCGCCATAGGGCCGCACGCCCCCATGCAGCGCCATGCCGTTCATCGCCGCCGCCATCCCATGCTCGCGGATGCCGTAATGGATATGGCGGCCCTTGCGGTCTTCGGGGCCGAAGGTGCCGATATTGCGCGTGTTGGTGTTGTTCGACCCGGTCAGATCGGCCGATCCGCCCAGATGTTCGCCCAATATCGGGTTGATCACCTCGAGCGCCAGCTGGCTGGCGGTGCGGCTGGCGATCTTTGGGGCGTTTTCGACATGGCTCTTTTTCAGCGCGCGGATGGCGGCCGCCAGCTTTTTGGGCATCTCGCGGGCAAAGGCGCGGGTGAAATCGGCCTGCCTTGCCTCGGACAGGGTGGCAAACCGCGCCTCCCACGCCTTGCGGGCCGTCTGACCACGGGCGCCCACGGCTTCCCACCAGGCTTTCAGATCGGCGGGGATGTCGAAGGGACCATGCGACCAGCCATAGGCCGCCTTGGCGGCCTTGAGTTGGGCGGCATCGGTCAGCGCGCCATGGCCCTTGGCCGTATCCTGGGCGGCATGGCCCAGCGCGATATGGGTCTTGCAGGCGATCATCGCCGGGCGGGGGCTTGCCTTGGCCGCCGTGATCGCGGCGTCGATGGCCACAGGGTCATGGCCGTCGCATGCGAACACATCCCAGCCAGAGGCCGCAAAGCGCGCCATCTGATCGGTGCGATCCGCGATCGACACCTTGCCGTCGATGGTGATGCCATTGTCATCCCACAAGACGATCAGGCGCGACAGGTGCTGGCGGCCTGCCAGCGCGATCGCCTCCTGGCTGACACCTTCCATCAGACAGCCATCGCCGGCGATGCACCAGGTGTAATGGTCGATGACCTTGCTGCCCCATTTCGCGCGCAGGAATTCCTCGGCCATGGCAAACCCCACGGCATTGGCGATGCCCTGACCCAAGGGGCCGGTCGTGGTTTCGATGCCCTTGGCATGGCCATATTCCGGGTGGCCCGCCGTGATTGCGCCCAGCTGGCGGAAATTCTTGACCTGCTCCAGCGTCATGTCGGGCGACCCGGTAAGATACAGGAGCGCATAGAGCAGCATCGACCCATGCCCGGCCGACAGGATGAAGCGGTCGCGATTGGCCCAATCGGGGGCGGATGCGTCAAAGCTCAGATGCTTGTCAAACAGCACGGTGGCCACATCCGCCATGCCCATCGGCATCCCCGAATGACCCGAATTGGCGGCGGCCACGGCATCGAGCGTGAGCGTGCGGATGCAGGTGGCGCGGCGCCAATGGTCGGGATGGCGTGCGGCAAGGGCGGTCAGGTCCATGGTGGTGTCCTTCGAATGGCCTCTCAAGGGTGCCTTTGGCCCGCTGGGCCGCCGGGCGGTTGCGCCCGCTTCTACCAGAGGCACGAGGTGGCGCAACCAAGAAGGCAAGCCAACCAAGGCAGGCCCACACTGGCAGGCCCACATGACGGGCCAAACGCCCCTTTGCCGCCCACAACATGCAGCGCGGCGCGGAAAACCTTGCAAATCCGACAGAATTGCGGTTCGCTGCGCCAAGGGATAGCAGTCGCTTTCGGACCGGGCGCGGCCCCGGTTTTTCAGGGAACGAACGGGGCACCGGCAGAAATGGGCGATACCGCCGAATTCGAGAAACTTCACACCCTCGAGGCGCGCCTTGCGGCCGCGCTTGACCGCATCGCCATGGGATTGGGCGAGGCGCCGGCCAGCGCCCCGCTTGACGATCCGGGCTTTACCTCGGCCGCCCTTGAGGATGCGCTGATCCGCGCCCACAGCGCCGAGGCGCGGGTGGCCGCCCTTGAGGCGCGTTTGTCTCAGCCCGCGCCCGATCCGGCCCCCAGCCGCGACAGCGTGGCACTGCTTGCGCGCATCGATGATCTGGAGATGCGGCTTGGGTCACTGCGCGCCGAAATCAGGGATTTGCAATCGCTCAATGACCGGTTGATCGAGACCAACGCGGCCTTGCGCGCCGAGCCTGCGGGCCACCCGGAGGCCCTGAACATGTCCTTGCGGGTGGAATTGGACGCGCTGCGCGGATTGCGCGCCTCGGAGGCGGCGGAACTGGACCGGATCCTGGCCGATCTTGATCGTGCCGCAGCAGGGGAGAGCACAGATGCCTGAGGTCACGGTTCTGATCGGTGGCCGGGAATTCGGCGTGGCCTGCCAGCCCGGCGAAGAGCCCTTTTTGCAATCCGCCGCCAAGATGCTCGACACCGAGGCGACCGTCATCCTTGGTCAGATCGGGCGCATGCCTGCGGACCGGATGCTGTTGATGGCGGGCTTGATGCTGGCGGACAAGACCGCCAGTCTGGAGGATGATCTGAGGGCGCTTCAGGCCAGATATGCGGCACAGGAGAAAGCGCTTGCCGCGTCTGAGGAACGGCTGGCCGATCGCGCGCGCCGCATCGCCGATTTGCAGGAGGCCAGCCCGCGCACCGAACTGCCCGACCGCTTCACCGACGGTCTGGCCGAGCTTGCCGCCCGCGCCGAAGCGCTGGCCGATGAACTGGATGCGCGGCGCCGCTGACGTCCGCTGCGTGCTGGCGCGGACCTAACCGAGCAAGACGGGCAAAAGCCGTGCGGCCTCATCGCGGGGATGGGTCAGCCTTGCGCGGTCTTCGCCGGGGTAAAAGCGCGCGCGCACGGCCGTGGGCATCGGGCTTGGCTGCACCAGATGCACCTTGAGCGGAAACTTTGCCGTCTCGGCCTGCCAGCACTGGATCAGGGCGCGCTGGGCGGATTTGCACATGCCATAGGGGCCGGCAAATTTCAGGTCCCATTGATCATCAAAGAACAAGGCCTGTGGCCGGGGCGCGGGCGCGATCAGCGGATCGACAAAGGCCAGCAGCCGGGCGAATGCGCGGATGTTGACGGCGATCAGCTTGTCGAGATCCTTGGCCGCCAGATGCGGCGCAGGTGTCAACGCGGTGACATGCACGGCGCTATGCACCCAGATATCGGCGCGCCCCCAGCGGTCATGGATGGACCGGCACAGATGCGCCATCGCAGCCTCATCGGTGATGTCCATCGGGGCAAGCGTTGCCTGACCCCCGGCGGTCTTGATCCGGTCATCCAGTTCTTCGAGCGCACCCACGGTGCGGGCGACCGCCACCACATGCGCGCCGCGCGCCGCCAGCCATTCGGCGCTGGCCGCACCGATCCCGCGCGAGGCGCCGGTGACCAGCGCGATCTGTCCATCAAAAGGCTTTTCCATGCGCCGCCAGTTGCCCCTTTCGGCGCCCAAACGCAAGAGGCTGTGGCACGCGCTGTGGCGGCGCGGCACGCTTGACTTGCGCGGCCCGCGCGGGGATATGGAAAGCAAAGGGGTACATCCCGCATTTGCAAGGAGCCGACCATGGGCCGCGACACGCTTTTGACTGTGACATTGGGTGATCAAACCCTGCTGCGCCGGGCGCTGCTGGTGGTTGCGGGGTCGCTGTTCATCGCGCTGGCCGCTCAGATCGCGGTGCCGATGTGGCCGGTTCCCGTCACGCTTCAGACGCTGGCGATCTTGCTGGTGGGTTTTGCCTATGGCAGCCGTCTGGGTGCCGTGACCGTGCTGGCCTATCTGGCGCAGGGCTTTGTGGGCCTGCCGGTGTTCACGCCCTCGACGCTGCCGGGTCTGGCGGCGCTGATCGGGCCGACGGGCGGGTTCCTGATCGGGTTTGTCGGGCTGGCATGGCTGGCGGGGTTTGCTGCTGAACGCGGATTGGCGCGCGGTGTCTTGGGCACGGCGCTGGCGGCGATTGCCGCTTCAGCGTTGCTTTATGTGCCGGGTGTGCTCTGGCCGATGGCGGTGGCGTCGGCTGCGGGTGTGGATGCGGGCTGGGCCGGTCAGGGCTTGGGCTTTTACGCGGCGCATTTCGTGGCGCCGTTCCTGATCGGCGATGTGATCAAGGCCGTCATCGCGGCGCTGGTTGTCAGCGGCGCCTGGGCCGCGCTGCGCCGCAAAGCCTGAGCCTTAGCCTGATCGGCATGCCATGACAAAGGCCGCCTATGGGGCGGCCTTTTTGCTTTTCCAGGGCTTTGCGGCTGCGCGGTCGATGCAGGGCGCCATCGGGCGCAAGTGTCTTTCCCTCAGGCGGCGGGTTCGGTCAGCCGAAAGCCCCGGTTCATCTGATCGGTCGGTTTCACCGGGTAATCCCCCGAGAAACAGGCATCGCAATAGGCGGGCTGTTTCGGATCACGCCCCCCGGCCACACCCACGGCGCGATAAAGCCCATCGAGCGAGATGAACCTGAGCGACGACACCCCCAGATGGTGGCGCATCTCATCCTCGGACATGGTGGCGGCCAAAAGCTTTTCGCGCTCGGGCGTGTCCACCCCGTAAAAACAGGGCCATGCGGTGGGCGGGCTGGCGATGCGGAAATGCACCTCGGCCGCCCCAGCATCAAGGATCATTTCCTTGATCTTGCGGCTGGTCGTGCCCCGCACCACGCTGTCATCGACCAAGATCACCCGCTTGCCGCGAATGAGCGCGCGGTTGACGTTCAGCTTGAGCCGCACGCCCATGTTGCGGATCTGTTCGGTGGGTTCGATAAAGGTGCGGCCCATATACTGGTTGCGGATGATCCCCATCGCATAGGGGATGCCCGATTGCAGACTGTAGCCGATGGCAGCCGGCGTGCCGCTGTCGGGCACGGGGCACACCAGATCGGCATCGACCGGGGCCTCCTTGGCCAGTTCGCGGCCGATCGCCTCGCGGGTTTCATAGACGGATCGCGTGCCGATGATGCTGTCGGGGCGCGAGAAATAGACATGTTCGAAAATGCAAAAGCGCGACCGCTTCGGCTCGAAGGGCTTGAAGCTTTCGACCACATCGCCCGAGATCACGACCATTTCGCCCGGCTCGACCTCGCGCAGGAAATCCGCGCCCACGATGTCGAGCGCGCAGGTCTCAGATGACAGGGCATAACCATCGCCCAGCCGCCCCAGAACCAGCGGGCGCACGCCCAAGGGGTCGCGCACGCCGATCAGCTTGGTGCGCGTCATGGCCACGACCGAAAACGCGCCCTCGACACGGCGCAGCGCATCCTTCATCCGCTCGGGGATGGTCTTTTGCAACGACCGCGCCATCAGATGGATGATACATTCGCTGTCGGAAGAGGATTGAAAGATCGATCCCCGCTCGATCAGCTCGCGGCGCAGCTCATCGGCGTTGACGATATTGCCATTATGCGCGATCGCCGCCCCGCCCATCGCAAACTCGCCAAAAAAGGGCTGCACGTCGCGGATTTGGGTGGCGCCCTTGGACCCGGCGGTGGAATAGCGCACATGGCCGATGCCAATGGCCCCGGGCAGGGTTTCCATCACGCTGGCCGAGGTGAAATTGTCGCGCACCAGCCCGAAGCGGCGCGCCGAGGAAAAGCCGTGTTCGGGGTCATGGGTGACGATCCCACCCGCTTCCTGACCACGATGCTGCAGCGCATGCAGGCCCAGGGCGATGAAACTGGCGGCATCGACCACGCCGATCACGCCGAACACACCGCATTCCTCACGCAGCTTGTCGTCATCCAAAGGCTCGAAAGGGTGGCGCGGGAGGGCATCCATCGCTGGCGAATCTCCGATGTGACATCGACATGCCTGACATAGGCCAGCCAATGGCCAGTGTCACGAAACGATCACATCTTTCGCCAGATGCGACGCGGTGGACCTGTGCGCAAGATCCGCCTAGGCTGGCGGTGACGGACAGAAAGCGAAAGGCGACCCGATGCGCATGTTCATCTTTCTGGGGGGCGTCTTGATGGCGGCAAGCTGGGGTCTGACATGGATCGAGCCGCCCTTTGCCGGGGCCGATCTGTCGCCCATGGCGCTGGCGCGCGATGGCCGTCTGTCGCTGGGCATGGCCAGCCCGTGGCAATCATGGGTCTTTCTGGGTGGGTTTGCCGCTGCGGCCGTGGCGGCGCTGTTGGCGTTGGGGGGCTGGCGGGCGCGGGTTTTGGCGCTGATGGCCGGGCTGTCGCCGCTTGTGCTTTTGGGCGATGCGCTGATCCGGGGCGCACAGATCGCGCAACAGACGGGCCTGCCCGCCCCGGTCGATTTCGCCGATCCCGCAGGCAGCTGGGCGCTGATGGAAAATTTCCTGCGACCGGGCTTTTGGGTCTATCTGGGGGGCTGTGCGATCTTGCTGATTGCCGGGGTGGCGCGATCGGTCAAACGGCGCTGACCGGCCTTATGGCGCGATGCATGTCGCGGTCAGCTGTTCATAGCGCGACAAGATCCAGCCTGGCGCATCTGTGGGGATCTGCGCCTCGACGCGTGCCTGCATCTGGGCGAACACCTGTGCCGAGCGGCTGTCGGCCACGATTGCAACCGGTTCGGATCCGACCACGCGGTCATAGGCGATGAAGGCCACCACAATCAGCAATGCCCCGCGCGCCACGCCGAACAAGAAACCCAATCCCGCATCCACCCCGCCGATGGCCGACCGTTGCACGGCGGTTGCAAACATCGGTGTGAACAACGACACGACCACCAAAGCCACCGCAAAGACGCCCGCGAAACTGGCCATGATCCCCAATTCACAGCTTTCGCCGATGAAATCGCCCAAATAGGGCACTTCGCGGATCAGCGGCAGTGCATTGGGCGCAAAGATAAAGGCCACAACCGCCGCCAAAATCCAGCCACCGATCGACAGCGCCTCGCGCACAAGCCCGCGCGAATAGGCAAGGATCGCCGATACGACGATCACACCGGCCACGATGCCATCAATGAGGGTGAAACCTTCCATAATCTGCCCTTACCCCGTAACGGGCGGCGATCCTATCGCGCCCCAAAAACCTCGCCCACGAACCGGGGCAGATCGGCCATTTCTTGTACCTTTACCCCGCTTGCCGATCCGAATTTGCATCCGCTGGGCGCGATGGCGCTGGAAAAACCAAGTTTCGCGGCCTCTTTCAACCTGTTTTCGGCTTGCGACACCGGGCGCAGCGCGCCCGAGAGCGACAATTCCCCGAAAATCACCCCGTCGCGCGGCAAGGCCGTGTCTTCACGCGCCGACAAAAGTGCGGCCGCCACCGCCAGATCGGCCGCGGGTTCCGAAATGCGCAAGCCCCCCGCAATGTTGAGATAGACATCAAGCCCCGCAAAGGAAATGCCCGCCCGCGCCTCCAGCACCGCCAGAATCATCGCCAGCCGCCCGCCATCCCAGCCCACCACCGCGCGGCGTGGCTGGCTGAGGGGGGAGGGCGCCACAAGCGCCTGAATTTCCACCAGGACGGGGCGTGTCCCTTCCATCCCGGCAAAGACCACGGCACCCGGCGCGGGCGCGTCACGGTCAGACAGAAACAGCGCCGACGGATTGGCCACTTCGGCCAGACCCGCACCCGTCATCTCGAACACGCCGATCTCGTCGGCGGGGCCAAAGCGGTTCTTGACCGAACGCAGGATGCGGAATTGGTGACCCCTTTCGCCTTCGAAATACAGCACCGTGTCGACCATGTGTTCGACCACGCGGGGGCCCGCGATCTGGCCTTCCTTGGTGACATGGCCCACCAGCATCACCGACACGCCGCGCCGCTTGGCAAAGCTGGTCAGCTCATGGGCGCTGGCGCGGACCTGACTGACCGACCCCGGCGCCGCCTCGACCGTGTCAAGCCACATGGTCTGGATCGAATCGATGATCGCCAGATCGGGGGCTTCGGCCTCGAGCGTCGTCAGGATGTCGCGCAGGTTGGTTTCGGCGGCCAGTTGCACCGCGCTGTCGGCCAGACCCAGCCGCTGGGCGCGCATGCGCACCTGTGCGGTGGCTTCCTCGCCCGAGACATAGATGACCCTGGCGCCGGCACGCGCAAAGCTGGCCGCGGCCTGAAGCAAAAGCGTGGATTTGCCGATGCCCGGATCACCCCCCACCAGCGTGGCCGACGCCGGCACAAGCCCGCCGCCCAGGACACGGTCCAATTCCCCCATGCCCGAGGTGCGGCGCGGTGGCGGGGTTTCTTGCGTGCGCAGGTCGGTCAGGCCGATGCGCCGCCCCTTGGCCGCGCCAAGTGCGGTCTTGCCCGGACCGGCCGACAAGGGTGCTTCTTCGGCGATGCAATTCCATTCGCCACAGGCCTCGCAACGGCCCGACCATTTCTTGTGAACGGCCCCGCAGGCGGAACAGATGAACTGGGTGACGGGTTTGGCCATGGCGCTGGCTTAGCCGAGTGATGACCGGCGCGCCAGAGCGCCCGCCATCAGCGCACCGCCTCGATCGGGCCCTTGGCCGATCCGGTCACGAATTGCCGCAGATAGGGATCATCGGTGGTGTCGATCTCGGCCACGGGCCCGTGCCAGCGGATCTTGCCGTCGTGCAGCATGGCGACCTTGTCGGCGATGGCGCGCACGGAACTCATGTCATGGGTGATGGTGACGGCGGTGGCGCCCATTTCGGTCACGATCTCGCGGATCAGGTCGTTGATCACGCCCGCCATGATCGGATCGAGCCCGGTGGTGGGTTCGTCGAAAAAGATGATCTCGGGTTCGGCCGCGATGGCCCGCGCCAGCCCCACGCGTTTTTGCATGCCGCCCGACAGCTCCGAGGGGAAAAGATCGGCCACATCGGGCTTGAGCCCCACGCGGCGCAGCTTTTCGATGGCAATCTCGCGGGCTTGGGCCTTGGGGCGTTTTTGGGTGCCGCGCATCAGGCGAAAGGCGACATTCTGCCAGACCGACAGCGAATCAAACAATGCGCCACCCTGAAACAGCATGCCAAAGCGCGCCAGAAACGCGTCGCGGTCGCCCGCCTGCACATCTTGCCCATCGACGGTGATCGTGCCGCTGTCGGGTGTCACCAGCCCCAGCACGCATTTGAGGCAAATGGACTTGCCCGTGCCCGACCCGCCGATGATCACACAGCTTTCACCCGTGCCCACCCTGAGCGTCAGGCCCTGCAAGACCTGCTTGGACCCAAAGGCCTTATGGACATCATCAAGCAAGATCATGCGGTGAAAAAAAGCTCCGTCAGCAGATAGTTGGTGGCAAGGATCAGGATCGAGGCCGACACCACGGCATTGGTCGTGGCCCGCCCCACGCCTTGCGCGCCGCGCCCCGAATTCATTCCATGGTAGCACCCCATCAGCGCCACGATAAAGCCAAAGGCCGCGCCCTTGATCAGCCCCGAGCTGACATCCCAGACCTCCAGAAAATCGACCGTGTTGCGCAGATAGGCCGCTTCGTTGAAGCCAAGCCGCGTGGTCGACACGAGGTATCCGCCGAAAATCCCGATGGCATCGCCCACCGCCACCAGAACCGGCAAGCTGATCGTGGCCGCCAGAAGGCGCGGCACGGTCAGGTATTTGAGCGGATGGGTGGACAAGGTGACCAGCGCGTCGATCTGTTCGGTCACCTTCATGGTGCCGATTTCAGCGGCGATGGCGGCGGCCACACGGCCCGCCACCATCAGCCCGCCCAGAACCGGCCCCAATTCGCGCACGATGCCGATGGCCACGATCTGGGGCACCACGGCTTCGGCGTTGAAGCGAGAGCCGCCAGCGTAAATCTGGAGCGCCAGCGCGCCGCCCGTGAACAGCGCCGTCAGGCCCACCACCGGCAAGGACAGCCAGCCGATCTGCAACAGCTGCCAGAAAAACTCGCGCGGGTAAAAGGGCGGGCGCAGGATATGGCTGACCGCGCGCCCGGCATAGATCGTGACCTGACCCATGGCCGCCAGCATCGCCAGGGTGGACCGGCCGATCGCGGCAAGGGGGGCCAGAAGAACCGTCATGAGCCCAGATATCGGCGCCCATAGCGCCGCCCCAGCGAGGTCAGGATTTCATAGCCGATCGTGCCCGCCACACTGGCCAGATCATCGACGCCTTGATGGGCGCACAGGATATCCAGATGATCGGGCACCTCGGTCAGATCGGTCACATCGACCGTCAAGAGATCCATCGACACGCGACCCGCCAGGGGACAGGCGACGGCACCGGCGAAAAGCTGCGCCTTGCCGCTCATGTATCGGATAAGGCCGTCAGCGTAACCTGCCGAAACCGTGGCGATTCTTGTCGGTCGCCTTGCGGTGAAGCTGGCGGCGTAGCCCACCGTTTCCCCCGGTGCCACATCGCGCAATTGCACCACCGGCAGCGATAGCGCGACCACGGGCTGTGCCGCGCCAAAGGGGGCGCCGCCGTAAAGCCCCACACCGGGGCGCGTCAGATCGAAATGGTACTCGGGGCCAAGCAAGATCCCCCCCGTCGCCGACAGGCTGCGCGGCGCGCTGACGCCTTGGGTCATCTGGACAAAGGCGCGCAGTTGGGCGGCGTTCAGCGGATGGTCCGGCTCATCGGCACAGGCCAGATGCGACATCACCAGGCTCAGCGGCCCGGCTTCCAGTTCGGCGCGCGTCGCGGCCCATTCGGGCGCTTCCATCCCCAGGCGGTTCATGCCGCTGTCAAGCTGAACCCCATAGGGATGGTCGGGCAGCGCCGCGCGGTGGCGTGCCGCCTGCGCGGGGCTGTTGAGCATGGGTGTCAGCGCATGATCGCCGATCAGCGCGCTGTCGCCCGCCATGTGGCCGGAAAAGATGTTGATCTCGGGGCCCGGGCCCAAGGCCTTGCGCAAGGTGGCGCCTTCCTCGGCGGTGGCCACGAAAAACTGGCGTGCCCCGTCGCGCGCCAGACGTGTGGCCACCTCGGCCGCGCCGCAGCCATAGGCATTGGCCTTGACCACCGCGCCGGTCTGGCCGCGCGACAGGCCGGCCAGCGCGCGCCAGTTGGCCGCGATGGCGTTCAGATCGATGGTGAGGATACCTGTGCCCATGGCCTTGTGTCGGGTTTCGCGGCGTCGCGGTCAAGAGGGGGCACTGCCGCCCGGCCCATCACCGCCCCCCCGGCGTATTTCGAAACGAAGATGCCGATGGCGCATTGACCTTGATGACGGGTCAGGTGCGTCAATAGCCCGGTTCGGCGGCCTGTTGCCAGGGTTTGACGAGATTGCCGAAGCGGGTAAACCGACCCTCGAAGCTCAGTTCCACGGTGCCGACCGGGCCATGGCGCTGCTTGCCGATGATCAGCTCGGCCTTGCCATGGAGCATGTCCATGTCTTGCTGCCATTTGGCCATGGCTTCGAGGTTTTCCTCGCCCGGTTTTTCGCGTTCTTTGTAGTATTCGCCGCGATAGACGAACATCACCACATCGGCATCTTGTTCGATCGAGCCCGATTCCCGCAGGTCCGACAGTTGCGGGCGCTTGTCCTCGCGGCTTTCGACCTGACGCGACAGCTGCGACAGCGCGATCACGGGAATATTGAGTTCCTTGGCGATGGCCTTGAGGCCTTGGGTGATTTCCGAGATTTCGTTGACCCGGTTTTCCGACCGCCCCGAGCCGCGCAAAAGCTGAAGATAGTCCACGATCAGCAGATCAAGCCCCATTGGCGCGCGCTTGAGGCGGCGGGCGCGGGCGGCCACCTGACCGATGGGCAAGGCGGGCGTGTCATCGATATAGAGCGGGCAGCGTTCCAGATCGCGCGCGGCATGCAGATAGCGTTCAAACTCCGTTTCGGTCAGATCGCCCTTGCGGATCAGTTCCGAGGGGATTTCGGCGGCTTCCGACAGCACGCGTTGGGCCAGTTGGGCGGCCGACATCTCAAGGCTGAAAAAGCCCACCACGCCGCCATCGACGGTGCCTTCGCTGCCATCGTCGCGGCGGCCACGTTTCCATGCCTTGGCCACATTGAAGGCGATGTTGGTGGCCAGCGACGTCTTGCCCATCGAAGGCCGCCCCGCCAGGATCAACAGGTCGGATTTGTGCAGACCGCCCAGCATCCGGTCGATGTCGGTCAGCCCTGTCGACACACCGGCCAGTTTGCCACCCCGGTTGTAGGCGGCATTGGCGGTGTTGACGGCATCGTAAAGCGCCGACAGGAAGGATTGAAAGCCGCGATTGCTGGTGCCCGAGGACGCAAGCGTGAACAACTCGGTTTCCGCCTCCACGATCTGGTCGTCTGGGGCGATGTCGTCGCGCATGCTGCGCGCGCGATCCGACACGCGTTGGCCCAGCGCGATCAATTCACGCCGCACCGCCAGATCATGGATCAGCTGCGCGTAATCGCGTGCAGCCGAGGTGGCGATGGCCGACAATTGCAGCCTGAGCAGGTATTCGCCGCCGCCCAGATCCTTGAGGCCGGGGATGTCGGCCACGAAATTCTTCAGCGTGGTGGCATCGGTGGCCAGCCCCTTGGCGATGCGGGCTTGGGCTGTGGCAAAGATCACCCGATGGACGGGGTCGTGGAAATGATCCGGCTTGACCAGATCATCGACCCGGTCCAGCACGTCGTTGGACGACAAGATCGCACCCAGAAGCTGTTGTTCTGCCTCGATATTATGGGGAAGGGTATGCGTCTCCGGGAGGCTTGCGGTCGCCCCCGCGGGCAGCGGCACATGCTCGTTCATTTCCATCCCCTGTCTCGGTCCCTTGCGCCAGCGCCCTGCAAAGGTCGGTTGAGTGGGTATAGCGCCCGGGTGGGGTCGGGCGTCAATCCGGGAAAACTGTGAGTAAGTTGTGAGTGGTTCATGCCACAAGATATGGGAGGCCGGCACAAGGGCGGACCCCCTATCTTGGGGTGGGGTCCGCGCATTGTGACCGATTGGCCACGGATCAGGCGCGATGGCGCGTGGCGCGGATCACCCAAGACCGCGGGCTGCGCGCCAGCTTTCGGGATCTGCAAGGAATCGTTCCACCTCGGCCAGGGTCGCGGGATCGAAATCGCCGCCGCGCCGGGCCTCGGCGATCACATCGGCCCATGTGGTCAGGTAGTGAAGTGTCAGCCCGTGTTCGGCCAGACGGTCTTCGGTGCCGGCCATCACGCCGTAGAAAAACACCACCGCCGTGTGGGCACAGTGCGCCCCGGCCGCCCGGATCGCATCGACGAATTTCAGCTTGGATCCGCCATCGGTGGTCAGATCCTCGACCAGAAGCACCCGGTCGCCTTCGCGCATGTCGCCTTCGATCTGGGCGGTGCGGCCATAGCCCTTGGGCTGTTTGCGCACATAGGACATGGGCAGGCCCATGCGTTCCGCCACAAGGGCGGCAAAGGGAATTCCGGCCGTCTCGCCGCCGGCGATGTTGTCAAAGGCCTCGAGCCCGGCGGCTTCCATCACGGTGCAACACAAGAAATCCATCAGCGTGGCGCGCACGCGCGGGTAGGAGATGATCTTGCGGCAATCGATATAGGTCGGCGCCTGTTTGCCGCTGGCATGGGTATAGAGCTGGGTCGTGTTGAAATGCACCGCCCCGATATCAAGCAGCATGCGCGCGGACAGGCGGGCCATCGTGGCGCGATCAGGGTAGGCGGTGGGGATCATGGCAGCGGTCCGGTTTGTGCGTATTTATGGAAAGATGAAGGCTCAGGCGATCACATGCCAGTAAAGCGGGTGGCCGGGATCAAACAGCGTCACGGGGCCCGCGCCGGTGATGATCCGGGCGGGGTAGGGCACGGGGGTGTCGCGCTTTTCCAGCGTGATGGTTTGGTCAGCGACCGGCAGGCCATAGCGGGCCGGGCCGAAAAGCGAGGTGAAGCCCTCGAGCCGGTCAAGCGCGCCTTCCGCCTCGAAGACATGGGCAAGGCACGACAGCGTGTTCGTGGCCGAAAACACCCCCGCGCAGCCACAGGCCGATTGCTTGGCGTCGTCGGTGTGCGGCGCGCTGTCGGTGCCAAGGAAAAAGCGCGGATTGCCCGAGATCGCCGCCTTTCTGAGCGCCTGCTGATGGGTCGATCGCTTGGCCACGGGCAGGCAGTAGTAATGCGGCCGGATGCCGCCCACGAGAATGTGGTTGCGGTTGATCATCAGGTGATGGGTGGTGATCGTGCCCGCGATATCGCCCGAGGCCCCCGCGACATAATCGATGCCCTGGCTGGTGGTGATATGTTCCAGCGTCACCCGCAGCGCGGGGATGGCGCGGCGCAGCGGATCAAGGACGGTGTCCAGAAACACCTGTTCGCGGTCAAAGATATCGACCTCGGGCGTTGTCACCTCACCATGGATGCACAGCGGCAGGCCGATTTCGGCCATCTTTTCCAGCACGGGTTGCACGCGGGTGATGTCGCGCACGCCCGATTGCGAATTGGTGGTGGCTCCTGCGGGGTAAAGCTTGACGGCCGTCACCACGCCTTCGGCATGGGCGCGCGCCAGATCGTGGGGATCGGTCGCCTCGGTCAGATAAAGCGTCATCAGCGGCGTGAAATCCATGCCCGATGGCAGGCACGCCATGATGCGGTCGCGATAGGCGCGGGCGTCATCCCCGGTGACCACGGGCGGCACAAGGTTCGGCATCACGATGGCGCGGCCGAAGTGGCGGGCGGTTTCCGGCAAGACGCCCTCCAGCATCGCGCCATCGCGCAGATGCAGGTGCCAGTCATCGGGGCGGCGAAGGGTGATGCGTGCTGTCATGGCCCTATCCGGTACAAGGTTCGGGGGCGCCCTGCAAAGGGCAAAATCAGCCCGGCCTTGCGCAAGTGCTTTGCAGACGTGATCAGGAATTGTGCAACATGCCTCATTCTTGGGCATTTGCGGGTGCCGTCTGGGGAACGGGGCGCGCTTGTGTTGCACCCCCAACGGGCCGCCGCCTAGCACTGGCACGATGTTGGACGCATTCTCATCCTTGGGCGCGATGCAGCGCGTGGATGGCCGCGCCGGGGCCGTGATTGGTTCGGGCGGGCGGTTGTCGCGGCTTTGGCAGCGCGGATCGGCCAAGGCGATGCTGCCGCGGATGCACGGGCGCGCGGCAGAGGTGGTGTTCCTGAACACCGCGGGCGGGCTGACCGGGGGCGACCGGTTGGACTATCGTCTGGACCTTGCGGCCGGCGCGGTTGCCGTCGGAACCACCCAGACCGCCGAACGCGCCTATCTGAGCCGGGCGGGTGCGGCGCGTGTCCGTGTCGAGCTCAACCTTGGGGCGGGCGCGCGGCTGCACTGGTTGCCGCAGGAGATGATCTTGTTCGAAGGGGCGGCCATCGATCGCGGCTTGCGGGTCGACATGGCCGCCGATGCAGAGTTGGTGATGTTGGAAACGCTGGTTCTGGGGCGCGCGGCCATGGGTGAGCGGCTGACGCGCATCGCGCTGACCGACCGCCGCGAGGTGATCCGGGGCGGGCGGCCCGCCATGCTCGAGGCGATCTTGCTGGATGATGCCGATCTGGTCCGGCCCGGTGTCGCGGGGCTGAACGGGGCGGTGGCGGTCGCGACGTTGGCACTGTTTGCGCCTGATGCGACCGACCGGCTGGCGCGGTTGCGCGCGGTCTTGCCAGATGATGGCGCGGTGCGGGCGGCGGCCTCGGCCTGGGACGGCAAGCTGGTCGCGCGGTTCATGGCCCCGCAGGCATGGCCGTTGCGCCAAGCGGTGGCGCGTGCCATCGAAACGCTCACCGGGGGCGCGCTGCCGCGTGTGTGGCAAAGATGATCAAGCGAGGATGAGATGAACCTGAGCCCGAGGGAAAAAGACAAGTTGATGATCAGCCTTGCGGCCATGGTGGCGCGCGGGCGGCTGGCGCGGGGTGTCAAGCTCAACCACCCCGAAGCCATCGCGCTGATCACCGATTTCGTCATGGAAGGCGCGCGCGACGGGCGCTCTGTCGCCGATCTGATGGAGGCAGGCGCCCATGTCATCACCCATGACCAATGCATGGCGGGCATCCCCGAGATGATCCCCGATGTTCAGGTCGAGGCGACATTCCCGGATGGCACAAAGCTTGTGACCGTCCATCATCCGATCCGCTGACAGGGGGCGCACATGATACCGGGCGAAATCATCACCGCCGAGGGCGAGATCGAATTGAACGCGGGCCGCACCGCCATCACGCTGATGGTCGCCAATACCGGCGACAGGCCGGTGCAGGTGGGCAGCCATTATCATTTCGCCGAAACCAATGCCGCGCTCGATTTCGACCGGGCGCAGGCGCGCGGGTATCGCCTTGATATTGCGGCAGGCACCGCCGTGCGGTTCGAGCCGGGCCAGACGCGTGCCGTGCAACTGGTTCCCTATGGCGGCGCGCGCGCCGTCTGGGGGTTCAACAAGGCCGTGATGGGCACGCTGTGATGGCGCCCCTGTTCGATCTGATGGCGAAGGAATGATCCCATGCCCACCCGCATCCCCCGCACCACCTATGCCGACATGTACGGCCCCACGATAGCTGATTGGTCTCGGGACAATACGCCGGGCATGAGAAACGGTCGTGCGGTAGGCAGGCGCGGAGTAAAGGCGAAGCCGCCGCGCCATCGACGGGCCGCCCCCCGGCACGTCGATTTGGCAGGGCTGGGCGCGCCGTTCGATCTGCGCGCGGATGTGGCTGGCATAAAGCGCTGGCTCCCGACCGTCGGATCGACGCACCGCAGCCCGTCGATGGCGCTCGGGGCGTTACCACCAGCCGCGCCATTGGCCGAGCCAAGCCATGAGGATGAAGAGTGTCGGAATCGCTTGAAGCCAGAAGGCGGTGCTCGACATGAATGCTTCCATTCTCATGAAAATCCAGGTTTCGGTGGGATTGTAGCAATCCGTCGAATTGCGTTGAAAGCACTGAAATATATTGCGTATTCGACCCCCCCTTATCCTTTCAGTGGCTTGTTCCAGAGAAATTGGGAATTTTTCACGACATCGTGAAGTGAGGATCTATCATGCCCACCCGCATCCCCCGCACCACCTATGCCGACATGTACGGCCCCACCACCGGCGACCGCGTGCGGCTGGCCGATACCGATCTGATCGTCGAGGTCGAGCGCGACCTGACCACCTATGGCGAAGAGGTGAAATTCGGTGGCGGCAAGGTGATCCGCGATGGAATGGGCCAAAGCCAGCGCAGCCGCGCCGAAGGCGCGGTTGATACCGTCATCACCAATGCGCTGATCATCGATCATTCCGGCATCTACAAGGCCGATGTGGGGCTGCGCGATGGGCGGATCCATGCCATCGGCAAGGCGGGCAACCCCGATACGCAACCGGGTGTCGACATCATCATCGGACCGGGGACCGAGGCCATCGCGGGCGAGGGGCGGATCCTGACCGCAGGCGGGTTCGACAGCCATATCCATTTCATCTGCCCCCAGCAGATCGAGGATGCGCTGCATTCGGGGCTGACCACCATGCTGGGTGGCGGCACCGGCCCCGCGCATGGCACGCTTGCCACCACCTGCACGCCGGGGCCCTGGCATCTGGGGCGGATGTTGCAGGCGGCCGATGCCTTTCCCATGAACCTGGCCTTTGCGGGCAAGGGCAATGCCTCGCGCCCCGGCGCGCTGATCGAACAGATCGAGGGCGGGGCTTGTGCGATGAAGCTGCACGAGGATTGGGGCACCACGCCCGCTGCCATCGATTGCTGCCTGTCGGTGGCCGAGGACATGGACATCCAGGTGATGATCCACACCGACACGCTGAACGAGAGCGGCTTTGTCGAAAACACGCTCGCCGCCATCGGCGATCGCTGCATCCATGCCTTTCACACCGAAGGCGCAGGCGGCGGCCACGCGCCCGACATCATGAAGGTGGTGGGGTTCCAGAACATCCTGCCCTCATCAACCAACCCCACGATGCCCTACACGGTCAACACGCTTGAAGAGCATCTCGATATGCTGATGGTCTGCCATCACCTTGACCGATCGATCCCCGAAGATGTGGCCTTTGCCGAAAGCCGCATCCGCAAGGAGACGATCGCGGCCGAGGATATCTTGCATGACATGGGGGCGTTTTCGGTCATGGCCTCGGACAGTCAGGCCATGGGCCGGGTGGGAGAGGTGATCATCCGCACCTGGCAGACCGCCCACAAGATGAAGCAACAGCGCGGCCGGCTGGCCGAGGAAACCGGTGACAACGACAATGCCCGCGTCAAGCGCTACATCGCGAAATACACGATCAACCCGGCCATCGTGCATGGTCTGTCGCGCCATATCGGGTCCGTCGAGGTGGGCAAGCGCGCCGATCTGGTGCTGTGGAACCGGGCCTTTTTCGGGGTAAAGCCGGAAATGGTCTTGATCGGCGGCACCATCGTCTGTGCGCAGATGGGCGATCCCAATGCCTCGATCCCGACGCCGCAACCGGTCTATTCGCGCCCCATGTGGGGGGCCTATGGGCGGTCGGTCGAACGCTCGGCCGTGACCTTTGTCAGCGGCGCGGCACAGGCGGCGGGGCTGGGCGCGCGGCTGGGGCTGGCCAAGGATACAGTGGCCGTCGAGGGCATCCGCGCGGTGCGCAAGCGCGACATGATCCACAACAACGCCACCCCCCATGTCGAGGTGCATCCCGAAACCTATGAGGTGCGCGCCAATGGTGAGCTTTTGACCTGTGCGCCCGCGACGGTGTTGCCGATGGCGCAGCGCTACTTCATGTACTGACCGCCAGCCGGGGCCGCACCCATCCATGTCGTCTGATCGGTCATCACCCTTCACCGCATGGTCGCGCCCGGCCTTCGTCATGTGCAACCCGTTTCTGTCTGGAAAGAAAGTGTGATGAGCAAGGTTTTCACCGCAATCCGGGTCGTTCCGGCAGGGCAGTGGCAGGGGCCGGCGGCCGACCGGCTGGTGCTGGATTACGAAGGGCGCTTTGTGCGGCGCAAGCGGCTGCAGACGGCTTCGGGCGCGCAGGTTCTGGTGGATTTGCCCGACACGCGGTCGCTTGCGGCGGGCGATGCGCTGGAAACATGGGACGGAATGCTGATCGAGATCGCGGCCGCCATCGAGCCGCTGCTGCGGGTGCGTGGCGATCTGGTGCGGCTGGCGTGGCATATCGGCAATCGCCACACCCCCTGTCAGATCGCGGGCGATCATCTGCTGATCCGGGCCGATCATGTGCTGGCCGACATGCTGACCCGCCTCGGGGCGGCGGTAGAGCCGATGATGGGCGCCTTTGCGCCCGAAGGCGGGGCCTATGGGCATGGGCGCACGCAGGGCCATTCCCATGATCACGGGCATGCGCCGTAGCGGTCATGGGCAACGCCGATCTCTTGAAGCTGTCGCAATGGCTGTCGCCGGGCTTTCCGGTGTCGGCCTATGCCTATTCCCATGGGCTCGAGGCCGAGATTGCGGCGGGGCGGGTGCGCGATGGGGCCGGGCTGGAACTTTGGGTGGCCGCCGTGCTTGCGGCGGGGGCCGGGCGGAACGATGCGATCTTGATGCTGGCCGCGCGGCAGGGGGCGGCCAGTGCCGAGGCGCTGGGCGATCTGGCCGCAGCCCTGGCCGGGTCGCGCGAACGGCTGGAGGAAACACAGGCGCAAGGCCGCGCACTGGCCGAAACGCTGGCAGCGCTGGGCGTGGGGGACGGCGTCGCGCGGCCCTATCCGGTGGTGCTGGGTCTGGCCGCGCGGGGGCTTGCCTTGCCCGATCCCGTTGTGGCCGCGCTCTATCTGCAAAGCCTTGCGGGCGCGCTGGTGTCGGCCGCCGTGCGCTTCGTGCCGCTGGGGCAGTCCGAGGGGCAACGCGTGTTGCAAAGCCTGCATCTTGTGATCGAGGACATGGCCGGGGTGGCCTGTGCCGCCGGGCTTGAGGGGATCGGCACGGCGGTTTTCGGCGCGGATCTTGCCGCGATGGAGCATGAGGGGCTGGAGGTGCGGATCTTTCGCACCTGAGCGCTGTGCCGGGTGGGACAGGGCGCTGGGGGCGCTGCCCCCGTCGCATCCTGCGACCCCCCCGGGAGTATTTCGGAAGCAAAGAGGGGCGCGGCTGGCACGCGTTCCCCAAAACGGGATCGGAAGGAGGCGACAGGATGGGCAGCGCGAACGGGCCCTTGCGGGTGGGGATCGGCGGACCGGTGGGCGCAGGCAAGACCACCCTGACCGAGAGATTGTGCCGGGCGATGTCGGCGGAATTCTCGGTCGCGGTCATCACAAACGACATTTATACCTCCGAGGATGCCGATTTCTTGCTGCGCGCGCAGGTCTTGCCGGCCGAGCGGATCATGGGGGTCGAGACGGGGGGCTGCCCGCATACCGCGATCCGCGAAGATGCCTCGATCAATCTGGCCGCCGTCGCCGCGTTTCGGGCGCGCATCCCTGATCTGGATGTGATCTTCATCGAA
Source organism: uncultured Roseicyclus sp. (assembly GCF_937892565.1). Classification (GTDB taxonomy): domain Bacteria; phylum Pseudomonadota; class Alphaproteobacteria; order Rhodobacterales; family Rhodobacteraceae; genus Roseicyclus. The sequence goes on along the minus strand of NZ_CALAHQ010000105.1, from coordinate 3,143 downwards.
TCGGGCGGCGACAATCTGGCGGCGACCTTTTCGCCCGAGCTGGCCGATCTGACGCTCTACGTGATCGACACCGCCGCAGGTCAGGATATTCCCCGCAAGAAGGGCCCCGGGGTGACGCGGTCGGATTTCCTGATCGTCAACAAGATCGATCTGGCGCCCCATGTGGGCGTTGATCCGGTGTTGCTGGAGGCCGACACCCGGGCCGCACGTGGGGCGCGCCCCTTTGTGATGGCCTCGCTCCGGCAGGGGCGCGGCGTGGCCGAGGTGGTGGCGTTTCTCAAGCATGCGGGCGGCCTGTAGCGGCCCTGATGGGGGCTGCCCGCTGACCCATCCCCAACGCCGGTCTTGACCCGCGCGCCACAGACAGGATTGATGCACGGGCCCGGTGCGGCGCTGACAGGGAGAACAAGATGGGCTTTGCCACGATCGACGCGGTGCAGGAGGCGCTTTCGGCCCAGGGCTATGTCTGCGGTCGTGGGTTGGCCACGGTCGTGTTTCTGTCGCTCAAGCTGGGCCGTCCGCTGTTTCTGGAGGGCGAAGCGGGCACCGGCAAGACCGAGATCGCCAAGGCCATCGCGGCAGCGCTTGGCCGTCGGTTGATCCGGTTGCAATGCTACGAGGGGCTGGATGCCGCAAGTGCTGTCTATGAATGGAACTTTACCGCGCAGATGATCGCCATTCGCACCGCCGAGGCACAGGGCGGGGCCGATCGCGACGCGCTCAAGGTGGAATTGTTTTCGCCCGATTTCCTGATCGAGCGGCCCTTGTTGCAAGCGATGCGCCCCGATCCTGCGGGCGCGCCCGTGCTGTTGATCGACGAGATCGACCGCACCGACGAGCCCTTCGAGGCGTTCTTGCTCGAGGCGCTGAGCGATTTTCAGGTGACGATCCCCGAGCTTGGCACGATCAAGGCGGATGCGCCGCCCATCGTGATCCTGACCTCGAACCGCACGCGCGAGGTGCATGATGCGCTCAAGCGGCGGTGCCTCTATCATTGGGTCGATTACCCCGATCTCGACCGCGAACTGGCGATCTTGCAGGCCCGCGTGCCCGAGGCTTCGGCCAGCCTGAGCCGCGCGGTGGTGGCCTTTGTGCAGCGGTTGCGCGCCGAGGATCTGTTCAAACGCCCCGGCGTGGCCGAAACCATCGACTGGGCCAAATGCCTTCTGGCGCTTGATGTGATCGAATTGTCGCCCGAGGTGATCGCCGACACGCTGGGCGCGATCTTGAAATATCAAGACGATATCCAGCGCCTTCAGGGGTCCGAGGCCAAGCGCATCCTTGACCAGATCGCCGCGTCGGCGCCCGCTTTGCCACGTTGAGCGGGCTTGACGCGGTCCTTGGCGGAGGGTCCAGTCCATCCATGGTCGAACACACCCCCCTTGCGCTGCCCGACAACCCGCAGCTGGTCACCAACATCACCCATTTCGCCCGCGCGCTGCGGATCGCGGGCCTGCCTGCCGGGCCGGGGCGGGTGGCCGATGCGATCCGCGCCGTCGAGGCGGCGGGGTTTTCGGCGCGGGGCGATTTCTATCACACGCTGATGGCCTGTTTCGTGTCGCGGCCCGAGCATCGGGTGGTGTTTGATCAGATGTTCCGCCTCTATTGGCGCGATCCGCGCTATCTTGAGCACATGATGTCGCTCTTGACGCCGCAATTGCGGGGCGTGGCCGAAGAGCGCATGGCGCGGCCCGCCGAAAAGCGCGCGGCCGAGGCGCTGTTGCACGGGGTCGCGCGCAATCTGCCCGATCTTCCCGAACAAGACGGCACCGAGATCGAGATCGACGCCGCCCTGACCATGAGCCGCGAGGAGCGGCTGAAGACGCTGGATTTCGAGCAGATGTCGCTGGCCGAAATGGCCGAGGCCAAGCGCATCCTGGCGCGCATGCGGCTGGCCGTCTTGCCGATCAAGAGCCGCCGGACCGAGGCGGCGGCGCAAGGCGCGCGGCCTGATTGGCGCCGCACCATCCGGGCTGGCTTGGCGCAGGGGGGCGAGATCACCAGCTTTGCCCGCAAAACGCCGCGCATCCGTTGGCCCGCTCTGGTGGCCTTGTGCGATATTTCGGGCTCGATGTCGTCCTACAGCCGGGCGGTGCTGCATTTCCTGCACGCAGTTGCCAATGAAAAGGGCGCGGGCTGGGCGCGGGTGCATGGCTTCACCTTTGGCACGCGGCTGACCAACATCACCCGCCATCTGGCGCAGCGCGATGTGGATGCCGCGCTTGCCGCCGCCGGGGCCGAGGCACAGGATTGGGAAGGGGGCACGCGCATCGGTGCCTGTCTCGAGATCTTTAACCGCGACTGGGCGCGCCGGGTTCTTGGGCAGGGCGCGGTGGTGCTGCTGATCACCGACGGGCTCGACCGCGATGAACCTGACCGTCTGGCGCGCGCGATGGAACGGCTGCACCTGTCGGCCCGGCGCGTGGTCTGGATCAACCCGCTCTTGCGCTGGGAGGGGTTTGCCCCAAAGGCGGCCGGTATCCGTGCCATGCTGCCCCATGTCGACAGCTTTCGCGCCGGTCACAACATCGCGGCCCTCGAAGGTTTGGCGGCGGCCCTGTCGCGCACCGATGATGCGGGCGAAAAAGCCCGGCTTATGGCGATGTTGCGCTGAAAACTCACAACCCGAAGACGTGATTTGCCGCGCGGTGTGCCGATGCGCTAGCCGTGCACGCGGGGCCCGATCTTTGCCAAGCTGAGGTATCCATGCGCCCTTTTCTCCGTTGCTCTACCGCCGTCATGGCCTGTTTGTCGCTGGTCTTGGGCCAGCTGCCTGTCATGGCCATCGCTCAAGCCACCGCCGCGCCCCAATGCCGCGATGGTGAGACTGCGCAAGCCTGTCTTGACCGGCTGACCGAGGACAGCCTTGCTGCTGCCTTGGCCGCACGCCTGGCCGCAGATGAGGCCGCACGTCTGGCAGCCGAGGCTGCAGCAGCCCAAGACGCGTCTCGTCTGGCTGCCGAGGCTGGCGCAGGCGATGAGGCGACGCGCCTGTCCGCCGTGGCAGCCGTGGCGGCCGAAGCGGCCGGTGTGGCCGAAGCCGAGGCGGCGCGTCTGTTGGCCGACGCAGCCGCGGCCCAAGAGATCGCCCGCGTGACGGCCGAAGCTGTCGTTGCCGCAGAGGCCGCAGCCGCCGAAGACGC
>NZ_CALAHQ010000104.1 GCF_937892565.1 uncultured Roseicyclus sp. | reverse complement strand
ATTGCAGGGCTTGGAGGCGGCTGAATGACGGCTGAGATTTTACTCGATTTGGCCGACGACAGGCCGCTGTTCATCGTTGCAGCCGTGCGTTCCGGCACCACGCTGACCCGCGATCTCTTGCGGCGCGTGCCGAATTTCATTTGCCCCGAGGAAACGCATTTCTTTCGTTGGGCCGAACCTTTCCGTACACCGCACAGCTATCATCCCCACCGGAACAATCTTTTGCTCAAGAAACATCGCAATATGGATGGTGTGGATGAGGCCAGTTTCGAGGCGATCCTTGCGATCAGTCGCACAAAGGCGGAATTGCAACGCCGCTATATCGCCGCTTTTGCCCGCGCCAAAGGGGTGACCGGGCCCTATCGCTGGTTCGACAAGACGCCGCAGAATATCTATGGCGCGCCGTTGATCGCCCAGCAGATGCCGCATGCGCGGTTTGTGTTTCTGGTCCGAAATCCGTTGAATGTTGTCGCCAGCATGAAACTCGGCCGGCAGGTCAAGATTTCGGACCTCTATGGTGCGTGCAACTACTGGCTCGAGGCCGCAGATATCTTCCTGACGCTCGAGGCTGCTTGCCCCGACCGCGTGCTGTGCGTGCGGTATGAAGACCTCGTGGCTGATGTCCCCGCGGTGATGGCGGCTGTTCTTGCACATGCGGGGATGGCGCCTGCCCCCGGGCTCTTCCGGAAAAACGACGCACATCCCGAGAAAGATCTTTGGCGCAGTGCCTTGACCCCGACCGATGCGCAGATCGTACGCGATCAATGCGCCGCACGATCTCATCGCTTTGGCTATGATCTGGATGCGGCGCTCATGCACATCGGTCTACCGCTTGCCACGACCGCCGCAATCACCCCTTGACCTTCCAGTTGCAGGAATCCCTATCTGTAGGGCTGAACCGGAGGGCTGGTCATGCCAAACGACACCCCACAGGTGATTTTGCGCTTCACGGTGGACAACCTGCATTGCGGCGGCTGCGCAGCCCGCGCCGAGGCGGCGATGGCGGCCGTGCCGGGTGTCGTGTCGGCCGAGGTCAATTTGGCCACGCGTCGGGCCGCGCTTGTCGCGGGCGACGGGTTCGATACCGCGGCCTTTGCCGCGCGGTTGTCGCAGGCGGGTTATCCCGTGCATCCGCTGGAGGCGGCGCGCTTGCGCGTTGCGGTCGCCAACATGACCTGCGGCAGTTGCGCCGCGCGCGCCGAAGCCGCGCTCAAGGTTCTGCCGGATGTGGTCGAGGCGCATGTCAACCTTGCGCTCAAGCGGGCCGATCTGCGGCTGGTTGCGGGGGCGGATTGGCCCGCCATCGAAACCGCGATGGCGCATGCGGGCTATCCCGTCACGCGCATCGATGATCCCGTGGCCGCCCCGCCACCGCCGCCCGCCGAAGAGGCCGCGCCGATGCGGCGTGCCTTTCTTGTGGCGCTGATCCTGTCCCTGCCGGTGGTGGTGCTGGAGATGGGCGGCCATCTGATCCCCGCCTTTCATCATTGGCAGATGGACGTGTTCGATCCCCTCGCCTTGGGCATGGTGAAGTTTTTGCTGACCACCGCCGTTCTGGCGGGGCCGGGGCGGGTGTTCTTTCGGCTTGGCATTCCCGCGCTCTTGCGCGGTGCGCCCGAGATGAACAGCCTTGTGGTTCTGGGCACCTCTGCCGCGTGGGGCTGGTCGAGCCTTGTGACATTTGCCCCTGCGCTGGTGGCGGATGGCGGGCAATATGTCTATTTCGAAGCGGCCGCGGTGATCGTGACGCTGATCTTGCTGGGCCGCTGGCTCGAGGCGGGCGCACGCGGCAGGGCGGGGGCCGCGATCCGCAGCCTGATGGCGCTTTCCCCCGAGACCGCGATCCGCGTGACGAACGGCACCGAAGCTGACGTGTCTTTGGCCGATCTGCGGCGCGGCGATCTGATCCGGCTGAAACCCGGCGGGCGCGTGGCGGTCGACGGGCTTGTCACCGAGGGTGAAAGCTGGATCGACGAGGCGATGCTGACCGGCGAACCCGTGCCGGTGGCCAAACATCCCGGCGACCCGGTGACGGGGGGAACCGTAAATGGCACCGGCACGCTGGTCTATCGCGCGACCGCCGTGGGCGCCGACACGGTGCTGGCCCGCATCGTCGCCATGGTCGAGGACGCACAGGCCACGCGCCTTCCGGTGCAATCGCTGATCAACCGCGTGACGGCGGTCTTTGTGCCGGTGGTCTTGCTGATCGCCGTGGGCGCGGCCGGGGCCTGGCTGATCTGGGGGCCTGATCCGGCCAAGGCGCTGGTGATCGGGGTGTCGGTTCTGATCATCGCGTGTCCCTGCGCGATGGGTCTGGCCACCCCCGTTTCCATCATGGCGGGAACCGGGCGCGCGGCGGAATTGGGTGTGCTGTTTCGCAAGGGTGACGCGCTGCAAGGTCTGGGCCGGGTCGATCTTGTCGCCTTTGACAAGACTGGCACCCTGACCGAGGGCAAACCGCGTGTCACCGCGATCAACCCAAGCCCCGATTGCGATGCCGATACGCTTGTCGCGCTTGCCGCCGGGGCCGAAAGCGCGTCGGAACACCCCCTTGCCCGCGCCATTCTGGCCGAGGCAAAGGCGCGCGGCATAGCCCCTGTGCCGGTCGACGGTTTCGTGGCCAAAACCGGTGCGGGCGTGGTGGCGCGCGCGCATGGCGAAACCTTGCGTCTGGGCAGCCGCACCTTTGTCGAAGCGGAAGGCGTTGGCGTGCCCCCCACCGATCCCGGCCCCGCAACCGAGGTGCATCTGGCGCGTGGCATGACCTATCTGGGGCATCTGTCGCTGTCTGATCCGATCAAGCCCGATGCCGCCCGCGCGGTCGCGGCGCTCAAGGCGCGCGGTGTCGCGGTTGCCATGATGTCGGGCGATGCCGAGGGCCCGGTCGCGGCCGTGGCGGCCAGTTTGGGCATCTACACGGCATTGGCCCGGCTGTCGCCCGCTGCCAAGCGCGAACAGGTCATCGCGTGGCGTGCCCAAGGGCGCCGCGTGGCCTTTGTGGGCGATGGCATCAATGATGCCGCCGTGCTGGCCGAGGCCGATGTGGGAATTGCGCTGGGCACCGGCACGGATGTGGCGATCGAAGCGGGCGATGTGGTCTTGATCTCGGGCGCGCCCATGGGCGTGGTGACCGCGATGCAGGTCAGCCGCCGCACGCTCAACAACATCGTGCAGAACCTTGTCTGGGCCTTTGGCTACAATGTTGCGCTGATCCCGGTGGCGGCGGGTCTACTGGCCGTGTTCGGCGGACCGCTTCTGAACCCCATGCTGGCGGCGGGCGCCATGGCGGCCAGTTCGGTTCTGGTCGTGCTGAACGCGCTGCGCTTGCGCCGGATGGAGGCCGCATGAACATCGGAGAGGTCGCAAAAGCCGCAGGCTTGCCCCCAAAGACGATCCGTTATTATGAGGATATCAGGCTGATCACCCCCCTGCGTGACGCCAATGGCTATCGCCGCTTTACCGAGGCGCATCTGCACAAGCTGGCTTTTTTGGCGCGTGCGCGGGGGCTTGGGTTTTCCATTGAACAGTGCCGGACCCTGATGGCGCTTTATGAGGACCGGGGGCGGGCCAGTGCCGATGTCAAGGCCGTGGCCGAGGCGCATCTGGCCGAAATAGACGCCAAGATGGCCGAACTGGCCGAGATGCGGCGCGTGCTGGCCGATCTGGTGCATGCCTGTGCGGGCGATCACCGTCCCGATTGCCCGATCCTGCGCGGTCTGGCGCAGCCCGCCGCGGCCGGTTGAACCCGGTCGCGCGCGCGCGTAGGCTGCATCCATATCCTTTGCGGATGCATCCATGTCTTCGTTGCGCGGCATCACCTTCAAGATCTTGTCGGTCTGCGTCTTTGTGGCGATGTCTGCGATCATCAAGGCGACCGCCGAATATGTGCCCCCCGGGCAGGCGGTGTTTTTCCGGTCGCTCTTCGCGATCCCGGTGATCGGGGTCTGGCTGGCATTGAGCGGCGATTTGCGCACCGGGCTCAAGACATCGGATCCGATGGGGCATTTCTGGCGCGGCCTTTTGGGCACGACATCCATGGGGCTGAGCTTTGCAGGTCTGGGCCTGTTGCCGCTGCCCGAGGTGACGGCCATCGGCTATGCCGCACCGATCATTGTGGTCATCTTTGCGGCGATGTTTCTGGGTGAACAGGTGCGCTTGTTCCGCTTGTCGATGGTGGTGCTGGGGTTGGCCGGGGTTCTGGTCGTGTTGAGCCCGCGCCTGCAGCTTGATCCCGCCACCATCTCGTCGCGTGAGAGCTTGGGGGCGGTGATCGTTCTGCTGTCTGCTGTTCTGGTCGCCTTGGCGCAGATCTTTGTGCGCAAACTGGTCAACACGGAAACCACATCGGCGATCGTCTTTTATTTTTCGGTGACAGCCGTGCTTTTGTCGCTGTTGACGCTGCCGTGGGGTTGGGTGGTCCCGCCCCTGCATGTGGTCGCGCTGTTGGTGCTGGCGGGTCTTTTGGGTGGTGTGGGTCAGATCTTGCTTACCACAAGCTATCGCAACACCGATGCCTCGCTGATCGCATCTTTTGAATACACCTCGATGCTGTTGGCCATCATCGTGGGCTACACCGTCTTTGGCGAGGTGCCCGGCGCGGCGACGCTTGCGGGCGGCGCCATGATCGTGATTGCGGGCATCCTGATCATCTTGCGCGAGCGCCATCTTGGGCTGGAACGCGCGCGCCAGCGCAAGGTCGGGCCCACAAACCTCCCGTGATGGCGGCTCAATCACCCCCCCTTGCGGTGCTGCCATTCCGTTTCGGCCGCGCTGCCCTGTCGCACAAGCATCTGTTCCAGGCGTTGCAGAACAAGGCCACGGGTCAATTTCAATGTCATCAGAAAGATCCGCGCTGTTTCTGTCTTGGCCGACAGGTTCAGCACCAAGGCAACCCGCGTGACCGTCTCGGACAGCGAAACCAGGCTTATCTCGTAGTGACAGACCATGCCGCCGATCTGGCTATCGATCGTGTAGGCCCTCGGCGCGACGAGCTGCGTGATCTTGGCCGCAAGCGGGTTGCTTTTGCCGCCAAGCGTGACCGCGCCACGCCATTCGACATCTTTGGTGGCCTCGGTCCAGTCGCCGACCCGTGCAAGGGTCGCACCTTGCCGTCGCATGTCGGTCTCGAAGCGGGCGAAATCCATGAAATGGGTCCAGACCAATGCTTGTGGTGCGTCCAAATCCCTTGAAACCTTGAACTTCATCGAACTACTCACACAGAAGCGCGCCATCGCGCCGGGTTACATGCCAGTGCCGCGATGATCCAACACGCGCGGCCACGCGCCCGTCGGTCGGAACGGGCGGCGTGCCATGTCTTGCACGCTCACGCCGCAAGGCCAAGCGCTGGAAATAGACGGACCTGTTGCCGATTGGCCCTAGTCGAGCCGATCGGCCAGCCAATGCTCCAGCAAGACATGCGCGATTGCGCCTTTGCGGGCGGGCCGGATTTCGGGGTGGGTGCCTGCAAAAACCGTCAAAAGCTCGGACCGCGTGACCCAGCGCGCGGCCTCCAGTTCGACGGGGTCGACGGTGATCTGATCGCTCAGCGCTTCGCCCTTGCATCCGATCATCAGAGAGGCGGGAAATGGCCATGGTTGGTCCGCGACATAGGCGACGGGCCCGACGCGGATTGCGGTTTCTTCGAATACCTCGCGCCGCACGGCCGCTTCGATTGTTTCGCCGGGTTCGACAAAGCCCGCCAGCAGGGAAAACATGCCCTCGGGCCAGCCGGGCGAGCGACCCAACAGAACCCGGTCGCCTTGCGTGATCAGCATGATGACAACGGGATCGGTGCGCGGGAAATGATGGGCGCCACAGCCCGGGCAATGGCGCTGCCATCCGGCCTCGGCCATGATGGATGCCACACCGCATTTCGCGCAAAAGCCGTGGCTCTGGTGCCAGTTGATCAAAGCGCGCGCGGTTGCGGCCAATTCCGCATCGCGCGCATCAAGCTGGTTCATCACCGCGCGCAATTCCCGAAAGGCGCTGCCTGCGGGTGCGGCTGGATGATGTTGGATGGTCGGATCGAGAAAGGCGCCGATCTGGGCGTCGTCCACCGGTTCGGTCGGGGTCCACGGGCTGATGTCTTGCGCAAAGACCGCGCTGCCCGCGATCTGGCCCAGAAAGATCGGCGGCTCGCGCGCGTCACCCAGCACCTTTGCCCCGCGTGCAAGTTGAACCAGATGGCACGGGCCTTGGGTTGGGTCGCCCGTCACCAAGGGCTTGCCGCGCCACAGCGCAATGATCCCCGCGCCGGCATCCAGCGCCGTTGCAAGTTCGGCCGCATTGCGCCGCAGCGCGGCTGCCCGATCCAGATCCGACCCGCCAAAGGTCACCTTATCCGCCACCCGCATTTCATCGCCTTTTCTGGATTGCTTCGCCAAGGGTATGGCCCGTTCGCCACATGATGCGCAATCCGGTCAGGAAAAGCATCCCATGACGTTTGACCCCGTTCACCCGGCCGCAGGGAATGGGCAAGGTGGCGTGGGACAATTTCGGACAAGGCGATGACCGTCACAGGGGCAGTGATCTCCGGCGCCGTCGGTCGGCCCGGACAGGATGTAAGCCTTCGCCTGCGCGTGCTGGCGACGACGGATCTGCACGCGCATTTGTTCTCATACAACTATTACGCCAACCGTCCCGATAATCGCGTGGGGCTTGCGCGGCTGGCGGCGTCGATTGTGCAGGCGCGGGCCGAATGCCCGAATATCTTGTTGTTCGACAATGGCGATACCTTTCAGGGGGCGCCGCTTGGCGATGCGGCGCTGTCCGATCTGATGCCCCGTGCTTTGGCCCATCCGATGGTCGCGGCGATGAACGGGTTGGGGTATGACGCGGCCACCTTGGGTAATCATGATTTCGACTATGGCATCGAGGCGCTGGAACGGGTGATCGCGGCCGCCCGTTACCCGATCGTTCTGGCCAATGTGTTTCGTGCCGGGGGGGCGGGGCCATTGGTTGCGCCGCATGTCATTCTTGAGCGCATGCTGATCGACAGCAGCGGCGCTTTGCGTGTGTTACGCATCGGCGTGACCGGTGCCGTGCCGCCCCAGACGATGCAATGGGGGCATGTCCATCTGGCCGGTCGGATTGAGATCGAGCCGATCCTGCCCGCCGTCTCGCGGGAGGTTGCGCGCATGCGCGCCGCTGGTGTGGATCTGGTCATTGTGCTGGCCCATACCGGGTTGGGCGTCGACGGCGCCGGACCCGCCGATGAGAATGTGGGCCGGGTTGTGGCCGCCATCAACGGGGTGGATGCCGTGATTGCAGGGCACACCCATGGCGTTTTCCCCACGCCCAGCCCCGTCGCGGCACCTTGTGACGGGGCCACCATCGTGCAGCCGGGTTTCTTTGGATCACATCTTGGGCAAATCGATCTTGATCTGCGCCCGCGTGGCTTGGGTGTCGGCACGGTGCCCCGGGCGCAAGATTGGTGCGTGTCGGAAAAACATGCAAGGCTGCGCGCCGCCGAGGATGCCGGGGCCGAAGACCGCCGCGCCCTTCGCAGGCGGCTGTATCATTTGCCGGCCTTTCGTGCCGAAATGGCCCGCGGGCATCGTCTGACGCGGGCCTATTCCGCGCGGCCGCTGGGGCGCAGCAATGTGCCGTTGGAAACCTTTTTCAGCCTGCTGGCGCCCTGTGCCGCGACACAGCTGATCGCGGATGTGCAGCGTGCGGCGGTGGCCCCGATCATCGCCGCGGATCCCGCCTTGGCAGGGTTGCCGCTCTTGTCGTGCACGACGCCATTCAAATCGGGCGGGCGCGGTGGGCCGGACGCCTTTACCGATGTTCCGGCCGGGGCGATCTTGTTGCGCCATGCCGCCGATCTTTATCCCTATTCCAACAATCTGGTGGTCGTGCGGGCAACCGGCGCACAGATCCGGGCATGGCTGGAGCGGTCGGTTTCGGCCTTTTGCCAGATCACGCCCGGTGGCGCGGAGGGGGCCGGGCCGCAACCGCTGCTCGATCCCGAATTCGCCAGCTACAACTTTGACCGCATGGATGGGCTGAGCTATCGGATCGACCTCAGCCAGCCCGCCCGCAGCAATGCCGAGGGCAACATCATCCGCCCCGGCCCCGGTCGCATTCGCGACCTGCGCCGGGCGTGTGGTGCGCCCGTCGCGGATGCCGACCCCTTTCTTGTGGTGACCAACAGCTATCGCGCGGGTGGTGGTGGTCACTTTCCCGCCGCGGCCGAAACCCAGACAGTCTATCTTTCGCCCCACCCGGTGCGTGATCTGATCGCCGCCCACATCGCCGCGATGCGCGGGGCGCTGTCGCCGGTTCCGACCCCCAGCTTTTCCTTTGTGCCGCTTGGTGGCGCATGGGTGCTTTACGAAACCGGCCCCGCGGCCGTGGCCCACCCGCAGCGTGCGGCTGCGCTGGGGCTTGTTGCAGATGGCATGAGTGACCGGGGCTTCGCGCGTTACCTGCTGCGCATTTAGGCGGCTGTTTTCGGATTGCTGAAAAAACTGGCATTGCCAAAGATCTTGGCGCAGGATCGGCTCAATTGGTCCTTGATCGTTGCAAGATCGTTGACCTCTCTCTTCGGTGTAAACGATCTGTCACAATCCGCGAAGACCGCGCTGCCCAATCAAAGGAGATATCGCTTGTTCAACCGTGCCATTCCCACATTCGCTGCCGCCCTGATTGCGGCGACCCCGCTTTTTGCTCAAGGGACGGATATGAATTTCGCCCTTGACTGGCGGTTCGAAGGCCCATCGGCCCCCTATTTCCTTGCCATCGACAATGGCCATTTCGCGGCCGAGGGTCTGAATGTGTCGGTCGCTGCCGGTGAGGGGTCGCTTGATGCGATCCCAAAGGTGGCCTCGGGCGCCTTTCCCATGGGCTTTGCCGATATCAACAGCCTGGTGCGCTTTCTTGATCAGAACCCCGGCGCGCCTGTGATTGCGGCCATGATGATCTACGACAACCCGCCCTTTGCGATCGTGGGTCGTGTCAGCCAGGGCATCTCGGGGATCGAGGACCTCGAAGGATCCAAGCTGGGCGCTCCGCCGCCCGATGGCGCATGGGCACAGTTCCCGATCCTGGCCGCCGTGAACAACATCGATGTCTCGACCATCACCATCGAGCCGGTCGGCTTCCCGACGCGCGAACCGATGCTTGCCGAAGGCAATGTCGATGCGGTGACCGGGTTCAATTTCTCGTCCTATCTGTCGCTGGCGCGCCTTGGCATTCCCGAGGATGACATCACCACGATCCTCTACTCCGATCATGGTGTGGCGCTTTATGGCAATGCGGTGATCGTCAACACCGATTTCGCCGCCGCCAATCCCGAGACGGTGACAGCCATGCTGCGCGCCATTGCGCGGGGCGTGTCGGATGCCGTTGCCGACCCCGCCGCAGGGGCCGCCGCCGTGATCGCGCGCAACCCTGCCGGTGATGTGGCGCTGGAAACCCGCCGCCTGCAACTGGCGCTCGATGCCAATATCGTCACGCCCTGGGTCCGCGCCAATGGTCTGGGCGATATCGACCCGGCCCGCATGGCCATCGCCATCGAACAGTTGCGCCTGACCTATCAGTTCCAGAACGAACCCGATGCCGCGCTCTATTTCACCAACGCCTATCTGCCCGAGATGGACGTGCGGATGGTCGCCCAGTAAGGCGTCCGCGCCCGCATGACAAATGGTCCCGGGGCCCCGACAGGGTGGCCCCGGGACATGCCTTTTCTCGAGGACAGCCATGACGACATCTTCCCACATGATCGAGTTGCGTGATGTCACGCATGCCTACCGCACCAAGGCAGGCCCGCTTCCGGTGCTGGACCGGCTGTCGATCCAGATCCCCGAGAACAGTTTTTGCGCGGTGGTTGGCCCCTCGGGCTGCGGCAAGTCCACGCTGACGCGGTTGGTGTCTGGGCTGATGCGCCCCGATCAGGGCGAGGTCTGGCTGCATTCCAAGCTGGTGACCAGCCCGCGCCCGACAGTTGGCATGGCCTTTCAGAACCCGGTTTTGCTGGAATGGCGCAGCATTCTGGAAAACGTGCTGCTGCCGATGGAGATCGTGAAATCCCCGATGTCCAAGGCCGAGGCGACCGAGCGCGCCCATCAACTGCTTGATCTGGTGGGGCTGACCGGCTTTGCCGACAAGCGCCCTTCGGAATTGTCGGGGGGCATGCGCCAGCGCGCCAGCCTGTGTCGGTCGATCATCCACAAGCCCGATGTGCTGATCCTTGACGAACCCTTTGGCGCGCTGGACGCCTTCACCCGCGAGGATTTGTGGTGCACCATGCACGATCTGCGCGAGGCCGAGCCCTTTACCTGTCTGTTGATCACCCATGATCTGCGCGAAAGCGTGTTTCTGGCCGATCAGGTCGTCGTCATGTCGGGGCGACCCGCCCATGCGCAACATGTGATGAATGTCGATCTGTCGGGCAAACGCACGCTTGAGGATCTGTATTCGAAAAACGCGGTCGATATGCTGGCCATCCTGCGCCACCAGATTCAGGTCGCCCAAGGGCGCACGGTCGACACACCGGCGGAGGCACGGGCATGAACGACACGCTGCGCAAAATCCTTGCCCCGACGCTGTTCATCGCGGGCATCCTTGCCTTTTGGGAATGGGCGGTCTGGTACAACAACCTGCCCGATTACCGCATGGCCAGCCCCTCGGACCTGATCCCGCGCTACATCCGGTTCTGGGATCTGTTCCTGATCAAGTCGTGGGAAACGCTGTGGCGCACGGTGGCGGGGCTTGGCCTTGCTGTCGTGTTCGGCACGCTGGTCGGCATGATCATGGGTTTTTCGCGCTTTGCGCGCGAGGGGCTTTACCCGATTCTCGTGGGCTTCAATGCCATCCCCAAGGCGACCGTGGTGCCGATCGTGGCGCTGATGTTTGTGGGCCAACATGATTTCAACACGATCCTGATCGCCTTCATGATCTCGTTCTTTCCCATCGCGGTGTCGGTCTCGATCGGGCTTTCCACGCTGGAGCCGGAATATCGCGATATCCTGCGCTCGCTCGGGGCGTCAAATGTCACGATCTTCTGGAAGATCGCCCTGCCCAAGACCCTGCCCGAATTCTTTGGCGCGCTGAAGGTGGCCGTGACGCTGGCCTTCATCGGGACCAATCTGATGGAAATCGTCAGCCCGCATGGGCGGGGCTTGGGCGATCTGTTCGATTCGGGGCGCATCAGCGCGGACTACCCGCTGATGTTCGCCGTTCTCTTTGCCTTGGCGGCCTTGGGGATCGTCTTGTTCTACTTTGTGGTGTTTCTGGAACGCATCTTTGCCGGTTGGGCCGAACGCAGCCCGAACTGAGGGGGTGGGCTTGCGCCATGGGGTGGTTTTGCCTATGTGACGCGTGAGAGGTTGGCGCGGGCAGGCGCCTCGCCAACCTGGTCAGGTCCGGAAGGAAGCAGCCACAACGAGCCCCGCTTGGGTCGATGTCCAGCCTCTCACCCAAGGGTATCGCGCCGCAGGCGCGATGCCCGCAGGCCCGGCAGGGTCGTTTCGAAGAAACGATCCCGAGAGGGCCAGACCCGACCAGATCACATGCGCCCCGCCGCAGGCGCGATGCCCGCAGGCCC
>NZ_CALAHQ010000103.1 GCF_937892565.1 uncultured Roseicyclus sp. | reverse complement strand
GGGAGATACACATCATGATCCAACATCTTCGCCGTAGCGTGGCAATCTGCGCGCTGAGCGCGGGCGCTGCAATGGCACAGCAAGCCGACATTTCCATTGGTATGGTGCTCGAGCCGCCAAACCTTGATCCGACCGCAGGCGCGGCTGCCGCAATCGATGAGGTGGTCTATGCCAATGTTTTCGAAGGGCTTACGCGATTTGGCCCCGATGGGTCGGTCAAGCCCGGCCTTGCCGCATCATGGGAAATCTCGGCAGATGGCACCGTCTATACCTTTACCCTGCATCCCGGTGTGACCTTTCATGACGGCAGCACGCTGACGGCGGCGGATGCGGTGTTTTCGCTCGACCGCGCGCGTGCCGAGGGATCGACCAATGCCCAACGCGCGCTGTTCGCCAATATCGTCAGCGCCGAGGCGGTGGATGACCTGACCTTGCGCGTCACGCTCGATGGCCCCGATGGCGCCTTTCTGTTCGACATGGCCTGGGGCGATGCGGTCATCGTGGCGCCCGAAACCGCCGAGACCAACGCCACGAACCCGGTCGGCACCGGCCCTTTCCGCTTCGCCAACCGGATCGAGGGTGACCGCATCGATCTGGTGCGCAACGACACCTACTGGGGCGCACCCGTGGCGCTGGAGGCGGCGAC
Organism: uncultured Roseicyclus sp.; assembly: GCF_937892565.1. Taxonomy (GTDB): domain Bacteria; phylum Pseudomonadota; class Alphaproteobacteria; order Rhodobacterales; family Rhodobacteraceae; genus Roseicyclus. Next base: position 33,660 of record NZ_CALAHQ010000103.1, on the reverse strand, counting down.
GTTTCGCTTCATTTCCGATCCCAACGCGGCCTTTGCCGCGATGATGGCGGGCGATGTGGATGCCTTCCCGAATTTCCCCGCCCCCGAAACCTTGGCACAGTTCGCGGCCGATCCGCGGTTTTCCGTCATCGTCGGATCGACCGAGGGCGAGACGATCCTTGCGATGAACAATGCCCAAGCGCCGCTTGACGATATCCGCATCCGCAAAGCCATCGCCCATGCGATCAACCGGCAGGATATCATCGACGGGGCGATGTTTGGCTATGGCACGCCCATCGGCACGCATTTCGCGCCGCATAACCCCAACTATGTCGATCTGACGGGTCTTTCGGCCCATGATCCCGACGCCGCGCGCGCGCTCTTGGCCGAAGCAGCACCGGCCGGGCTGACCCTGCGGCTTGCGCTTCCCCCCCCGGCCTATGCCCGGCGCGGCGGCGAGATCATCGCGGCCCAGCTGCGCGCCGTCGGCATCGAGACCACGATCACCAATCTGGAATGGGCGCAGTGGCTGGAACAGGTGTTCAACGGCAAGGATTTCGACCTGACAATCGTCAGCCATACCGAACCGATGGATATCGGCATCTATGCCCGACCGGATTACTATTTCCAATATGGGCGCCCCGATTTCATCGCGCTGAATGAGACCCTGGCCACCACATCGGACCCAGCCGCGCGCGCGGGCCTGATGGCGCAGATGCAGGAAATGATCGCGGGCGATTACGTCAACGGCTATCTGTTCCAGCTTGCCAAGACCGGCGTGGCAAACGCCGCTATCGAAGGGCTGTGGGAAAACTCGCCCACACAGGCCAATGACCTGACGTCTGTGCGCTGGACGCAGTGACACATGCGCGCCGCCCTGTCGCAGGGGCGGCGCAAGCCCTGGGGGAACCGCAGCCATGGCCAAGACCCAACAGGTGCTGCCCTTGGGCGACCCTGAAATCAGCCGCCCTGACCCTGCGCGGCTGATTTTCGGCAATCCCGAACACCGGACCTGGCTGACCGATCAGGCCAAAGGGCTATGGTGCGGCGTCTGGCAATCCACACCGGGGAAATGGCGTGTGATCTACGAGGAATGGGAATATTTTCGCCTGACCGAAGGGTTCTCGATCCTCACGCCCGACGATGGCGCGCCGATCCACCTGCGGCCAGGCGATGCCCATGTGATCCGTCCCGGTTTCACCGGCACCTGGGAGGTGGTCGAGACCACCATCAAGGATTTCGTGATCCGCATCTAGTCAGCCCCAGAAAACAAGATCCCCCGCGACGCGGACGCGGGGGGGGTGCGTGCTGAAATTGTCTGCTCGACATACAGAACTGGCCTGCCCCGTGTTGAGGGCAGGCCAGATCATGATCACATCGGCGGGATGGCGAAAAACATCGTTTCGCCCGAGTGGTCATCGACACCGTCATTGTCGGTCGACACCCACATCGTGCCGTCGGCGGCGATTGCCAGACCCTCGACCTTGTCCAGCACGAAACCGCCGGTCGAGGTCAGATAGGGCAGAAGATCGACAACCGTTTCTTTTGCCAGCACGGCGGGGGTTTCGCCCAAGGCAACCATGGCATCCATCGCGGACAGCGGCACGCGGGTGATCAACTTGGTCACTGCCGCACCCGCCAACTGGTTGTCGCGCTCGACGAAGTAGAGGTGATCGCCATGCGCCACGATTTCTGACAGGCCGACCCAGCCGGTGGCGGGCTCGGTCAGCGGGTAATGGATGACCGACCATTCCTTGGCTTCGAGGTTATAGCCCAGAACCTTGGCGTGGTTGGCCGGATCGTCGCGCCACGGGCGCTGCACGGCCATGTAAAGCATGTCACCGACGCGCGTGATGCCTTCAAAGCCAAAGCGGGTTTCAACCGCCAGCAGCTCATCGGGAAGTGCGATGGATGTGCGGATCTCGCCATTGGCGCGGACGCGATAGATCGCATGCGGCACCAAGCGGTCGCTCCGCCCTTCGGACGCAACCCAGAAACCGCCATCGCCATCCAGCGCGATGCCTTCCATATCCATCAGCTGTGCGGGCTGCCCCGCACGCTTTACACGGATCGCGTCGACGATACGCGCGGGCGTCTGGCTGACGTCGATATGAAAGATTGTGGGCTGCATCCCATAGACGCTGTCGGAGATGGCGTAGATGGTCCCATCCTCCGCCATCACCTGACCCGAGATCGCGCCCCAGCCGGTCAGTCCATCCATGCCTGCGCTGGTCAGATGCGGGTAGACGGCAGGTGCATCCTGATACTCATAGATCATGACATGCGCAGGTGCGGCACCGTCTTCGCGACCGTCAAACTCATTGGCGGTGACCAGCAGGTTGCGCGCAGGGATTGCCATCGCACCTTCGGGCGAGATGCCCGAGGGCAAAAGCTGCGCCAGAGCGGGTGCCGCGGGGTTCGACATGTCATAGACCCCGATGACCGAGGCGCGCTCGGCCAGAAGGAACATCATCGGCACGCCGTTGAAGGTCGCGACTTCCATGCCCTCGGGCTCCACGCCCTTGTTGCCGGACCGCGCCTCAGGGTAGTGGCCGATCTGGGCCACGGCATATTCGAAGCTCATGCCCGCCTCGAACACCTGCGTGCCGTCGCGGTGGAACACGGTGAAGCCGCGGCTGCCGCCATCCATGTCGCCCTCGTTGGCGATGACCACATGATCGGCGTCGATCCACTGCACAGCATCGGGTTCGCGCGGGATATCGGCGAGCGAACCATCAAAGGTCAGCGCGCCCTCTTCTTCGGTGTCGACGCCTTCGAGCGTGACGGTGCCGGCGCTGAAATGGCTGAGCACTTCGCCCGCGGCCGAGATCACGACCAGATGGTTGTTTTCCTGCAGCGTCACGACGATCTCGCCATTGGCGTTCACATCGACGAATTCCGGCTCCGGATCCTCGGGGGCGATATCCGCCAGCCCGGTCAGATCGACGCGGATCTGCGCGGCGCAATCCATCGCGCCATCCGCACCCAAGGGCTGGATGACCACGTAGCCCGCGGGCATCTGCGGCACGCGGCCCTCGCCCAGATCCTCGTCGCGCTCGTTCTCGATGGCGACAGTGATAAAGCTGCCATCGGGGGCGATGGCGGTGCTGTCGGGCTGGCCGCCCAGATCGCACGACGCGATGACCGCACGGCTGGCGATATCGACCGCATGCAGTACGCCCGAGGGGGCGGTGTAGCTTTCCGAGGTGTTCTCGGCCACGAAAACCGTCTGGCCCCGCGCGGATACCGCGGTCGGCTCACCATTGGGCAGCGCGAAAGCGCCCGCCGCGACCGGGTTCGCGGGATCGGTGATGTCGACAAAACCGATCACACCCGCCGGACTGTCGGAATAGATCAGCGTCATGCCATCGCCCGAGGCCGCGATGATCTCGGCCGAGGTTTCTTCGGCCTCGGGCGTGTTCAGCGCGACCGGAAAGGACGCAACGCGGTTGAAATTCATCTCCTGCGCCAGCGCAGGGCACGCGGCCATCAAGGCCAGCGCAGAGGTCAGCATCAGCGAGCGGTCTAGCATGGGAATTCTCCACAGCGATGGGTATCATCACACCCGTCATTGCCCCAGCGCAATGACAGTCGCATGACAACGCCGCGTCACTTGTGTGACAGATGCAAGCCTCAGCCCGGCACCCCAGCCCAGCGTTCAATCAGCCTTTGCTGAAGCCGCTTGGCGCGGCGGTTATAGGGCCGCGCGCCTTCGGGGCGTTCGCGCTCGGCCGGGGTCAACGCGGCGCGGCGGTCCATGTCCGCACAAAAGATCGCGAAAGCCAGATCGCGCCCCGATGGCAGCCGTGCATAGCCCGCCAGCGTCGAGACAAAGTTCAACGTTCCGGTCTTGGCGGCGACCGCGACCGGATGGTTGGGCATGGGTTCGCCGCGCGCGTTCAACATCGGATGCGCGCGCATCAGGCCGCGCAGCACCCCGCCCGGGGCTGCCGCCACAAGGGCGCTGACCATATCTTGCGGGCAAAGACGGCTTTGATCACCCAAACCGGAATGATCGACAAAACCCGCCTGCCCGGTGTTCAACGTGCTGCGCATCCAATCCGACATGGCGGCGGCCGACTGCCCCAGATGCGTCGGGCGAAGCCCATCGGCCTGTGTCGCCACAAGCCCCACCACCTCGGCCGTCAGATTGGTGGACCAGCGCATCATGTCGCGCAGGATATCACGCATCGGGTCGCTGGCATGTTCGACCAGAAGCCTGCTGGCCTGTGGCACCGCCTGCGTCAGCGCGATCGCGCCCAACCGCATGCCTTGGGCGCGGGCCAAGGTCGCGAAAACCTCGGCCACATAGGCCGAAGGCCTGCGCACCGGCAGCCAGCGCGCGCCCTCTTCTCCCAAACCCGCACGGGCCACGGTCCAATGATCGCGCCCCTCGATCTGGGCATAGGTGAACAGCGGCTCGGCCCGGTCCACGATCCGCATGCGCGCCAGATCGACCGCCGGGCGCAGGCTGTCCGAACGCGCATCAAGCGTGACGGTATAATCGCCCGCCTGTCGCGCCCATTCGAAATGCACCCGGTTGTAATTCAGGTTCAGCCCCGAGATGGCCGGGTTGTAGCCCGCATGGTCAGGCTGCTCGGGGTCAATCTCGAAAATGGATGGCAAAGCCCCGTCGGCCAGCACAAGCCTGCCTGTGACCTCGGCTATCCCCTGACGGCGCACCTCGGCGGCCAGCGCGGCCAGCGTGTTGGTGTCGAGCATCGGGTCGCCCGATCCGACCAGCCACAAATCCCCCTCCAGACGGCCATCGCGCAGCGTGCCATTGGTCAGGATGCGGGTGTGAAAGCGGTAATCGGGGCCCAGCCGGTCCAGCGCATAGGCACATGTCACCGCCTTGGTGACCGATGCGGGCGGCAAGGCGACCAGCGGGTTCAACGCATCGAGCAGCTCGCCCGTCGTCGCATCGGCGACAGCATAGCCCACCCGCCCGCCCAATGCGGCCTCGGCGACCAGATCAGCACCCGAGGCAGCGCCACCGGCAAACAGACCCAAGGGGCGCATCATCGGGCGCAGCGACGCATCCGGCGCGGCCGCAATGGCCGGCAGGGCGGCAAAGGCCGATGCGCTGGTCAGAAATCCGCGACGCGAGAACATGACAGATCCAAACGGTTTCGGTTTCGGCTTTGCGCGACTAAATCGCACCGCCCTCCGCCGCTCAAGGGGCTTGCGCTGCAAGACATGCGTCATCTGCCCCTGTTCGCGGCGCTGCCAATCGGCTAGCACGCCCCATGCACCGCGATGTCCTACGGGCGCTGCCCCTGATGCTGCTGGCGATGTCGCTGATCCCGGCAGGCGACACGGCGGGCAAGCTTTTGGGCGAAGCGGGCGTTGCCCCAGCCTTTACCGCATGGAGCCGCTTTGCGCTTGGGGCAGTGATGATCTTGCCCTTCGTGCTGCATCTGACCCGACCCGCGATCTTTGCCGACTGGCGCGTCTGGCTGCGGGGGCTATTGCTGGCGGGCGGTATCGTGTCGATCCTGACCGCGCTCGGGACCGAACCGATCGCCAATGTCTTCGGTGCATTCTTCCTGGGACCGATCCTGGCCTATGTCCTGTCGGCATGGCTGCTGAACGAAGGCTTCTCACGGGCGCGGATGGTGCTTTTGGGGATCGGATTTCTGGGCGTGCTTTTGGTGGTGCGGCCCGGCTTTGGCATGACACCGGGGCTTGGCTTTGCCGTGATGGCGGGGGTGTTTTACGGCGGGTTTCTGACCGCCTCACGCTGGCTGTCGGATATTGCGCACCCGGGGGCCTTGCTGCTCAGCCAGCTTGTGGTGGGCGCGCTGGTCTTGGCACCCTTCGGGCTGACCGCATGGCCGGAACTGGAACCGCGCATCCTTGCCCTGACCTTGGGGTCGGCGCTGGGGTCGATGCTGGGCAATCTGTGCCTGATCCTCGCGCTGCGCATGGCGCCGGCCTCGGGGCTTGCGCCCTTTGTCTATACCCAGCTGATCGCGGCCACGGTGCTGGGATGGGCTGTGTTCGACGCATTGCCCGATGCGCTGACGCTGACAGGGTTGGCCGTTCTTGTGGTATCGGGTTTGGCCACATTGGCGCTACGCGCCAGACGCTGACCAAGAGCCGGCTACCACGCGCCGCTGGCACGGATGGCGCTGGAGGAGGTCGTCACCATGGGCAGGTTCACAAAACACCAGGCTGGCGCCGGCAACCGTGCCAAAAGCCCCGCATCCTCGGATGGCAGGCGCGCGTGACGATAGATGCTGGCCGCCTTGGCCGTGCGTGCGGCAATCCGGCTGCCCGGGCGGGCCAAGACGCCCACGGGCACACGCTTCATGATATCTTGCCAATCCTGCCAGCGGTGAAATTGCGCCAGATTGTCGGCCCCCATCAGCCAGACAAAGCGCACCCCGGGATAAAGCCCGACAAGCCGGGCGATGGTTTGCGCCGTGTAGCGCGTGCCGATCCGCGCCTCGATATCGGTGACGGTGATGCGCGGATGATCGACCAGCGCGCGGGCGGCATCCATCCGGCGCGCCATGGCGGCCGGGCCATTGGGTTTCAGCGGATTGCCAGGGCTGACCAGCCACCACACCCGGTCCAGCCCGAAGCGCTTGAGCGCCTCGCGGCTGACATGCAGATGGCCCGCATGCGGCGGGTCGAAGGATCCGCCGAACAGGCCGACGGTCTGACCAGGCAGGGCAAGGGGCAGATCGGATCGCAAGGGCAAGCGCGGCCTTTTTTGCATGACATCGGCATGCCTTGATGAGCCGCGCGCCGGTCATAGTCAACGCGGCACCCTTTCGCCGGATTGCCCATCGGCCCCGAAGCGACTAGATGCGGTGCGAACCTCGCATCACGACAACGGAGCGGCACATGGCCTCGTATCAGTATGTCTATCACATGGATGGCGTCTCCAAGACCTATCCGGGCGGCAAGAAATGTTTCGAGAACATCCGCCTGAATTTTCTTCCCGGCGTGAAGATCGGCGTGGTGGGTGTGAACGGTTCGGGCAAATCCACCCTCATGCGCATCATGGCAGGCATCGACACCGATTTCAGCGGTGAGGCATGGGTCGCCGAAGGCGCGCGTGTGGGCTACCTGCCGCAAGAGCCACAGCTCGACGAAAGCCTGAGTGTGCGTGACAACGTCATGCTGGGCGTTGCGCCGAAAAAAGCCAAGCTTGACCGCTACAATGAGCTGGCAATGAATTATTCGGACGAGACCGCCGATGAAATGGCGGCGCTGCAAGATCAGATCGACGCCGAAAATCTTTGGGATCTCGACAGCCAGATCGATGTCGCCATGGAGGCGCTGCGCTGCCCGCCCGATGATGCACAGGTGGCAACGCTGTCAGGCGGTGAACGCCGCCGTGTGGCTTTGTGCAAGCTTTTGCTTGAAGCGCCCGAGATGCTGCTTCTGGATGAACCGACCAACCATCTGGATGCCGAAACCATCGCTTGGCTGCAGCAGCACCTGATCGAATACAAGGGCACGATCCTGATCGTGACCCATGACCGCTATTTCCTTGACGACATCACCGGCTGGATCCTTGAACTCGATCGTGGGCGCGGCATCCCCTATGAGGGAAATTACTCGGCTTGGCTGGAACAAAAAGCCAAGCGTCTGGAACAAGAAGCGCGCGAGGACAAATCGCGCCAAAAGACGCTTGAGCGCGAATTGGACTGGATCCGCGCGGGTGCCAAGGCGCGTCAGGCCAAGCAAAAGGCCCGGATCAACGCCTATGAACAATTGGCCGGGCAATCGGAGCGCGAGAAGATCTCGCGCGCGCAGATCGTCATCCCCAACGGCCCCCGTCTGGGCGGCAAGGTGATCGAGATCAGCGGTCTCAAGAAAGGCTATGGGGACCGGCTTTTGGTCGAGGATCTGAGCTTTTCCCTGCCGCCCGGCGGCATTGTCGGCGTGATCGGCCCCAATGGTGCGGGCAAGTCCACCTTGTTCCGCATCCTGACCGGGCAAGAGCAACCCGACGAGGGCACGGTGGAATTTGGCGATACGGTGCAACTGTCCTTTGTGGATCAGTCACGCGACACGCTTGATGGCAGCAAGACCGTCTGGGAGGAAATCTCGGGCGGGGCGGAAATCATCGAACTGGGCGACGCCAGCATGAACAGCCGCGCCTATTGCGGGGCCTTCAACTTCAAGGGCGGTGACCAGCAAAAGAAGGTGGGATTGCTTTCGGGCGGGGAACGCAACCGGGTGCATATGGCCAAGCTGCTCAAGGCTGGTGGCAATGTGCTGTTGCTCGATGAGCCGACCAACGATCTGGATGTCGAAACGCTGCGCGCGCTCGAAGATGCGCTGGAGGATTTCGCGGGCTGCGCGGTCATCATCAGCCACGACCGCTTTTTCCTTGACCGGCTGTGCACCCATATCCTTGCCTTCGAGGGCGAGGCGCATGTGGAATGGTTCGAGGGCGATTTCTCGGCCTATGAAGAAGACAAGAAGCGTCGCCTTGGTCCCGATGCGTTGGAACCCAAGCGGTTGAAATACAAAAAGTTCACGCGGTGATGTGGCGTGTAGGGCGGGACTAGTCCCGCCCTACGCTGCTTCTCCAAAGCGGCCAGGGACATCGTTGCCGAACCAGTCTGCGGCAATGCGCCCAAGCCGGATGTCGCGATGGATGGATGATGCGGCCCAATCGGCCGGGCGTTCCACATGGCCATGGCGCACCGGATCAAGCCAGCAATAGTGCAAATGCCGCTCCAGATCCTGCGCGTCGCGGCAATGATGCTCCCAGAAGCGCTGCTGCCAGATGCCCAGCTCGCCTTTGCGCGGCTGAAAACCGGGGCGGGGTGGTGGCGGGATCAAGCCCGCGCGCCGGGCATCGCGGCTGAAGCGGGCCTTGATGCGGCCCCAGCGCTGCGAATAATTCATGTCATCGATCGGCAATCGCCAGATCGCGTGCAGATGATCGGGCAAAACAACCCACGCGATACTTTCCAACGGGCGATCGGCCAGCGTGTCGCGCACCGCCGCGCGCAAAATGGTCAGGTGATCGAGCAGGGCAGTGGATCCGCGCTGCGCAAGGCAGACGGTGAAAAACACAGGCCGGGTAGATCGGGGCGGGCGGCGATAATCGGGCATGCCAAAACCATCATCGCGATTGGTGAATGTCTGGTTAACGCTGACGGCGCGCGATCGGAACCAGATCAAGAGCTTCACCGCCCTGATGTCGCGCAATCGGGTCGGATCGGGCAAATCCAGCAGGGTGCATCGGCTTACCGCAATTGCCGTGTGGCACGGGCCGCGCTGTTCGGGCTTGCTATTTGCCACCCAAGCCCCCATGTACCCCTCGCGAACGTTATTCTTTTTCGACCACTGTCTCCCCTCACACGGCTGTCAGTCTTTCGATCCAGACCGACCAAGCCAAGCTGCCACATATCGTGGGTAGCGAAAGTACAGGAGATATCACGATGGCCAAAGGCACCGTGAAGTGGTTCAACAGCACCAAGGGTTTCGGCTTTATCGCACCCGAGAGCGGCGGCAAGGACGTTTTCGTCCACATTTCTGCGCTTGAGCGTTCGGGCCATGCCTCGCTGAAAGACGACCAAAAGGTCACTTTCGACGTCGAATCCGGCCGTGACGGCCGCGAATCGGCGATCAATATCGTTCTGGTCTGAACCAGACCGGGTCCGCATGCGGGCGATACTGCCCCTGCGATCCCGATCCAACACAAAGGTGCGCAGCTTTGCGCACCTTTTTTGTGGCAAGCCGACAGGGCTTGTCAGCGGTCCTGCCTTGGTCCAGATTATTGACGATGATAATCACCAAAGGCTTGCTGCCCAATGTCCCATCGCATCACATGCCTGTCTTGCGCGACAGCAAACCGGGTGCCCGTCGACAAGCTGACCGCGCACCCCAAATGCGGCACCTGCGGCGCCAAGCTGGCCGAGCCCAAGGTGCATGAGCTGGACACCGCCACCCTTCGCAAGGCCGAGCGTGGCGATAGCCTGCCGCTTCTGGTGGATTTCTGGGCGCCCTGGTGCGGGCCCTGTCGGTCCATGGCCCCAGAGTTCGAAAAGGCCGCCCGGGCGCTGGCCCCCCATGCGCGGCTGGCCAAGATCAACACACAGGTCAATGGCGACGCCGCACAACGCTATGGTATCCGCGGCATCCCGGCCCTGATCTTGTTTGATAACGGCCAAGAGACAGCTCGCATGACCGGCACGCGCCCTGCCGCCCAGATCGAAGCCTTTGTCCGTCAACATGCAACCACGATGCGCGCCTGAGGGCGGCGTGGCGATCTAGAAGCGGATGGAATAGATCAATGCCACCGGCAGCACCATCGCGCTCCAGATGCAAAAGAAAAACGCCATGCGTCCGAGCTTGAGGAACAACTGAATATCCGCATCCTCGGCGAAATCAGCACTCACGCCGGTCTTGGTGGCAGTCTCGAGATCGATGAATTCCATGCGTGACATATGTCGTTCTCCGATGGGCGACGATGCGCCGGGATCCAGAACCGCAACATAAGGGCCATGCCGCCTTGGTCCAGTGCCAATAGGCTGCTTTCTGTGGCTTGCGCGGAAAAAGGCCGTATCATGCACCCAAACCCGACCACAGGAGCATCTGCCATGATCGCATTCCACCGACGCGCCGCGGCCATGATTGTGGCGCTGTGGATGGTGATCCCGGTGCCGGGTCAGGCGCAAGACGGGCATGAAACGGCCTTTGTCATTGGGTTGATGGAATCGATGAATGCGCTGTCGATCCGCTTCAACCGCGAGGTATGCGGCTATATCCTGCGCCATCCCGACGGCGCCCATTATTCCACCACCAAGGCCAGCTGGGGGGGGCACGCCTCTTGCGCGTCTCTTGCGGTCGAAGACGGCGCGGCGGTGGTGTCTTCATGGCATACCCATGCCGCATGGGTGCCCGAATACGACGGCGAGGTGCCATCGGTTCAAGATGTCGAAGGCGACATGCAACTTGGCGTCAACGGCTGGGTCGGCACACCGGGGGGGCGTTTGTGGTTCGTGGATGTGGACACAGGCGATATCCGACAGGTTTGCAGTTTGGGTTGCCTTCCGTCAGACCCGAATTTCATCGGCGATGATGATCCGGTGCGCAAAACCTATACGCTCGACGCGCTTCAACAAAGGTTCGGGGACTCTCGCTAGGATCGGCCCGCCAAAACCCCATGGCGATGACAGCTGATCAGGTGATCGTTCACCAAGCCCGTGGCCTGCATCCATGCATAGGTGATGGTCGGCCCGCAAAACCGAAACCCGTTTTGGGTCAGATCCTTGGACAAGCCAACGCTCAGCGGTGTAAAGGCGGGCACATCAGACTGGCACGCCCACGCATTGTGCACCGGCTGCCCATCGACATGGCGCCAGACGAAATCGGCGAATCCCATGCGCTCTTCGATCTTCAGAAACGCGCGGGCGTTGCCGATCGTTGCCTCGATCTTGCCGCGATGGCGCACGATGCCGGGATCGGCCAAAAGCCGCGTCACCTCTGCCTCGCCCCAGCCTGCGATGGTTTCAGGCTGAAAACCGTCAAAGGCGCGGCGAAATCCATCGCGTTTGCGCAAGATCGTGATCCAGGCAAGGCCAGCCTGAAACCCGTCGAGCACCAGCTTTTCCCACAAGGCGCGGCCATCATGCTCGGGCACACCCCATTCGGTGTCGTGATACAAGACATACAGCGGGTCATCCCCGCACCAGATGCAGCGGCCAAGGGCAACCATTGGAAAAATTCCGACAATTGAAAGAAAAAACGAGGTTTCACCATTTCTTAAGTGTGCTTCTGGCATGTCAGCAAGTGTATTGCAGAGCATGAGGGCAAGATGGGTCATATCCGTGGCAAACCGGTAGAGCCGGGTCTGGGCAGCCCGCTTGATGCGGCAATCAGCCAGCGTGATCGCGGCACGCTTGCCATGGTCCGCCAGGCACTGGCGCGCGGCGACACGCTTTTGGCGTATCAGCCGGTGATGCGGGCCGATGGCGCGGGCATCGCCTTTTACGAGGGGTTGATCCGGCTGCTGGATGAAACCGGCCGGGTGATCCCCGCGCGCGACTTTATCCATGTCATCGAAGATCAGGATCTGGGCCGACAGATCGATTGCGCGTCCTTGCGATTGGGGCTGGCGGCCCTGCACGTGGCACCCACGCTGCGGCTGTCGATCAACATGTCGGCGCGCTCGATCGGGTATCCGGGATGGATGAACATGCTGCATCGGGCGATCCGCCTTCAGCCCGAGCTGATGAGCCGCCTGATCCTTGAGATCACCGAAACCTCGGCCATGCAGATGCCCGAGATCGTTTTGGCCTTCATGGAAACCCTGCAAGACAAGGGCGTGACCTTTGCGCTGGATGATTTCGGCGCCGGTCAGACCGCGTTTCGCCATCTGCGCCATTTCTGTTTTGATGTCCTGAAAATCGACGGTCAGTTTTCCCGTGACGTCGACACCGACCCCGACAATCAGGTGCTGTGCGCCGCGCTGATTTCCCTGGGGCGGCATTTCGACATGATCGTGGTCGCCGAAGGGGTCGAAACCGCCGAAGAAGCCGCATGGCTTGCAGGCGCAGGGGTGAATTGCCTTCAGGGCCACCATTTTGCCGTGCCCACCATCACCCCGCCATGGACCAACGACGCGCCCCGGGGCAATCAGCCCATGACCAGATCCTGATACCCGCTTGCCCATGGCAATCCGTCACTTTCGACTGAGACACCGTGTCCGTTGATCACCGACACTGCGCCCGGATAACAGAGCGCCAATGCTCCGAATCCGCGCGGTGCCGATGACACAGGCACACCACCGCTCACGAAAGGAATTTCCATGACCAATGTCGTCATCGCCTCGGCCGCACGCACGGCTGTTGGCAGCTTTCTTGGCGCTTTCGCCAATACCCCCGCTCATGATCTGGGCCGTGCCGTGATCGAGGCGGTCGTCGCCCGCGCCGGCATCGACAAGGCCGAGGTCAGCGAAACGATCCTCGGTCAGGTGCTGACTGCCGCTCAGGGCCAGAACCCCGCGCGTCAGGCCCATATCAATGCAGGTCTGCCCAAGGAAGCGGCCGCATGGGGCATCAATCAGGTCTGCGGCTCGGGGCTCAGGGCGGTGGCCTTGGGCGCGCAGCACATCATGCTGGGTGATGCCCGGATCGTGGTGGCGGGTGGACAGGAAAACATGTCGCTCAGCGCGCATGCCGCCAATCTGCGGCAGGGTCAAAAGATGGGTGATCTGAAATACATCGACACCATGATCCGCGACGGGTTGTGGGATGCCTTCAACGGCTACCACATGGGCCAGACCGCCGAGAATGTCGCCCAGCAGTGGCAGATCAGCCGTGATGCACAAGATGAATTCGCGGTGGCCAGCCAGAACAAGGCCGAAGCCGCTCAGAAAGCCGGCAAATTCGCCGATGAGATCACCCCGTTCACCCTGCAGACCCGCAAGGGCGATGTGGTCATGGACAGTGATGAATACATTCGTCATGGCGCCACGCTCGATGCCATGGGCAAGCTCAAGCCCGCCTTCACCAAGGATGGTTCGGTCACGGCGGGCAACGCCAGCGGGCTGAATGATGGTGCGGCCGCCACCCTGCTCATGTCCGCCGACGAAGCCGAACGCCGTGGCATCGAACCGCTCGCGCGCATCGCATCCTATGCCACGGCGGGGCTGGACCCGTCGATCATGGGCGTGGGCCCCATCTATGCCAGCCGCAAGGCGCTGGAAAAGGCGGGCTGGTCGGTCGGCGATCTGGAACTGGTCGAAGCCAACGAGGCTTTTGCCGCACAAGCCTGTGCCGTGAACAAGGACATGGGCTGGGATCCGGCCATCGTCAACGTCAATGGCGGCGCGATTGCAATCGGTCATCCGATCGGCGCCTCGGGCGCCCGCGTTCTGAACACGCTTTTGTTCGAAATGAAGCGCCGTGGCGCAAAGCGCGGGCTGGCCACGCTGTGCATCGGTGGCGGCATGGGCGTTGCCATGTGTGTCGAACGCCCCTGATGGGATCCAAGGGGGATGGGGCGCCTTCGGGCGCCCTTTTCACATCCGGCGCGGCAAGATGATCTGCGAAATATTGTTGCTTAATCGGGCTTGCGTGCGTAACAGGATTACCAAAGCACGACGCCAAACTGGAGGAACCCATGACAAGAGTAGCGCTCGTCACCGGCGGCAGCCGGGGCATCGGTGAGGCCATTTCCAAGGCCCTCAAGGCCCAAGGATATGCCGTCGCCGCAACCTATGCGGGCAACGACGAAAAGGCCGCCGCCTTTACCGCCGCGACCGGCATCAAGACCTACAAATGGGACGTTGCCGATTACGATGCCTCCAAGGCCGGCATCGCGCAGGTCGAGGCCGATCTGGGCCCCATCGACACGGTCGTGGCCAATGCGGGCATCACGCGCGACGCGATGTTCCACCGCATGACCCCGGCCCAATGGAAAGAGGTCATCGACACCAATCTGACTGGCGTGTTCAACACGGTCCATCCCGTCTGGTCGGGCATGCGCGACCGCAAATTCGGCCGCGTCATCGTGATCTCCTCGATCAACGGCCAAAAGGGCCAGGCCGGTCAGGTCAATTATGCCGCGACAAAAGCGGGCGATCTGGGCATCGTGAAATCGCTGGCCCAGGAGGGCGCGAAATTCGGCATCACAGCCAATGCGATCTGCCCCGGCTACATCGCAACCGAAATGGTGATGGCGATCGACGAAGCCGTGCGCGACAAGATCATCGCGGGCATCCCTGCCGGTCGTCTGGGCGAACCTTCGGAAATCGCGCGCTGCGTGACCTTTTTGGCCTCCGAGGATGCGGGCTTTATCAGCGGGTCGACCATCTCGGCCAACGGCGCGCAGTTCTTCGTCTGACAGCCCCCACCACACACGAAGGGCCGGGGCGCATCGGCCCCGGCCTTTTTGCGCTTGGCCTGCACGTTCGGCCTCAGGCCCGGCGCACGAAAAGCCCGGCCAACTGGCGCCAGAAATAGCGCGCGCATTCCGCGCGCGCCGCTGCGATCTGTGCGCGCATTTCATAAGTCAGTGCAAAACTGTCCATCGATCTGATCCTCTCGGTGGGAAATCCATCTCCCTCATGGGCCGAGATAGGTCAGAAAGCATGTCCTTAGTACTGGCGATAACGGCAAAGCCGCTTGTCACCTGCTGCAAGGCTGACATCGAAACCGGGGGCGCCGGGCGCCCCGCCGCTTCAGCTGTCGAGCCGGGTGATTTCTTCCTTGAGACGCAGCTTTTCTTTCTTCAGGTCACGCAGCTTGAGATCATCGGTCCCCGGGCTGCGCTGCGCCTGTTCGACCTGATGAGAAAGATTGGCGTGCTTTTTCTTGAGTTCCTGCAGATGAGAGCCAAGCGACATGGGCGTCTTCTCCTCATTGATGACAGTCACATGACAACTGCATCACGGAAGTTGAGTCGTGTCACGCAAAACCGCGTGGCAAGGGCATTGTTCTTTATCAATCCTGCCCGGCAAAGGGCAGCGGGGCCGCCGCGCGCAAGACCGCTTGGGCTTGATCGGTGAAATCGGGGGCATCGCCTGCGTGATCTGCGCCTTCATGTATAAGAAACGGCGCCAGCAGCGCAAAGGGGGCGCGGGCTGATTTGCGCGCCCGGATCACCACGCGGGTCGCGGCGCGCCCGATGCGGGGTTGCAAGGGCAAGACCGCGACCGCGCCAAAGCCCGCACCCATCGCGGCCAGACAATCGGGCAAACGTTCGGCCAGATGGATCAGCGTCAACCACCCGCCGGGCTTGAGCCGCGCACGCGCCGTATCGATCCAGATCGACAGGGGGGTATCTTCCCGATTGGCGGCCTCACGCCCGGGGTCTTGTGCCTGCGACCCGCTGCCTGCCGGGAAAAAAGGCGGGTTGGCCAGCACATGATCAAAGCTCATCTGCCGCAGATCATGGGAAAGCGCCCCAAGATCGGCCGTGATCACCGTCATGGCCGCGCCTGCCCGCGCTGCATTTTCGCGCGCAAGGGCGGCATAATCGGGCTGACGTTCCACCCCGAACAGCTCCAGCCCCGGCACACGCGCGGCCAGACACAGGCTGGCCGCCCCTGCCCCACAGCCAAGCTCCAGAACGGTTTGCCCCGCTTTCGCGGGACAAGCGGCCGCCAGAAACACCGGGTCGGTCGCGGCCCGATAGCCGTGCCGCGGTTGCCGAAGCGTGACGCGCCCCCCCAGGAAAGCGTCCAGCGTGGTCGCGTCCTCGGTCACCGGGATACCGGAAGGCCGTTGTCGCGCAACGCGATCCGTGCACGCGCGGCATCGGCGCGTCGCACCATCATCCGGCGGGGAAAAATCCCGATGGAGCCCTCCAGCACGCTTATATGGACGTCCATGACGAAGACCTCTATATCCTCGCCCGACAGAAGCGCCGAGGCGAAAGCAATCTCGGTAGGGTCGGTGCTGCGCATGATTTCAAGCATGCGCCGCATCTAGGCCGCCCCATCGCGCTTGTCGAGACGAGGATCGGGAAAGGATTGCCGCTTGAGCCTTGATGATGCCGCCACCAAGCCGCATGAGCGCATGCAGGCCGCATTGCGCGACGATCTGGTCGCCGTCGATGCCCTGATCCAGGCGCGCATGGCCTCGGATCATGCGCCGCGCATCCCCGAAGTCACCGCCCATCTGGTCGATGCCGGCGGCAAGCGGGTGCGCCCGATGCTGACGCTGGCTGCGGCCCGGCTTTGCGGCTATGCGGGGACGGCCCATCACAAGCTGGCGGCGACCGTCGAATTCATCCACACGGCCACGCTGCTGCACGACGATGTCGTCGATGAAAGCCAGAAGCGCCGGGGCCGACCCACGGCGAACCTGTTGTGGGACAACAAATCCAGCATTCTGGTGGGCGATTACCTGTTTGCCCGCGCGTTTCAGCTGATGGTGGAACCCGGCAATCTGCGGGTCTTGACGATCTTGTCGAATGCCGCCGCCGTGATCGCCGAGGGTGAGGTGTTGCAACTGACCGCGGCGGCCAACATCGCCACCACCGAAGACATCTATCTTCAGGTCATCCGCGGCAAGACCGCAGCACTTTTCGAAGCCGCCTGCGAGGTTGGCGGCGTCATCGCCGATCGCCCCGAGCAACAGGTGCGCGCGCTGGCCACCTATGGGGACGGGCTGGGCATAGCCTTTCAGATGGCTGATGATCTGCTCGACTGGGGCGGCAGTGACGGGATGATCGGCAAGAACACGGGCGATGATTTCCGCGAGCGCAAGCTGACGCTGCCGGTGATCCGCGCAATTGCGCGCGCCGATGCGGCCGAACACGCGTTCTGGCAGCGCACGATCGAAAAGGGCGACCAGCGCGACGGCGATCTGGAACAGGCCATGTCGCTTCTGCGACGCCACGGCACGCTGGAAGAAACCCGCGCCGAGGCGTTCGGCTGGTCCGTGCGCGCGCAAACCGCGCTCGAGGTTCTGCCTGATCACCCGCTGCGCGACATGATGCATGATCTGGCCGATTACGTGGTGGCGCGTCTGGCGTGACCCTTCAGGGCAGGATCGCCGCGTCCTGCACCCACCAATCCGGATGGTCTGCTGCCAGCGCCGCTGCTGCATCGCGGGCCGCTTGCGCCGTAGCAAACAGCCCGAAACAGGTGCCCCCCGACCCGGACATGCGCGCCAAAAGGCACCCGCCCTGCGCGGACAGCGCCGCGATCACGGGCGCGATGCCGGGAACCAGCTCAAGGGCGGGCGGTTCCAGATCATTGCGGGTCTGCGCCAGCCAAGCGGCCAGCGCCCCGGCATCACGCCAGCCTTGGGGCGGCATGTCGGGCAATGGCGGGTTTTCCGCTGTCACAAGCGCCGCAAAGACCGGGCCTGTCGGCACCGCGACGCCGGAATTGACCAGCACCAGCCACAAGGGCGGCAAGGGCGGCAGGGGGGCAATCACATCGCCGATGCCTGCCATGTGCGCGGGGCGCCCAAACAGGCACACGGGCACATCCGCGCCCAAAGACAACACCGCAGGCGCATCGGGCAAGGGCGCATCCCACAAAGATGCAAGCCCCCGCAAGGCCGCCGCCGCATCGGCAGAACCGCCGCCAATCCCACCCGCATGCGGCAAATGCTTGTCCAGGGTGATCGCGGCGCCCGCAGCGTGATCAAACAGTTGGGCCGCGCGCCAGATCAGATTGCGCTGATCGCTCGGCACGCCATCCGCGCGCGGCCCGATGACCGCAAGCGACAACCGAGGGGCGGGCGCGATGTGCAGCCAGTCGCCTGCATCGGCAAACACCACAACCGATTGAAGCAGATGATAGCCATCCGCGCGCCGCCCCGTGACATGCAGCGCAAGATTGACTTTGGCAGGGGCAAACAACCTCACTGCGTTCCGCCCACCCCGCCATCATCCGCGAGCACGCGGTCCAGCCCGATGTCAAGCTTTCGGCGAATGCGGATCGCGTCGGCTTCCTCGGGCGCATTGCTCAGCGCACGCTGCCATTGGAATTGCGCCTCGCGCTTGCGCCCGACCATCCAGTACACATCACCCAGATGGTCATTGATGATCGGATCCGTCGGCAACAGGGCCACCGCGCGTTCCATCGGTTCGACCGCTTCGGCAAACCGCCCCAGCCGGTATAGCACCCATCCCAGACTGTCGACAATGTAGCCCGAATCGGGCCGGGCTGCGACCGCGCGCTCGATCATCGCCAAGGCTTCGTCCAGGTTGCGGCGCTGTTCGACCATCGAGTAGCCAAGATTGTTCAACACCTGCGGCTGTTCGGGGTTAAGCACCAGCGCCTGACGGAAATCAGCCTCGGAGCTTGCGAAATCATCAAGGTTTTCGAAACAGATGCCGCGTGTGTAATACAAGAACCAATAGCGGCTTTGCGTGATGTCCACCCCGTCTAGCGCGGCCGTATAGGCCTCGACCGCTTCGGCACAGCGTTCGGTCCGGCGCAACGCATCGCCCAGCGCGGCTTTCACCGTGGGCAGGTCCGGGTGATCGCGGGCCAGATCGCTCAAGACGGTCACGGCATCATCTTGGCGATCATCCTCGAAATAGGTGTCGGCGCGGCCAAGCTGGGCCTCCACGAATTGCGGATCCCCGGGCTGCACCTGGGCATAGGCATCTGCGGCGAGGCTGTATTGACCCTGCGCGCGCAACAACTCGGCCGTATAGATCAACGCCTCGGAATGGGTTGGGTCGATCCCGTAGGCGGCGCGCGCGTAAAGCAACGGCAAAGTGCTGGAACCGCTTTCGCCGCTGAGCGCGCGGGCGATGGTGAAAAAGACCTCGGCCAAACCTTGCTCGGCGGTGGTGATGAACTCATAGGGGGCTGGCGACGGATTTGCCAAGATCCGCGCGCGCAGGGCCAACAGCGCAGGGTCTGGCAAGGATGCCGTAAAGATATCCAGCAATTCCAACGCGTCGTCGCGACGGTCAAGTTGAACCAGCACCTCGACCCGGGCGCGCAACGATCTTTCGCTGGCGCTCAGCGGGCCGAATTCATTGCCTGACAAGATCGCGTCAGCCCCTTCGAAATCACCGACGGCGGCGCGCGCCAAGGCCAGATGGGTATAGGCGATGTCGGCCAGCGGGTCATCGGCGGCGACCGCCGTGAAGCTGTCGGCGGCGCGGCGCATGTCGCCCTCACCCAGATGGATCCAGCCCATCGCAAGATCGTCGATCAAGGGCCCTGCCCCGGTCCCCGCCGCGATCGCGGCCCGCGTGCCCGCCAGATCGCCTGCCATGACAAGGTTCACCATACGCACAAGATTGACCAACTCTTGCGCGCTGGCCTCGGGCGGCAACATGTCGGCAATGACCGCTGCGCGCGCCCATTGCCCAAGGGCTGCATGGGCAAAGACCGCATTGCTGATCAGAACCGGATTGCCCGGATCAGCGGCAAGCGCAGTCTCGAAATAGACCGCGGCGATGCGGTGATTGCCCTCCAGCACGGCGGAACGCGCGGCCAGATAGGGCCCGGCCAACCCCGGCACGTCCTGCTGCGCGGTGACGGCCTGACCCAACAGGACGCCAAAGGCCAGCGGCAGAACAGACGACAGCAACAGGCGGCGCATGATCGAAATCTCCCCGTGACAGCACAAAGACTAGGCCCCGGAAGGGTCAAGGGCAATGCACCCCCGCCCCCGCCAGGCCGCCGACACGCGAAATCCGCTCACATGTTCGGGTAATTCGGCCCGTCGCCGCCCTGCGGCACCGTCCAGTGGATGTTCTGCGACGGGTCCTTGATGTCGCAGGTCTTGCAATGAACGCAGTTCTGGAAGTTGATCACAAAGCGCGCATCGGCGCCGGTTCCCACCACCTCATAAACGCCCGCCGGGCAATAGCGTTGCGCGGGTTCGCCATATTCGGGCAGGTTGACCTTGATCGGCACGCTGGCATCCCTGAGCGTCAGATGCGGGGGCTGATGTTCTTCGTGATTGGTCATCGAAAAGGACACATTGGTCAGCCGGTCAAAGCTGAGCACCCCGTCGGGTCTGGGGTAATCGATGGGCTTGTGATCGCGGGCCCGGCCAGTGGCGGCGGCGTCCGACTTGCCATGGCGCAGCGTGCCGAAAACCGACGCGCCCAACAGGCTGTTGGTCCACATGTCCATCCCGCCCAGCATCAGGCCACCCAAAAGCCCGTATCTGGACCACAGCGGCTTGACGTTGCGCACCGGCTTGAGGTCCTTGGCGATCGGCCCGTCCTTGTGCAGGTAATCGTCGTAATCGCCCAGCTCATCGCCCGACCGCCCGGCCGCGATGGCGCGGGCGGCTGCCTCGGCCGCCGCGATGCCCGACAGCATGGCATTGTGGTTGCCCTTGATGCGCGGCACATTCACCAGCCCGACGCCACACCCCAAGATCGCCACGCCGGGCGCCACCGCCTTGGGCATGGATTGCCACCCCCCCTCGGAAATGGCGCGCGCGCCATAGGCGATGCGTTTGCCGCCCTTCAAAAGCTCGGCCACCATCGGATGATGCTTGAACCGCTGGAATTCCATATAGGGGTAAAGATGGGGGTTTTCGTAGTTCAGATGAACCACAAAACCGACATAGACCTGATTGTTGTCCAGATGATAGATGAACGACCCGCCACCGGCATTGGCACCGAGCGGCCAGCCCATGGTGTGCACCACCGTGCCTTCGCGGTGCTTTTCGGGATCGATCTCCCAGATTTCCTTCATGCCAAGGCCGAATTTCTGCGGGCATTTGCCCTTTTGCAGATCGTATTTCGCCAAGACCTCCTTGGTCAGCGATCCGCGCACGCCCTCGCCCAGCATGACGTATTTGCCGCGCAGCTCCATCCCCGGCTCATAGGCGTCGCCGGGTGTGCCGTCGGGGTTCTTGCCGAATTCACCCGCGACAACGCCCGCGACCTGACCTTGATCGCCATAGACCAGTTCGGAACATGACATGCCCGGGAAAATCTCGACCCCCAGCGCCTCGGCCTGCCCGGCCATCCAGCGGCAGAGATTGGCCATCGAGACAATGTAGTTGCCGTGATTGTTCATCAGCCCCGGCATGACCGCATTGGGAATGCGGATGCCACCGCCTTCGCCCAGCATGTAGAAGCTGTCGCTGCGCACCGGCACCTTGACGGGGGCGCCGCGCTTTTTCCAATCGGGGATCAGCCGGTTCAACCCCACCGGGTCAAGAACCGCGCCCGACAGGATATGCGCGCCCACCTCGGAGCCCTTTTCCAGCACGACAACCGACAGATCGGGGTCGATCTGCTTGAGCCGGATCGCCGCAGACAGGCCCGCAGGCCCCGCGCCCACGATGACCACATCGTAATCCATGCTTTCGCGTATCGTGTCAGACATGTTTTCCCCTGTTCCCCGTCAGGGCCGCAGGCAGCGGCAGCTTACGCAAGATTGTTGCGTGATTGGGTAGTGAACCCCGCGTCCGGGGTCAATCGTGACGCGACAGCATGGTGTCGCAGGGGTGGGCTGGCCGCAGGGATGGGCGCGCGCTAGCTTGCACCCGTGTGTCCCCAACCCAAGGCCCGCCCATGACCCCCCTTCGCCTGATCTATCTTGCGCTGATCATCGTCGGCACCATCCTGCCGTGGAGCTATTTCTATGCGTGGTTCACGGAACACGGCTGGGCGCTTGGGCCGATGATCGATGCGTGGTGGGTCAATGATGCGACCAGCGCGCTGGTCTACGACCTGACCATCGCGGCGATTGCGCTGACCATCTGGGCGGTGGTCGAGGGTGTGCGCGGCAATCGCTGGTTTTTTCTGGTCATCCCTGTGACCTATGGCATCGGGGTCAGCGCGGGCTTGCCGCTCGCACTGTTTCTTTTGGCGCGACGCCAGAGGTAGCGGTGCGCCTTATGGCGCACCCCAACCCCTTTATGGCAGAATTACCGTCTGCCCGGTCGTCTCACGCGCCTCGAGCGCGCGATGGGCATCGGCCACCTGTTCGAGCGAGAACCGCTGATCGATGCGGATCTTCACATCCCCCGACAGCACCTTGTCGAACAATTCGCGCGCCATCTGCTGACAGGTGGCGTGATCGGCGATATGGGTGAATATTGTGGGCCGCGTGATCTTGAGCGACCCCTTGGCCCCCAGCGTCGCAAGGCTGAAGGGCGGCACCGGCCCGGACGCATTGCCAAAGGAAATCATGAAGCCCAAGGGCCGCAGGCAATCGAGCGAGCCGTCAAACGTATCCTTGCCGACCGCATCCATCACCACATCCACGCCGCGCCCGCCGGTCAGATCGCGCACCTTGGCCACCCAGTCACCCGAACGGTAATTGATGCAGGCCTCAGCCCCATGATCCAACGCCAACTGGCACTTTTCATCCGTGCCCGCAGTGCCGATCAGGCGGATGCCCTCGCTTTTGGCCCATTGGCAGGCAAACAACCCCACCCCACCGGCGGCGGCATGAAACAGCACCGTGTCGCCCTTGGCGATCGGCGTCGTGCGGCGAAACAGATAATGGGTCGTCAGCCCCTTGAGCATCATCGCTGCCCCTTGCTCAAAGGAAATGCCGTCAGGCAGCGGACAGACCTGTGCCGCCCGCATCACGCGCGCCTCGCAATAGGCGCCGGGCGGCATCGACGCATAGGCGGCGCGGTCGCCGACCTTCAGATGCGTGACGCCTTCGCCCACGGCCTCGATGACGCCCGCGCCTTCCATGCCCATGGCGTGCGGCATCGCCAGCGGGTAAAGCCCCGCGCGCTGGTAGACATCGATGAAATTCAGCCCGCAGGCATGATGACGGATGCGAATCTCACCCGGTCCGGGCTCGCCCACCGCGCGATCGACGATCTTGTAGGCTTCTGGCCCGCCCGGGGCCTCGATGATGACGGTCCTTGCCATGGTTTGTTCCCTCCAATGTGTGATGCCAGACCCTAACGGGCGCGCGCGCGACGTCCAGCCTCTTTGAAAGCGCTTCAGGGGGTGCTACCTCGCGCAAAGGCACAGGGCGGGGATCGGATGGATCACTTTCTTTACAAGGACGGCATCTTGCATGCCGAAGACGTTGCAATCCCCGACATCGCGGCGATGGTTGGCACGCCGTTTTACGTCTATTCCTGCGCCACGCTGTCGCGCCACTATCGCCTGTTTCAGGATGCGCTGGCAGGCATGGACCATCTGGTCTGCTTTGCGATGAAATCGAATTCCAATCAGGCGGTGATCGCGCATCTGGCGGGATTGGGCGCGGGGATGGATGTGGTTTCGGGCGGCGAATACCTGCGGGCCCGTGCGGCGGGGGTGCCGGGCGAACGGATCGTGTTTTCCGGCGTCGGCAAGACGCGCCAAGACATGCATATGGCGCTGACCGGCGGCATCCGGCAATTCAACGTCGAAAGCGAACCCGAATTGATCGCGCTGTCCGAAGTGGCCCATGGGCTTGGCCTGCGCGCGCCGATCACGGTGCGCGTCAACCCCGATGTCGATGCCAAGACCCATGAAAAGATCGCCACCGGCAAATCCGAAAACAAGTTCGGCATCCCCATCGCCAAGGCCCCGGCCGTCTATGCCCTGGCCGCATCCCTTCCGGGCATCGAGGTGGTGGGCATCGACGTGCATATCGGCAGCCAGTTGACCGATCTGGACCCGTTCCGCCAAGCCTATGAAAAAGTGCGCGATCTGACGCTTTTGTTGCGCGGCCAAGGGCATGATATCCGCCGTCTCGATCTGGGCGGGGGCCTTGGAATTCCCTATGAACGCTCCAACATCGCCCCACCGCTGCCCACCGAATATGGCGCGCTGATCCGCGATATCGTGGGCGATCTGGGCGTCGAGGTCGAGATCGAGCCCGGCCGCCTGATTTCGGGGAATGCGGGCATCCTTGTTTCTTCCGTCATCTATGTGAAAGAGGGCGAGGGGCGCGATTTCCTGATCCTTGACGCGGCGATGAATGATCTGGTGCGCCCGGCGATGTATGGTGCGTGGCACGATATCGTGCCCGTCAGCGAACCCGCCCCGGGTGTGGACCAAAGGCCCTTTGATGTGGTCGGACCGGTCTGTGAAACCGGTGATACCTTTGCCAAGCAGCGTCAGTTGCCGCCCGTGGCCGCCGGGGATCTGGTCGCCTTTCGCAGCGCGGGCGCCTATGGCGCGGTGATGGCCAGCGAATACAACACAAGACCGCTGATCCCCGAGGTGATGGTCAAGGGCGATCAATTCGCCGTCATTCGTGCGCGTCCCACATTTGACGAGATCATAAACCGAGATACAGTTCCCTTGTGGGTATGACCCACGGGGCGCCGCGCCCCGGAAAGGGACAATGACCGGAACCTCGCCCAGCGCGCGGGCGCTTGCCCGCCTGATCTGGCCGCTGCGGCTGACGCGGGCGG
Organism: uncultured Roseicyclus sp.; assembly: GCF_937892565.1. Lineage (GTDB taxonomy): Bacteria > Pseudomonadota > Alphaproteobacteria > Rhodobacterales > Rhodobacteraceae > Roseicyclus. Next base: position 8,932 of record NZ_CALAHQ010000103.1, on the reverse strand, counting down.
GCATGCTGGCCGAGCGTGCCCTGCGCGCTTTCTGGCCCGTCTGGACACTTGCTTTCGTGACACTGTCCGGCTTTGCGTTTGGACTGGCCGGCTTGCTGTCGCCCGCCGCTCTTTGGGCCGTGCTGGGGGCGGTGGGCATAGCGCTTGCCACAGGCATTGCGCGGGGTGTGATGCGCTTTCATCCGCCCAGCCGGGCCGAGGCGCTGGAACGGCTGGACCTGACCCTGCCCGGTCGGCCGATCTCCGCGCTGCTGGACCAGCCCGCCATGGGCGTCGACGACCCGGCAACGCAATCGGTCTGGGCCGCGCATCTGCGCCGGATGGAGGCGCGTCTGGCCGATGCCCGCGCGCCCGAACCCGATCTGCGCCTGTCGCGCCAGGACCCCTTTGCCCTGCGCTATGTTGCGGCCACCGCGCTGGCCATGGCGCTGCTCTTTGGCAGCTTGGGCCGCGTCGCGGAGATGGGCGATGCGGCGACCCTTGGGACAGGCCAGGCCATCGCATCCGGCCCGTCTTGGGAAGGCTGGGTCGAACCGCCCGCCTATACCGGCCTGCCCTCGCTTTATCTCAACGAGATCATGGTTGATACCTTCGAGGTGCCGGTGGGCGCGCGCATCACCCTGCGCAGCTATGGCGAACCGGGCGCCACAGCGATCCAGACCGATGTGGGCCCCCTTCTGGTCGATAGCTCCGATGGTCTGGCGCAATCGCTCCGCGTCGAGCGTTCGGGCAGCTTCACGGTGACCGGGCCGATGGGCCGAAGCTGGGCGATTTCGGTTCTGGCCGACCAGCCCCCCACCATCATGCTTGAGGGCGCGGTCGAAGGTGAACCGCCCGGCCAGATGACATTCGCCTTCCGCGCCACGGACGATCATGGCGTCGTATCGGGCACGGCGCATATCCAGCTTGATCCCGCCCGCGCCGACCGGCGCCATGGGCTTTCGGTCGCGCCGGAACCGCGTGAGGCGCTGGTGCTGGATCTGCCGATGCCGTTTCAGGGCGGCAGGGCAGATTTCACCGAAGTGCTGCTGGAGGATCTGTCACAGCATCCTTTCGCCAACCTGCCCGTGTCGCTGGTGCTGAGCGTGACCGATGCGGCGGGTCAGATCGGCACTGTCAGCCACGACATCCCGCGCCTGCCCGGACGCCGCTTTTTCGACCCGCTCGCCCATGCACTGGTGGAAATGCGCCGCGATATCTTGTGGTCACGCGAAAACGCGCCGCGCGCCGCCCAAATCCTGCGCGCTGTGTCATGGAGCCCCGAGGACGGCTTGGACGAAGGCGTCTATCTGCAAATTCGCGCCGCCATCCGCCGTCTTGAATCCGCGATTGACATGATCGCGCCCGAGACCCGCGATGATGTGGCCGACATCTTGTGGGCCGCCGCCATAGCGCTGGAAGAGGGCGATCTGGACGACGCGCTGGAACGGCTGCGTCAGGCACAAGAACGTCTGTCACAGGCGATGCAGCAGGGGGCCAGCGACGCCGAAATCGCACAGCTGATGCAAGAGCTTCGCGACGCGATGGACGACTACATGCAGCAACTGGCCGAAAACGCCGAACCGGGCCAGGACCGCCCGGACCAAGATGGCGAGCGCATGGAAATGTCGATGTCCGATCTCGACGAGATGATGCGCCGCATCGAAGAGTTGATGCAGCAGGGCCGCATGGCCGAAGCGCAAGACATGCTCGATGCGCTCCAGCAGATGCTGGAAAACATGCAGATCGCCGAAGGCGGCCAAGGCGGCGACGGCCCCCGAAGCCCGGGGCAGCAGGCGATGGAAGGGCTGCAAGACACGCTGCGCGACCAGCAAGACCTGTCGGATGATGCATTCCGCGATCTGCAAGACCAATTGAACCCGGGCCGCCCACAGCAAGGCCAGCAGCCGGGCCAGCAAGGGCAACAACCGGGCCAGCAGCCGGGCCAGCAGCCCGGGCAAACACCGCAACAAGGTCAGGAACCGGGCCGCAACGGCACCGCCGATGGCAATGGTCAAGACGGCGAAAACGGTCAGGCCCTGTCGCTTGCCGAACGGCAAGAGGCGCTGCGCCGCATGCTGGAACAGCAGCAAGGCCGCTTGCCCGGCGCGGGCACCGATGCAGGCGATGAGGCGCTGCGCGACCTCGACCGGGCCGGGCGGGCCATGGAAGAGGCCGAAGACATGCTGGAAAATGGGGACATCGCCGGCGCGCTGGATGCGCAATCCGACGCCATCGAGGCGTTGCGCGACGGCATGACCGAACTTGGTCGCGCGCTGGCCGAAGCACAAGCGGGCGAAAACCCCGGGCAAGGTCAGGCCGAGGGCAACATGGCCCCCGACCGACCGCTGCAAGATCCGCTGGGCCGTCAATCCGGCAACTCGGGCAGCTTCGGCACCGACGAAGCCATGGCCGAACGCCAGGAAGCCTTTCGGCGGTCTCGCGAATTGTTGGATGAATTGCGCCGCCGCTCATCCGAACAAGAGCGCCCCGAGATCGAGCGTGATTACCTGCGCCGGCTGCTCGATCAGTTCTGAGCCAAAACCCCGGGCTTACGCCCCAAAAGCCATGTTCCCAAGCCATCGCGCCAGATCGGCAAGCCTTACGCGCGCCGCATCAACCGCTTGGGCATAAACCTCCAGCGCGGGCGCAAGGGTGGGCACGCTGGCGCCAACCAGGTCTGCCTTTGCGTATAGCGCAACCGCGCCTGCCGTGATCGCCAGCGCCAGCACAAAGCCCAAGCGCGCGCCCTTGCGCCGTCGGGGGGCTTTGTCGAGCGTGTCGATATCGCTGGCATCTGCCTCGGTGTCGGATCGGTCTCCGGTATCGCGCAAACTGGCGTTGATCTGATCGATATCGGGCAACAGCCCGGGCGTGGCGACGGGGTCATCATCCACCACCTGTCTGGCCGAAAGGGCATCACTCACCCCACCCGTTGCGACGGGGTGATCTTGGTCTTGGGATGCAGCCTTGTCTTGGGCAACCGGCACGACCGCCAGCACATCGGCCGGATCGGGCTCGCCACGGCGCAGACGGGCCTCGCGCTCGGCCTCGGCGCGCAAGATTGCAAGAATGGCGGGATCGATCTCAATGCGCTGGGGCGCAGTGGGCGGAGCAGCCTCTGTCTTTGGTACCAACTCAGGTTCCGGCGCGGGTTCCTGTTCTGGCGCGGGGTCCGGCGCGGGTTCAGGTTCCGGCGCGGGCTCAGGTGCCGGTTCCGGTTCCGGCGCGGGCGCGACCGGTGGCGGCGGTGGGGGTGCCGGCTCTGTCACGGGTGGGGGCGCGGGCGTTGCCGCCGCCATGGGGAGCTTTCGGTCGCTGCGCAGCCCCGGCTGAAACCATGTGGTCCCGCAATTCGAACATTGCACATCCCGCCCTTCGGCCGGGATCATGCTGTCGGCAACCTCGTAACAGGCGCCACATGTCGGACAGGTTAGCCGCATTCTGGTTTCGCTTGCCTCAATCTTGCGACACAGCCAGACCACTGACGCGACGCGGCCTGCCACTCTGCCCGCTTCTAGCAGCGCCCCCCATTCATTCCAAGGGTGTCGGACGCCCTGCCGATTGCAACGGCTGCGCATCCGTTGCATGAGAGAACCGCGACCGGCGCAAGGAGTGGGCTTTCGTGATCGAGATGCAGGATGCCGCCTATGGCTACGGGGCCACGCCGATCTTGTCGGACATGACCCTGCGGCTGGCACCGGGGTCGTTTCACTTTCTGACCGGCCCCTCGGGTGCAGGCAAGACCACCTTGCTCAAGCTGTGCTACGCCGAGCTTTTGGCCACCGCTGGAACGATCACCCTGTTCGGGCAAGATGCCAATGGGCTCGACCGTGACGCCATTGCGCGAACCCGTCAGCGCATCGGCGTGGTGCATCAGGATTGCGAATTTCTTGACCATCTGCCGGTCAGCGAAAACATCGCCCTGCCCCTTGTCGTGGCGGGCCGCGACAGCGCTGACCAAGACAGCAACCTCAAGGAATTGATCGCATGGGTGGGTCTGTCGGGCCGCGCCCACGCCCGCCCGCCCGAATTGTCGGGTGGCGAACGCCAGCGCGCGGCCCTGGCGCGTGCCATCATCATGGACCCCGATGTCATCCTTGCCGATGAACCCACCGGCAATGTGGATTGGGACATGTCCTTGCGCCTGTTGAACCTGTTGTGCGAACTCAACCGCATGGGGAAAACCATCGTCATCGCCACCCATGACCTTGCGCTGATCCGGGCCGCCAAGGCACAGGTCCAAGCGCGCGTGCTGCGCATCGCCGATGGCCGGCTCACTGCGGCGGGGACCAATCTGTGACGCTGTTGCTCGATCTGATTGCGCTTCTCAAGGGCGATACGCAGGCGGACCGGATCGTGCCCCGCACAGGCCAGACCGCGCGGCTGACCGCGGCTGTGTCGGGCGCGATGGCCTTTTTGGCGGTGTTTGCCCTTGCCTTGTCGCTGGCTGCGGGTCGGCTGGCCGACCGCTGGGCCGAGGCGCTGGCGCAAAGCGCGACCATTCGTCTTTCGGCGCCCGAAGCCGAAATCGAGGCACAGACACAGGCGATCCTGACCATTCTGGCCCAGACGCCCGGCATCGCCACGGCGCGTGCGCTGTCCGATGACGAACAGCGCGCCCTTCTTGAGCCATGGTTCGGACCCGATCTTCCCTTGGCGGATCTGCCCGTGCCGCGCCTGATCGAGATCAAGGAGACCGCCGAAGGCTTTGATGCCTTGGGCCTGCGCCAAAGGCTGGCGGCCGAAACGCCGGGGGCGGTCCTTGACGATCATACCCGCTGGCGCCGGCCCTTGATCGACGCTGCTGACCGGCTGCGCCTTTTGGGGTGGGTGTCGCTGATCTTGATCCTTGGATCGACGGCGGCGATGATCACATTGGCCGCCCAGGCCGCCCTCGCCCTGAACCAGCAGGTGCTGCGCGTCCTGCGGCTTGTGGGCGCGCGCGACAGCTACATCGCACGCGCCTTTGTGCGCCGCTTCACGCACCGTGCGCTGACCGGGGCGGGGGTGGGGGCGGCGCTTGGCACGCTGGCCATCGCGCTTTTGCCGCGTGCTGCCGATGAAGGCGCGTTTCTGTCGGGGCTGGGCTTTCAGGGCGCAAGCTGGCTTTGGCCCCTGACGATCCCGCCCTTGGCCGCAGCCACCGCCTTTTGGGCAACCCGCATCGCGGCCTTGCGCAGGCTCAGGGGGCTGCGATGATCCAGCTTTTGCGATCGATCCTCTTTATCGCACAGATGTATGTTGCCATGCTGGTGATCGCGCTGGCCTATGCGCCATGGGCGATGCTGTCGACCTTGGGGGCACATGCCGCCTGTCACGCCTATTGCCGCTGGGTGATCTGGAGCCTTGGCTGGATGACCGGCCTGCGCTGCGAAGTGCGCGGCACCCCCCCCTTGGGCGAGGTGATGATCGCTGCCAAACATCAAAGCTTTCTGGACATCTTGATGATCTACAACGCCGTGCCGCGCGGCAAGTTCATCATGAAAAGCGAACTGATGTATGCGCCGCTCCTGGGTCAATACGCGCGGCGCATCGGCTGTGTGGCGGTCAACCGGGGCAAGCGCGGGGCGGCCATCGCCAAAATGCTGGCCGATGTGAAATCCGGCCGCCAGCAGGGCGGGCAACTGATCATCTATCCACAAGGCACCCGTGTCGCGCCCGGCGCGGCGCGACCCTACAAGATCGGCACCGGCGCCCTTTATGAACAACTGGGCCAGCCCTGCGTGCCGGTGGCCACCAATGTGGGCGTGTTTTGGCCGCGTCACGGGTTTTTGCGCAAACCGGGGCTGGCTGTGGTCGCGTTTCTGCCGGAGATCGCACCGGGCCTGTCGCGGGATGATTTCATGGCACGCTTGGAATCCGAGGTGGAAGCCGCCTCGAACGCACTGATGGCAGAGGCAGGTTTTCATGCGCCTGATTGACACCATCGCCGCCCTTGAGGCGCTCTATGATCCGCCCACCCCCGCCTCCTTGACCAAGGTGGCGCAGCATCTGACGCCGCTTTATCGGGCATGGATCGGGTCGGCACGGTTTTGCATCCTGACCACGGTCGGCCCAGACGGCACCGATGCCAGCCCGCGCGGCGATGACGGCCCTGTGGTCCGGATCATGGATGACCGCACCCTCTGGCTGCCCGACTGGCGCGGCAACAACCGGCTCGATGCTTTGCGCAATATCGTGGTCGATGGGCGCGTATCGCTTTTGTTCATGGTGCCGGGTTCCACCAATGTGGTGCGCGTCAATGGCCACGCGGGCGTGACGGATGATCGCGCCGCGACCGAAAGCTTTGCACAACAAGGCCGGCACCCCAGGGTCGTGATCGTCGTGACATTGGGCGAGGTCTATTTCCAATGCGCCAAATCCATCATGCGCTCAAGGCTATGGTCCGGTGTCGATGCCAGCGCGGGGCTGCCCAGCGCGGGGCAGTTGCTCAAGGAAAGAATGCCCGACCTTGACGCGGAAACCTACGACCTGACCTATCCCTCTGACGCGTCACAGCGGATGTGGTAAGCAATGCTGTCCTACCAGCACGCCTATCATGCGGGAAATCTGGCGGATGTGCACAAGCATGCGCTGTTGTCGTGTGCGCTCGACCACCTGACGCGCAAGGACAAGCCGCTCAGCTATTTCGAAACCCATGCCGGGCGCGGGCTTTATCACCTCGACGGCGCCGAGGCGCGCAAGACCGGCGAGGCGGCGCAAGGTATCGGTCGGACAGCGGCATGGTTTGCCCCCGATCACCCCTATAGCCGCGCGCGCGCCGATGTGGCGGCAACCCATGGCCCCATGGCCTACCCGGGATCGCCACTCATCGCGGCATCGCTTTTGCGGCCCTTCGACACCATGACCCTTGCCGAATTGCACCCCGCCGAATTGGCGGCTCTGCGCACTGGCTTGCCCAAACGCCATGTGCAGGTTCTGCAAGAAGACGGGCTGGCCATGGCCCTGTCCCGCACGCCGCCCGATCCGCGGCGCGGTCTGATGCTCATCGACCCAAGCTATGAGATCAAGACCGATTACGACCGCATCCCCGATCTGATCGCCAAGCTGCACCGCAAATGGAACGTGGGGGTGATCATGCTTTGGTATCCGATCCTGACCACCCACGCCCAATCGCTCATGGCCCAGACCCTGCGCATGGGCTTTGCCGACGCGATCTGCCACGAGGTCCGCTTTCCGCCCGCGCGCCTGGGCCACGGCATGATCGGATCGGGGGTGTTCGTGCTGAACCCGCCCTTCGGCCTCGAAACCGAGGCCGCGCGACTGACATCGCTTTTTGCAGCGCTCTGAGCCCATCTTTGCTTTCGAAATACGCGCGGGGGAGCGCGAGGGCGTAGACAGCCCCCTCGCCCGGGTCGGCGCGCAGAACGCGGCGACACCGCTGCCTCAGACCGCGCCCAGCGCCGCCAGGGACACATCCGCCGCATGATCGCGCCCATAGGCCACCAGCCCGATCGATCGGATATCTTCGGGCCGGATGCGGCCCGCCATCATCGCGCCGGATGCCGCGAAATCGGCCAGCGGCAGCGTCACCTCGGCCCAGTCCGGCCCGGTGTCAAAGCCGTGCTGATAATACTGCCACGGAAGCCGCGTGCGCGTGCTGCGCAGATGGATGAAATAGCGCTCGCCATTGCCGCGCACCCTCAGGCGCAAGGCGGTCGTGGCGGGCGCAAGGCCCTCGGGCATCTCGGTGCGGGCCTGGATGAAGCCACCCCGATTGGCGGTCGAGACCGTGCCGCTCAGGCGCAAGATACCCGCCTCCATCCGTGCGCCGCCCTGGCTGACGCCGCCCATCACCGTATCGGCCAGATAGCTCCATGCCAGATCGCCCGCCGGTGTCATGGCGAACCCCTCCTGCTCGGCGCGCAGTGGCGCGGCCCATGCCACGACACCCGCCAGAACCGCGCGACGGGTGATCACGCCGCCAGACCCTTGGACCCCATGTCCAGATATTTCCGCCGCCGCCCGGCAACCAAGGCCTTGCGGTCGATCACGCTCAACTGTCCCAGCATCTGGGAAATCGCGCGGCCCACCTCGGCGATGGTGGCCGATTTGTCGCGCTGTGCGCCGCCCAAGGGTTCCTTGATCACCTGATCGCAAACGCCCAGCCGGTTCAGATCCTGCGCGGTCAGGCGCAACGCCTCGGCGGCCTCGCGCATCTTCTCGCTGTCCTTCCACAGGATCGACGCACAGCCTTCGGGGCTGATCACCGAATAGATCGAATGTTCCAGCATCGCCAGGCGATCCGCGGTGGCAAAGGCCACGGCCCCGCCCGATCCACCTTCGCCGATGATGATCGACATCAGCGGCACCCCGATCTGGAGGCATTTCTCGGTCGCGCGCGCGATGGCCTCGGATTGGCCACGCTCTTCGGCACCTTTGCCCGGATAAGCGCCGGGTGTGTCGACCAGCGTGATCACCGGCAGGTTGAAGCGATCGGCCATTTCCATCAGGCGCACTGCCTTGCGATAGCCTTCGGGGCGGGCCATGCCGAAATTCCGCTCGATGCGTGTCTTGGTGTCATGGCCCTTTTCATGACCGATCACCATGACCGGACGATCCTCGAACCGAGCCAATCCGCCCATGACCGCATGGTCATCGGCGAAATTGCGGTCACCCGCCAGAGGTGTGAATTCGGTGAACAGCGCGCCGATATAATCACGGCAATGCGGCCGGTCGGGGTGGCGGGCCACCTGACATTTGCGCCAGGGCGAAAGGGTCTTGTAGAGATCGCGCAGCATGTCGGCGGCCTTGCGGTCCAAGGCGGCGGCTTCGGATTCCACATCCATGCCGTCGCTTTGGCGGGCCAGCGCGCGCAATTCCTCGGCCTTGCCTTCGATTTCGGCAAGCGGTTTCTCGAAATCGAGATAGGTCGTCATGATCGTCACACCCCATCGCAGCGGCCTTGAGCGTATATGGCGGCGCACGGCGCGCGATGCAACCATGGCGC
>NZ_CALAHQ010000102.1 GCF_937892565.1 uncultured Roseicyclus sp. | reverse complement strand
GTTGCAGCGCGTGCAGATCCTTGGACACCGACCCTTCGCGGATAAGGACGCGCAGACCCTTCTGAAGCTTTTCGAGCGCCTCGATGGCTGTGGTCGCCTCGTGCTCGGTGCGGATTCCGGCTGCCACATAGGCGTTCAGGTCACAGCCCGACAGTTGCGGACAATGGCCATCGATGTGGCGCCCTTCGAACAGGCGCAGCTTGTCCATGGCGGCTGGGTCGCGGAGGATCACGCCGGGGTAATTCATAAATTCCGCCAACCCGATGGCGGAGGGATGGTTCATCAGCGCGACAAGATCCCCGGCCTCGATCCGGGCGCCGGCGGTTTCCATCTCGGTCGAGGGAACGCAGGACGACAGCTGCACGCGAATGTCCATCAGGGTATGGCGGCTGGCCTCCTGAAAATAGCGGATGCCATCGGGGCCGATCACGTTGGCGATTTCATGTGGATCGCAGATTGCGGTCGTCACCCCCAGCGGCGTCACGCAGCGGTCGAATTCGAACGGTGTGACGAGCGAGCTTTCGATATGCAGATGCGTGTCGATGAAGCCTGGCACCAGTGTCAGGTCCGTGACATCGACGGTCCGCTTGCCCTCATAGGCGGCGCCGATCCCCACGATCGTGTCACCACAGATCGCCACGTCGCCCGGGATCATCGTGTCGGTCACAAGGTCCCAGACCACGCCGCCGCGTAGAACGGTGTCGGCGGTTTCATCCCCGCGCCCCTGCGCGATACGGGTCTCCAGGTTGCTCATCGGTTCCCTCATTCCGCCGTTGCCATGCCGAGCCGTCGCAAGACCCGCCGTTCGACGATGACGACGGCCTGATAGAAAAGGACCGACAGCAACACCGAGACGGCGGCGACGGTCCAGATCATCCCGTAATCGAGAAAGCCGCGCGACTGGTTGAGCAGGTTGCCAAGGCCTTTTCCCGTCGCAAGCCATTCCGCGATCATCACCCCCAGAAGCGCGCGGGGCACCGTCAGGCGGGTTGCAGCGAAGAGATAGGGCAGCGAGGCCGGGATTGTGACCATGCGCATTTCGGTCCAGCGACTGGCGCCATAGGCGCGCGGCAGATCCTCGGCGCTGCGGGGCACGAGGGCGAGGCCTTGGGCCAGAGTCACGAAGGCCGGGAAGAATGTGACCGAGATCGTGACCCAAAGCGTGAGCGACGGCCCCCGCCCTAGGATCAGCACCAGAAGCGGCGTCAGCGCGACCAGCGGCATGGTTTGCGTGACAAGGGCAACGGGCATGAAAGCCTCGATGGCGCGCGGAAAGAGGCGCGAGGAAATCGCGAGCAGAAACGCAAAGCCAAGCCCCGCCGCCATGCCAAGGAAGGTGATCGGCAAGGTCTCGACCAGGGCCGCCAGAAGCCGTGTCTGCGCGCTTTCTGCCGTCGGGTCCAGAAACAGGTATTCGACCACGCCCCACGGCGTTTTCGAGATCAGGTCCGGCACGCCGGTCGCCTCGATGAAGGCCCACCAGACCAGAAAGGGCAGGGCAATCGTGCCGAAGGTCAGCGCGATGCGGCCCAAGGGGTGCCCGGCGCGGGGGGCTGCATCGGGCACGGCGGTGTTGAGCGTGACCGCGCGTGTGGACCCGACCGTGCGGGCAGCCAGCAGCGCGAACAGGCCATAGGACAGGCCCGCGATCAGCGTGGCGACCAATCCGATGCCCCAGAGCCGGTCAGGCTCGCCGCGCCCCAGCGAGCCCAGAAGATAGGCCCCGAGCCCCCAGCGCCCGCCGCCGCCGAATTCGGCAAGGATCGCGCCCAGCACCGCATTGGGTGCGGCCACGCGCAGCCCCGCAAGGATCGAGGGCAGCGCGCCACGGAACTGCACGCGGCGCAAGATGTCCCAGCGCGTGCCGCCATAGGCGCGGATCACATCGGTCGCGCGGCTGTCGGCCTGGCTCAAGCCGATGACGGTGGCCGTCATGGTGACGAAATAGACCCCCAGTGCCGCAAGCGCGATCCGGGGGGCCATTCCGGACAGTGTCAGGACAAGGATCGGCGCGATGGCGATGGGGGGCAGGGCGAAGACCGCGATGTTCACGCCCCGAAAGAGCCTCAGCGCCGTGGGCGAAAGTGCGAACAGGACGCCCGCGCCGATCCCGAGCGCATTACCGATCAGGAACCCCATGGACGAGGCATAGAGCGTCGCGCCGATGTGGCGGGGATAATCGCCCCAATCGACCCAGAGCCGGATCAGGATTTCCGAGATGCCCGGCAGCGCGCCCCCCGCCACCAGATCGAGCCGCCCGACGATTTCCCAGATCAGGAGAAGGATCGCCGCATTGCGCAATCCGCGCCACGGGCCCGATGCGTCAGCCGCCATGCAAGACCTCGGCGATATGATCGCACACTCGGTGAAAGGCCGGGTCCGAAAACAGCCCCGGCGCACGGGGGCGGTCGAAGCCGACTTCGATCACATCGACGATCCGGCCCGGGTTCGCGTGCATAACGACCACGCGATCGGCCAGAAAGACGGCCTCGTCGATGCCATGGGTGACCAGAAGCGCGGTCGAGCCGGTCTCGGTCCAGATGCGTTGCAGCTCGAGATTCATTTGGCGGCGCAGGATCTGGTCAAGCGCCCCGAACGGCTCGTCCATGAACAGGAACTGCGGATGCGTGACCAGCGCGCGGGCGATGGCGACCCGTTGGCGCATCCCGCCGGACAATTCGCCGGGCAGCGCGTTCTCGAACCCTTTGAGCCCGACAAGCTCGATCATGTGCTGGATGTGGTCGCGGGCCTGCGCGATCGGGCGGCCTAGCACCTCGAGCGGCACTTCGACATTGCGCCGTACGTTCCGCCAAGGCAGAAGCGCCGCGTCTTGGAATGCAACCCCGGTCTCGCCGGCCTTAGCGGCACCCATCGGGGTCTTGCCTGCGATCCGCACCACGCCGGTATCGGGCGCTTCTAGCCCTAGTGCGACACGCATCACCGTAGACTTACCGCATCCCGAAGGGCCAATAATCGCCGTGAACGAGCCTTTGGGGCAGGACAGGGTTATGTCGCGCAAAGCCTCGACCACCTTGCCCCGCCCCGAAAAGGTTTTTCCTACCCCGGAAAGAGAAATTCCATCCGGGGTCACGCTCAGATCTCCTCAAGCAGTGTGGTGTCGAACATATCGCGGGTGCCCTTTATGCCTACCTCGGCCAGGGCGCGCAGATTTGCCTCAATCCCTTCCTCGGTCATGCCCATATAGCCCGCCGGGCTTTCCATCAGAGGTTGCTGAGCATTGTTGAAGAAGATCTCGTTCTCGATGCTCCGGCCCGTCCCGGCGAACCAGGTATCGGCCCATTTCGGCGGCCAGCCATTCGGATCCTTGAAGTTCGCTTCCCAGCCCTTACGCGAGGCCCGCAGCCAGGCCACCAGCTCGGCGCGCTTAGAGGTAAGCGTTTCCTCGGTCACGACGACGGTGTCGTTGTAGATTGTGAAGCCGAAGTCATAGAGCAGAAAGGAGGTCGCCTCGACGCCCTGCTGGCTGATCGTGTAGGGCACGTTGGTCGTGAAATCGAGGCTGGCGTCGATCTCGCCCCGGATCAGCGGGGTCGGGTCGTAGGCATAGGGCACGATGTTCACCTGACCGGGGTCGATGCCGTTCAGCGCCAGCATGGCGTTGACCGAGATCACGTTCACCGGCGGCACAGCCAGCGTTTTGCCAATCAAGTCGCGGGGCTCGTTGATCGGGTTGGACGCCAGCGAGACGATGCCGATCGGGTTCTTCTGATACTGCGCGCCGATGATCTTGAAGGGCGCGCCCTGTTCCACGATGGCCTTGATTGTCGTGTCGGGCGTGGTCAGCGCCAGATCGGCGCGGCCCGCGATGATCGTGCTTTCCGGGATCACATCCGGGCCGCCGGACAGATAGGTCAGATCAAGGCCTTCCGCGGCATAGTAGCCTTCGTCGATGCCGATGAAGTAGCCGGCGAACTCGGCGTCGTTGATCCATGCGGCTTGCATAGTGAAGGGCGTAGAAGCGCGGGCGCGCAGAGGTATGGACGCAGCTGCGGCGGTTGCGGCAGCAGTTCCCAGGAAGTGACGGCGGTTCAGTCTGAGGCTCATTGGGAAGGGCTCCTCTTGTTGCGATGGGTCAGGCAAGGCCTTGCAGGCGTTGAAGCTCCTGCAGGGGCGGTGTGTCGGCGATCTGCTTGGGTTCGAGCAGGGGCCACTTCACGCCGCGGGGCCGCTTGGCGCGGCGCTCGACCACATGGGTGCGCGTTGGCGTGAATATCGTGTCAACGAGAATGTCGGTCTCCGAGGGCTGCAACTGGTCCTCGACGAGTTGCACGTCATGTACGACGGCGTGGACCGGCGTGTCGTCATCTACGAGGCCAAGATCCGTGAACATGCCCCATTCCAGGTCGAAGAAGCCGTGCCCCTTGCCGAACCGGACACCGTTGACGGAAACGGCAGACGCACCTGTCACTAGGTAGTCGAACCGGCCCTTTCGAGCGATCTCCTCCAGTGTGATCGGCACGCCGAAATGCTCCATCCCATCCAGCCAAGAGGCATAGAGTGCTGCGCCTTCAGGCACTGTTGCGGGATCCAGGTACAGGAACCCGCGGTAAATCCCGTAGGTCGACATCACGAATGGCTTGCCGGCCTCGATCATCCGACGCCGCAGGTCGGCCAGGCAGTTGTCGGGCGTAATAAAGGCAAAGCGGCTGTCGGCATAGGCCTGGTCCTGCACGACGCGTTCCGTGGCTGCTTCGGACCCTTCGAAATCTGGGATGACCTCTGCAAAGTTCATGTGGAAGCGGGTGTCCGGTCTCGCCACGTCCTTCAGTTTCGTCCATATCTTTTCGCGGATTGTCTTGGAGGTCGACATGGTGTCCATTTCGTGTGTTTCATTGTTTCACAACCATGAAACAAGAGTTCCAAACGTCAAGAGAAATCGTGCCCCATGGCCTCACGACTGATCCTCAGAATCCAGGAGCGTTCGTCGAGCCTGACATCGAGCGAGAGGAAGATAGCGCAGGTTCTCTTGCAAAATCAGGGCCTTGTCGAAACGCACACCGCCACGGAACTGGCTGCACGCGCCGGCGTTTCAAAGGCCACAACTGCTCGTTTTTTCCGCAGTTTGGGTTATGCCGATTTCGAGGAGGTTCGGCTTCAGGCCCGTGAAGAGCGCAACCGGCGCGAGCCCTATTCAGACCTCGAATCGATATCCCAGCCCGCAACCTTTGGGCGGACAATTTCCGACCATCTCGAACTGGAACTGCGCAACCTAACGCGGACCTTCGAGGAATTGCGCTCAGACCTGTTGCCCGAAATCGCGCAGATCCTCGAAACCGCGCCCCGCATATGGTTTGTGGGGTTCGGCGATGAACAAGGCGTGGCCCGGCTGGGTCAGTCGCTGTTCGCGCGGCTGCGTCACGGCGTACAAGAGCTGCGTGGGGAGGGGCAGACCTGGGCCAACGAGCTGTCGATGACAGGCCCGCGCGATGTGCTGATTGTGTTGACTTTCGAACCCCGACCCAAGGTTCTGAGATCACTGCTGGCCCATGCCCGAACCACGCGCATGCGGGTCATCACTCTGACCGATCATGCCTATGCGGCGCAGGCAGAACGGTTTTCGGAAGTGGTCCTGCCTTGCCATGTCGCGAGCTACGGCCCGTTTCCCACGCATGCCACAATGCTGTCGGTTTTGCGGTTGATCGCGGTTGCATATCTGGGCCGGAACCCTGAGGCTGTAGGCCAACGGATCTCGACCTTGGCCGCCATCGACGAAGAGCTGGATCAATTCGAGTGATCCTTGTGGGGCGAGACGCCGAGTTCCGCGTTTCCCCTGGCCTTAGGTGTCGCTGATCCCATTATTTTGTGGTGTGATGCATTTACAGGGACGGCAGCAAGTACCATTCGGACTGTAATAAAGGGCAACGTTACATCGTGTGGCCAGTCAGATTGTGGCCACGGCTTCTCA
>NZ_CALAHQ010000101.1 GCF_937892565.1 uncultured Roseicyclus sp. | reverse complement strand
TGGCGGAGACGAAGGGATTCGAACCCTCGAGACGGTTTCCCGCCTGCACCCTTAGCAGGGGTGTGCCTTCGACCACTCGGCCACGTCTCCGCTGATCGGTCTAATCGGGGCAAGCGGCGGCGACAAGCGGAAATCGGAGGGATCAGGCGTTGAAAAGGAAATGGAGGACGTCGCCGTCCTTGACCTCGTAGGTTTTCCCCTCGACCCGCATCTTGCCGGCATCCTTGGCGCCGGCTTCGCCACCCAGTGCCACGTAATCCTCATAGGCGATGGTTTCGGATCGGATGAAACCGCGCTCGAAATCGCCATGGATGACGCCCGCGGCCTGCGGGGCGAGCGTGCCTTGGCGGATCGTCCAGGCGCGGGCTTCCTTGGGTCCGACGGTGAAATAGGTCTGCAACCCCAAGAGCCCATAGCCCGCCCGGATCAGCCGGTCGAGGCCAGCCTCCTCCAGCCCCATCTCGGACAGAAACAGCGCCGCTTCCTCGCGGTCGAGTTGTGCGATTTCCTCTTCGATCTGGGCCGAGATGATGACATGGGCCGCACCTTGCGCGCGGGCCATGTCGGCCACCTTGGCCGATTGCGCATTGCCGCGCGCCGCGGACGCTTCATCGACGTTGCAGACATAAAGGATCGGCTTGGAGGTCAGCAGTTGCAGCATTTTCCACGCCTTTTGATCATCCTCGGCGACGGGCACCAGGCGTGCGGGTTTGCCCGCCTCCAGCATGGCTTGCGCCTCCTTCAGCAGGCGCTCCTGGGCCACGGCATCCTTGTCGCCGCCCCGCACCTTGCGGCTGAGGTTCGCAAGCCGTTTTTCAACCGATTCCAGATCGGCCAGCATCAATTCGGTCTCGATCGTGTCGGCATCCGCAATGGGATCGACGCGCCCCTCAACATGGGTCACGTCACCATCCTCGAAACAGCGCAGCACATGGGCGATGGCATCGGTTTCACGGATATTGGCCAGAAACTGATTGCCCAAGCCCTCGCCCTTGGAGGCGCCCTTCACGAGACCTGCGATATCGACGAAGGTCATGCGCGCAGGCACAATCTGTTTGGATTGCGCCATGGCCGCCAGCCGGTCAAGCCGCGGGTCGGGCACCGCGACCTCACCCACATTCGGTTCGATCGTGCAAAAGGGAAAATTCGCCGCCTGTGCGGCCGCTGTACGGGTCAGCGCATTGAAAAGGGTGGATTTGCCGACATTCGGCAGCCCCACGATGCCCATCTTGAAACCCATCTGCGCATCCCTTGTTTCTGGCGATCCGCGCGCATCTAGGGTGGGTCAGGGCATGGCGTCAAGCCGCAGAGCCTGTTAGGGGGATGCCGCTGCGCCGGCGGCAGCACCGCTTGCGTGCGCAAAGATCGTCTCCGCATCGCAGGGGGCGCGGTCACACGACCCAAACACTGCAGCGCAGGGGCCTGATGATGGTACAGACGGACAAACCCATGCCACCCTTGCCCCACCCCGAACCGAGCCCGCTGCGCGCCGAGATCGGGCCGCTTGTGTCGCTGTCGCTGCCGATGATGGTCGGGCTGTCGGCAGCCACGCTGATGGGGGTCGTGGATACCGTCATGGTGGCGCCGCTTGGCACCGTGCCGCTGGCTGCCGTGGGCATCGCTTCGGCGGTGGTGATCGTGTTTCTGGCTTCGCTCTGGGGGATCATCACGATCACCAGTGTGCGTGTGGCACAAGCCCATGGGGCGGGTGATGCGGGCGCGGTCGGTGCCGAATTGCGCGCGGGTCTGGTTCTTGGCGCGCTGGGCGGCATGGTGGCTGCGGTGTTGATGGTGGGGCTGTTGCCGTTTCTGGGCGCCATCGGCCAACCGCCCGAGGTGATCGCGGCGGTGCCGCTCTATTGGGGGCTGGTCGCCGTGACGCTGGTGCCCACGACCGTATTCTTTGTTCTCAAGGGGCTGTTCGACACCATCGGGCGGCCCTGGACCGGGGTGGGGCTGGGCTATCTTGGGGTCGTGCTGAACATCCCGCTCAACCAGCTTTTCATCTATGAGGCGGGGCTAGGGCTATCCGGCGCGGGTCTGGCCAGCCTTTTGGCGCAAGCGATCACATTGGCGGTCGCGCTTTTGGTCTGGTCGCGGGCGCGAAGCCTGGCGGCGTTCCGGCACAAGTCGCCGGGTCTGGCGGCACGGGTCAGGGCACAATGGCGCGATGGGGCGCCTTTGGTGCTGGGCTATGCGGGCGAAGGCGGGTCTTATGCACTGATCGGGGTGATGATCGGCTGGCTGGGGGCCACGGCCTTGGCCGCCAATCAGATCGTCCATGCGGTGGCGGGCATGGCCTATGTGTTCCCCCTCGGCATGGCGGGGGCAGCATCCATCCGCGTGGGTCTGGCGGTGGGGGCAGAGGAACGCGCCCGGTTGCGGCCCATCCTGAAGGCAGCGCTCATGATCGTCACGGGCTGGATGCTGGCGGTGATGGCGGTTCTCCTGATCGGGGGGCACGCCATTGCAAACCTGCTTTCGGACGACCCCGAGGTGGTGGCGCTGGCCACGACGCTGTTTTTGGCCGTGGCCGCGATGCAGGTCTCGGATGGGGTGCAATCCACATCGCTGGGGGCGCTGCGTGGCATGCTGGACACGCGCCAGCCCACGCTGATCTCGCTGATCGCCTATTGGCCCATCGCCCTGCCGGCGGGCTATGTCTTGGGCTTTGTTGTCGAATTGGGCGCGGTCGGGGTCTGGATCGGCTTTTGTCTTGGGCTGAGTGTGGCGGCCGTGGCGCTGCCTTGGCGTTTTTGGCGCCTGACAAGGGCTGTGGATGGTCCAAAGGGCCATTGATTTTCTCTGCCCTTTGGACCACACCCAAGCCCGAAGTTGACACAGGGGCAGCCATGACACGGATCGACACCACCTTTGCACGGCTGAAGGCCGAGGGCAAAAAGGCTTTCGTGGCCTATGTCATGGCGGGGGATCCCGATTACGAGACGTCACTGGAAATCGTGAAATCCCTGCCCGGCGCGGGCGTGGACATCATCGAATTGGGCATGCCCTTTACCGATCCCATGGCGGATGGCGAAACCATCCAGCTGGCTGGCCAACGCGCGCTCGAAGGCGGTCAGACGCTCGACAAGACGCTCCAGATCGCGCGCGAATTGCGCAAGGTCAACGACAGCACCCCGATCGTGATGATGGGCTATTACAACCCGATCTATTCGCGCGGCGTGGCAAATTTTGTGGCGCAGGCAAAAGAGGCAGGCATCGATGGCCTGATCATCGTCGACCTGCCGCCCGAGGAAGATGACGAACTGTGCATCCCCGCGCAAAAGGCCGGGCTGAATTTCATCCGGTTGGCCACCCCCACCACCGATGACAGGCGCCTGCCCAAGGTGCTGCAAAACACCAGCGGTTTTGTCTATTACGTTTCGATCACCGGCATCACGGGTGCCGCCGAGGCGCAGGCCGCCGATGTCGCCCCCGAGGTCGCGCGCATCAAGGCCCAGACCGACCTTCCCGTGATCGTGGGCTTTGGCATCAAGACGCCCGAGGCCGCACAATCGATTGCAGGCATTGCTGATGGCTGTGTCGTGGGTTCTGCCATCGTGGCCCAGATCGCGTCCGGCAAATCGGTCGCAGAGATCGCGGGCTTTGTTGCCGGGCTGGCCGCAGGCGCGCATCGCGCCTGAGGGGCGCAGCCCTCAGCGCATGAATTTCCGCCGCGCCTCGACCGCGATGGACAGCTTCATGTCCAGCTCGGCGATCTTGGCCATGGCTGTGCGCTTGTCGGCCTCGGTCTTGGTGAGGGCATAGTCTGCCTTCGCGGCCTCAAGGGCTTTGCGCAGCCCCACCTCCTCGGGCAGGGCACCGTGTTCGGCCATGATGCGATAGCCCACGGCTTCGCCCGCATCCACAAAGGGTGCCTCTGGGTGCTCGGGCAAAGGCTTGCCCTCACCGGCCAGACCCGAAAGCTTGCCTTCGGCCCGGGCCTTGAGCATGCGCCGTTCGGCAAGACGTTCAAGCCAGCGTGACATGATCGGCAGCATAGCACGGCATGGTGCGAAAATCCCGCGATTTCCACATCCGAAAAACGCGCGCTTTTCGGGTGACAAAACCGCGGTTTATCCGGGCTCACCCGATCGCGGCCAAACGCGCCAGCGCCTCCGCCAGCTTGCCCGCTTCCTCCTCGCGGGTGGCAAGGTTCTCGCGGGCTTCATCCACGATCTCTTCGGGGGCGCTTTCAACGAATTTGGGATTGCCAAGCCGTCCCTTCAGCCCGCCGATTTCACGGCCAAGCTTTTCGAGCGTCTTTTCCAGCCGGGCTTTTTCTTCGGCCACATCGATCAGATCGGCGATGGGAAGGCCAAAGACCGCGCCTTCGGCCGCAACCGTCACGGCACCCTTGGGCATGATGTCCACCCGCGTGACCGCCGACAGGCGCGCCAGCCGCTCGATCATGGCCGCGTTGCGCGCAAAAGCCGCCTGCCCGCGCGCATCGAGTTCCACCTGCAAAAGCTGCACCTTGAGACCCGCAGGCACATGCATCTGCGCCCGGATCGATCGTATTTCCTCGATCAGCCCGATGACCCAGCCCATCTCGCGGTCGGCGTCCGCGTCGATGAACTCGGCGCCATAGGTCGGCCAATCGGCATGGACCAGCATGGTGTCACGCCGGGTAATGGCCCCCCAAAGCTCTTCGGTGATGAAGGGCATGGTGGGGTGCAACAGGATCAGGCACTGGTCGATGACCCAAGCCATGGTCGCGCGTGTTTCCGCGATCACGGCCGCATCGCCTTCGGCCAGAAGCGGCTTGGCAAACTCCACATACCAGTCACAGACGCGGCCCCAGACAAAGGCGTAAAGCCCGGCGGCCGCATCGTTGAAGCGGTAGCCCGACAGCGCCTCGTCATGGGCCATGCGCGCGCGCGCGGTTTCGCCCACGATCCAGCGGTTGACGGTCTGCGTGACCGACGCCGGGTCAAAGCCCGCCACCGGATGACATCCGTTCATCTCGGCGAAACGCGCGGCATTCCACAGCTTGGTGCCGAAATTCCGATAGCCCGCGATCCGGTCTTTCGACAGCTTCAGATCACGCCCCATCGCCGCCATCGAGGTCAGCGTAAAGCGCACGGCATCGGCGCCAAACTCGTCGATCAGTTCCAGCGGGTCGAGGACGTTGCCGATGGATTTCGACATCTTGCGC
This sequence comes from uncultured Roseicyclus sp., assembly GCF_937892565.1. Classification (GTDB taxonomy): domain Bacteria; phylum Pseudomonadota; class Alphaproteobacteria; order Rhodobacterales; family Rhodobacteraceae; genus Roseicyclus. The sequence continues at coordinate 236 of NZ_CALAHQ010000101.1, read as the reverse complement.
CCCTTCTCGTCACGGACAAGGGCATGCACATAGACATCGCGGAACGGCACATCGCCCACCACGGCCAGTTGCATCATCATCATCCGGGCGACCCAGAAAAAGATGATGTCGAAGCCAGAGACCAGCGTGGAGGTCGGGAAATACCGCTTGAGTTCCGGCGTCTGTTCCGGCCAGCCCAGCGTGCCGATGGGCCAAAGACCGGAGGAGAACCAGGTGTCGAGGACATCGGGGTCGCG
>NZ_CALAHQ010000100.1 GCF_937892565.1 uncultured Roseicyclus sp. | reverse complement strand
CCGATAGACCAGTGTTTCATCCGTAAAGAGCCTCCGCCCCAACTGCCTCTGGTCTGCGCCCCGTTTTTGGTTCAGGAAACGGTGGGGCGGCAGACCTTATCCAGAAGAACCCTAATGGAAACTGTGCCGCAGAAAAAGCCCCGGTAGCGGAAAATTGCCGGGACGTGAAGCGGAGGGCATCATGGGCGTGAACGCCGAACGGCTGGTCGAGGTCTGGCGCGGGGATTTCTGCGAAAGCGCCCATCATGGGCATGTGGCGGTCTGGCATGCCGATGCCGGCCTGATCTGGGAATTGGGCGATGCGCAGGGCGTGATCTTGCCGCGCTCCTCTTCCAAGATGGTGCAGGCGTTGCCGCTGATCGAAAGCGGTGCGGCCGATGCCTGTGGATTGACCGACGCGCATCTGGCGCTGGCCTGCGCATCGCATCAGGGCGCGGCTGTTCACACCGACATGGTCACGCGCTGGCTGGCCGATCTGAACCTGTCCGAGGGCGATCTGCGCTGTGGTGTGCAATGGCCCAATGATGAGCCCGCACGCAATGATCTGATCTGTGCCCATTGTGGGCCCGATCAACGCCACAACAATTGCTCGGGCAAACATTCGGGCTTTTTGACGCTTTCCAAGCATCTGGGTGGGGGCCCCGAATACATCGATCCCGACCATCCGGTGCAGCGCGCCGTGCGTGCCGCATGGGAAGACGTGACCGACGAGGCCACCCCCGGTTATGGGATCGATGGCTGTTCCGCCCCCAATTTCGCGTCAAGCCTTGCGGGATTTGCCCGTGCTTTGGCGATGTTTGCAGCGGCACGGGATGGCGCGGATGCGCGCCAATCGGCCATGGTGCGGCTTCGCAACGCAATGATGGCTCATCCCCATCTTGTCGCGGGCGAAGGGCGTGCCTGCACCAGGCTGATGCGCGTGATGGGCAACCGCGCCGCGATCAAGACCGGCGCCGAGGCGGTGTTTGCCGCGATCATCCCCGAACACCGGATCGGCGTCGCGCTGAAGATCGCCGATGGCAGCACCCGCGCGTCCGAGGCGGTGATCACCCAGATCCTTGGCGCGCTGGGCGTGATCGACCCCGATGATCCGGTGGCGCAAAGCTACACGACCGGCCCGATCCGCAACTGGCGCAAGGTGGAAACCGGGCGCTACCGCGTGACCGACCCTGTCACGCGCTGGCGCCCTTGAAGCCGATGATCCCGCCCAGCGCCGCAGGCGCATGGGTGCGGATCGCGGCATGCAGATCCGCCTTGTGCAGCGGCTTGGCCAGATAGCTGTCGATGCCTGCCTGCATGATGCGCTCGCGGTCGCCCTCCATCGCATGGGCGGTCATGGCGATGATCGGCACCCGCGGCAGGCCAAATTCCGCCTCATGCGCGCGGATCGCCTGGGCAAGCGCGATGCCATCCATCTCGGGCATGGAGATATCGGTAAAGATCATGTCCGGCCGCGACGCCAGATAGGCCTGAAGGCACAAGGTGCCGTTTTCGACCAGATCAAGCGCCAGATCGATCCCCTTGAGCATGGCCCGAAACACAAGCTGATTGGTCTTGTTGTCCTCGGCCGCCAGAATGCGCAACCGGGGCTTGGGCTGTAGCACCGCCGCTTCGGCCACTGGCCCAAGCAAGGCGTCGCGAAGATCACGCAGCGTCACATCAGGCCCAAGCGGCTTTACCCCGTCTTGCAGATCGGCCTGCCCCTTGGCACACCCAAGGCACAAGATCGGTCCAACCATGCCGCCGCCACGCAGCGCGGCGATCATTCCGGGCGTCAGGGCATCGGCCGCCACGATCACCGCATGCGCCGTGCTTTGGCCATCCGTCACGCCTTCGGTCTGAACCAGTCGCGCGCGCAGACGCGACAGATGCGCGACAATCGGATCGGGCAAGACCCCCCCGCCCGCGATGAACCAGACCTCGGCCCGGTCGGGCGGCAGCGGCGCCACGGGGTCTGCCCGCGCGGTGCGATCCACCCCCAGGCTGAGCGACAGGCCGAAACACGACCCGCGCCCCAGCGCCGAATCCAGCCAGATCTTGCCGCCCATCAACGCGACGAGCCGCCGGGTGATGGCCAGCCCCAGCCCCGTACCATCGAACCGGCGATTGGCATCGGCCTCGACCTGATTGAATTCGCCAAAGACATGGGCCTGCATCTCGGGCGCGATGCCGGTGCCGGTATCTTCGACCAGGATACGGATCGGCAGCACATCGGGCGATTGCGGGCTGGGCACGCCCACCACACGCACGGTGACATGGCCCGCTTCGGTGAATTTCACCGCGTTGCCGATCAGGTTGGTCAGGATTTGCCGGATGCGCCCGGGATCACCGATCATCCGCTCCGGCACGAAGATGTCGTAATCCAGGCGCAATTCCAGCGGCTTGCCCTCAACCCCCGGCCGCATCAGGCGAAAGATCTCAAGGATCAGCGCCTGAAGATCGAAGCTTTGGGAATGCAGCACCATCTTGCCCGCGTCGATCTTTGAATAGTCGAGGATGTCGTTGATGATCACCAACAGGGCCTCACCCGAATTGCGGATGGTATCGGCATAGAGCCGCTGTTCCTCGGTCAGGGCGGTGTCGCGCAACAGATTGGCCATCGCCACGACGCCGTTCATCGGCGTGCGGATCTCGTGGCTCATGTTGGCCAGAAAGGCCGATTTTGCCCGTGTCGCGGCCTCGGCCCGGTCGCGGGCGCGTTCCAGATCGACGGCGCGGCGGATCGTGTCGGTGATATCGAGCGCCAGGCTGACGACATCGCCCTGCGGGGTGCGCTTGTCGATCAGGCGCACATAAACGCCGTTGAACAGGCGGATGTCGGTTTGAGGGATCTGCGCGCCATCCCATCGCGCGATCATGCGTGCGACCCAGTCATCGGCGGCTTCGCCTTGCAGATCGATCAACCCCTCTTCGACGGCGATGCGCAAGATCGCCGGATAACTTGCGCCCGGGATCACATCCATGAGCCCGGAAAAGGCCCCCATCCATGCCGGGTTGCCGACCACCAGCTTCGCGTCGCGGTCGAAAATGGCAAAGCCGTCCTCGACGGCACTCAGCGCATCCCAAAGCCTGCGCTCCGCGATCACCGCCTTTTCGGTCGCCACCTCAAGCGCGGCCTGTGTGCGGCTGGACCGACCGATCAGGGCGGCGTTTTCCTCACGCTGGGCAATGACGGTGTGAGACAACGCATAGGCATGTTCCGAGAGTTTCTTGTTGGCGGACTGCAATTCATCGGATCGTTGGGCAAGCAAGCGCTCGGCCAACAGCCGGGCGCGGCGTTCCCGCGCAAAACGCTCTTCGAACCCTCTGATGCCCATACCCGTCACACGCCCTTGCCGACGGGGCACAGAGTGGCCCCTTGGGCTGAAGAAACGGTTAATCGCGCCCGGGTGCGCCGGGTATCAGAGCCGTTCGATGGCCAAGGCGATGCCCTGACCCCCGCCGATGCACATGGTGATCAACGCGCGTTTGCCGCCGATGCGGTCAAGCTCATAAAGCGCCTTGACGGTGATGATCGCCCCTGTTGCCCCCACCGGATGGCCCAGCGCGATGGCGCCGCCGTTGGGGTTCACGCGCGCGGGGTCCAGCCCCAGCCCCTTGTTCACCGCCAAGGCCTGTGCGGCAAAGGCCTCGTTCGATTCGATGACGTCAAAATCAGCAATCGACAGCCCCGTGCGCGCCAAAAGGGCTTGCACCGCGGGCACAGGGCCGATGCCCATCACCTCGGGGCGCACGCCGGCATGGGCATAGCCCAGGATGCGCGCACGCGGTGTCAGGCCCGCTGCCTGCGCGGCATCGGCGCGCGCCAGAACCAAGGCCGCTGCGCCGTCATTGATGCCGCTGGCATTGCCTGCGGTCACCGTGCCGTCTTTCTTGAATACGGTTTTCAAGCCGCCCAACGCGTCAAGGCTGGTGGCCTTGGGGTGTTCGTCGGTGACGAATGGCACCATCTCGCGCTTGATCTGGATTTCAACCGGCACGATCTGGTCGGCAAAGCGGCCTTCGGCAATCGCGCGCGCCGCGCGGGTCTGGCTTTCAAGGGCAAAGCCATCTTGTGCGGCGCGGCTGATGTCATGTTCGGCGGCGACGTTTTCCGCCGTTACCCCCATATGCCCGGTGCCAAAGGGGCAATGCAGCGCGCCGATCATCATGTCGAGCGCGCGCACATCGCCCATCTTTTGCCCAAAGCGTGCCGCTTGCACGATATGGGGACCGTTCGACATGCTTTCCGCGCCACCCGCCAATCCGAAATCGGCATCGCCCATCGCCAGCGACTGGATCACCGAAACGATCGCCTGCGCGCCCGAACCGCACAACCGATTGACATTCATCGCAGGCGTGGTGTCGGGAATGCCCGCCTCGATCGCGGCGATGCGCGACAGATACATGTCGCGCGGTTCTGTGTTGATCACATGGCCAAAGACCACATGCCCGATCTGGCCGCCCGCAACACCGGCACGCGCCAGCGCCGCACGCGCCACAACAGCACCCAACTGGGTCGGCGCGACCGAGGCCAAGGCCCCGCCAAAGGTGCCGATCGCCGTGCGTGCGCCCGACAGGATGACGATATCGTCCATCTGAAAAACCCTTCCCCATGTCGGGCGGCGTCGCGCGCGCCCTGCAACCTGACTGTCAGAGATGTTTCTGGCGCAAAACGGGCGCCCGCCGCAAGCTGATGCGGCGGGCATTCGGGCGCGTGGCTCTCAGACCGCGTCGAAGTGCAGCGCGCGCACCTGTTGGAACACCCCCGTCTCGCGCAGCGCGGCAAGAGCCGCCGGCGCGGGCGCTTCGTCAAGATAGAGCATCGCGATGGCATCGCCGTCGCGCGCCGACCGGCCAAGGGTGAAGTTGGCGATGTTCACCCCATGCTCGCCCAGGATACGGCCCAGCGTTCCGATCACGCCCGGCACGTCGCGATTGGTGGTGTAAAGCATGTTCGCCCCGATCTCGGCGTCGATATTGATGCCCTTGATCTGGATGAAGCGTGGCTTGCCGTCGGAAAACACCGTGCCAGCGATGGACCGCGTGCGTTCATCGGTGACCACGACCAGCCGGATATAGCCATCGAACACGCCGGTCTTGTCTTGGGTGGTGGTCGAGATGTCGATCCCGCGATCCTTGGCGATGATCGGGGCGGAAACCATGTTCACATCCGGGTTCGTGGCCTTCATCACCCCGGCAATCGCGGCACAGTTCAGCGCCTTGAGGTTCATGTCCTTGGAAACGCCGTTGTAGACCACTTCGATCGACTGGATCGGCTCATCGGTCAGTTGGCCGACAAAGGCGCCAAGATGCTCGGCGAGCTTGAGCCAGGGGCCCATGATGCGCGCTTCCTCGGCGGTGACAGAGGGCATGTTGAGCGCATTCGACACAGCCCCCGACAGCAGGTAATCGGCCATCTGCTCGGCCACCTGAAGGGCCACGTTTTCCTGTGCCTCGGTGGTGGCGGCGCCCAGATGCGGGGTCACGACCACATTGGGCAGGCCGAACAGCGGATTTTCCGTTGCCGGTTCTTCGGCAAAGACGTCAAAGGCCGCACCCGCGACATGGCCAGAGCGGATCAACCCGGCCAGCGCGGCCTCATCGACCAGACCGCCGCGCGCGCAGTTGATGATGCGCACGCCTTTTTTGGTCTTGGCCAGATTTTCCGCCGACAAGATGTTGGCGGTCTTTTCGGTATAGGGCACATGCAGCGTTATGAAATCGGCGCGCGCCAAAAGCGCGTCCAGATCCAGCTTGGTCACACCGATCTGGGCCGCGCGCTCTTCGGACAGGAAGGGATCATAGGCCACCACCTTCATCTTGAGGCCAAGACCACGGGCGCACACGATCGAGCCGATATTGCCCGCACCGATCACCCCCAGCGTCTTGCCGGTCAACTCTACCCCCATGAAGCGGGATTTTTCCCATTTGCCCTCATGGGTCGAGGCATTCGCCTCGGGGATCTGGCGGGCGACGGCGAACATCATCGCGATCGCATGCTCGGCCGTGGTGATCGAATTGCCAAAGGGCGTGTTCATCACGATGATGCCCTTTTTCGATGCGGCCGGGATGTCGACATTGTCGACCCCTATCCCTGCGCGCCCGATCACCTTGAGCTTGGTGGCGGCCGCGATGATCTTTTCGGTGACCTTGCTGGCCGACCGGATCGCAAGACCGTCATAGTCACCGATCACGGCGAGCAGTTTTTCCTTATCCTTGCCGATGGAGGCATCAAAGGTCACGTCGATCCCGCGATCGCGAAAGATCTGGACGGCGGCGTCCGACAGGCTGTCAGAAATCAGAACTTTGGGGGCCATGATGGGCACTCCTTGTTGCGGTGCGGGCCGGTCGCCCCTTGGCGGACCGGCGCATGCGTATTTGGGGAAAGATGAAAGGGCTCAGGCCGCCTTGGCCAAGGCCGCGATCTCGGTCTGAAAGGCCCAGTCGAGCCAGGGCAGCATGGCCGCGATATCGGCGGTTTCCACCGTGGCGCCGCACCATATGCGCAAGCCGGGGGGGGCGTCGCGATAGGCCCCGATATCCAATGCCACGCCCTCACCCTCAAGCCGCTTGGCGATGGCCTTGGCAAAGGCCGCGCCATCGGTGATGCGGGGATCGGTGAATTTCAGGCACACGCTGGTGTTCGACCGGGTGGCGGGATCCTCGGCCAGATTGTCGATCCAGTCGCGCGCATCGCAGAAATCGAAAATCGCTTTCGCATTCGCATCGGCCCGCGCCATCAGGCCTGCCAAACCGCCGATGGACTTGCCCCAGGCAAGCGCCACCAGATAATCCTCGACCGCCAGCATCGAGGGGGTGTTGATCGTCTCGCCCGCGAAAATGCCCTCGATCAGCTTGCCACCCTTGGTCAGGCGGAAAATCTTGGGCAGCGGCCATGCGGGTGTGTAGCTTTCCAGCCGCGCGACGGCGCGCGGGCTCAGGATCAGCATGCCATGCGCGGCCTCGCCGCCCATCACCTTTTGCCAGCTGAATGTCGTGACATCGAGCTTGTCCCACGGCAGATCCTGCGCAAAGGCGGCGCTTGTCGCATCGCAAATCGTCAGGCCCTGACGGTCAGCGGGGATCGCGTCGCCGTTTGGCAAGCGCACGCCGCTGGTCGTGCCGTTCCATGTAAAGACGACATCGGTGTCGAAATCGACCGATCCGAAATCGACAATGCGGCCATAGTCGGCCTTGAGCACGGTTGCGTCGAGCTTGAGTTGCTTGACCACATCGGACACCCATTCCGACCCGAAGCTTTCCCAGGCGATCATGGTGCAAGGCCGCGCGCCCAGCATCGACCACATGGCCATCTCGACCGCGCCAGTGTCGGAGGCAGGGACGATCCCGATGCGGTAATCGGCCGGAACGCCCAGAATCTCGCGCGTCAGATCGATCGCGGCCTTGAGCTTGGCCTTGCCGACAGAGGCGCGATGCGACCGGCCAAGGGCGGCATCAGCCAGCGTGTCAAGCGTGAATGTGGGGGGTTTGGCGCAAGGGCCAGAGGAAAAACGCGCATTCATCGGGCGCGTTGCCGGTGCAGTCAGTGCCATGATGTGATATCCTCACAGATATACGCCCCTCGTTGGGGAGGGGTGTCCCACCGCCGCGTTTACGGGGCCGTCGCGGGTTGCACAAGCCGGAAAATGCGCCGATAGCGTCGCATTTCGACCCTTGCGCGCCGCATGTGTTCCCGATCGGAAACAGGCGATGTCAACAGCCCCGGATGGTGGGCAAATTGACCCCCGATCCCCAAGGCGCTGCAATGTGTCAGAATTGAAACTGTCTACTCAAGCTTACATTTTGCTTGCCCGATCACGATTCGGCGCATTAAACTTGGAGATGAAAATACCATCAGCACACAACCCAAGATTGGATGGCGCGTGAGAGACCAAGCCCAAACCCTCCCCTTCGACCTGACCGATTTTCTACCTTTCCAGATGTCCGTGATTGCCGGACGCGCGTTTCAGATGATCATGGAAAGCGCCGGCATGCAGGTTCCCGAATGGCGCATCATGATGGCGCTGCCACGCCATCAACCCTGTTCCAGCCATGATCTGTGCGTCCTGACCGCGATGGATGCCGCCCGCGTCAGCCGCGCCCAGCGGCGGCTCGAGGATCTGGAGATGATCTCGGTCGTGCGCGACAGCTGCGATCGGCGTCGTCTGGTGGTCAAGCTCAGCGACAAAGGCCTGGCCGAGGTCGCGCGCCTGAAATTCGTGGCGCGCGAGATCGAGACCACGCTTCTGGACGAGCTTGGCCCCGAAGATCGGGCCAATCTGAAAACCACAATCGGCGGGCTTTACGACAGGCTCTGATCCAGCAACATCCGCGTCAGTATCCCATCAGGGGCCGCAAGCGCGTCGATCACGTCGAAATGATGCCGGCCGGGCAAATGCAAGGCCCGGGCATCTGCCCCCATCCCCCACCAGATATTCGCCAAAAGATCATTCTGGCGCAGGAATTCCGGGCGCTCTGCGCTGCCTGCGGCACAGGTGATCTTCAGCCCCTCACGCGGGATCAGCAAGGCGGGGCTTTCGGTGGCGGCCTCGGCCGTGTCCAGCCCCAGGGTGGCGTTCATCTGGGTGCGCAACAGCGGCCTGAGATCATGTACACCCGAGACCGAAACGATATGGACAAGCCGTGCCGCCAGTTCAGGCGCCAGCGCGCCCTCGCAACCCATGCGCGACACCAGATGCCCGCCTGCCGAATGCCCGGCCAACCGGATCGGTCCCGCAACGACGCGGGCAGCCAGGGCCAGGGCGGCGGCGATCTCGATGGTGATCCGGGAAATCCGCGTTTCGGGCGCCAGCGTGTAGCTGACCATCGCCACGCTTTGCCCATGGGCCAGCGGTCCCTCGGCCAGAAAGCCGAAATCCTCGGGTGAAAAGCGCATCCAGTAGCCACCATGCACGATCACGGTCAGGCCCTGACCGGCGGTTGCGGGGCGATAAAGATCGATCCACTGCCGCGCGCCGGGCCCGTAACTAAACCGCTCGGGCGGGTGGCGCGCGCGCAGGGCAGCGGTGCGCGCGGGCCATTCGGTCAGGAACCGTTCAGACCCCGGAATATGGGCGGCATTGGCATAGGCATCGTCCCAATCGGTGATGGGCATGGTGGTCTCTCCCGGTGTTTGAGGCAGCAAGACGCAAGGCGGCGCCGGATGCAACCGGGCTGGGGTAATTTCGGTATCGGCGCATGACAGGTCGCCTGTGGGCTTGCCATGGGTGGCCATCCGCCGGTATCAAGGTTGTGCTTCGGTCTGGGTGGCACAACCATCCGGTGAAAAGGGAACGCGGTGCAAATCCGCGACTGCCCCCGCAACTGTAAGCGGCGAGCGTGACCGGCATATGCCACTGGGGACCCCCCCGGGAAGGCCCGGCCCACGCGATGACCCGCTAGTCAGGAGACCTGCCGAAGTGATCACCCTGTCCGGGCGCGGTGGGCGCCATGGGCAACGGACCCTTCCGTTGTGGTGACACCTCCGCCGTTCGCGGGAGGGTCACAGCCTCGTGTCTCCCCCAAAGAACATCCGTGAACCACTCCGGGCCCGTTTGCGGCCCATATCGGGGGACCGATGATGAAACACCTATCCGCCGCGCTGATCCCAGCGCTGCTTTTTCCCGCCATTGCCCCGGCGCAATCCGTCTTCGATCTGGATGAGATCGTGTTTTCGGTGAATGCAACCCAAACCGAATTGGATCGCATCGGCAACTCTGTCACGGTCATCACGCAAGACGATCTTCAAAACACCGGTGATCTGCAACTGACCGAGGTTCTGGCCCGTCTGTCCGGTGTCAGCCTTTGGCAAACCGGCCCGCAAGGCAGCGTTGCCGATATCCGAATCCGTGGCGCGCAAGGCCGATACATCAGCGTCTATATTGATGGCATCCTTGTCACAGACCCTGCCAGCCCAACAATTTCTTACGAAGATTTTGGCGGCCTGACCACCGGCGCGATCCGCCGAATCGAGGTGCTGCGCGGCTCGCAATCGGCGCTCTACGGCGGCACCGCCGTGGGTGGCGTCATCAACATTTCGACCATCGCAGGCACCGAAGCGCCCGAGGGCACGACCCAAACCGCCACGATCGAGGCCGGCAGCTACAACACTGTCGCCCTCAGCTACGGGCTTACCCAACGCAATGGGCCCGTGACCTTGAACCTTGGGCTCGATCACATCCAAAGCGACGGATTTTCAGCCGCCGATGAAAATGCCGGGAACACCGAAACCGATAGCTTCGAGCGTTCGCGCCTGAGCTTTGGGATGAAACATGAGGTAAACGGCAGCCTTGCCTTTGGCCTGAACGGGTTCATCGAAACCGGGCGGTCGGACGCCGACGAATTCCATGACAGTCCCGTCGATGGTTCCGTTGGCGATGATTTCGGCACGCGCGACGCCTACGGCCTTCGGGCCTATGCCGAAGGGACGCTTGGCGCGTGGGATCACGACGCGGCACTGGGTATCTATCGTGTTGATCGGCGCAATGCATCCCTGACCCTTGGTGCGGGCGCACCGGGGTATCTGTCGCCCTTCGACAATACCTTCAGCGGGCGGCGGCTGGCCTTCGACTATACGGCATCGGGCCAGCTTTCTTCTGCGCTTCAGCTGGCTCTTGGTGCAAATGCCATGCGCGAAACCGGCATTGCCGCAAGCGTTCCGGGCGGCAGTGCCACCGTTGACACATTTGGTGTCTTTTCCGAAGCGATCTGGTCGCCCAGCGATCAATTCGATCTGACAACCACGCTGCGGCGGGATGACCATTCCCGCTTTGGCGGACAAACGACCGGCCGTCTTGCCTTCGCGTTTCGGCCGTCCGAGGCTCTCGTGCTCCGGGGTGCTGTCGGAACCGGATACCGGCCGCCTTCGATCGACGAACTGTTCGGCGCCTACCCGGAGTCGGACTTCATCGGAAACCCTGACCTCGTGGCCGAAGAAAGCTTCTCGGCGGAAATCGGCTCTGACTATGCCTTTGCGGGCGGGGGCCGGATCGGTGCAACGCTGTTTCAACTCGATGTCGACAATCTCATCACCTATTGCTCGGCCTATTTCGTCGCTGATCCGGGTTGCCCGCCGATGGTTGCGCCGGCACCGGCAACGCTTTTCAACGTGGCCGGCAAATCGCGGCGTCGCGGCCTTGAGATTAGCGGGCAACTGCCCATCACCGACGCGCTGATGCTCACCGGAGCCTACACCTACACCGACGCCAGAAGCGGCACGGGTGCGCCTCTGACTCTCATTCCGGAACATGACATCGTTCTGGGGATCGACACGACCTGGGGCACGGGCTGGGCTGGCAGCCTTACGGCTCGGCGCGTGATCGGCACCTTGGAGGGCGGCTTGCCACTGCCCGATTACACGCTGGTCAACGCATCCGTCGGTCATGAGATTTCGGACGGTGTCGAGGCCTATCTGCGGCTCCACAACCTGCTTGACGCGGAATACCAGACGCGGCGGGGCTACGGCACGTCGGACCGGGCGGTCTACCTTGGCCTGAGGTCGCGCTTCTGATGCGCCCCTTGCGCGCCCTTGCCTTTGGTCTCGCCCTTGTGGCGGGGCCTTTGGGCGCGCAGGACCCACCGCAAAGGGTGGTTTCCATGAACCTGTGCACCGATCAATTCGCGCTGATGCTGGCGGCACCCGGTCAGCTTGTGTCGGTCAGCTATATCTCGGCCGATCCCGTCACCTCGCCCCTGGCCGATCTGGCGGCGGCTTACCCGCTCAACCATGGCAGCGCCGAAGAGATTTACCTGCTTGCCCCCGATCTTGTGCTGGCCGACCCCTGGACCGACCCCGCCGCGCTGGCGATGCTGCGGCGGCTGGGTATTCGGGTGGAACAGGTCGAAGGGGTGCGCGCGCTCTCCGACATCCCTGATCGCTTGCGCCGCTTTGGCGATCTGCTTGGCCGACAAGACGCGGCAAAGGCTCTGATCGACCAGTTCGAGAGTGATCTTGCCACGCTTACCGCGCCGCAGGACGGGCCGCGCGCAGTGATTTATTTCCCCAATGGCTATAGCCTCGGCGAGGGCTCTCTTTCGCATGAAATCCTGACACGGGCGGGGTTTCGCAATATCGCGACCGAACTGACGCCCAGCGCCACGGGCCAGATCGCGCTGGAATTGCTGGTGCTGGCCGCCCCTGATCTGATCATCCGCGACCGCCCCTATCCCGGCGCCTCGCGGGCCGAGGAATTGATGCATCACCCCGCTCTGGCCGCCCTGATCGCGGGGGGTGCGGGCCATGAAAGCGGCCCCGACTGGGCCTGTGGCACACCGCGCGTGATTGCCGCGCTGCGCGCACTGGTCGAGATGCGCCAAAGGATCGAGGCCGCGCCATGACCCGCGCGCTGTTCCCCCTATTGGCCCTGCTCACATTGGCGCTGTTCATGGTCTCGCTCCTGACCGGCCCGGCGGGTTTCGGCCTTGGCGAAAGCCTGAGCGCGCTTGTCACCGGGCAGGGTGAGGCCGTCACGCTGGTGATGCGCGAAATCCGTTTGCCGCGCGCGATGCTGGCCGTGATGGTGGGCGCAAGCCTTGGGCTGTCGGGTGCGGCGTTGCAGGGATATCTGCGCAATCCCCTGGCCGAACCAGGTCTGATCGGGGTGTCGGGTTCGGCGGCGCTGGGTGCTGTCATCGCGATGCAGACAGGCTTTGCCGCCGCTTTCGCGCTGGCCCTGCCGCTGTCGGCGCTGGCGGGCGCGGTGATCGCGGTGCTGTTGATCCTGACGCTCGCGGGGCCGCGCGGCGGGTCGTTGACGCTGATCCTGGCGGGGATCGCCATTTCGGCCCTGGCGGGGGCGCTGATGTCGCTGGTGCTGAACCTGTCGCCCAACCCTTTTGCGACGGCGGAAACCGTGTTCTGGCTGATGGGGTCGCTGGCGGATCGGTCGTTTTCGCATCTGTGGCTGGCCGCGCCCTTCATGGTGCTGGGCTGGGCGCTGTTGGTGCCGCTGGGCCGGGGCCTCGATGCGCTGAGCCTGGGCGAGGATGCGGCCGCCGCCATGGGCATCGGGCTTGCGCGGTTGCGGCTGCGGCTGGTGCTGGGGGTGGCGGCCTGTGTGGGGGCGGCCACCGCCGTGGCGGGCGCCATCGGCTTTGTCGGGCTGGTCGTGCCGCATCTGTTGCGGCCACTGGTGGGCGCACGCCCCTCGGTGCTGCTGCCCGCCTCGGCGCTGGGGGGCGCGACGATGGTGCTTTTGGCCGATATCGCGGTGCGGCTGATCCTGCCCCAGCGTGAGCTGCAGCTTGGGGTGGTGATGGCGATCATCGGCGCGCCGCTGTTTCTGCACCTGATCTACAAGACCCGGAGGGCCGAGCCATGACGCTGTTGCGGCTTGAGCGGCTGACCGTGAAGCGGGGCGATTGCCCGGTGGTCGATGCCGCGACGCTGACCATCCAAGCCGGCGAGATGGTCGGGCTGATCGGCCCCAATGGTGCGGGCAAGACCAGCCTGATGCGGGGTGCGTTGGGGCTGTTGCCACATGCGGCGGGCCAATCCTCGCTCAGCGCGCTGGGCCCGGCGCGGCGCGCGCGCCATGCCGCCTGGCTGCCGCAATCGCGCGAGATCGCCTGGCCCATCGCGGTGGAAACGCTGGTGATGCTGGGCCGCATCCCGCATCTGGCGGCCGGTCAGCGCCCCGATGATGCCGACCGTGCCGCTGTGGCGCGGGCCATGGCCACCATGGACCTGACCGGCTTCGAAACACGCGCGGCCACCGCCTTGTCGGGGGGCGAACAGGCCCGCGTCCTGATCGCCCGCGCGCTCGCTCAGGATACGCCGCTGATCCTGGCTGATGAGCCGACGGCAGGTCTTGATCCCGGTCACCAGATCGCCGCCATGGCGGCATTTGCCCGGCTGGCGCAACAGGGCAAGGCGGTTCTGGTATCGCTACATGATCTGGGGCTGGCCGCGCGCCATTGCACGCGGCTGATCTTGATGCACAAGGGCCGCATCCATGCCGATGGCCCGGCAACCGAGGTTCTGACACGCGCGAACCTTGCACAGGTCTTTGGCATTTCCGCCCATATGGCGCAGGGGCCCGATGGGATCATCTTTCAGCCGCTCGAGGTGCTGACATGACCGATTTCGCTCTGCCTGATTTCCTGATGCGGGGTGGCCCGGTGATCTGGGCCATCGCGGCGCTGTCGGTGCTGACCTTGGGCTTGATCTTGTGGAAACTGTTTCGCCTTTCATCTCTGGGCGCATGGTCGGGCGGGCGCGTCACAGCCGAGGCGATCGCGCTGTGGCAAGCGGGTGACAGCCCGGCGGCCTTGGCGCGGCTTGCACCCCGCGCTTCGGTCCGGGCGCGGCTGGCCCATGCCGCGATGACCGCCCATGGCGATGCGGCGCTGACACCCGATGGCGCGCGCGAGGAAACCACGCGCATCGCCCGCGCGCTTCTGGCCGAACTGCGCGGCGGGCTGCGGCCGCTTGACCTGATCGTGACCATCGCGCCGCTTCTGGGTCTGCTTGGCACGGTTCTGGGCATGATCGCCGCCTTTCAGGCCCTGCAGGACGCGGGCGGCCAGACCGATCCAGCCACATTGGCCGGCGGTATCTGGGAGGCGCTCTTGACCACCGCCGCAGGCATGGCCGTGGCCATTCCCGCCGCCGCGGCGCTGACATGGTTCGACAGCATCGCCGACCGGCTTCAGGCGGAGATGGAAAGCGACGCCACCCGCATCTTTACCCGCGGGGGCGCACAGCGCCCATGAGCTTTCGCTTTGCCCCATCCCCGGCGCGCCGCCGCCCCAGCCTGACGCCGATGATCGATGTGGTGTTTCTGCTCTTGGTGTTTTTCATGCTGGCCGCCCGCTTCGGTCAGGATGGCGCGCTGGATCTGGCCATCGGGGCCGGGGTTGCCCAGGATTGGCAAGGCCCGCCGCGTTTGCTGGAGATCACGGCGGATGGTCTGCGCCTGAACGGCGGCGCGATCACCCCCGAGGCCTTGGGCCGCGCGCTGTCACGCCTGACCGAGACGGCAACAGACCCCATCGTGATCCGGCCGGGCGACGCTGTGTCGTTGCAACGCTTGCTTGACGTGATGTCAGGGCTCAGGGCGGATGGTTTTACCAATCTGGTTCTGGTGGCGCCATGAATTTCGCCCCTCACCGCAAGACGCGCATGCCACAGGATCGCGCCATCGTGCCGATGATCAATGTGGTGTTCTTGCTGTTGGTCTTTTTCCTGATGACCGCCAGCCTGACGCCACCCCCCCCGCTGCCCATCGCGGCACCCACGGCCGATATGCCCCGCGCCGATCGCGAGCCCCGCACGCTTTACATCGATGCTGACGGGATGCGGGCCTATGGCGGTGCGATGGGCGATGCGGCGATGGCCGATTTGGCGGCAACCCCACCCAAGGGGTCGCTGCCGATCCTTGCCGATGCCGCGTATCCGGCCGCCGATCTGGCGCGGCTTTTGCCGGAACTGGCCGCGCTTGGCATCACCGATATCCGGCTGATCACGGTGACGCCATGAGGCGCGCGGCCGAAATCATCGCCTTTCTTGGGCTTTCGGCGATGGTGCATGCCGGGGTGATGATGGGTTTTGGCAACAGCCCCGGCGGGTCGCAAGCACAGGGCGACACTGGCGCCGACCAGATCACGCTGGCCGCCGCCCCCGACAGCATGGCCGCCCTTGCCGCCAGATGGGCAGAACCGCCGCAAGCCGCAACCAGCCCGACCGCCCCGCACCTTGCGGCACCCGCCAACCCGCCCCAAGCGCCAGCTTTCGACACCGCCGCCCCACAGCTGTCGTTGCCCACCACGCCACTGTTGCCCCCGCCGGACATGCCACCGCTTGCCCCCGACATCACCGATACCGCACCGCCCCCGGCAATGGATCGCGCAATGGAACAATCACCGCGCCCCACACCGCGCCCGGTTGCCGCCAGCGCGCCGCCACCCTCGGCACCGCAGGCCGCCCGCACGGCACAAGGCCAAGGTGGGGGGGCGATCAGCGGCAGCGCATCCGCGCCCGAACAGATCAACCCCGCGCCAAGCCAA
The DNA here is from genome assembly GCF_937892565.1 of uncultured Roseicyclus sp. GTDB lineage: Bacteria > Pseudomonadota > Alphaproteobacteria > Rhodobacterales > Rhodobacteraceae > Roseicyclus. The sequence goes on along the minus strand of NZ_CALAHQ010000100.1, from coordinate 11,465 downwards.
TCCCACCACCAAAACCTGATGGCGCAATGGGGCGGGCAGATCATGGCGCGGATCGAACGTGCGCGACCGCGCGTCAACACCTCGGGTCAGGTCACGCTTGCGCTGAAACTTACGCGCGGTGGCGATCTGGCGGAGTTGTCGGTCGCGCGGTCTTCGGGCGATGCCATTCTGGACCAAGCCGCGATGTCCGCTGTGCGCCGGGCAGGCCGCTTTCCCCCGGCCCCTGATGGGCTGACCGAGGCAAGCTATGCCTTTTCGCTTCCGGTCCGCTTTCGCTGACCCCTTCCCTTCCACTGGGCCGCGCGGCCGCTAGGTAGCACCCCATGAGCAAGGTGTTGGAAATCGAGCGGCTGAGCAAAGCCTATGGCACCGTCGCGGTCCTGCGGGACGTGTCGCTTGCGCTGGCGCATGGGCAGACCTTGGCGCTGACGGGGGAAAGCGGGTCGGGCAAAAGCACGCTGATGCATCTGGCCGCCGCCCTTGATACGCCGGATCAAGGCTCCATCCGGCTGTCTGGGCAAGAGATATCGGGGCTGGATGATGCCGCGCGTGCCGCACTGCGCCGCGACCGGATCGGGCTGGTGTTTCAACAATTCAACCTGATCCCATCGCTGAGCGTGGCACAGAATATCGCCTTTCAGGCGCGGTTGGGCGGCCATCACGACCCGGCCCGCGATGCGATGCTGGCCCGTCGGCTTGGCCTGTCCGAGATGCTGGGCCGCTACCCCGAGGAATTGTCGGGTGGCCAGCAACAGCGGGTAGCCATCGCCCGTGCGCTTGCCCATGCCCCCATGCTGATCCTGGCCGATGAGCCCACCGGCAATCTGGACGAGGCGACCGGCGACGCGGTGCTGGATCTGATGCTGGAACTGGTGGGCGAAACGGGGGCCGCGCTGATGATGGTCACCCATTCCACCCGGCTGGCCGCGCGTCTGGACCGGCGGCTTCACCTGTCGCGCGGGCAACTGTCCGCGCCCAACGCGGTCTGAGTGCGCCATGATTGGCACCGCCCTTTTCACCCTTTTGTCCCACTGGCGGCGCCATCCTGGCCAATTTGCAATGCTGGTTCTGGGGCTGGCGCTGGCCACGGCGCTTTGGTCGGGCGTGCAGGCGATCAATGCTCAGGCCCGCGCCGCCTATGCGACCGCCGCCGCCACGCTGGGTCAGGACCGGCTCGACCGGCTGCAAAGCCCCGATGGCCGCCCGGTGCCGCTGGCCGAATATGTCGCGCTGCGCCGCGCCGGCTATCTCGTGTCGCCGGTCATCTCGGGGGAATTGCGCGCGGGTGACGCGCGGCTGAGGCTGCTGGGCATCGACCCGCTGACCGCCCCACCCGAAGCGAACACACCGACACTTGGCGATGCGGGACTTGATCTGACGGGGTTTTTCACCGCGCCCGGTCTGTTGCTGATGACGCAAGACACCGCCACCGCCGCCCTGCCCCCCGATCTGCCGCCGATCCGCGTGACCGACACCATTCCACCGGGTGCCGCACTTGCCGATATCGGCACCGCGTCGCGTCTTTTGGGCCAATCCGACCCCTCTTATCTGTTGGTGGCCCCGGTTCAGCCCGCGCATCTTCCGCTGCTCGCCACGGCCACGACCCTGCAGCGCGTTGCCCCCGAACAGCGCGCCGACCCGGCACAGCTGACCGACAGCTTTCACCTCAACCTGACGGCCTTTGGGCTGCTGGCCTTTGCGGTGGGGCTGTTCATCGTGCATGCCGCCATCGGTCTGGCCTTTGAACAACGCCGCGCGACCATCCGAACGCTGCGCGCGCTGGGCCTTCCGTTGCGCAGTCTTCTGACCGCCTTTGGGCTGGAGCTGGCGGTGCTGGGGCTGGTGTCGGGTCTGGCGGGCCTGATCCTTGGCTATGCGATTGCGGCCGCGCTGATGCCCGGCGTGGCGGGCACCTTGCGCGGGCTTTACGGTGCCGATCTGCCCGGAACGCTGTCCTTTGATCCTGCATGGGCGGGGGCGGCGCTGGTCATGACGCTGGCGGGTGTCGCCATCGCGGCCGCACAGGCCATGGGGCGCACCGCGCGCCTGCCGATCCTTGCCACCGCCCGCCCCGAGGCATGGGGTCAGGCCAGCGCCCGGCTGATGCGCGGCCAGGCGATGGTGGCGGTGGTGCTTCTGGCGGCATCCGGCGCGCTGGCGCTTTGGGGCGGCGCGCTGATCACCGGCTTTGGCGCTGTGGCCTGCCTGTTTCTGGGCGCGGCATTGTTGCTGCCCGTGACGCTGACGGCGCTTTTGCGATTGGCGCAACGCCGCGCGCGCGGGCCCTTGGGCGAATGGCTCCTGGCCGATACCCGCCAACAGATGCCGGGGCTGTCTTTGGCGCTGATGGCGCTGTTGCTGGCGCTGTCGGCCAATATCGGCGTGTCGACCATGGTGGGCAGCTTCCGCGCCACCTTTGTCGGCTGGCTTGACCAAAGGCTTGTGGCCGAGCTTTACGTCACCGCCCCCACCCCGGCCGAGGCCGCGCGGCTGCACGCCTATCTGGCGCCCCGGACGGATGCTGTCCTGCCGGTGGTCTGGGCCGATGCGACCCTCGCAGGGCGGCCCGGCGCCGTCTATGGCCAAGCCGATCATGCCACATTCCGCGATCACTGGCCCCTGATCGCCGCATTGCCCGATGCATGGGACAGGCTAGCCACCGGCGATGGTGTCTTGATCAACGAACAGCTTGCCCGCTTTGCGCGGCTATCGCCCGGCGATGCCCTGACGATCGCGCCCGGTGTCAGCTTGCCGATCCTTGGCGTCTATTCCGACTACGGCAACCCACAGGCGCAGGCCATCGTCACGCTTGACCGGTTCGCCGCGATCCATCCGGATATCGCGCCCACCCGCTTTGCGCTGCGCATCGCGCCGGACAGGGCCGCCGGTCTGGCCAGCATTTTGCGCGATGATTTCGGCCTGCCCGCCGATGCGGTGATCAACCAGACCCAGATCAAGCGCTTTTCGGTCGATGTCTTTGACCAGACATTCCAGATCACCGGGGCGCTGAACCTGCTGACCCTTGGGGTGGCGGGTTTCGCGCTGTTGACCGGGCTTGTGACACTGGCCGACATGCGGCTGGCACAGCTGGCGCCGGTCTGGGCGCTGGGGATCACACGGGCGCGGCTGGCGCGGTTCGAATGGGCGCGAAGCCTGATCCTGGCCGGTCTGACCTTTGCGCTTGCCCTGCCTGTGGGTCTGGCGCTGGCCTGGATGTTGCTGGCCGTCATCAATGTGCAGGCCTTTGGCTGGCGGTTGCCGATGCAGGTGTTTCCCATCGATGCTGCGCGGCTGTTGGGCCTTGCGCTGATCGCCGCCACACTGGCGGCGGCCCTGCCCGCGTTGCGACTGGCACGCATTTCGCCCAGCCGCCTGCTCAAGGTCTTTGCCCATGAAGCCTAGTCTGTACGCCGCGCTGTTGTGGCTGATCGCGGGCCAAGCCACGGCACAGGGCTTTGCCGGGCTGGGCACGGAGGCGGCGGGCTTTTCCATCCCGCAATCACCAGCGATCTTCGATTTTCCCGCCGATCACGGCCCACACCCCGGCTACCGCATCGAATGGTGGTATCTGACCGCAAGCCTGACGGGCCCCGATGGCACGGATTATGGCGCCCAATGGACGCTGTTTCGCTCGGCGCTTGCACCCCACGACGCCCAAGGCTGGGATGGCTCGCAGCTCTGGATGGGTCATGCCGGGCTGACCACGCCCGACCGTCATTTCAGCGCCGAACGGCTGGCGCGGGGCGGCATCGGTCAGGCGGGCGTGACAGCCGAACCCTTTGCGGCTTGGATCGACGACTGGGCCATGACCTCGACCGCGCCCGCCGGGGCCGATGCGCTGGATGCGCTCCGCGTCACGGCCCGGGGCGATGGCTTTGCCCATGATCTGGCGCTGACCACAACCGGGCCGCTGATCTTTCACGGCCAAGCGGGCTATTCGGTCAAATCGGCCCAAGGTCAGGCCAGCTATTACTATTCGCAACCTTTCTACAGCCTAAGCGGCACCATCACCCTGAACGATGGGGTGATCCCCGTCACGGGAACGGCGTGGCTTGACCGCGAATGGTCGTCGCAACCCTTGTCGGAAACGCAGGACGGCTGGGATTGGGTGTCGCTGCAATTCGACGATGGCGCGCGGCTGATGGGCTTCACGCTGCGTGACCGGGCCGCACCATCCTTTACCGCCGCCACATGGATCGCGCCCGATGGCCAAAGCCAGTCCTATCGCGACGGCGCGCTCAGCATGACGCCGCTGGCACAAAGCCGTGTCGCCGGGCGCGATGTGCCCACGACGTGGCGGATCGAGCTGCCCGATCGCGCGCTCGACGTGACAGCCAGCGCGATCAACCCGCACAGCTGGATGGATGTCTCGGTCCCCTATTGGGAGGGGCCAGTGCGCGTGACCGGAACCCATCCGGGTCGCGGCTATCTGGAGATGACCGGCTACGAATAGGCGGGCATGGGCCTGCACCGGCCCTCAGGAACCGGGATCGAACATCGGGAACGTGACGCCCAAGGCCCAGCCAAGGATCAGACCCAGACCCAGCCCCACCGCCACCACCGATCCCGTACGCCGGCCCAGAAACCGCCCCATCATCCCGAAGCTGAGGTAAAACAGAACGATCACGGGCAAGATGATGACCAGAAAGAACAGACGCTCGAAATCCAGCGCCACCGCCACGCCGAGCGAGATCAGGAACATGCCCCGCGCCACCACCCGCCGCCAAAGCGCGGCGCGCGTCGCCTCGGACAAGACGGCATCGGCCAGCATCGCCAGAACGGCCCCCGGCAAGATGGCCGCGATCACCGCGATCCGCCCCGCATGCGGCACGAAGCTGCCGACATGGCGGTCCATGATCCCGCCAAAGACGATGATCCCGTAAAGCGCCAGCCCCACGCCCCAGATCCAGCCGCGCGCCTTGGGCACACCGCCCACCCATGCCGCACCCGCCATCACCAGCGCCCCGTAAAGCGCCAGATGCAGCGCAAGGTAATCGGCCACCAGAACCGGCAGAAAGCGCGTGTCGAACAGGGCAAGGATCAGCGGCGTCACCAACGCCGGACCCACGGCCAGCATCCAGAACACCCGCCGGTCGGGATGCCATGGCGCGGCCCCCAATGGCAGGGTTGCGGCAAGCGGACGGGCCAGCAAAACCACGCCAAAAAGCGTCAGGATGATCCACGGCCCCAAACTGACGGGCCCTGCCAGAGCCGGCACCCCAAGGCTTGCGGACAACCAGTCGATGCCTTCGGCGATACCGCTTGGCGCATAAAGAATGCCCACATGCTCGACCATCGGCACGGCCGCCGCGCGGCGGGCAAAGCCCGCGCCGGGGGTGCCGATGGTCTCACCCTCCTGCGCGCCGATCTCGGCCATGACGCGGACGGCTTCGGCCCGCAAGGCGCTTTCCCATGCGCCGTTCAGGATCAACAGGTTTTGCGGCGCATCGGGCGTGATGGCGCCGCTGAACACCGACAGACCCACCACCGCCACAACGCGGGGATCGGCCAGCGCCTGACGCACAACGACATCGGAGGCCATCGAATGGCCCACAAGCGCCACCTGCGGCACGGCGCCGGGCAAGCGCAGGGCGAAATCGGTGACGCGTCCGACCTCCTCCATCAAGAGCCGTGTGGTGCCGTCGATCCGGGTGACATCGCCCGACATGGCGACCGGGTTGCGCCCATGGCCCTCGAAATCGAAGCTGACCGTGATAAAGCCCGCCCGCGCCAGGCTGAGCTGCCAGCCCGCCATCAACTGCCGCGATCCGGCAAAGCCATGGGCGATCACCACCACCGGCGCCTCGGCATCGGACGGGCGCATGACCGTGACCGGGGTCTGACCAACCTGTGCCGTGCTGATGCTGAGCCCGGCGCGGGGTGCGGCAAGCCCGAACAGCCCCACCGCCATCGCCATCACCGCAAGAACGGCTGTCGCAATCATGGCCCGTGTCATCATCATCCCCTGTCCATATGCGTCATACGAAATAGCCGTTCCACCCCGCCTGCCAAGCGCCAAAGCCTCTGGCCCTGTCGGGCGGATCATGGTCTATGACCACAAAAGCACGCGATCTGGCCATGTTTACCGTCACCCTCATCACCAACCCCGCGATGATCCTGGACCCCGCGCTGGTGCGGACGCTGCGCGATGCGATGGGCGGGGGCGATGTGCTGTGGCTTGCGCCGAAAACCGCCGCTGAATTCGCGGTGCGCAAATTGCCCGGCTCCATGGCCGATATCCGCGACAGCCTGACCGCCGAAGGTGTGGACATGATTGCCCAACCCAGTATCGGGCGGCGCAAGAAGCTGCTGCTGGCGGATATGGATTCAACCATGATCCGGCAGGAATGCATCGATGAATTGGCCGTGGCCGCAGGGATCGGGCCACAGGTGTCCGAGATCACGGCGCGGGCGATGAATGGCGAACTGGATTTCGAAGGCGCGTTGAAAGCGCGTGTGGCGCTGCTCAAGGGCCTGCCGGAAACCGTGATCGGCGATGTTCTGGCGCGGCGCATCACGATGATGCCGGGCGGCGCCACGCTGGTGGCCACGATGAAGGCGCATGGCGCCTATGCCGCGCTGGTCTCGGGCGGGTTTACCGCCTTTACCCAGGCGGTCGCAGCCAGGCTGGGCTTTGACGAACACCGGGCCAATACGCTGCACATCGAAAACGGCCAGCTTGCCGGCACGGTCGCGGAACCTGTTCTGGGGCGCGAGGCCAAGGTGGCCGCCCTTGATGATCTGTCGGCAAAGCTGGGCTTGAGCGATGCTGATGTGCTGGCCATTGGCGACGGGGCCAATGATCTGGGCATGCTGATGCGCGCCCATCTGGGTGTCGCGGTGCACGCGAAACCTGTGGTGCAGGCACAGGCCCCACATGCGATCAACCACGGGGATCTGACGGCGCTGCTTTATGCCCAAGGCTACGCCAAGGCGGATTTCGTCATCGCCTGACAAGACACGCACCAGCGCCAACACCGTGTTGCGATGCGATGGGATGCAAAAAGGGCCGCCCCTGAGGGCGGCCCCTTGTCTTGGAAACCAGCGGCTTATTCCGCCGGAACCGCCTTGCGTTCGATCCCAAGCGGATGGGCCAGCTTGCCCAGCATCTCCTTGGGACAGACCTGCAGGAAATTGCCGCGTTCGCTGTCCCAATCCTGCAAGATTGCGGCGGCGCGCCGCGATCCTGTCTCGCGCAGATGCGCCGCGATCAGGGTTTTCAGCTGATCCTCCCAATGGGCGACCGTGACCGCACAGGTAACAAGGGTCTCGAGGTTCATGTTCACCCCTGCGGCCCCGTCGGGATCGTAAAGATAGGCCATGCCCCCGGTCATGCCCGCACCGAAATTGGCCCCGATCCGCCCAAGGATCACGGCCACCCCGCCGGTCATGTATTCGCAGCCGTTCGAGCCACAGCCTTCGACCACGACCGATGCGCCCGAATTGCGCACGGCGAAACGCTCACCGGCACGGCCAGCAGCGAAAAGATGGCCGTTGGTTGCGCCGTAAAGCACCGTGTTGCCAATGATCACGTTCTCATGCGCGACCAGCGGGCTTTCCTGCACCGGCTTGACCACGATGATGCCGCCCGACAGGCCCTTGCCGACATAGTCGTTGGCGTCGCCCGTCACCTCCAGCTTGAGGCCCGGCGCCGCAAAGGCACCCAGCGACTGGCCGGCGGACCCTTGCAACTTGACCGTCAGATGGTCGGGCTGAAGCGTGTTGCGCATGCCAAAGGCCTGCACGATGTGGCTCGACGTGCGGGTGCCGATGGTGCGCAGCGTGTTCTGCACCGCATAGGACAGCTGCATCTTTTCACCATCTTCCAGGAACCGCTTGGCATCGGCCACGATCTGGGCATCCAGCGTGTCGGGCACCACATTGCGCGGCTTGTTGCGGTCATATTTGATGCGGTCCGCACCATCGACGGTGATCAGCATCGGGTTGAGGTCCAGATCATCCAGATGCGCCGCGCCGCGGCTGACCTGTGTCAACAGATCGGCCCGCCCGATCACCTGATCCATCGACCGCGCCCCGATCGAGGCAAGGATTTCGCGCACCTCTTGCGCATAAAAGGTGATCAGGTTCACCACCTTGTCGGCATTGCCGGTGAATTTGGCGCGCAGGCTTTCATCTTGGGTGCAGACCCCCACCGGGCAGGTGTTGGATTGGCACTGGCGCACCATGATGCAGCCCATGGCGATCAGCGCGGCGGTGCCGATGCCGTATTCCTCGGCGCCCATCATCGCGGCCATGACGATGTCGCGCCCGGTGCGCAGCCCGCCATCGGTCCGAAGCGTGATCCGCTCGCGCAGATTGTTCATCGCCAACACCTGATGGGCCTCGGTCAGGCCCATTTCCCAGGGCAGGCCCGCATATTTGATCGAGGTGGCGGGGCTCGCCCCGGTGCCGCCATTGTGCCCGGAGATCAAGATGACATCGGCCTTGGCCTTGGCCACACCGGCCGCGATCGTGCCGACCCCCGACGATGCGACCAGCTTGACCGTCACCTTGGCGCGCGGATTGATCTGCTTGAGGTCATAGATCAGCTGCGCCAGATCCTCGATCGAATAGATGTCGTGATGCGGCGGCGGGCTGATCAGCGTGACGCCCTTGGTCGAATGGCGCAGCCGCGCGATCAGTTCGGTCACCTTCATGCCGGGCAACTGGCCGCCTTCGCCGGGCTTGGCGCCTTGGGCGACCTTGATTTCCAGCTCTTCGCAATGATTGAGGTATTCGGCGGTCACACCGAAGCGCCCCGATGCCACCTGCTTGATCTTGGCCGATGGATTGTCGCCATTGGGTTCGGGCACGAAATGCGCCGGATCTTCGCCCCCCTCGCCACTGTCGGATTTCGCGCCGATCCGGTTCATCGCGACGTTCAACGTCTTGTGCGCCTCGGGGGAAAGGGCCCCCAGCGACATCCCGGGCGTCACGAACCGCTTGCGGATCGAGGTGATGCTTTCCACCTCGTCGATCGGCACAGGGGCGCCCAAAGGCTTGATATCCATCAGATCGCGCAGGTGGATCGGAGGATTGGCCTGCATCTTTTGGGAATATTGCTTCCACAAGGAATAGGATGCGCGGTTGCAGGCTTCCTGCATCATATGCATCGAGGTTGCTTCCCAGGCGTGCTTTTCGCCCGACCGCCGCGCCTTGTAGAAGCCGCCGATGGGCAACACGCCTTCGCCGCGCAGGAAACCCTTGGCATGCACTTCCTCGGCCTTTTTCTGAAGACCGCTGACACCGATGCCGGAAATGCGGCTGACCATGCCGGGGAAATATTCGGCCACCATGGCACGGCTCAGGCCCACAGCCTCGAAATTCAATCCGCCGCGATAGGAGGAAATCACCGAGATGCCCATCTTGGACATGATCTTGAGCAGGCCTTGATCGATCGCCGTGCGATAGCGCGCCATCGCTTGGGTCAGCGTGCCCTCGATCAGGCCGCGCTGGATGCGGTCGGCGATGCTGTCTTGCGCCAGATAGGCATTGACCGTGGTCGCGCCACAGCCCACCAGAACCGCGAAATAATGCGGGTCGATGCATTCGGCCGCCCGCACGTTGAGCGAACAAAATGTGCGCAGCCCCTGCCGCGTCAGCCATGAATGCACCGCGCTGGTGGCCAGGATCATGGGCATGGCCACCCTGCCCTCGGATTGAGCCTGATCTGTCAGGATCAGATGGCCCGCGCCCGAGCGCACCGCATCTTCGGCGGCGCGGCGGATCCGATCAAGCCCCTCACGCAGGGCGTCGGGCTTGCCGTCGGCCGGAAAGGTGCAATCGATGACAACGTGATCGGCGTTGAATTGCGCCACCATCTGCTCGAACTGGGCATTTGCGACAAAGGGGCTTTCCAGAACGAAAATCTCGGTCTGGCTGCTGTCTTCATCCAGCACGTTCTTGAGGTTGCCGAAGCGGGTCTTGAGGCTCATCACGCGGTATTCGCGCAAGCTGTCGATCGGCGGGTTGGTGACCTGGCTGAAGTTCTGGCGGAAATAATGCGACAGCGGGCGGTAAAGGCTCGACAGAACGGCGGCAGGCGTATCATCGCCCATCGATGCCAGCGCTTCCTTGCCATCCTCGGCCATGGGCGCAAGGATCTGTTCCAGTTCCTCGATGGAATAGCCAGCGGCCAGCTGACGGCGGCGCAGCTCGGCGCCTTCGAACAGCGCCTTTTCGGCCAGTGTCTGGGTTTGGGCCGCCAGATCGACGATCTTGCCCACCCATTCGCCAAAGGGGCGAGAGGCGGCCAGACGGTCCTTCATCTCGGTGTCGTGGAAAAGCCGCCCCTCGGCCATGTCGACCGCGATCATCTGGCCGGGGCCAAGCGCGCCCTTTTCGATCACGGTCGCCTCGTTGACAGGCACCATGCCGGCCTCGGAGCCCGCGATCAGCATGCCTTCGCCGGTCACGACATAGCGCATCGGCCGCAGCCCGTTGCGATCGAGCCCCGCACAGACCCAGCGGCCATCGGTCATGGCCAGCGCGGCGGGGCCATCCCAGGGTTCCATCACGGAATTGCAATAGGAATACATGTCCTGCCACGCCTTGGGCAATTCGGTGGCGGTGTTCGACCAGGCTTCGGGCACCAGCATGGTCTTGGCCATGGGCGCGATGCGGCCCGCGCGCACCAGAACCTCGAACACGGCGTCAAGCGCGCCCGAATCGGATGCCCCCTGCGGGATGATCGGCTTGATATCCTCGGCCATCTCGCCGAAATAGGTCGATGCCATGCGGATTTCGTGGCTTTTCATCCAGTTGACGTTGCCCTTCAGCGTGTTGATCTCGCCGTTGTGGGCGAGCATGCGGAACGGCTGGGCCAGCCACCACTGCGGAAAGGTGTTGGTCGAATAGCGCTGGTGATAGATCGCGAAAGCGCTCTCGAACCGCGCATCCATCAGGTCGGGGTAGAAATTGGCCACATCCTGGGCCAGCATCATGCCCTTGTAGATGATCGACCGGCACGACAGAGAACAGATGTACATCTCGCGGATGCCGGCGGCCTGTGCGGCTTTCTCGATCCGGCGGCGGATGACGTAAAGCTCGCGCTCGAAGGTCTCGACATCGACACCCTTGGCGTTCGAGATGATGATCTGTTCGATCTCGGGGCGGGTCGCGTTGGCCTTGTCGCCCAGAACGCTCACATCAACGGGCACATGGCGCCAGCCATAGATATAGTAGCCCATCCGCAGCACTTCGGATTCCACGATGGTCCGACAGGTTTCCTGCGCGCCGAAATTGGTGCGCGGCAGGAATACCTGACCGACCGCCATCAGCTGATCCATGCGCGGCTCATGGCCGGTGCGGCGGACCTGATCATAAAAGAACTGAACCGGGATCTGCACATGGATGCCCGCGCCATCGCCGGTCTTGCCATCGGCATCGACCGCGCCGCGGTGCCAGACAGCCTTGAGCGCATTGATCCCGTTTTCGACGACCTTGCGCGAGGGTGACCCGTCGAT
>NZ_CALAHQ010000099.1 GCF_937892565.1 uncultured Roseicyclus sp. | reverse complement strand
GATCCAGCTTGTTCACCGGATCGTTGAAGGCATAGCTGTAGCGGTTGGTGCCGACGCCCGGCTGCATCACTCGGACCAGAGGTCGCAAGACGGCAGCGAGCAGTTTCAGCGCCTGCTGGTCGACAATGGCATCACCTGCTCCATGAGCCGGGCCCGAAACGTCTGGGACAGTTCGGCGATGGAGAGCTTCTTTTCGGCGCTGAAAATCGAACGGACCAACCGCAACGTCTATCGCAACCGCGACAAGGCCCGCGCGGATGTGTTCGACAATATCGAGCGCTTCCACAACCCGTGCAGACGGCGTTCGAAATTGGGCTAACTAGGCTCTGCGGCGTTCGAAGCCCGTGCTATGCTGGCTTGACCCTTTGTCCACGAAACCGGCAGCAGGCCAGTTCATGAGCTTGTCTGACCGCGACCCTCGAAGCGCGGCAACATGGCCGAAAAATCGCGCCCTGCGCCATCTTCGGCTTCCACGAAGGTTGCATAAAGCGCTGCGGCAAGGGCGCCCATCGGGGTATCGGCATCCGCGGCTGTCGCGGCCTCCTGGCTCAGGCGCAGATCCTTGAGCATCAGATCGGCGGCAAAGCCGGGCTTGTATCCATTGTCCGACGGGCTTTTGGGCCCGATGCCCGGTGCCGGGCAGTAGCTTGTCATCGACCAGCTTTGCCCCGACGAGGTCGAGACGACATCGAACATCGCCTGCCGATCCAGACCCAGCTTGTCGGCCAGCGCAAAGGCCTCGCAGGTGGCGATCATGGTCACGCCAAGGATCATGTTGTTGCAGATCTTGGCCGCTTGCCCGTTTCCGGCCGGGCCGCAATGCACCGCCTTTTGTCCCATCACCTCGAACAGCGGGCGGGCCGTGGCAAAGGCCGCAGCATCGCCGCCCACCATGAAGGTCAGCGTTCCAGCCTGAGCCCCGCCAACCCCGCCCGAAACCGGGGCATCCAGCGCCCCCAGCCCCGCCGCCCCGGCCCAGGCCGCCACATCGCGCGCACTGGCCACATCGACGGTCGAACAATCCAGCAGAACCGCGCCCGGCGCCATGGCGGGGATCACCGCCTTGGCCACTGCGCGCAAGATGGCACCATTGGGCAGCATGGTGATCACCACCGCCGCATGAGTGGCGGCGGCGGCGGCACTTTCTACCATGGTGACGCCCGCCGGGGCGGGAGCAGCCAGATCGAACCCCGCCACCGCATGACCCGCCGCCGCCAGATTGGCCGCCATGGGCCCCCCCATGTTGCCAAGGCCGATAAAGCCGATCTTCATGCTGCCGATCCTTTGATGTTCAGTTTCAGGGTTGCCGCGCCCAGCGGCATAAGCATCTTGGCCACGTCCACGGGCGCAATCGCCTCAAGATCTGCATGGCGCCATTTCGGGGTCTTGTCCTTGTCGATGATTGCCGCGCGGATGCCTTCGAGAAAATCGCCATCTTGCATTGCGCGGTAGCTGAAGCGGTACTCTTGTTCGAGCGCATGCTCGATCGTGTCGCGCAACCGCGCGCGATGCACCATTTCGAGCGTGCAAGCGACAGCCAAAGGGCTGCCTCGGCTGAGTGCCGCCAGCCCAGCCTTGGCCAGCGCGCTGTCGGACCAGCGCAAAAGATTGATCACATCGCGGATCGTTTCGCCGCCAAACAGCATGTCGATTTCCGCTTGGGCCGCAGCCAGCGGGCTGGCGGGTGCGGGCTGTGCCGCGCGGTCGACCGCCGCCCAGTCGCCGGTGGTGCACAGCGTGGCAATCAGATCCGACCATGCCGCGCGGGGAATGAAATAATCCGCAAAAGCCGCATGGATCGCATCGCCCGGACCCATGCGGTGGCCCGTGGTCCCCAGATACTCCCCCAATCGCCCCGGCGCGCGCGACAAGACCAGCGTGCTGCCCACATCAGGCGCCAAGCCGATGCCGCATTCGGGCAGGGCGATCTGACTGGTTTCGCACACCACCCGGTGCGATCCATGGCAGCCAATTCCCACGCCGCCGCCCATGGTGTAGCCCTGCATCAAGCTGACCACCGGCTTGGGGAAATGGAACAGCTTGGCGTTCATGCGGTATTCATCCGCCCAAAAGCGGCGACCAAAGTCGAAATCCCCCGCAATACCGCTGTGATACATCTGCGCGATGTCGCCACCCGCGCAAAAGGCGCGATCGCCCACAGCATCGATCACCACCAGCGCCACGCGGTCATCGGCACCCCAAAGGTCAAGCGCACCCTCGATCGCCTGGCACATCGCATAGCTGAGCGCATTGAGCGCCGCGGGCCGGGTCAGCGTGATCCGCCCGGCGCGGCCTTCGATGCGGATATCGATCTCGTCTGACGTCATGCCGCCCATTCCTTCATCTTTCCAGAAATACGCAAGACCAACCGCCATCACCCGCGCGCGGCCAGCATGTGGCGCGATATGATCAGGCGCATGATCTCGTTTGTGCCTTCCAGAATGCGGTGGACGCGCAGATCGCGGGCCAGCTTTTCGATGCCGTAATCGGCCAGATAGCCGTAGCCACCATGCAGTTGCAGGCAATCATCCACGATCTTGCACCCGGCTTCGGTGACAAATGCCTTGGCCATGGCGCAATGCTTGACCGCGTCGGGCGCGCCCCGATCAAGCATCCAGGCCGCTTGCCGCAACAAGACGCGCGCGGCGGCAAGTTCGATCTCCATATCCGCAAGCCGGAATTGCAGCGCCTGAAACTGATCGAGGCTTTGGCCAAAGGCGCGCCGGTCGGCCATGTAGGCAAGGGTCGCGCGCAGCGCCGCCTCGGCCGCCCCCAGCGAACAGGCCGCGATGTTGAGCCGACCGCCGTCCAAGCCCGCCATGGCATAGGAAAAACCATGCCCTTCGGCGCCCAAAAGATTGTCGGCAGGCACCGTGCAGGCATCGAATTGAACCTGACGGGTGGGTTGGCTGCGCCAGCCCATCTTGTTCTCGAGCGCCCCGAAAGACAGGCCGGGCGTGGCGTCTTCGACGATCAGGGCGGAAATGCCTTTGGGGCCATCGCCGCCCGTGCGACACATCACCAGATAGGCGTCCGAATAGCCCCCCCCCGAGATGAAGGCCTTGGTGCCCGTCAGCGCATACCCCTGTGGTGTGCGATCGGCGCGGGTCCGCAATGCCGCCGCATCAGATCCCGATCCCGGTTCGGTCAGGCAATAGGAAAAAAAGCACTCCATCGACAGCGCGCGGGGCAAGAACCGGGCCTGAAGCCGATCCGAGCCGTAAAGCTCGATCATCTTGGCGCACATGTTGTGGATCGACAAGAACGCCGCCACCGAAGGGCAGGCGTGGCTCAAGGCTTGAAACACCAAGCTTGCCTCAAGCCGCGACAGCCCTGATCCGCCTTTGTCCGCGCTGACATAAAGCCCGCCAAAGCCCAGTGCGGCAAGTTTGGGCCAAAGCGATTTCGGGATCGTTCCGGCCGCTTCCCAATCGCGGGCATGGGGGGCGATTTCGGTTTGGCCCAGATCATGGGCCAGATCGAAAATGGCCTGCGCTTCGGCACTCAATGCGAAATCCATGGACCTGCCTCCGCCGGGGTCATGCCCAGGCAATTGAACGGTTGTTCCATTACCGGCGGATGTGGAAATTTTGCAAGGCCCCGGTTGGCCACCGGCTTGGCTCTTGTCGGTATCGGGGTGCTGGCCTATGTGCCGGGCCGGCGCATCGTGGGCGGCATCGGGCCGGCCCTGCCGGCGCGGCATGCGGGTGCTTCGGTGTCCTCCCCCATATTCGATTGCACGTCCTGCGGGGCCTGCTGCTTTGGCGGTCATGACCGCTATCTCGCCATTCTGCCCGAAGATCAGGACCGAAAGATCCCCGAAAGCGTCACCACCCGTATCGAGGGGCGGCGCTACATGACGATGTCGTGCGGGCATTGCGCGCAGCTGACCCTCACCCCCGAGGGGCAGACGCTGTGTGCCATCTACGAAACCCGCCCCGAGGCCTGCCGCGCCTTTCGCGCGGGCAGTTTCGAATGCCTCAAGTCGCGCCAGCATCGCGGGCCCGAGGCCGAGCGGCAGCGCGCCCTTGCCATGGCCCGCACGCAATCGGCGCCGCCCCAGCCGGGTGCGGCGCCGATCATCGTGACGCGACAGGGGGCGCTGACGCCGCCCGAAGATCAGGTCAATCCATCGCCTTGAAGTTGAAGGCAGCACCTTCCTTGATGCCGCTTGGCCAGCGCGCCGTGATCGTCTTGGTCCGCGTGTAGAAGCGGAAAGCATCTGGCCCGTGCTGGTTCAGATCGCCAAAGCCCGATTTCTTCCAGCCGCCAAAGGTGTGATAGGCCAAAGGCACCGGGATCGGCACGTTGATGCCCACCATGCCGATGTTGATGCGGTTGGCGAAATCGCGCGCGGCATCCCCATCGCGGGTGAAGATCGCGGTGCCATTGCCGTATTCATGATCCATGGCAAGGCCAATGGCTTCCTCATAGCTGGCTGCGCGCACGGTCGACAGGACGGGGCCAAAAATCTCGGTCTTGTAGATGTCCATGTCGGGGGTCACGTGGTCGAACAGATGGGCGCCCACGAAATAGCCGTTTTCATAGCCCTGAAGCTTGAAGTTGCGCCCATCGACGGCCAGCTTGGCGCCTTGTGCCACGCCGCTTTCGACCAGCCGCAAGATATTCGCCTTGGCGGCCGCCGTGACGACCGGGCCGAAATCGATGTCATTGCCCGCGGTGTAGGGGCC
Organism: uncultured Roseicyclus sp.; assembly: GCF_937892565.1. GTDB lineage: Bacteria > Pseudomonadota > Alphaproteobacteria > Rhodobacterales > Rhodobacteraceae > Roseicyclus. The sequence continues at coordinate 7,555 of NZ_CALAHQ010000099.1, read as the reverse complement.
GACCTTGAGCGCCTCGATGCGCGGGATCAGCTTTTCGATCAGCCGATCGGCGGTTTCATCGCCCACGGGCACCGCCACCGAGATCGCCATGCAGCGTTCGCCCGCCGCGCCATAGCCCGCGCCCACCAGCGCATCGGCGGCCAGATCCATATCGGCATCGGGCATGATGATCATGTGGTTCTTGGCGCCGCCAAAACACTGGCTGCGCTTGCCATTGGCGGTGGCGCGGCTGTAGATGTATTGCGCGATCGGGGTGGAGCCGACAAAGCCCACGGCCTGAATGATCTCATTGTCGAGGATCGCATCCACCGCTTCCTTGTCACCGTTGATGACTTGCAGCACCCCATCGGGCAGGCCCGCTTCCTTGCACAGCTCTGCCAGCATCATCGGGCAAGACGGATCGCGCTCGGACGGCTTGAGGATCATGGCATTGCCCGACGCCAGCGCAGGGCCCATCTTCCACAAGGGGATCATCGCGGGAAAGTTGAACGGTGTGATGCCTGCCACCACGCCCAGGGGCTGGCGCATGGAATACATGTCGATGCCGGGGCCCGCGCTGTCGGTGAATTCGCCCTTCAGCAGATGCGGCGCGCCGATGCAGAATTCGATCACCTCAAGGCCGCGCTGCACATCGCCCTTTGCATCGGGCAGGGTCTTGCCGTGTTCGCGGCTGATGGCGAGGGCAAGCTTGTCCATGTCGCGGTTGATCAGACCCACCAGCGCCATCATCACGCGGGCGCGTTTTTGCGGGTTGGTGGCGCCCCAGGCCCGCTGTGCGCGGGCCGCACTGGCCACGGCCGCATCCAGTTCGGATGTCGAGGCCAAAGCCACCTGGGCCTGAACCTCGCCTGTGGCGGGGTTCATCACATCGGCCATGCGCCCGGATGTGCCTGCGACCCGCTTGCCGTCGATCCAATGTCCGATCTGCTCCATCTTGGTATTTCCTTGCCAATGATCTGCGTCGCGCGGAGTTTAGCCTTGCAAGAACGCCAAGAAAAGCGGCAGCTTGCCAAAGTCGTTTTGCATGAATGCAAAACGACGGCGAAAAACCCTGAGTTTTTCGCACCGGAAATCCCGGGATTTCCCGTGCGGTTTTCTTGAGAAAACCGCGCGCGTCAATTGGGGGGTGGTGATGAACTGGGACGATCTGCGCGTGTTTCTGGCGGTGGCGCGCGCCGAAGGCTTGTCGGGGGCTGCACCGCGGTTGCGCCTTGACCCCGCCACTGCGGGGCGGCGCATCGCGCGGCTGGAACGCAGCCTGGGTGCGGTGCTGTTTGCCAGATCGCCCCAAGGCTACACCCTGACCGAAGCGGGCCAGCGCCTTGTGCCGCGCGCCGAGGCCGCCGAGGCGGCGCTGGCGGGGGGGCTGGGCGATGGGGGGCAAGATGGGGCAGGGCGGTTGTCGGGGACCATCCGCATCGGTGCGCCCGATGGCTGTGCCAATTATCTCTTGCCGCAGGTCTGTGCCGCCATTGGTGCCGCCCATCCCGCTCTCGACATTCAGATCCTGGCCTTGCCGCGGGTGGTCAACCTGTCGCGGCGCGAGGCGGATCTGGCGATCACCGTGTCGCCCCCTGCCACTCAAAGGCTACGGGCTGAAAAACTGTCGGACTATCACCTGTCGCTGGCGGCCTCGCGCGGCTGGTTGGCGCAAAACGGCACGCCCGAAACCCTTGCCGCGCTCGGCGATGCGCGCATGATCGGCTACATACCCGACATGATTTTCGACGCCGAACTGGATTATCTGGCGCAATTCGGTGTGGTGCGGGTGCCCTTGGCGGCCAATGCGGTGTCGGTGCAGCTGAATTTCGCGCGCGCGGGCGCGGGGCTGGCCATTGTGCATGATTTCGCCTTGCCATCCGCGCCGGAACTGGTGCGGGTGCTGGCCGATCAGTTGCGGCTGACGCGGACTTTCTGGTTGGTCACCCATGCCGGGCCGCGCGATGCAAGGCTTGAGCGGTTTTCCACCCTGCTGCGCGAGGGCATGCGTGCCGAAATCGCGCGACAGGAAGCCAGCGTCGCCTTGCCTGTGTTCTAAGGCTTGACAGATCAACCCCTGTGGGAGGACGCTTTCGCAAGACGTATGAGTGTCAGGCAAGGGAGCCGACCATGCTGGTGCAGCAGATCCTGAAGTTGAAAGCGTGTGATGGCGTGATCACGATTGCGCCGGGCACGCGTCTTGCTGAGGCGGCGCGCCTGTTGGCCGAACGGCGGATCGGGGCGGTGGTCGTGTCGCCTGATGGCAAGCGCGTGGTCGGTATCTTGTCGGAACGCGACATCGTGCGCGAATTGGCGGTCAAGGGTGGCGCCTGCTTGGCCGACACGGTGGATGGGGTAATGACGCGCGACATCGTCACCTGCGCGCGCGACGACAGCTCTGACATGGTTCTGGCGCGCATGACCGAAGGCCGGTTTCGCCATCTTCCCGTCCTGGAAGGACAAGAGATGATCGGGCTGATCTCCATCGGGGATGTGGTCAAGGCGCAGATCTCGGAACTGGCGATGGAAAAGGAAGCGCTGGAAGGCATGATCAAGGGGTTTTGATCCGATGCTCTTGCGCGATGCGACGTGCCGGGGGCTTGCATTGGCGCGGCCCCGGTGATTGGGTCGCGCGCGCAAGTGACGACACCGGCAGGGGCACAGATGCGGACAGGGCTATATCCGGGCACATTCGACCCGATCACGCTTGGACATATCGATATCATCAAACGGGCCTGCCTTTTGGTGGATCGGCTGGTGATCGGGGTTGCGATCAATCGCGACAAGAATCCGCTGTTTTCGCTCGACGACCGGGTGGCGATGGTCGAGGCGGAATGTGCCAAACTCCAGACCGCCAGCGGCACCGTGATCGTGGCGCACCCCTTCGAGAACCTGCTGATTGATTGCGCCCGCGATGTCGGTGCCTCGATCATCATCCGGGGGCTTCGGGCCGTGACGGATTTCGAATATGAATTCCAGATGGTGGGGATGAACCGGAAACTGAATTCCAGCATCGACACCGTGTTCTTGATGGCCGAAGCCGACCGGCAGGCCATCGCCTCCAAGCTGGTCAAGGAAATCGCGCGGCTGGGCGGGGATGTGAGCCCCTTTGTATCCCCAGCCGTCAAGGCCGCGCTGGACCAGAAATATCCACCAAAGATCCGATAATCAGGAGGCAAGGCCAATGGCCGTGTACAAAGATCCCGAAAACACCATTCTGATGGAGCTGAAATCCGGCACCGTGGTGATCGAACTGTTGCCCGAGATCGCGCCCAGACACAGCGAGCGCATGAAGGAACTGGCCCGCGCCGGCGCCTATGACGGGGTGGTGTTTCACCGCGTGATCGAGGGTTTCATGGCCCAGACCGGCGATGTGGAACATGGCCGCGACGGGGCCAACCTGCGCCGTGCGGGCACGGGCGGGTCGGACAAGCCCGATCTGCCGGCGGAATTTTCCGGCATCCCGCATGATCGCGGCACGCTGGGGGCGGCGCGCTCGTCGAACCCGAATTCGGCCAACAGCCAGTTCTTCATCAATTTTTCCGACAATCACTTTCTCAACCGTCAATACACCGTCTATGGCCGGGTGATTTCGGGGATGGAACATGTCGATGCCATCACCCGCGGCGAACCGCCTGCCAATCCTGACAAGATGATCTCGGTCAAGGTGGCCGCCGATGCGTAATCTGGCACTTGTCTTGTGTGTGATGGCAGGGCCCGCCTTTGCCACCGGTCTGGAAATCGACATCACCGGCGAAGCCGAAGGCACGGTCGTCATCGACCTGTTCGAAGAGGTGGCGCCCCAGCATGTGCAGCGGATCATGACGCTGGCCGCCGAAGGCGCGTATACCGATGTGGTGTTTCACCGCGTGATCGACGGCTTCATGGCCCAGACGGGCGATGTGCAATACGGCCGTGAGGGGCAGGATATGCGCTATGCCGGCCGGGGCGGGTCGCAATACCCCGACCTGCCGGCGGAGTTTTCGGATCTGCCGTTTGAACGGGGCGTGATCGGCATGGCACGTGCGCAAAGCCCTGACAGCGCCAATTCGCAGTTCTTCATCATGTTCGAACCGGGGCCTTTCCTGAACGGGCAATACACCGTGGTGGGCCAGGTGGTCACGGGCATGGAGGTGGTCGACACCATCAAGCGCGGACGCGGGCAAAACGGCGCCGTGATCGGGCCGCCCGACCGGATGAGCGCGCTCAGGGTGCTCGACAGGGATCCAGCCGCCGCGCAATAAACACGCGCAGGGGTCAGAAAATGCCAGAAAAAGGGGGGTGTAATCCCCCCTTTTTCCATAGGAATTTCTGTTGGTTGCGTGCTTTGCCCCGATGGGCTTCGCCGCCCTGCAGCAAACCGCTTGCGGGCGGCGCGGGAAAGCCGCATTTTGAACGCTGGAATCAGCCCATGGCGTGAGGGGCAGCGGCGGGTGAGCAGCTATGGAAGGCTTGTGCGCAGCGAGGCAGGCAAAGGGCTGATCCTGATCAGCCCTACCTTTCTTTATGCCCTGCTGTTGCTGGCGGCCCCCTTGGTGGCCATCGTTCTGCTGAGCTTCTGGACACAGCAGTTCCTGACCATCCAACGCGACTTCACGCTGGCCAATTACACCGAGGCGCTGACCGACCCGCTGTATCGGGAGTTGATGCTGCGTTCCTTGCGGATTTCGGGGCTGGTCACGCTGGTCACGGTCACATTGGCCTTTCCGGTGGCCTATTTCATTTCATTCCACGTGCGCCCCGAACGCAAATCCCTGTGGCTGTTCTTGATCACCATTCCGTTCTGGACCAGCTATCTGATCCGGGTGTTCTTGTGGCGGGTTATTCTGGCCTATGACGGGCCGGTCAATAGCGGTCTGACGCTTGTGCCGGTGATCACGATCATCGCCCTGGTGCTGGCCTTGGTGGCGGTTGCGGCCTTGGTGTTCTGGGTGCTGGGGCAAGTATCGATGCGGGCCGCACTTGCGGCCTGTGGCGTGGCGGTGCTGGCCGGTCTGGCCTGGCTGGTGTTGCCGACCGACAGCGCGCTGCGCGCCCCGGTCATCGACGAGCCCTTGGGGTGGTTGCTTTACAATGCCAATTCGGTGGTGATCACGCTGGCCCATGCCTTTGCGCCCTTTGCCATCTTGCCCATTTTCGTGACGCTGGAAAAAATCGATCGCTCGCTGCTTGAGGCATCGCGCGATCTGGGCGAAAGCCACGCGATGACCTTTCTGAGGGTGACCTTGCCCTTGGCCATGCCGGGTGTTCTGGCGGCGGTGCTGATCGTGTTCATCCCGACGGTGGGCGATTACGTCACCCCGCGTCTGGTCGGCGGATCGGGTGGCACGATGATTGCCACGATGATCTATGCCCAGATCTTTGATCTGAACGATCGGCCCATGGGTGCGACGCTGGCGGTGCTGGCGATGCTGTTGGTGGCGATGGTGTTGCTGTGGGGCATGTCGCGCGCGCGGGCATGGCTGTGGCTTGCCGACCGGGTCGGCGGCGGTGCCAAGGGGGCCGGGGTGGCCATTGCAGTGGCCATGGCCGAGATCCTTGTGATCCGGGCGGCCTTTGTGCATGGGCCCGCGCTGATGGGTCCGGCAGCTGCGTCGATCGTGCTGGTTCTGGTGGCCACGGGCCTGTCGGTCGCGATCTTGCTGCGCCTGCCAAAGGGAAGGTGGGGGATATGAGGCTGAACGCGCTGGCCCTGTTCGCCGTGCTTTATCTTTTGGTGCTGTATGCGCCCATCATTTTGCTGCCGATGTTTGCCTTCAATTCGGGCACGGTGATCGCGTTTCCGCTACGGGGATTTACGCTGGACTGGTTCGCGGCCCTGCTCGACACGCCTGCGCTGCATGAGGCGACGCTGAATTCGCTGATCATCGCGGTGTCGACGGCGGTTTTTTCGACCATCCTTGGCCTGTTCGCCGCGCGCGCCGCCACGCGCTACGGGTTTCCGGGCAAGGGGGGGATGGTGGGCTTCATCATGTTGCCCCTGGTGCTGCCCGAGGTGATCGTGGCCATCTCGCTTTTGATCGTGCTGATGCAGCTGGGTCTGAACAGCGGGACATGGTCGATCATTGCGGGCCACACGCTGATCTGCACGCCCTTTGCCATCGCGATCTTGCAGGGCAGCTTTTCCAATATGGACAAAAGCCTCGAGGAGGCGGCGATTGATCTGGGTGAAACGGCGTGGTCGACCTTTCGCCTCATCACCTTGCCGCTGGTCAGCCCGGGTATCATCGCCTCGCTCCTGATCTGTTTCACCATTTCGCTCGATGAATTCATCATCGCCTTTTTCTTGTCAGGAAATGAGCCGACACTGCCGGTTTACCTGTGGGGCCAGTTGCGCTTTCCGGCCCGGTTGCCCGTTGTGATGGCGCTGGGCACAATCCTTGTGCTGTTGTCCGTGGCGCTCTTGATCGTCGCCGAAACCTTTCGCCGCCGCGGCCTCAAGCGCGCTGGCCTCAAAGACACCGGAGGCTTTCTGTGAACCAGACCCGCACCCCCATCGTCACGCTGACGGGCGTTCAGAAATACTATGGCGATTATCACGCGCTCAGGGGCATCACCGCCAATATCGGGCAGGGCGAATTCTTTTCGCTTCTGGGCCCGTCGGGCTGTGGCAAGACCACGCTCTTGCGCGCCATCGCGGGCTTCGAGGATATCTCGGAGGGGCAGATCCTGCTTGATGGCAAGGATATGGAAGGGGTGGCACCCAACCGCCGCCCGACCAATATGGTGTTTCAGTCCTATGCCATTTTCCCGCATATGAGCGTGGCCGAAAACGTGGGCTTTGGCTTGCGAAAATCTCCGATGAGCGTGGCCGAAAAGCGCGCGGCCGTGGGGCAGGCGCTTGAGATGGTGGGGCTTGCCAAGTTTGGCGGCCGCGCGGCCCATGCGCTGTCGGGCGGTCAGCGGCAGCGCGTGGCGCTGGCGCGTGCCCTGATCCTGAAACCCAAGGTGCTGCTTCTGGATGAGCCGCTTTCCGCACTCGACAAGAAGATGCGCGAGGTGATGCAGGTCGAATTGATCAAGCTGCAGCGCGAGGTGGGGATCACCTTCATCCTCGTGACCCATGATCAGGAAGAGGCGCTGGTCATGTCCGACCGGATCGCCGTGATGTTCGAGGGTGAGATCGCGCAACTGGCCGACCCCGAAACGCTCTATCGCCGCCCCAATTCGCGCCGTGTGGCCGAATTCATCGGCATGATGAATTTCCTGCCGGCGCGCGTGTCGGGCGAGGCGGGCGGGCGCATCTGCGTCGAGGTGCAGGGCTTGGGCCCGGCCGAGCTGGAACCGGCGCAATGCCCCAGTGGCGCCAAGCCGGGTGTGGCCCAGATCGGCGTGCGCCCCGAAAGCCTGACGCTGCTCTATGACGGCCAGACGGCCGAGGGCGGGCGCGAGGCCTCCGGTACGGTGCGCGAGGTCGTCTATTACGGCGACATGACCTATTACGACATCTTGCTCGACGGCACACCCGCCCCCGTCCGCGTCTCGATGCGCAACACCCCGGGCCGCCGCGTGCTCGACTTCGGCGCGCGCGCAAGGCTCGGATGGGATCCGCGCGCGATGGTGTTGTTTGGGTGAG
>NZ_CALAHQ010000098.1 GCF_937892565.1 uncultured Roseicyclus sp. | reverse complement strand
TCTAGCGGTTCTCGATATCGATGTAATCGCGGGCGGTCGGGCCCATGTAAAGCTGGCGCGGCCGGCCGATTTTCATCGCTGGGTCGGCCAGTTGTTCCTTCCACTGAGAAATCCAGCCCACCGTGCGCGAGACGGCGAAGATCGGGGTGAACATCGCGGTGGGAAAGCCCATCGCTTCGAGGATGATCCCAGAGTAGAAATCGACATTGGGAAAGAGTTTTTTCTCGATGAAATAGGGGTCTTGAACCGCGATGCGCTCAAGCTCCTTGGCGATTTGCAGCAGCGGGTTGTTTTCGACACCCAAGAGATCCAGCACCTCATCGGCGGATGTCTTCATCACCGTGGCGCGGGGGTCGAAGTTCTTGTAGACACGGTGGCCAAAGCCCATCAGGCGGAAGGGATCGTTCTTGTCCTTGGCGCGCGCGATGAATTCGGGGATCCGGTCGACCGAGCCGATTTCCTTGAGCATCTCGAGGCAGGCCTGATTGGCGCCGCCATGCGCGGGCCCCCAGAGACAGGCGATGCCGGCTGCGATACAGGCAAAGGGGTTCGCCCCCGAGGACGAAGCCAGACGCACCGTCGAGGTGGAGGCGTTTTGTTCATGGTCGGCATGCAGCGTGAAGATGCGGTCCATCGCGCGGGCCAGCACCGGGTCGACCACATAGTCTTCGGCCGGAACGGCAAAGCACATGCGCAAGAAGTTCGAGGCGTAATCAAGATCGTTGCGCGGATAGACAAACGGCTGGCCGATCGAGTATTTATAAGCCATCGCGGCGATCGTCGGCATCTTGGCAATCAGGCGATGGGATGCGATCTCGCGCTGGTGGGCATCGTTGATGTCGGTGCTGTCGTGATAGAAGGCCGACATCGCGCCGACCACGCCCACCATGGTTGCCATCGGATGCGCATCCCGCCGGAACCCCCGGAAGAAATTGTGCATCTGTTCATGGATCATCGTGTGACGGGTGATCGTGGTTTCGAAATGTTCCAGTGCAGCGGCCGACGGCAGTTCGCCGTACAACAGCAGGTAGCACACTTCGAGGTAATGCGATTTTTCGGCCAGCTGGTCGATGGGATAGCCGCGGTGCATCAATTCGCCCTTGTCGCCATCGATGAAGGTGATCGCGCTCTCGCAGGCCGAGGTCGAGGTGAAGCCCGGATCATGGGTGAACACGCCCGCTTGCGCATAAAGCTTGGTGATGTCGATGACATCGGGGCCGGCGGTCGGCGAATGGATCGGCAGCTCATAGGTTTTGCCGTCGATCGTCAGGCTGGCGGTGCGTGTCGTCTGTGCCATGGTGGTCCCCCTCTGCATCATGACCGGCGGGTGCAGATGCGCCGCGCGCGGAAAAATGGGGCTTTGCCTTGCGGACGGCCCCTGTTCGGTTTGTGGCCCCCCGGTTCAGCCGTCGCGGGAAGCGGCATCCGTCAGGCGGGCGATCGTTTCGTCGCGGCCGATGACGAGCATCATGTCATAGACGCTGGGGGTAACGCTGCGGCCTGCCAATGCGGCCCTGAGCGGGCCTGCAAGTTTGCCGAATTTCAACCCATGGGCCTCGGCGGCATGGGTCAGCGTCGCCTCCAGCGTGTCACGGGTCCAGCTAGCATGCTGCAACTGCGCAGTCAATTCACGCAGTATACCACGGGATACTGCATCGAGTTGCGCCGCCGCCGCCGCATCGGGGGTGATGGGGCGGCCGGCCAAGGCAAATTGGCCTTTTTCGAGCAATTCCGGCAGCGATTTCGCCCGATCCTTGAGGCAATACATCGCAGTTCCGAGCCTATCATGCTGCATGTGCGAAAGCGGCGCTTGCCCGGTCAGCGCAAGATATCGCGTGATCTCGGCCATCAGATCGGCATCCGACATGCGGGCGATGTGCCATCCGGCCACGCTTTCGAGTTTCTTGAGGTCAAGCCGCGCGGGCGCACGCCCGATTCCCGCCAGATCGAACCACTCCAGCGCCTGTGCATCGGTAAAAAGCTCGTCATCGCCATGGCTCCAGCCAAGCCGGGCCAGATAGTTGCGCATCGCGGCCGCAGGCACGCCCATCTGTGCGTAATCCATCACACCCGTCGCGCCATGCCGCTTGCTGAGCTTTTTGCCATCCGGGCCATGGATCAGCGGAATATGCGCCCAGACCGGTTCCGCCCATCCCATGGCGCGATAGATCTGCGCCTGACGCGGGGCATTGTTCAGGTGGTCATCGCCCCGGATCACATGGGTCACGCCCATATCGTGATCATCGACCACCACCGCCAGCATGTAGGTGGGCGTGCCGTCCGAGCGCAGCATCACCATGTCGTCCAGCTGGTCGTTGGCAAACGTCACCCGGCCCTGCACGGCATCCTCGATCACGGTTTGGCCTGTCTGCGGTGCCTTGAGGCGGATCGCATAGGGTGCATCGGGGTGATCGGCGGCGGGCGCGTCGCGCCAGGGGCTGTGGTAGAGCGTCGAGCGGCCTTCGGCGCGGGCGGCCTCGCGGTAGGCTTCGATGGTATCTTGGCTGGCAAAGCATTTGTAGGCATGCCCGCGCGCCAGCATTTCATGGGCGATCTGCGCATGGCGGGGGACGCGTTCGAACTGGCTGACGGCGTCGCCATCCCAGTCGAGACCGAGCCACCGCATCCCGTCGAGAATCGCTTGCGTCGCCTCGGGGGTGGACCGGGCGCGGTCGGTGTCTTCGATCCTGAGCAAGAACTGGCCGCCACGCGCGCGGGCAAAGAGCCAGTTGAACAGCGCCGTGCGTGCCGTGCCGATGTGCATGATGCCCGTGGGCGAGGGGGCGATGCGGGTGATGATCTGCTGTGGTGCGGTCATCTTGTTCCTTTTCGCGCCGATCGCGGGCGGGCGGGGCCGGCGCGGCGTTAACCAGTTGGAAACCATGTCGGGGCTAGGCTTGACGCTTCGTTAACGCATCACGAAGGGCGCTGACAAGGCGGTGACCGATTTCGTCGATACTGGGCCCGTGCGCGGGCAAGCACCGGTCGCGCTGCGGATGGCGCTGGGGGGCTTGAGCGCGCTTGGCCATGCGCAACGCGGTGCGCTGATGCCATGGTCGGCTGTGATGCTGGGCCTTGGGGTGGCGCTTTATTTTGCGTTGCCGCAAGAACCCGGCCCGGTGGGCTATGGCGTGACGGCGGCGCTTTTGGTGGCGGGCGTGGCGGTGGCGGTGATCTGGCGTGCGGGCATCGGCCCTTTGGGTGTTGGGGTGGCCATGGTCGCGCTGGGGGTGCTGGCCGCGGGCCACCGCGCGCATGGCGTGGCGGGGCCGGTGCTGGATTTTCGCTATTACGGCGCGATCGAGGGGCGGGTTGTGGGGGTGGACCGATCGGCCTCGGATGCGACGCGGCTGACGCTTGATCAGGTCCGGCTCGAAGATATGGCACCTGAGCGGACACCGCTCCGGGTGCGCGTGGCGTTGCATGGCGATGCGGCCGGATCGGCGCCTGAACCGGGCAGCATCGTGATGGTGACGGGCCATCTGTCGGCGCCGTCCGGCCCGGCCGAGCCGGGCGGCTTCGATTTTCAGCGCCATTCCTATTTCCTGTCGTTGGGCGGTGTCGGCTACACGCGCACCCCCCTGATGCTTCTGGAGGTGCGTGCGGCGGGCGCGGCGCGCTTGTTTCATCTGCGCATGCGCCTGTCGGCGGCCATCCAAGATCGCATCGCGGGCCAGCCCGGCGCCTTTGCTGCCGCCGTGCTGACCGGTGATCGATCCGGGCTGGAAGCCGGGCCGACACAGGCGATGCGCGATGCCAATATCGCCCATCTTCTGGCCATTTCCGGCCTGCACATGGGGTTGCTGACGGGCTTTGTCTATGCGGCGCTGCGGTTGGGTCTGGCGCTGATCCCGGTGCTGGCCTTGCGCTACCCGATCCGCAAATGGGCCGCATTGGGGGCCTTGCTGGCGGGGGCCTTTTATCTGGCGCTCTCGGGGGGGAATGTGGCGACCGAACGGGCCTTCATTCAGGCGGCGGTGATGTTTGCGGCGGTGCTGCTGGACCGGCGCGCCATCACCCTGCGCTCGGTCGCGATTGCCGCGATCATCGTGCTTTTGAACCGGCCCGAAACCCTGATGTCGCCGGGATTTCAGATGTCCTTCGCGGCCACGGCCGCCCTGGTCGGGGCTTTTGGCTTGCTGCGGACGCTTCAGTTGGGCGCGGCTTGGCCAAGTTGGGCAAAGGCGGTGCTTATGCTCGTCGTCTCGTCGGTGGTGGCGGGGGCAGCCACCGCGCCTTTTGCGGCGGCGCATTTCAACCAATTCCCGGTCTATGGCCTGTTTGCCAATCTGTTGACCGTGCCGGTGATGGGCAGCGTCATCATGCCCGGTGCGGTGGTGGCCACGCTGTTGACGCCCATCGGCTTGGCGGGACCGGTCTGGTTTGTGATGGAATGGGCGCTGATCTGGATCCTGGGCGTGGCGGAATGGGTTGCGGCCTGGCCGGGGGCCGTGGCAGCGGTTGCGACCCCGCCGGGTTGGATGCTGGGCGTCGTGACCATGGGTGGGCTTGTCGTTTTGCTCTGGCAGGGGCGCGCGCGTTGGCTGGGCGCACTGCCCATTGTCGTCGCCCTGATCAATTGGAACGGCGAGGGGCGTCCGGTTGTGCTGGTGTCCGACAGCGGCGGCATGGTCGGCATCTTGTCGCCAGAGGGCCGCGCGCTCAGCCGCCCCCGCGGGGACGGATTTGTCGCAGGCGTCTGGCTCGAAAACGACGGTGACCGGGTGGCTCAAGACGGGGCGGCCGCGCGCGATCTGTGGCGTGCGGAGGGCGCAGGTCGGGCAAGCGATCTGGCCGGGCTGCGCATTTGGCACGCTACGGGCCGAACCGGGGCCGAAGCGGCGGCCCAGGCGTGCGCCACCCATGATGTCGTCATCTTGTCGGAACCCGCGCCAGCGCCCGTGCCGGTGACCGCGATCGCAGCCCTGTTGCAGCCGCGCATGACACTTGCCGGCCACCTGCCTGTCACGCTTTATCCAGATGCCGGTTGCCTGGTGTTCGATGGCCCCTTGCTGGCCCAGACCGGCGCCTTGGCCATCACCCACAGGCAAGGCGCGCTGATTGTCACCAGCGCGCGCATGCATCAGGGCGACAGGCTGTGGTCACCCCCGCCCCGGGACCGGGGTCAGTAGCTGCGGATCAGGCCGACCAACCTGCCTTGAACGGTCACCTGATCGTCGCGGAACATGCGCGTTTCATAGGCTGGGTTTGCCGCTTCCAGTGCGATCATCCCGCCCTTTCGGCGCAAACGTTTCAGCGTCGCCTCATGGCCTTCGACCAGCGCCACGACGATATCGCCATTTTGCGCCGTGCCGCCCTCTTCGATGACTACGATATCGCCATCGTTGATCCCCGCCTCGATCATCGAATCGCCTTTGACCTCAAGGGCGTAATGGCTGCGCCCGCTGCGCAGCATCTGCTGGGGCACGGCGACATGGCTTGCCACCTCGGAAATCGCTTCGATGGGTGTGCCAGCGGCGATGCGACCCATGACGGGCACGTCCGTCGCGGCCGCTGCGACCGGCATGGCCCCGCGCGGCGGATCAACCCGATCCCCCTTGATCACGCGCGGCGCAAAGCCGCCCTTTTCCATCGCCTCGGGCATCTTGAGGATTTCAAGCGCGCGCGCGCGGTGGGCCAGTCTGCGGATAAAGCCGCGCTCTTCCAGTGCGGTGATCAGCCGATGAATGCCGGATTTGGAGCGCAGGTCCAACGCCTCCTTCATTTCGTCAAAGGACGGTGGCACGCCGTCGCGCTGTACGCGGGCATGGATGAATTCCAACAGATCACGCTGCTTGCGGGTCAGCATCGGCTCGTTCTCCCTGAATCCGAAAGCCTGAGGTTTGTTCAGGTTATGTTCTAAACCTGTTCCCGCTCCGTGTCAACGAATCAACTGTCATGCGGTGCCAGCGGCAGATGCTCGATCACATCGCCCGCCTTGCGCGGCCCATCTTCAGGCGCACGTACCAACAAGGTGCCTGCCTCCGACAAGACGCTCAAAAGCGAAGAATCCTGCACCGCATAAGGTGTGATGACCGGCAGGTCAGGGCCCGCTTCCACCCGTGCCCGCAGGTAATGCGCCCGGTTGCCATTGGCCGGCAGGTCGCATCCCAACCTGCCTGCCCGGCGTGCCCGCGCACGCGCCCCAAGCCCAAGCATCGCGCGCAGCATAGGCACCAGGAAAATCTCGCCACACACCATGGATGACACCGGATTTCCCGGCAGCCCCAACAGGGCCGCCCCCCCCAATCGCCCCGCCATCAGCGGCTTGCCCGGCCGCAAAGCCACCTTGTAGAACGATCGCTCAAGACCCAGGCCAGCGGTCACCCCCGCAACCAGATCATGCTCGCCCACAGAGGCGCCGCCGATCGTGACAATCAGATCTGCCCCTTGGGCCAGCGCCAGAACCTGTGTCAGGCTTGCGCAGTTGTCGCGCGCGATGGGCAAAAGCCGCGCGCGGCAGCCCTCGGCCTCGATCATCGCCTTCAGCCCATAGATGTTGGAGGCGATGATCTGATCGTCTCGGGGCGCCTCTCCGGGGCTGACCAACTCATCGCCCGTTGCGATCAAGGCCACCTCGGGCCGGCGGAACACATCGAGCACCGGCGCATTCATCGCCGCACAGAGCGCAATATCGGCGGGCGACAGCCGTCGGGGCGCTGCAAGCCGGGCGCCCGCCCGGAAATCGCAACCGGCCGCGCGGATATTGCTGCCCTCATCGAGCCGCGGACCCAGAAGGATCGTGTCCGCCTCGCGCGCGACATCCTCTTGCACGACCACGCAATCGGCCCCCCGCGGCAGGGGCGCGCCGGTAAAGATGCGCAAGGCCTGGCCTGCGCCGATCTGTCCCGCCCAGGCGCGCCCGGCCGGGGCCTCGCCCACCACGCTCAGCCGCGCGCCTGTCACCCGGTCTGCCAGCGCCATCGCGTAACCATCCATGGCCGAGGCCGCAAAGGGCGGCTGGTCGCGGCCTGCCACCACATCGGTTGCCAGAACACGGCCCATGGCATCGGCCAGCTTGACGCTTTCGGTTCCAGCGGGCCGCACCAAAGCCAGACATGCAGCCAGCGCCTCCTCGACCGAGATCATGCGCAACGCCCCTTCACTGCTTCATCTTTCCGAAAATACGCATGCTGTCCCCGCCACGGGCACGAGCGTCCGCAACGGCGCGCGCTGCGATTATTCGTACGAATAATCGCACCCCTCAGCCCTCGGCCTCGTAGCGCCCCGATTTGCCACCATCCTTCAGCACCACGCGGATGCCCCCGATCTCGATGGATTTTTCAGCCGCCTTCAGCATGTCATGCACCGTCAGCGCCGCCACTGAAACGGCCGTCAACGCCTCCATCTCCACGCCGGTCTGGCCGGTGGTCTTGACGGTCGCCGTGATCCGCACCCCCGGAAGGGCGGCATCAGGGACAAGCTCCAGCGCCACCTTGGTGATCGGCAGCGGATGGCACAACGGGATCAGATCGGCGGTTTTCTTGGCCCCCATGATCCCGGCAAGCCGTGCAATCCCCAGCACATCGCCCTTTTTCGCGGTGCCTGCGGTCACCAGCGCCAAGGTTTCCGGGCGCATCCGCACCCACCCCTCGGCCACTGCCACGCGGTCGGTCACGGCCTTGTCCGAGACATCGACCATATGCGCCTGACCCGCGCTGTCGAAATGGGTCAAGTCCGCCATGGATCACGCCCCCGCCATGACAGGATGGGCCAGCATCGCGCGGGTGGCCGCCGTCACATCGGCCTGTCGCATCAGGCTTTCGCCGATCAGGAAACTGCGCGCGCCCGTTTGCGCCATGCGCGCCAGATCGGCAGGCCCGAACAGCCCCGATTCCGAAATCACCATGCGCCCTTTGGGCACGCGCGGGGCCAGCGCTTCGGTGGTCTCGAGCCGGGTCTCAAAGCTGTTGAGATCGCGGTTGTTGATCCCGATGAGCGGGCTTTTCAGACGCAGGGCCCGGTCCAGTTCGGCCGCGTCATGCACCTCGATCAGCGCGTCCATGCCCCAATGGGTGGCGGCGTCCTCCAGTTCGGCGGCCTGCCCATCCGTGACGGACGCCATGATGATCAAGATGCAATCGGCCCCCCAGCCGCGCGCTTCGGCCACCTGATAGGTGTCATACATGAAATCCTTGCGCAGACAGGGCAGGGAACTGGCCGCCCGCGCACGGGCCAGATACTCGGGCTTGCCCTGAAAGCTGGGCGTGTCGGTCAGGACCGACAGACAGGCCGCCCCACCGGCTTCATAGGCTTTGGCCAACAGGGGCACGTCGAAATCGGCGCGGATCAACCCCTTGGAGGGGCTGGCTTTCTTGATCTCGGCAATCAGCCCGTATCCGCTTTGCTCTGCGTGTCGGAGCGCGCCACAAAACGGGCGCACGCGGGGGGCAGAACGCGCGGCGTCTTCAAGCTGCGCCAATGGGCGGGCCGTTTTGGCAGCGGCGATCTCATCGAGCTTGTAGGCCTTGATCTTGTCCAGAATGGTGGCCATGGGCGTCAAGCTCCTTGTGTGATGGCGGCGAGCTTTTCGACCGCTCGTTTCGCCGCCCCGCTGTCGATGCTGTCGCGGGCGATCTCGACGCCCGATTTCAGATCACCCGCGCGCTCGGCCACGACAAGGGCCGCCGCCGCATTCAGCAGCACCGCATCGCGGTACGCCCCCGGCGCCCCATCGAGAAGCGCGCGCAGCGCGGCGGCATTTTCGGCCGGGCTGCCGCCCAGGATATCACGGAACGGATGGGTGGGCAGGCCCGCCTCCTCGGGGTGGACCTCGCGGGGCTTGATCTTGCCATCCTTGAGCACCGCCACCGATGTGGTCCCCGAGATCGAGATCTCATCCGTGCCATCCGACCCATGCACCAGCCACGCGGCCTCGGACCCCAGCGCCTGCAGCGTCTCGGCCATGGGAAAAATCAGATCGATCGCGAAGGCGCCTGTCAACTGCCGCTTGACTCCTGCGGGATTTGTAAGCGGACCCAATATGTTGAAGATCGTCTTTGATCCAAGCTCCTGGCGCACGGGCATGACATGCTTCATCGCGGGGTGGTGCATGGGCGCCATCATGAAGCCGATGCCCGCCTCGGCGATGGCGCGCTCGACCACATGGGCGGGCACCATCACCTCGATGCCCAAAGCGCCCAAGGCATCCGCCGCCCCGGATTTCGAACTGAGGTTGCGGTTGCCATGTTTGGCCACCGGCACGCCCGCGCCCGCCACCACAAAGGCGGCTGCGGTCGAGATGTTGAGCGTGCCCATGCCGTCGCCACCCGTGCCCACGATATCCATCGCGCCCGCAGGCGCGCGCACGGGCACGCATTTGTCGCGCATCACCTGAGCGGCGGCGGCATATTCGGCGACGGATTCGCCGCGCGCCCGCATCGCCATCAACAGCCCGCCGATCTGGGCGGGGGTGGCGGTGCCTTCGAACAATTCCGCAAAGGCCGCCTCGGCCTGGGCGCGCGACAGCGGGCCTTCGGCTGCGGCGTAGATCAGCGGCTTCATCGCGTCGCTCATGCGGGAACGGCCCCCTTGGCCATATCGAGAAAATTCTTCAGCATCTCGCGCCCATGCTGGGAGCGGATGCTTTCGGGATGAAACTGCACCCCCTCGATGGGGAGTGTGCGGTGGCGCAGACCCATGATCGTGCCATCCGCCAGTTCTGCCGTCACCTCCAGCGTGGGCGGCAGGCTGGGGCGGTCGACCACCAATGAATGATAGCGCGTGGCCAGCAGCGGCGAGGGCAGGCCCGCAAACATGCCTTGGCCCGAGTGGAAAATCTCGCCCATCTTGCCATGCACGATCTCGCTGTGGCGCTGCACGCGCCCCCCAAAGGCCTCGCCGATGGTCTGATGGCCCAGACAGACCCCCAAAAGCGGCACGCCCGCGCCCGCTGCCGCCCGCGTCAGCGGCACACAGATGCCCGCCTGTGCCGGATCGCAGGGGCCGGGCGAAAGCACGATCGCCTGCGGGCTGAGCGCCAGCGCGTCTTGCACGCTGATCTGGTCATTGCGCACCACATGCGCCCCGGCGCCCAACTCGCCCAGATAATGGACAAGGTTCCATGTGAAGCTGTCGTAATTGTCGATGAGTAACAGCATGGCAGGTCCTGTCGCCCGGGGCGAATAGGGGGTGAAGGCGATGTGCGCCCGAGCTATACATGTTTCAAAGCCCGCGGGGGCGGTCAAGCGCAAGAGACAGTCGGCGGCTGCGGGTATTCGGGGTGCGTCGACCCCAAAAGGCGAAAGAGGGTCCAATGGGGCGCGGTCTGCTGGGTGGTCTGGGCTGGGGCATGCTTGTGGCGGGCGTGGTCTTGATCCTGCTGTCGCTGGGCTTGCCCTTGCCCGATGCCCCGGGCAAGCCGCAAGCGCCCCAAGCCCTCGAGGTACTTCCAGCGCCTGACGCGCCCGCAGATGGGATGCCGGTGCCGGCCGCGCCCATGCGGGGGTCGGGGCAGATGCCCGCCCCCCCCGATGTCGCCGCGCCGATCCTTCCGGGGCCTTTGTCCGCGCCCGCCAGCGCGCCCAGCCCCGCGCCGCTGACGCAAGGGGCGCTGCGCGATCGGGCCCCCGTCGCTGCGGGGCCAATCCCGGCACCTGCTGACAGCATCGCCGAAACACCGCCCCAACCCGCGCCCCAGAACCTGCCCGGCTTGGCCCCGCCGCATCTTGCCCGGGCTGGCGACACCGGGGCTGTGGGTGTCGCGCCAAACCGCATCATGGCCCAAGAGCCCGAGCAAAGCCTGGCCGGGATCGACACGGCACCCCCACCCGTGCAGATGCCCACCCCGTCGCTTGATCCCGTGGCCACACCCGTTGCCGCACCCGTTGTCGTGCCCGTTGTCGTGCCGCAGACAGTGACGCAAGCAGCCGCTGATGCGCTGGTCCCACCGGCTCCCACAACGCCCGAACCGGCCATGCCCGATGTGCCCAGAGGGGCCTTGGTCGCCCATGCGGTGGGCTTTGACCTGCCCGATGACCAGCCCCTTTTTGCGATTGTGCTGATTGACGATCCGGCCAGCCCGCTTGACCCCGGCAGCCTGTCGCGCTTTCGCTTTCCGGTCAGCTTCGCTTTGGACCCGTCACAACCCGACGCGGCGGCGCGTGCCGCGCTGGTGCGGGCGGCCGGGTTCGAGGTGGTGATCCTGGCCCCCGCATCCATCGCTGACGCTGCGGTCTCTGGCGATGTGGATCTGGCGCTGGCCGCTGCACGGGCCACGCTGAGCCACGCGGTGGCCGTGATCGACCGGCCTGCAGTGCGCCCGCCGGCCCGGCCGGTTGACCCGGCTGTGCCCGACGCGATCGCCGCCGGGCTGGCCGACACGGGCCATGGGCTGATCACCCTTGCCGATGGTCAAAACGCTTTGCAGTCACTGCCACCGCGCGCGCGGGTGGCGGCCGCACCGGCGTTCCGTCTGCTTGACGACGCCGATCAGCGCGCCCCGCTGATCACCCGCTATCTTGACCGCGCGGCCTTTGCCGCGGTGCAGGATGGCGCTGTCATCGTTGTGGGCCGGACCCGCCCCGACACGATCGAGGCGGTGCTGTCCTGGGCCTTGCGCAGCGCCACCAAGGGGGTGCGGCTGGCCCCGGTTTCCGCAGCCATAGAGCGCCTGAGCCAATAGGGCGCCAACACGCGTTGCGCGGGTTCAGCGGTTGGTTGGCCCCGAAAACAGGCCTGCATCCTCGGCTGCGCGCCGGATGGCGCGGGATTTGTTGACGGTTTCCTGAAACTCGGCCTCGGGGTCGCTGTCATAGACCACGCCGCCGCCGGCCTGAATGTAGAGCTTGCCGTCCTTGATCACCGCAGTGCGCAGCGCGATGCACATGTCCATGTCGCCGCCGGCGCTGAAATAGCCCACGCCGCCGCCATAGACGCCGCGCTTTTCGGGCTCCAGCTCGTCGATGATTTCCATCGCGCGGACCTTGGGGGCACCCGAAACCGTGCCCGCAGGCAGCCCCGCCAGAAGCGCCGACAGCGCATCTTGGTCATCGCGCAATTCGCCCACCACATTCGACACGATGTGCATGACATGGCTGTAGCGTTCGACGATGAATTCCTCGGTGGGCCGGACGGTGCCGATCTTGGCCACGCGCCCCACATCGTTGCGCCCCAGATCGAGCAGCATCAGATGCTCGGCCAGTTCCTTGGGGTCCGACAACAGATCGGCCTCGAGCGCGCGGTCTTCCTCGGGGGTGGCGCCACGCTTGCGGGTGCCCGCGATGGGGCGGATCGTGACTTGCCCCTTGAAGACGCGCACAAGGATCTCGGGGCTGGCGCCGACAATCTGGAAGGGTCCGAAATTGAAGAAGAACATGAAGGGCGAGGGGTTTGTGCGCCGGAGCGCGCGGTAGAGCGCAAAGGGCGGCTCGGGGAAATCCTGTGTCCAGCGCTGGGACGGCACCACCTGAAAGATGTCGCCCGCGCGGATGTAATCCTTGGCGCGGTCGACGGCGGCCAGATATGCGGCATGGCTGAAGTTCGACACCGGCTCGGCCACGGCGCGCGCCTCGCCCATTTCGCGGCTGGCCGTGGCGGGTGCACGTTCCAGATCGCGCAGCGCATCCGACACCCGTTCGGCCGCCTGCGCATAGGCCGCGCGCGCCGACAGCCCCGATGACACCCAGGCGGGCGCAACCACCGTCACCTCACCCTTGACGCCATCGAGCACCGCGATGACCGAGGGGCGCATCAGCACCGCATCGGCAAGACCCAGCGGATCGGGGTTCACATCGGGCAGATGTTCGACCAGCCGGATCATGTCGTAGCCCAGATAGCCAAACAGCCCGGCGGCGGCGGCCGGCAGATGTTCGGGCATGTCGATGGCCGATTCCGCCAGCAGGGATCTGAGCGCGACCAGCGGCGGCTCGGAACAAGGCGCGAATGCCTCGCGGTCGAACCGCGCGCTGCGGTTGATGCGGCTGGTGGGGCCATGACATTCCCAGACCAGATCAGGCTTGCATCCGATGATCGAATACCGGCCCCGCACCTCGCCACCGGTAACGGATTCAAGAATGAAGCTGTCGCGCCCGGCATCGGTCAGCTTCATCATCACCGACACCGCCGTATCCAGATCGGCGGCAAGGCGGGCATGCACAAGCTGGTTGCGCCCGGCCGCCCAGCCCGCTTCGAAATCGGCGAAATCGGAAATCCGGGCCATCAGGGAAACTGCGTGTGAACGGCGTTGATCACCGACTGGTTCAACTGGATGCCCGCCTCGGCCTGGAGCGCCTGACCATAGGCTTCAAAGATATCCTGTGACACGGTTTGGGCCACGGCCTGACCGAGGATCTGCAACAGCATCGAGACATTCGGATCATCGCGCGCCGCAGGGTTGATGGCGTCCAAACGCACAACCAACATGCGATCCTCGCTGGCCACCAGGGTCACATCGCCCACGTCGCCCAGTTGAAAGATCTGTCCGACCAGCGTTGGCGGCGCATCGGGCACAAAGCCCTGCCGGCGGATCTGCGCCTCGGTTTCGGTCCGACCCAGATCCTCCAGCCGCGCGCCGCCGGTCAACGCGCCGATGATCGCCTCACCGCGCGCGGCCAGCGCTGCGCGCAGCGCGGTGGCGCGCCAATCGGCCACCACATCGCCCCGGATATCGGCCAAGGGGGGAAGGGTGGGCGGCACCACCTCATCAAGGCGCAGCGCGAAAAGCCCCCCATCCGACAGCGCGATCAGCTCGGGAAAATCGCCCGGTTGCACCGCCATGGCCGCCTCGCGAAAGCCGTCATAAGCGGCGATGCCATCCTCGGAGACGGGGGTATAATCGATCGTGCCCAGAACCATCTCGGTTGTTTCTGCCAGCTCTTCGAGCGTGGCACCCTCGGCCAGAAGATCATCGACCGGATCACGCAGGTCGTCAATCGCGCGGCGCGCCGCCTCGGCGGCCAGTTCGGCGCGCAAGTCCTCTTGCGCCTCTTCAAACGGGATCTCCGAGGCATCGAGCGCCGCGTTCACCCGAAACAGCGCAGGCCCCAGATCGGTGGCCACGGGGCCGATGATCTCGCTTTCGGTATCCGAAAAAATCGCCTCCGCCGCTTCGGCCGTCAGATCATCGCGCGTGACCTCGCCCAGATCGACATCCTCAAAGCGCAACCCGCGGTCGGCCACCAGCGTGTCAAAGCTGGTCTGGCCCGCCGCAATCGCGTCATAGGCCGCCTGTGCGCTGGGTGCATCGGCAAACACCAGCCTTTCCAGCAGCCGCCGCTCGGGCTGGAGATACTGATCGGCCCGCTCGTCATAGAGCGCACGCAAGCTTGCTTCGTCGATGGCCATGGCATCCGTCAACATCGCGGGTGTGACCCATGCATAGGTGATGCGCCGCGCCTCGGGGTCGGTGAAGCGGTCTGGATGCGCCTCGTAATGGGTCAAAAGCTCGGCGTCGGTGGGTTGCGGCACGGCGCCGGGCAGATCGGCCTCGGTCAGGATCAAAAGGCTCACATCGCGGGTTTCACCCTGATAGGCGACCAAGGGCTCGGTGATGGTGGTTTGGGGACCAATCCCGCCGATCACCGCCGCCTGCAACAGGCTGCGTGCGGTGTCTTCGCGCAGATCATCCTCGAACTCGGCGGGGTTCAACCCGTTCTGGCGCAAGGTGAATTCATAGGTTTCGCGATCAAATGCGCCGTCAAGCCCCTGAAAAGCCTGAATTTGCGTGATCTGGCGGGCCACTTCGGCGTCGCCGACCGACAGGCCCATGGCCTGTGCCTCATGGGCCAGCGCCGCGCGCGCCACCAGGGATTGCAGCACGGCCTGATCCACGCCTTGCGCGCGCAGATTGGCCAGCGTGACCGGCTGGCCGGTCTGGGCGATGCGGGCGCGGATTTCCTGATCGAGTGCGCGCGCATAATCTTCGGCGGTGATCTCGATATCGCCCACAGCACCCACGCGACTGGCCCCGCCCGAGAACGAGCCGATGCCGAAGCCCGCCAGCGCCACGAACAAAAGGCCCAGAATGATCCAGACAAAGAGGTTCGAGGCCTTTTTCACAGCCGATCGTGCCATCTGATACTGGTCCTTTCAGGCTTTGGGTGGGCCCTGTGCGGGCCCGATCTGATCAAGGGGTTGATTACGCGCTTGGGCGCAGCACGGCAAGGGCTGGGCGCAGGGGCGCCTAGAAATCAAGCGCGGCCAAGCGGTCCACCACCCTCACCAGACCTGTGGCATCGGCATTGGCAAAGGCGATGCGCAGCGTCGCCTCGGCCTGTCCGGTGCCGCCCTGATCGATGCGGGGGCCGAACATGGTGCCGGGCAGCACCAGAAGCGCGGCCGCGCCCACCATCCGTTGCGCCACCTGATCCGAGGGCAGGGCAAAGGGATGGCGCACATAGGCGAAATAAGCCCCGCATCCCAGGAGTTGCCAGGCGGGCAGGCGTGCGAACTCGCGCCGCACCGTGTCGCGCCGGGCCAGGATTTCGGCCCGTTCCCCGGCCAGCCAATCGCCCAGATGCCGCATCCCCCAGAGCGCGCCGATCTGGCCCACCTGCGGCGGGCAGATCGCCACGGTGTCGAGAAATTTCTCCACCTCGGCCAACCGCGTCTCGGACGCCATGATGGCGCCCACCCGGTGACCCGTCAGCCGATAGGCTTTGGAAAAGGAATACAGATGGATCAGCGTCTTGTCCCAATCGGGATCGGTGAACAGATCATGGGGCGCGCCCGTGCCGGAGTGGAAATCGCGATAGGTCTCGTCCAGGATCAAGGCCAGCCCGTGGCGGCGCGCCAGATCGTAAAAGGCCCGCAAAAGCGGCGCCGGATATTCCACGCCCGCCGGGTTGTTGGGGCTGATCAACACGATGGCACGGGTGCGATCGGTGATCAGGCTGGCGGCCTGTTCGGGGTCGGGCAACAGATCATCGCCCGTGGGCAAGCTGACGGCGCGCACGCCTTCCATGTCGAGCCACATCTTGTGGTTGAAATAGAAGGGCAGGGGCAGGATCACCTCATCGCCCGCGCCCGCCAGCGTCGACATCGCGGCCGTGAAGGCCTGATTGCAGCCCGCCGTCACGGCCACCTGCGCGGGGCGGATCGCGCCGCCATAGCCCACCGACCATTGCGCCGCCAGTTCGGCGCGCAAGTCGGGCAAGCCCAGAACCGGGCCATAAAGATGGCTGGCCGGGTCCGTGATCATCGCTTCGGCCATGGCGCGCACCAGCGCCTCGGGCGGTGGTTCCACCGGGGCAGCCTGGCTGAGATTGATCAGCGGGCGCTCGGGCGCAAAGCTTTGCCCAAGGATCCAGCGCCGCGCCTCCATCACCGGGGGCGCAAAGGTCTTTGCATAAGTCGGATTGATCGGCTGCATTCCCGCCCCACCGCACGGCTTCGCGCGGTGCCCCTGCTGGTTTGTTGTTCATGTATCTCTGCCGGAGGGATCCTCAACCGGCAAAAGACGCAGGCGCCGGGCCATCCGACCCGCCGCCCCAAGCCACCCGCCTAGAACGGGATCTCATCATCCACATCGCCGCCGCCGCCAAAGCCTGACCGGCCCGCGCCGCCCGATCCGCCGCGATCATCGGGATAGCCACCGCCGCCGCGATCATCCCCATAGCCGCCAGCCGCCCCACCACCCGACGCGCCCGAAGGTCCGCCGCTGCCGCCGTCGCGCCCATCGAGCAAGGTCAGCGTGCCGCTATAGGGCCGCAACACGATCTCGGTGGTGTAGCGCTCCTGACCGGACTGATCTTGCCATTTGCGGGTTTCCAGCTGGCCCTCGATATAGACCTTTGAGCCCTTGCGCAGGTATTGTTCGGCGATACGGGCCACAGGTTCCGAAAAGATCGCGACCGAATGCCATTCGGTGCGTTCCTTGCGTTCACCCGTGGTGCGGTCTTTCCAGGTCTCGGAGGTCGCGATGCGCAGATTGCACACCTTGCCGCCATTCTGAAAGCTGCGCACCTCGGGATCGCGGCCCAGATTGCCGATCAGGATTACCTTGTTGACGGATCCGGCCATGTCATTTCCCCCCTGTCCGGTCGATGTTTCATAACAGCGGGCGCCCCCTGCGCGAGTCACGCAATCGCAGCGCCGCGCTGCTTAGATCACCCCACTATGGTCAAGGAAAGGTTAATTGCGCCCTTGCCACAAGGGGGGTGGGCGCCAAAGGCTGGAAATTCTCCCTGGCTTGACCTATGGGTTGGTCAGGCTTTGCTCAACCATCGGTCCCATGCCCCGGTATTTTCGCGCCACCCGCTTTGCAGCCCTGCTGTGTTGCACAGCCCTGCCGGTGCTTGCCAATCCGATGGAGCGGTTCGGAAACGCGCTGTCGGTGATCGACGGACGTGCAGCAGGGCAATATGCGGCTTCGGCCCGGTTGCGCCCCGATTTTCAACCCGGCGCGCAGGATGTCGCGCGATTTGAGGGGCGCTATTCCGGCCCATGGCTTGACGTGGCCCGTGCGGCCGCGCGCCGCCATGGCATCCCCGAAGATCTGTTCTTGCGCCTTGTGCAGCAGGAATCGGCCTGGGATCCGCAGGCCGTCAGCCATGCGGGCGCCATTGGTCTGGCCCAGCTCATGCCCGACACCGCGCGCATGCTGGGTGTCGATCCGACCGATCCGGTGGCCAATCTCGATGCCGGAGCGCGCTATCTGGCCATGCAGTTTCGCAGCTTTCGCCGCTGGGATCATGCGCTGGCCGCGTATAATGCCGGACCCGAAGCCGTGCGTCAGCACGGCGGCATCCCCCCTTATGCCGAAACGCGCGACTATGTGCGCATCATTCTGGGACGAGGGTAGGGCGCGCGCTCTTGATGGCCCCCAAAAGGTAGCAGGGGCCAAGCCCGCGTGTCGCAGGCACCGACGACAACAAAAGGGCCACGATCCTTCGCAGGAAGGATCGCAGCATGCGAAAATTCGTACGAATTTTCGCTCAGACCCCGCGCGCGATCGCCGCGACGCCCGTGCGGGCCAGATGCACATCGCCCAAAGGCCGCATGAGTTCGCAAAAGGCGTCGACCTTGTCGGGCGTGCCGGTGATCTCAAAGACAAAGCTCTGCAGGGTCGAATCGACCACATTGGCCCGGAAGATCTCGGCGATGCGTAGCGATTCAACCCGGTGCTCGCCCTTGGCGACAACCTTGATCAGCGCCAGTTCGCGGCTGACAAAGGCGCCCTCGACCGTCAGGTCATGAACCTCGTGGACCGGGACCATGCGCTCGAGTTGCATCTTGATCTGGTTGATCACCTGCGGCGTGCCCGAGGTTACGATGGTGATGCGCGAGCGGTGGCCGCCATGGTCCACCTCGGCCACGGTCAGGCTTTCGATATTGTAGCCGCGCCCGGAAAACAGCCCGATCACGCGTGCCAGAACGCCCGGCTCGTTTTCCACCAGAACGGCCAGCGTATGGGTTTCCACCTTGTCCGACATATGGCTGCGAAGGTCGTAGGCGGAATGGCTCGACGAGCCTTTCTCGATGTTGAGCGGTGACATGGGCGGCCCCTGACAGGAAAACGGCCCGCCCAGTGTAGCCGGGCAGGCCGCGATGCGAAAGGGCCGAAATGGGCTTATTCGGCGGGCCGGGAAATGGCTGCACCGCGGCATGGCTTTGCCCGATGAGTGCATGAAAGGGGCCGTTTGCATGGCGTCTCTTTCCAGTGTCGCCATGGCCAGCCGTCGCGCAGCCCCGACTGATGTGGCGCGACCGGGATTGGATCAAGCGTGAAAAGACTGGTGTGGCAAAGATCCGGCCAGCGATATCTGATTTCACCCCGACGGCCTGTTGGCGCAGGCCATCTGCTTTCTGGAATGATCGGATAGGGCCGCTCAGGGCGCGCAGAGGCGCGACAAGACCTTGTACATTTCGTGCGTGACGGGCACACAGAGCACGTCAAAGAAAGCTCCGCGCCCGGTCAGGGTCGTGATGCGGTCGATGCGGTACAGATCATGGCCTCCGTTGCGGTCGAAGCTGTTGACATAAAGCCCATAGCCAAGTCGCCCGAAGAGATCGTCGAGATCGGATGTTGTGGTGCCGAAGGCTGCAAGGGTGCGTTCGTTCACCTCAAGATAGATCAGGGGCTTTGCGTCCGCGACGAAGCGCGACCCGGTCAAGACCTGCCCCTCAGTGCCTTCTGTGTCGAGCTTGATGTAATCCGGTGGGAAATACCGGTCGACCAACGCGTCGATGCCGTAGAAGGGCTGAACGGCCGGGGCCATGTTCGGCCCGGTGGCCCGCGGCACGAGCATGCTTGCGCCCGTGTTGGCGCGGTTTTCTTGAATGGCGAAATCCCCGTCCTGCACTGCGACGAAGGCGTTGAGGACCTCGATGCTCCGCCCCGGTTGCCTTCCGCGCTGCTTCGGGTCCGCCACGCGCATGAGATTGCGCGACAGGATGGCCGCGGTCACGGGGTTGCCCTCGACCGCGAGGATACGACCTCCGCCCATCATCTTTCCCAGCGCCGTCATCGAGAAGGTCCCGATGTGTGCACCGAGGTCGAAGAGCTGCGCCCTGGGCGACAGGACCGAACAGGCAAAGGCAAACTCGGGCCGGGTGTGATTGCCGAACTCAATGATCTGATCGGTGATCACATCATCGACATAAGCCTCGATCGGGCCGAAGCAGCTCTCGACCAGGTGCGTGGTCTTGAGCGAAAGCGCATGCCTCGGCCCTTTTTTTGCAACCTTGCGGAAGCGGTCGATCAAGCTCCGCACGGAAGGCCTCATACCAGCACGCCGCCCTCGGCACCGATGACGCCCTGGGTATCGACCTCGCCCATGATCATCTCGTTATGCGCCTTGCCCGAGGGGATCATCGGGAAGCAGTTCTCGTGCTTTTCGACCAGACAGTCGAAGATCACCGGCCCGTCATAGTTGAGCATCTCCATGATCGCGTCATCCAGATCGGCGGGGTCCTTGCACAAGATGCCCTTGGCGCCAAAAGCCTCCGCCAGTTTGACGAAATCGGGCAGCGCCTCGGACCAGCTGTGGCTGTAGCGCTCGCCGTGCAGCAATTCCTGCCACTGGCGCACCATGCCCAGACGCTCGTTGTTGAGGATGAACTGCTTGACCGGCAGGCGATACTGGATCGCGGTGCCCATTTCCTGCATGTTCATCAGCCATGATGCTTCGCCCGCGACATTGATCACCAGCGCGCCGGGATGGGCCACCTGCACGCCGATGGAGGCGGGCGTGCCATAGCCCATGGTTCCAAGCCCGCCGCTTGTCATCCAGCGGTTGGGCGCCTCAAAGCCCAGGAACTGGGCCGCCCACATCTGATGCTGGCCCACTTCGGTGGTGATGTAGCGGTCGCGCCCCTTGGTCAGGGCCTCAAGCCGTTCCAGGGCGAACTGCGGTTTGATGGTGGTTTCGGAATTGGTATAGCGCAGGCATTTGACCGCGCGCCATTCCTCGATCTTGTCCCACCATTTCTTGACCGGAACCGCGTTGGTCTTTGACCCGCGTGCCTGCCAGATGCGCAGCATTTCCTCCAGCACATGGGTGACATCGCCGATGATCGGAAAATCGGCGTGGATCACCTTGTTGATCGAGGACGGGTCGATATCGACATGCGCCTTGAGGCTGTTGGGGCTGAAATCGGCGATGCGGCCGGTGATGCGATCGTCGAAGCGCGCGCCGATGTTGATCATCAGATCACAGTCGTGCATCGCCAGATTGGCTTCGTAAAGCCCGTGCATGCCCAGCATCCCCAGCCAGTTCTGCCCCGAGGCGGGATAGGCGCCAAGCCCCATCAGCGTCGAGGTGATGGGAAAACCTGTCTGTGTCACCAATTCGGTCAAGAGCGTGCTGGCGCGCGGCCCGGAGTTGATCACACCGCCGCCCGTGTAAAACAGCGGGCGCTCGGCCTGTTCCATGGCCGCGACCAGCGCCTCGATCATGGCGGTGTCGCCCTTGACCTTGGGTTGATAGTGGCTGGTGCGTGCCTTGGGTTTGTCGACATACGTGCCGGTGGCGAATTGCACATCCTTGGGAATGTCGACCAGAACAGGGCCGGGTCGCCCATGGGTGGCGATGTGAAAGGCTTGATGGATCGTGTCCGACAGCTTGTCGGTTTCCTTTACCAGCCAGTTCATCTTGGTGCAGGGCCGCGTGATGCCGACGGTGTCTGCTTCCTGAAAGGCATCGGAGCCGATCATGAAGGTTGGCACCTGACCCGTCAGAACCACCAGAGGGATCGAATCCATCAGCGCATCAACCAGACCCGTGACCGCATTGGTCGCGCCCGGCCCCGAGGTGACCAGCACGACGCCCGGCTTGCCGGTCGAGCGCGCATAACCTTCGGCGGCATGGACAGCACCCTGTTCGTGACGCACCAGAATGTGGCGGATCGCGTTTTGTTGAAAGATCTCGTCATAGATCGGCAGCACGGCGCCGCCGGGATAGCCGAATACGACCTCGACGCCCTGTTCCTTGAGCGCCTCGACCACCATCTTTGCTCCGGTCATTTGCCGTGTCATCGCGTCTGTCCTTTTCTGTGTCCGGTTCATCATCAGTGCCGCGCCCTTTGGCACGAAAAAGCCCCCGGGGGGTAAACCGGGGGCGCATGGGATGCCAAGATGGCAGTCGTTACCGACCCATGCGCTTTTTCCCTACGTCATCTACGAAGCAGTCCATGGGCTGCCCCCCGTGCTGGTTGCATGCGGCGGACACTAGAAATGCTGCTGGCGGGCGTCAACCGTCAAATTGTCGAAAATGTCGTTCAGAGGGGCGGTTGCGCAACGAATCGAAACTTGCTGGCAAAAATGAAAAACATCCCTGCGCGGGTGAGTTGCAGGACACCTTGCAACCGCTAGTTCCGCAACGATCTTTTTCAAGGTCGATTTTTCCTCACCAAAATGGTCCGGTTTTGAGCAGTGCAGCCGCG
>NZ_CALAHQ010000097.1 GCF_937892565.1 uncultured Roseicyclus sp. | reverse complement strand
TGCCGATGGGCCAAAGACCGGAGGAGAACCAGGTGTCGAGGACATCGGGGTCGCGCGTCAGCGCCTTGCCGCCCGATCTGGCCACCGCCTCGGCCTCGGTGGGCGCGCAATACATGCCGCCATCGGCGTCATACCACACCGGGATCTGATGGCCCCACCACAGCTGGCGCGAGATGGTCCAGGGCTCGATATTCTCGAGCCAGTGGAAATAGACCTTGCGGTGCTGTTCGGGGATGATGCGGGTGCGCCCGTCGCGCACGGCAGCAAGCGCGGGTTCAACGATTTTCGCCGTATCCACGAACCACTGGTCGGTCAGCATCGGCTCGATCACCACCTTGGACCGGTCGCCATGGGGCTGGGTGATCATCTTGGCCTCGACCAGCGGGACCAGCGCCTCGGCGCCTTCGGCCCCGGGCTTTACGGCATCCTTGCCCAGCCGCGGGTCATCGGCGCGCGTCATAACGGCCAGCCCCTCGGCGGTGATTTCGGCCACGACGCGCGCGCGCGCCGCGTAGCGGTCAAGGCCCCGCAGGTGATCGGGCACAAGGTTGAGCGCGTCGGCCTCGGCTTCGGTCAAGACCCGCGCGCCATTGGCCACCGCCTGCGCGATGGCGGCGGCCTCGGCATAGGGCGCACCATCGGCCCGCAGCTGCGCGCGCGTGTCCATCAGCCGGTAGCAGGGGATGCCGTTGCGCTTGGCCACGCCATAATCGTTGACATCATGCGCCCCCGTGATCTTGACCGCGCCCGAGCCGAAATCCGGATCGGGGTAGTCATCGGTGATGATCGGGATCAACCGGCGGTGTTCCTTGGGCCCCACGGGAATTTCGCACAGCATGCCCACGATGGGCGCATACCGCGCATCGCCCGGATGCACGGCCACAGCGCCATCGCCCAGCATTGTTTCAGGGCGCGTGGTGGCGATCGAGATGTAATTGCGCTCTTCTTCGAAGATGACGTTGCCGTTTTCATCTTTCTCCAAATACGCATAGGTCGCACCGCCCGCCAAAGGGTACTTGAAATGCCACATATGGCCCGCGGTCTCGATATTCTCGACCTCGAGATCGCTGATCGCGGTTTCGAAATGCGGGTCCCAGTTCACCAGGCGCTTGCCGCGATAGATAAAGCCCTTGTCATACATGTCGACAAAGACCTTGATCACCGCGTCGTGGAAATTGCCCTCTTCGCCTGCGGGCGCACCCGGCGCGCCCGACATGGTAAAGGCCAGCCGGGACCAGTCGCACGACGCACCCAGCCGCTTGAGTTGGGTCACGATGGTGCCGCCGGATTGCTTTTTCCATGCCCAGACATGGGACAGGAATTCCTCGCGGCTCATGTCGCGGCGCGATTTTCCCTGCTTGGCCAGTTCGCGTTCGACCACCATCTGGGTCGCGATGCCCGCATGATCGGTGCCGGGCTGCCAGAGCGTGTCAAAGCCGCGCATCCGGTGCCAGCGGATCAGCACATCTTGCAGCGTGTTGTTGAAGGCATGGCCCACATGCAAAACGCCCGTCACATTGGGCGGCGGGATCATGATGGAATAGGGCTCGGCCCCCGGTTTGGCATTGGCGCCCGCCTTGAAGCAACCCTGTGCCTCCCATTGGGCGGAAATGCGTGCCTCGGCCGCGGCGGCGTCAAAGCTCTTGTCCATCGGATGCGTCCCTTTCGTCAGTCAGGCGTCAGGTAGCGGATGGGACGCCAGAGGAAAAGGGGGGCGCTGTCCGTCGCCGGTGTCGCGCGGACCAATGGCGCGACCATGGCGACCCTGCGGACACCCCCCGGGGTCTGCGCGCACCGAACAAGGGGCAGATCAGATCAGGTGGGCCATGACCGCCCGGGCCGCCGCGGCCTGTGCCGCCTCACCCAGATCGCCCGCATCGATGCGGGCCAGGACCGCCGTTTCATCATCAAGGCGCAGGCGGCCATAGGCCTTGTCGTAATGCAGTTCGATCAATTGGGTGGCGAGCGTCTCGGCTTCGCCTGCCTGCACCAACGCCAGCCATTCATCGACGGTCGCATGGCCCACAAACCCGCGCAGACCGCCAAGCCGCCGCGCCAGCCCCGACACATCGGCCATCAGATCGGCATAGACCCCCGCCAGATAGCGCGCGCGCGCGCCCACGGATGCCTCGAGCGTGATCCGCGGCGCGGCGCGCATCACCACCCACAGCGCGGGCGGCAGGCGCAGCGTGCCGATGCGCGGCGATTCCGCTTCGACCAGCACGGGTCGGGCCGGATCGAAGCCTGACAGGGCCGCGATCAGCGCGGATTCAAACCCCTTTTGCGCGGGCTGCCGGCCCATGACATCGCCAAGGATCGAGCCGCGATGATTGGCCAGCGCCTCCAGATCGACCACCTGACAGCCCAAGGCGGCCACGCGGCCCAGAACTTCGGTCTTGGCGGTGCCCGTCAGACCGGCGAGCCGGACAAACCGATAGGGCAGAACGGCATCATAAAGGCTGCCCGAGACATGCCGCCGCCACGTCCGATAGCCCCCGTCCAGAACCTCGGCCCGCCAGCCGATCTGGTTGAGGATGGACGCAAAGCTGCCGGACCGCTGCCCGCCGCGCCAGCAATAGACCAAGGGCCGCCAGCCGCCGTCAAAGCCCATCAGATGCTCTTCGATATGCCGCGCGGCGTTGCGCGCGACCAGCGCGGCGCCGATCTTGCGCGCCTTGAAGGGGCTGTCTTGCACATAGATCGTGCCGACATGGGCGCGCTCGGCATCCGAAAGCACCGGCATCGACACGGCACCCGGCACGTGATCTTCGGCATATTCCGACGGGCTGCGGACATCGATGATGGTGTCAAAGCCTTGCGCGCGCAGCGCCGCCAGATCGGTGAAAACATGGCGCAAGATGCTTATCCAAGCTCCCCGTTCATGGCGCGGAACCGCTGGATCAGGCTGGAGGTATCCCACCGCCCGCCGCCCAGTTGCTGTACCTCGGCGTAGAATTGATCGACGATGGCGGTCACGGGCAGGGAAACGCCGATGTCCTTGGCCTGACCCAGGGCGATGCCCAGATCCTTGCGCATCCAATCGACCGCAAAGCCATGGGTAAAATGGTTGTCCACCATGGTGCCGGCACGGTTGGAAAGCTGCCACGACCCGCCCGCACCCTGGGCCACAAGATCGGCCACCTTTTTGGGATCAAGCCCGGCCTTCATCGCAAAGTACAACCCCTCAGACATCGCCTGCACCAGACCCGCGATGCAGATCTGGTTGACCATCTTGGTCAATTGCCCCGCACCGACCGCGCCAAAATGCACGGTTGCCTTGGAATAGGCGGCAACCACCGCTTCGGCGGCCGCGAAATGCGCGTCATCGCCGCCACACATGATGGCAAGCTTGCCGTTCTCGGCCCCCGCCTGACCGCCTGACACGGGCGCATCGACCCAACCCGCGCCCTGCGCATGCGCCAGCGCGGCCAATTCGCGCGTCACAGTCGCCGAGACCGTGGTGTGATCGACGAAAATCGCGCCGGGTTTCATGCCCGCAAGCGCGCCATCGGGGCCCGTCACGACCGCGCGCAGATCATCATCATTGCCCACACAGGCCATCACGAAATCGCACCCATCCGCTGCGGCGCGCGGGCTTGCGGCCCATGCGCCGCCATGGCGCGCGGCCCAAGCTTCGGCCTTGGTCGCGGTGCGGTTGTAGACCGTCACATCATGGCCCGCCGCCTTGAGGTGCCCCGCCATCGGGTAGCCCATCACCCCAAGACCCAGAAATGCCAGTTTCGCCATGTCCTCACCCCTTGACTGCGTTGTTTCGACCAGCGCGTGACCCTAGCAGGCGCGGCCCCCTTGTCCAGATGCCCGGCGCCACGCGCAGGTTCAGCCCGAGATGCGCGCGCCAAGCCGCCGCAATTCGGCCAGCACACTCATCGCGGCCAGACCCGAGCTTTTGGGATTGTCGGGCAAGGGCGCGCCAAGGATCTCGATGCGGAAGCGGCCAAAGCTGCCCTCGGCCTCGACCTCGTGGAGATTGCCGGGCGCCGCGGGGTCGGCAATCAGCCGCACCTGCGTTTCATCGAACCCAAGCCCGGCCAAGGCGACGGCGGCAGCCACATTGGCGTTCTTGGGATAGCGCAACGCCGCCTGCCGCGCAGAGCCTTCGAAATGCGTCGCGGGGCCGGTCAGATGGTCCAGATCCAGCACCGTTTCGGCCGGCGAGCCCATCCATGCGGCGGGCGGCTTGCGCCCGGTGTAGCGCACCCGCGTCAGCCCGCCGACCGCACCCGCGCGCAGCACATCAAGCGCCCCGACCGAACCGCTGGCCAGATGCAGCCGCGCCCCACCCGCATCGGCCGCCGCCGCAAGCCCGGTGGCAAGCGCATCATCGGCCAAAGCCCCAAGCGACAGCGTGACCACATCGATCCCGCGCGCCAGCGCCTGCGCGCCATGCGCGATCAGCCCCGGATGACCGGCGCAATCGACCAGATGGGTGATGCCCGGCGGCAATTCCGCCACCGATCCCACCGCAGCAAGCCCCGGCACCGCGCGTGCCGGATCGCGCACGATCACCGCCAGCGGCCCCAGACCATCGCGTTGCAACGCGGCGATCACATGGCGCCCGATGGCCCCGGCCCCGATCACGGCAATCCGCATGGTTGCGTTCCTTGTCATTTCCGCCCAAAGCCACAGTATCGACACCCGATGGTTAGACGACAGGGAACCGCATGACCAGCCACGCAAGATCCGCCATTGGCCAGGCGTTGCCCCGACGCGAAGACCCCGCGTTGCTCAAGGGTCAGGGCCGCTATGCGGCCGATATCCTGCTGGATCGGCCGCTGCATCTGGCGTTTCTGCGCAGCCCGGTGGCCGCAGGGCGGATCGCGGCGATTGACATCGACGCTGCGCGGGCGGCCCCCGGTGTGGTGGCCGTGCTGACCGGCGCCGATCTGCCACCCAATCCGTCACCCGATCTTTTGCCCGTGCTGGAGATCGACCAGCCCCTGCCCTTTGCGATGCTTGCGCGGGGCCAGATCGCCTGTGTGGGCGAGCCCGTGGCGGCCGTGCTGGCCGAAACCCCGGCACAGGCCGCCGATGCCTTGGAGATGATCGGCCTTGAGATCGACGAGGCCCCGATGCCCGCGCCACGCCGCATCGCGCATCGCCGTTGGGCCGTGGGTGATGCAGAGGCAGCTTTTGCCCGTGCCGCCCATGTGGTGGCGGTCGCCACCCATCACCCGCGTGTCGCCCCCGCATCGATGGAACCGCGCGGGGTCGCCATCCATTACGATGCCGCCAACGACAGCGTCGTGATCTATCATTCCACCCAGACACCGCACCGCACCAAGGCCGACCTGACGCGCGTGTTGCAGATCGACCCCGACCGGGTGCGCGTGGTAGCACCCGATGTCGGCGGCGGCTTTGGGATGAAGGGCTTTGCTTACCCTGAGGAAATCCTTGCCGTCTGGGCGGCCTTGCACCTCAAGCGTGATGTGCGCTGGATCGCCACAAGATCCGAAGAGTTTCTGTCCGCAGCCCATGGGCGGGGCCTGTCGTCGCAGGGGCGGCTGGCGCTGGATGCCGAGGGACGGTTTCTGGCACTCGAGGCGCGGATCGAGGCGCCCTTGGGCGGCTGGGCCGCGGGGTCGGCGCTGATGCCCGCCTTCAACGCCGCGCGCATCTTGCCTTCGGGCTATCTCATCCCCGCGCTTGACATCGAGACCGAGGCTTACGCCCATCCGCTGCCGCCTGTGGGCATCTATCGCGGCGCGGGGCGGCCCGAGGCAAATGTGATCCTTGAGCGACTGATCGATGCCGCCGCCGCAGCGACGGGGCGCGATCCCATCGATCTGCGCAAGGCCAATCTGGTGCCGGTCACGGCGATGCCGCATGACACAGCCACGGGCAACCGGCTGGACAGCGGCGATTATGCCGCCGCGCTTGATATCTTTGCCAAGGCCGCCGATCTGGATGGTCTGCGCGCGCGGCGCGATGCGATCCGCGCCAAGGGCGGCATGGCGGGGCTGGGCATGGCGTTCTACATCGACCCATCGGCCGCGGGATGGGAATATGCCCGCGTCACGCTGAACCCCGACGGCACGGCCCACATCGCCACGGGGGCCACGCAACAGGGCCATGGCCGCCTGACCGCCTTTTCACAGATCGCCAGCGACGCGCTCGGCCTGCCGATGGCGGCCATCACGCTCGAGGCGGGCGATACAGGCATCGTGCCCGAAGGCATCGGCGCAGTGGGCAGCCGCGCCACCACCATCGGCGGCAGCGCGCTGCTGGATGCTTGCGCCAAGATCAGACACGCAATGGCCCTTGGCGTGCCCTTGCCAGTGACCGCCGAAAGCAAATACGAGGTCGCGGGCCAGGCTTGGGCTTTTGGCGCCTATGCCGCGCTGGTCGAGATCGACCGCGACACAGGCGCGGCCCGGCTGTTGCAGGCCCATGGCCATGATGATGCAGGCGTGCTGATCA
Organism: uncultured Roseicyclus sp.; assembly: GCF_937892565.1. Taxonomy (GTDB): domain Bacteria; phylum Pseudomonadota; class Alphaproteobacteria; order Rhodobacterales; family Rhodobacteraceae; genus Roseicyclus. The sequence continues at coordinate 20,338 of NZ_CALAHQ010000097.1, read as the reverse complement.
ACCCGCTACAGGTCGAAGGCCAGATCAGGGGCGGCTTTGCGCAAGCGGTGGGTGAAACCCTTCTGGAAGCCATTGCCTTTGACGGGGACGGACAGCTTCTGACCGGCAGCTTCATGGATTACGCCATGCCGCGCGCCGATGACATCCCGCCGCTAAGCCTGTCGCATGGGCAAACACCCAGCCCGATGAACCCGCTGGGGGCCAAGGGCGTGGGCGAGGCATCGACCACGGGCGCCCCGGCGGCGTTGATGAATGCAATCGCCGATGCGTTCCGCCCGACGGGCAAGCCCGCGCCGCAAACACCCTTCAGCCCCGCGCGCCTGTGGGCGGCGATGCAGGGCTGATCGGGCCAACAGGGTCAGAAATCGAAGATATCGTCCAGAAACGAGCCGCGACGCTTCTTCTTTTCAAAGCTGCGCTGGCTGTCATCGTCATATCCGCGCGGCGCGTCATACCCGCGCGGCGATGGCGCAGGCGCCGCAGGCGCGGCCGCGGGGGCCGATCGTTCGATGATCTTGTCCAGCTCGCCCCGGTCCAGCCAGACGCCGCGGCATTGCGGGCAATAATCGATCTCGACCCCCTGTCGGTCAGCCATCACAAGGGTTGTTCCGTCAACAGGGCATTGCATCTTCTGGGGCTCCTTTGGTGTGTGGCCTTCAGGTAGGTGCGCACCTGTCCATCGCAACCACCGATAGGAAACATCTATCCCGACCCCATGTTTCGCCACCATCAGCCGATGGGCAAGGCGCAGGGCGATGTGGCCTGCATGCGGGCGCCGCGGTCGCGGGACGCACTCAATCGACCGACTGCGTCAGGGTCGAGATCTCGGCCGCGATCCGAACGGCCCAGTCGCCGATGATGGGGATGAATTCGATCTGCGACAACGACCAGATGATCAATGACAAGAGCACCGTGGCCCCGATCACCGTGCCAAGGCCGCCCGCCATGCCGCTGGCAAACCGAAACATCAAGATGCGCGGCACCGACTGGTGAAGCACGAACATCTTGTGCTGGCGCAAAAAGGTCAGCTCTTGCCGCAGCGCGCGCACCTCTTGTTCCAGGGTGGGCGGCGGGTTGTCGTTTGGGTCAACTGGCATCGGTGGCGGCCCTCCTGTCGGGGCAGGATAGCAAGCGCTTGCCCGGTCTGCCAATCGCCCTTTGCCTGCGCCAAGGGGGGCGGTGTCATGCCAGATAGGCGCGCATCGCCTGATAGACGACCGCCGTGGCCGCATTGGCCAGATTGAGCGACCGGATATGCGGCGACCGCATCGGCAGGCGAAATACGCGGTCCGTCATGCCCACAAGGATTTCGGGTGCAAGCCCCTTGGTTTCCCGACCAAAGACCAGATAGGCGTCAGGCGGATAGGCGGGGTCATAGACTGTGCCGGCCGCGCCATCATCCTCGAAGAAAAACAACTGATCGCGCCGGGGCTGGCGATGCGCCAGAAAACCCGCCCATTCGTCGTATTCGCTCAATCGGACGTGCTGCCAGTAATCCAACCCTGCACGGCGAACGGATTTATCCGTGATCTCAAAGCCATAGGGCCGGATCAGGATCAACTCCAGATCAAGCGCGACACAGGTGCGCCCGATGGTGCCGGTGTTGCCGGGAATTTCGGGGGCGACAAGCACGATCTTCATCGCCGCCAGGGCGGGGTCAGACATTGGGCTTGCCCTCAAGGCCAAGCAAGCGGCGCGTGCCCGTCCAATAGGCGGGCAGGCGCGGGGGGCGATCAAGCTCGGCCAGAACCTCCGCGCGCAGCTGACCGGTCAGATGGGCAGCGGCATGGGATTGCGCCCAGCCAAGGATCGCGGGGCCATCCGCGGGGCGCAGCCGCACCGCCGATCCGACCAGCCCGACGATGGTTCCTGCGGGCGAATACCATTCATCCTGAATGCTGCGGATGCGGCCGGGCATCACCCGGCCCATCATGCGCACCAGCCCGCTTTCGGAAAAGCGCAGCAAAAGCTGGCCCATTTCGGGTCGGCTGTAGCCGATCAGCGGCGGAAAGGTGTCAAAAAAGATCGGCCCCTGATCGTCGATGGCGAAATTGCGGATCGAGGGGTGATAGCCGATCCGCTCGGGGCGCTGTGCCACGCGGGCCCAGAAATCGGCGATGCTGTCGGCGGCAGCCCCAAGGATATCGAGCGCCTCGGACAGGGGCGCGGCCATGATCCGGGGGCGCATCAGGATCCGCTCATCCAGCGCGTCTTGCACGATGACGGGTTGCAGATAGCCCGCTTCGCGCAAGATCAGAAACGTCGTCGGCGGAAGACGCACCCCGGCCCAGTGCAACAGGTCGACATAGGCGGCATGGCGTTCGGCCAGTTGCGCCAGCAGATCGCCGTCGCGCCCGCCGCGATAGGTCTTGATCACCTTGTCGGCCAAGGGCCCATCGGATGGGCGAAAGGGTGCGCAGAAATAGCCCAGCCGGCTGACCGGTTCGCCGCGCGCGCGCAGCGCCTCTTTCACCAGCCCGGCAAGTTCGGTCATCCGTGCTTGCCCACATGCCAGCCCGTGGCATCGCGCAACCGCGCCTCGCCCTTGGACAGGGGCAAATCCTCGAGCGCCGATCCCATCGAATCGTTCCAGCGGTTGAGATACCCAAACAACGCCACCACCCCCATGATCTCGACGATCTGGCCATCATCCCAATGCGCCCTGAGCCGCGCGCCGATGGCAGGCGTGACAGCGTTCGGCACGGCGGTGGCCGCCTGTGCAAAGGCAAGGGCCGCTTTTTCGGCGTCGCTGAAATGGGTGCTTGCCTCGAAATCAAAGACATCGGCCAGCCGTTGCTCGGTCGCGTTGAAGCGTTCCGAGGCAAGGATCATGTGCGCCTGACAATACAGGCACCCCGAGGCGTGGCTGGACACATAGCCGATCAGGCGCTTGAATTCCGGTGTCACGCCCGCGCCGTAGTCGGTCATCACCGCCACATTCAGATCGGTGAATGCCCGCGCGATGGGGGCGCGATGGGCCATGGTGCGGACGGAATTGGGGATCACACCCAGCGGGCCCTTGAAAAACTGCACATGGGCCCGAAGATCGGGGTCCATCGCCTCTTCGTCACAAGCTGGCACCAGCGCCATGGTCGTTCTCCCCCAAACAGGCGGCCGCCCTTGTGTAGAAAAGGGGCCGGGGCCATCAGCCCCTTTTATGCCCGATCCCGCAGCACATCGCCACCGTCAGTCGCACCTTGGCGCGCGGACCCTGTGGCGTTACCCTGATGCCATGACCGAGCGCAAGACAGACCCGATCCGCCCGACCGATGACGCGGCCCGCAGCCTTGCGCGCGGGCTGATCGCGCAGGCGCGCTTTGCCGCCCTTGGCGTGATCGATCCAGACACCCACGCCCCAATGGTCACGCGCATCGCGCTGGTTCCCGGGCTCGATGGCGCGCCCTTGACGCTGATCTCGGGCCTGTCAGCCCATACCGCGGCGCTGGCGGCCAACCCGGCCTGTTCGCTTCTGATCGCAGAACCGGGCGGCAAGGGCGATCCGCTGACACATGCGCGCCTGACGCTGCAGGCGCGTGCGGAACCCGCCGACAAGGGCGCGCTCAGGGCCCATTACCTGTCGCTTTATCCCAAGGCACAGCTTTATTACGATTTCGAGGATTTCACCCTGATCCGCTTTGCCCCGCGCGCGGGCTTTCTCAACGGGGGCTTTGGCAAGGCCTATCGCCTGTCACCCGGCGATCTGTTGGTGTGACCGCCCGTGCCTACCAGTGCAGCGTGCCCGCCGCACCCTTGATGTTTCCGGTCAGATTGGGCGTCACCCAGCCGCCGTAGAAATCGCCGGGCTGTGGCAGCACGCGGATATCGCCCACAAAGGCCGCATCGACCGAGGTGGCGTAAAAGGCGATATGATCGCGAATCGGTTCAAATCGGGCCGTTGGCGCGGGATAGAACCAGCCCGCATTGCGCGACCGCCGGCCGTTGAGCACCAGATCGACATAGGCCGCCCGCCCCTTCCACTCGCACCAAGTTTCGCGCGACGATGCCACAAGCGCGGATGCCAAGACCGCATCGCGCGGAACATAGTAGCTGGGCGCATGATGGGTTTCGAGAACACGCCACGCCGCGCCCGGGTCGGCCTGTACCACAGGCACGCCTGCAAAGACGACGCGCAAGGATTGGGCCACCCGCTCCAGCCGGGGTGGGCGGGGATAATCCTGCACGTTTTCCACTGGCAAAAGCGTCATCGCGGTTCTCCTTGTCAGGGCGAGCTAGCCCGCAGCCGACCAAAAGAAAAGCCCGCCACCCAAAACCGGTGGCGGGCCCGTGCCAGAGACCCGGTCAGATGTCGAAGCGTGCCGTGATCTGGGCCGTGCCGCGCACATCTTGTTGCCAGCGCAATCGCAACGTGCGCCCCCCCGGCCCCTGCCCCGGCTCGGCATAGGGCGTGACAAAGGCGATCGCATTCGCGGTGTTCCTGAGCGGTCCCTCGGCCAGAAAGGACACGGCCCCGCGCACTTGTGAACCAAAGGGCGACACATTGGACAGATCGACGTTCCATGTGCTGCTGGCCGTTCCCTCGACATGGCGGATCGTCACCGGGTTTTCCGTGCGCTTGACGACACCGTGATAGGTGTTGCCATTGAACAGAAGATCGGAGGTCTTGCTCAGATTGAGGGTGGCAAAGCTTGTGTCGATGCCTTCGACGGCGGTCAGGTCCGGGCTGTTGGATTTCTTGAACAGGTTGCCGGTCACGGTCAGGCCGTTGATGAAATGCCCCCCGCCATAGGGCTTGATCAGGATGAAATTCATCCACGGCGCGCTGGTCGTGGTGAAAAAGATGTTTCCATCCAAGGTCAGCCCATGAAAGCTGTCGCCGGATCCATATGTGGGCGACGGATCGCGCTCGTTGCCCCATTCGATGTAGCAGTTATCGACATAATTGCCCTCGAAGGTGGTCTTGATGTTGCCGTCGGCCAGCACGAGGCCCGCCGTGCGCGGCCCATCGGGCACCCCGTCACCCTGAAAGAAATGGTTGCCCGACACGATGTTGCCAGCGCCCGAAATCACGCCGAAATGGCGGAACCGTACCGCGCGGTTGTCGCGCACCTTGATATCGGAAATGTTGGAGTTGAAGCAGATCGTGGTACGTTCGGTGGCCGGGATGTCTTGCTCGTTGGACAGGAATTGACAGCGGTCGATCTGCATCCCCTGACAGCCCCCACCCGCCGACGTGATCGCACGATCCTTGGGGCCGGTGAAGAAACAATCCTGTATCTGGAACGCCAGCCCATCGATCGGCAGATTGATTGCGGATGACCTGCTGGCACACAGGAATTCAATGTCCGAAATGATGAAGCGCTGAAGGTTCAGCCAGCCGCCGAAATCGAGCAGATACTTGAACCGGCGGAAATTGTAGGTCTGCGAGACCGGTGGCGCGCGAAGATCGCCTGACAACGTCACGCGCCCGCCCGCGACATCACGCGAGGTGACGTAGATTTCCCGCCCGACGCCTTGTGCTGCGGTGACCAGCGCGCCAATCGGGATATTCGCCACATTCGTCAGCCCGAAGATCCGGTTCGGAAAGCCCGCCGACCAACTTCCGGTGCGCGCATGCACCTCGTCGTTCCAGCCATCCGACTGCTCTGCCGCAATCTGGCCATTTCGCAACACGCGACGGTTGGCATAGGTGTTGCGGTTGCCGACCACGGCCTGCACATCCAGCGGCTCGGTCAGGATGACCCGCTTGCCGCACAGGTCGAAGCTTTCGAAATCGGATTGATTGAAAAGCTGCTGGATGCCCTTTTTCAATCCCAGGACATCATCGCCGAATGCCTCGGCATAGCCCTTGAGGTCGAAATTCTGGTTCAAGGCCAGGCGCGCCCCGGCGGGCATGACCAGCTTGCCCTCGAAGCGGATGGGATTGTTGATGGTCATGCTCGAGCCGATCAGATAATTGCCGGCCGGCACCATGATCTCGCGCCCGGCGGCAGCGGCATCGGCGGCAACAAAGGCCGCGCGGTCATCGGCCACGCCATTGCCCAAGGCGCCGAAATCGCGCACATCGACCCAATCCATCATCTTGCGCAAAAAGACCGATGTCACATCCTCGATGCGGATATCGTCGATGCGGACCACCCCGCCATTCAGCCCGGTCAGATCCAGCCCCATGTGCCCAAAGCTGGCCTCTGGACCCCAAGGCATGTCCACGCCCGTCCGCGTGCCGGTGCCGATGATGGCCGACACGGTCACGACATTGCCATAGGATGTCAGCGCGGTCGAAGGTCCGGTCTGCGGCACCGTGGTCAATTGCTGGTTGCTGGCGTTGCCGGCCCATGCCGCGACGCGCACCGACGGCAGATTGCCCGACAGCGCCTTGACCCGTGCCGATACCCGCAGATACAGGCCCGGCCGGATCGGGGTCTGGCCCATGAAGCGGATGCGCGTCGTGGCCTCGGTCTTGACGATCTCAAGGCAACTGCCGAAATCCGCATCGGCGGCCACCAGACCGGCGTTGGCGGCTGTGGCCCATGTGTCGCTGCCGGGTCGGCCGTCCTGGCGCGACCACACCGAAAGCCCGTTTGCGAAGAGCGGCGGCATAAGCACCAGCCCGTCGGTAATCTCCTGTGTCATGGTCTACCCCTTTCCACGCGCAAGGCACAGGCCCGGCGCACTCATGTGATTGAGCCGAACAGGGGTCACCAAGGCGCCCTGAACGGCCACCTCGATTTTTTCAAGCGATGTTGTGATGAACACCGGCACTTGGCCGGGTTGCGTCATGGTCTAGCCCATAAGGATTAAGGGCTGGTTAAAATTTCACAATTCAGGCCGCGACCTGCGGCGCGGGCAGGATCTGGACCCCGTTGATCTTCCAACCGGCCTCGGTCTGGATCATCTGATAGCCCAGATAATGGGCATTGCCCGCGCCATCGATCACTTGCACCCGCTGCACAAGAACGCCGCCAAAGCTTTGCAGATCGATGAAATCGACCTGACCGGGCGCCCAGACCATCGGATAGCCCTGTTCGACCATGCGTCCAAAGGTTTCGGACGATCCGAACAGGCGTTGAATATTCGGGCTGGCATGGGTCCAGGCCTCGGCCACATCCCCGGCGCGGAAGGCATCGAACTGGCCGCCGATCGTGGCCTCGATATCGGGATTTGGGGCCAGCACGTCTTGCGCGTGCGCCGCCAGGGCGGTCACGAACAGGAACAAACCGGTAAAAAGGGCGCGCAACATGGCATCGGGCTTTCCATCAGGGACCATCACGACGCAAGCATAGCACGGCGCGCAGGGATTTCACGCGCCGCGCTTGTCATGGGCCGTCGGACCGATCCCGCGATGGGTTCAGGCGACCAATTCGCCCGCCAGCCCCCGCGCGATCAGCGTGCGGGTCTCGTCGATGCCGTAAAGCGCGATGAACCCGCCAAAGCGCGGGCCCTGTGACGCCCCAAGCAGCACCTCATAGAGCCCCGAGAACCAGTCGCGCAGCGGGTCGAACCCATGCGTCTTGCCGATGGCAAAAACGATGGATTGCAGGAATTCGTCATCCTGCCAATCGACGGCCGGCAGGGGCACATCCTTGCCCTCCTGCGCGGCCTTGCGCGCGATCACGTCCAGCGCGCGGGCCTCGTCGCCCAGACACGACACCAGTTCCTCCATCGCCGCGCGTTCCTTGTCGGTGGGCTGGCGAAAGATGCGGGTGGGTTTGACGAAATCGTTGAAGTAGCGGATGGCAAAGCCCGCCGCCTGATCCAGATCGGGGTTTGTCGCGGGCGAGGCATCGGGCGCGTAGCGGTTGATGAACCCCCAGAGCTTGTCCTTGCTTTCGGCCGCCGACACGCTGACGAGGTTCAAGAGCATCGCAAAGGGCACGACCATGGTGGATGCCGGCACCTCGCCCCCGTGGATGTGCCAGACCGGATTGGCCAGTTGCTGCTCGGGCGTCTGGGTCGGGTAGGCGGCCAGTTGCTGGTGGTATTCATCCACCGCCTTGGGGATAACGTCGAAATAAAGCCGCTTGGCCGTCTTGGGCTTGAGATACATGAAATAGCTCAAGCTCTCGGTCGAGGCATAGGTCAGCCATTCGTCGATCGATATGCCGTTGCCGGACGATTTCGAGATCTTCTGGCCCGTCTCGTCCAGAAACAGCTCATAGGTGAAATGATGCGGCGCGGGACGCCCCAGAATTTCACAGATCGCGTCATAGATGGGCGTGTTGGTGGAATGATCCTTGCCATACATCTCGAAATCGACACCAAGGGCTGCCCAGCGCGCGCCGAAATCGGGCTTCCATTGCAGCTTGCACTGCCCGCCCGTGACCGGCAGCGTCCATTCGCGGCCTGTCTCGTCGTCAAAGGTCACTGTGCCCTCCCGCGCGTCGACATGCTTGATCGGCACATACAGCACGCGGCCCGTTTCAGGGTGGATCGGCAGAAAGATCGAATAGGTCTGCTGGCGCTCTTCGCGCAAGGACGCCAGCATCACCTCCATCAGCGCGTCATAGCGCTCGCAGGCCAGCAGCAATGTCGCGTCAAAGGCGCCCGAGGCATAGTAATCGGTGGCCGAATAGAATTCATATTCAAACCCGAAGGTATCGAGAAACCGGCGCAGCATGGCGTTGTTGTGATGGCCAAAGCTTTCAAATTCGCCAAAAGGGTCGGGCACGCGTGTCAGCGGCTTTTGCAGATGGGCGCGCAGCATGTCCTGATTGGGCACATTGCCCGGCACCTTGCGCATGCCGTCCATGTCATCGGAAAAACAGATCAGCCGCGTTGGAATGTCGCTGATCACCTCAAAGGCGCGGCGGATCATCGTGGTGCGCAACACCTCGCCAAAGGTGCCGATATGGGGCAGGCCCGAGGGGCCATAGCCCGTCTCGAACAGGACATAGCCCTTTTCGGGCGGGGCGTTTTCATATCGTTTGAGCACCGCCCGCGCCTCTTCAAAGGGCCAGGCCTTGGAGGTCATCGCGGCATCGCGGAGGGTGGTCATCTGCTTTGGTCCCATCTTGCGGCAGGCCCCATCGCCCGCGCGCCCATGCCCCTATTGTGCACAGGCGTCGGCGTCAATAAATTCAAGCCAGATAAAGGAGCCAGCGATGTCAGAACTCAGCCCCGAAGATGCCCTTGTCGCGCTGATGGTGGCGGTTTCCGTCTCGGATGCGGCAATCCGGACCGCCGAGTTGGTGAATATCGAACAGATCGTCAATCATCTGCCGGTCTTTGCCGATTACGATGCCGACCGGATGCGGCGCGTGGCCAATGTGGTGTTTGACCTGTTCGAAGAAGAAGACGGGCTTGATGCGCTGTTCGGACTTGTCACCGATGCGTTGCCCGAAAAGCTGTTCGAGACCGCCTACGCCATCTGCTGCGACGTGGCCGCCGCCGATGGGGCGCTGGCGCAAAGCGAACTGCGCTTTCTCGAGGAACTGCGCCACGAGCTTGACATCGACCGCCTGCATGCCGCCGCCATCGAGCGCGGCGCACGGGCCCGCCACATGACGCTCTGACATGGACCGCGCACACCATATTGCCCGATCACGGCAAAGCTGACACTCTGCATGCCTTATGTCCGCCACCGTCGCGCTACCGCTTTGGCTTTTTGTTCTGATCCTCCTGTTTGCGGGGGTCACATTCGCGTCGCATTTCCTGTTTCCGTCGGTTCGGTGGTTCCTGCGCCGTCGCCTTGAACGGGCGGTCGAACAGATCAACACCCGCCTCAAGACCCCGATCCAGCCCTTCAAGCTGGCTTCGCGCACCGATACGATCCGTCGCCTGATCTATGATCCCGAGGTGGCGCAAGCCATTGCCGACCACGCCCGCCGCAACAATCTGCGCGAGGATGTCGCCTTTCAAAAGGCCGAACGCTACGCGCGCGAAATCGTGCCGGGCTTTTCCGCTTTTACCTATTTCGGATTTGCCATTCGCGCCGCCCGTATTCTGAGCCAATCGCTTTACCGGGTGCGGCTGGTGCATGCCAATGACCGTGCGCTCGAGGACATCCCCAATGACGCGACGGTGATCTTCGTGATGAACCATCGCTCGAACATGGATTATGTGCTGGTCACATGGCTGGCCGCTGAACGCTCGGCGCTTGCCTATGCGGTGGGGGAATGGGCGCGGGTCTGGCCCTTGCGCCAACTGGTGCGCGCGATGGGCGGCTATTTCATCCGCCGTCGCCATAACAACCCGCTCTATCGCAAGGTTCTGGCCCGTTACGTTCAAATGGCGACCGAAGCAGGCGTCACGCAAGCCGTCTTTCCCGAAGGCGGCTTGAGCCGGACAGGCGCCATCGGACGGCCCAAGCTGGGGCTGTTTTCCTACATCCTCGATGGGTTTCGGCCGGGCTTGTCGCGTGATGTGGTCTTTGTGCCCGTCGCGATCAATTACGACCGCGTGATGGAAGATCGCAGCCTGATCGAGGCGCAAGATGCCGGCACGCGTGCCTTTCGCTTTTCGCTCTGGCCGATCTGGCGCTACCTGCGACGGCAGATCTGGCACCGCATGACGGGGCGATTTCACCGCTACGGCTATGCGGCGGTCAGCTTCGGCGATCCGCTGAGCCTGAGTGATTTCCTCAAAGAAAACCACGCCGATGCGCCAACCGATCTTGGGACCGAGTTGATGGGCCGCATCGCCCGCGTGATGCCGGTGACGCCGGTGCCACTGGTTGCGCATGCGCTGGTCGAAGGGGTGCGCAGTGTCGTGGCGCTCGAAGCGGTCTTGCGCCGCCGCATCGCCCGGGCCGAGGCGCAGGGCATCGTCTTGCATATCCCGCGCGGCGACATCCCCTACACCATCGAGGTCGGCCTGCGCGCGCTGATGGAACGCCACCATGTGACGCGCGCGGGCGATCGGTTGACCGTATCGCCACAGGGTGACGCCTTTTTGGCATTCTACGCTGCCTCGATCCAGCATCTTGTCGGCGAAAGGTCGGTGGATTTGCACATGCAAGACGCGAAAATTCTATCCACTGCGACATAATATTTCGCCAGACGGCATTTAGGATTTGCTTTATTGCGCGGTCGATTATATCGCTCGCGACGGCAGCAAGATTGATTCCGCACTGCGGCGTCAGCAAAGGATCGGAGACATGACAATGGCCCTCGACGCGAAGCCCGCGATCACCCGCTATGATGCGCCCAAGAAAGATCTCTACGAGATGGGCGAGGTTCCGCCGCTCGGCCATGTGCCCGCGCGGATGTATGGCTGGATCTTGCGGCAGGAACGCCATGGCGATCCCGTGGATGCGCTCAAGGTCGAAGTGGTCGATGTGCCAAAACTCGACAGCCATGATGTGCTGGTGCTCGTGATGGCGGCCGGTGTGAACTACAACGGCGTCTGGGCCTGTCTGGGCAAACCGGTATCGGTGTTTTTGCAGCACAAGGCACCCTATGCGATCATCGGCTCGGATGCGGCGGGCATCGTCTGGGCGGTGGGCGACAAGGTCACCCGCTGGAAGGTTGGCGACGAGGTCGTGGTGCATTGCAATCAGGATGACGGCGACGACGAGGAATGCAATGGCGGCGACCCGATGCTGTCGCCTTCCCAGCGCATCTGGGGCTATGAGACCGCTGATGGCAGTTTCGCGCAATTCACCCGTGTGCAATCCCAGCAGCTCATGCCGCGCCCCAAGCACCTGACATGGGAAGAATCGGCTTGCTACACGCTGACGCTGGCCACCGCCTACCGGATGCTGTTCGGCCATGAACCCCATGATCTGAAGCCCGGTCAGAACGTGCTGGTCTGGGGGGCGTCGGGCGGGCTTGGATCCTTTGCCATCCAGCTGATCAATGCCGCCGGCGCCAATGCCATCGGCGTCATCTCGGATGAGGACAAGCGCCAGTTCGTCATGGATCTGGGCGCCAAGGGCGTGATCAACCGCAAGGATTTCAACTGCTGGGGCCGCCTGCCCGAGGTCGGGACAGATGCCTACAAGGACTGGTTCAATGAGGTGCGCCGCTTTGGCAAGGCGATCTGGGACATCACCGGCAAGGGCATCAATGTCGACATGGTCTTCGAACACCCCGGCGAGGCGACATTCCCGGTCTCGACCTTCGTGGTCAAGCGCGGCGGGATGGTGGTGATCTGCGCGGGCACCAGCGGCTACAACTGCACCTTTGACGTGCGCCACATGTGGTCGCATCAAAAGCGGCTTCAGGGCAGCCATTTCGCCCATCTCAAGCAGGCGGCGGCGGCCAACAAGCTGATGCTCGACCGCCGGATCGACCCCTGCATGTCCGAGGTCTTTCCCTGGGAAGACCTGCCGCTGGCGCATATGAAGATGCTCAAAAACGAACACAAGCCCGGCAACATGGCCGTTCTGGTGCAAGCCCCGCGCACGGGCCTCAGAACGCTTGAGGATGTGGTCGAAGCCGGACCAAAGGCTGGCTGACGCGATACGCGCGGGGCCGGGACCTGTCTCCCGGCCTTGCGCGACCGATCAGCCCCTTGCCGCCGCGCGGATGGCCGCGATGTTGGCGCCATAGACCTCCGGCCGCGCCACCGACCCGCCCTTGAACACCGCCGATCCGGCGACCAGCACATCGGCGCCTGCCGCCACGACCAGGGGCGCGGTCGTCACATCCACCCCGCCGTCGATCTGGATATGCACGGGCCGATCCCCGATCATCGCGCGCAAGGCGCGCACCTTGGCCGTCATGTCGATGAATTTCTGTCCGCCAAAGCCGGGATTGACCGTCATCACGCAGACCAGATCGGTCAGATCCAGAAGATGCGCCACCGCCTCTGCGGGCGTGCCGGGGTTCAGCGCGACACCCGCCTTCATCCCCGCGCCCCGGATCGCCTGAAGCGTGCGATGGATGTGGGGTCCGGCTTCGACATGGGCGGTCAGCACATCGGCGCCGGCTGCCGCATAGGCGTCGATATAGGGATCGACGGGCGCGATCATCAGATGCACATCCATCACCGTTTTCACATGGGCCCGGAACGCCTTGACCGCAGGCGGACCAAAGGTGAGGTTCGGCACGAAATGCCCGTCCATCACATCGACATGCACCCAATCGGCGCCCTGATCCTCGATGGCGCGGATCTCGCGGCCGAAATCGGCGAAATCCGCCGACAGGATCGAGGGAGCGATCTTGATGGAGCGATCAAATGACATGGGCGGCACCTCCGGGATGGTCGCGGCCCTGTTAGCGGCTTCGGCTTCGGCTGTCACGGACGCAATCGGCCGCCGCGTCCCGCTTGCCAAGGCGCGGGCCGCATGACAGGCTTTCCTTGCCATGTCAGAACAGCAGCCCGCCCCTACCGTGACCCTTCCATCCCTCGCATCCGATGCGCCGACTTCAAGCCAGTTGCCGCAGCTGCATCGCCCCCGCAATCCGGGGATGCCGCTCGATCTGGACTGGATCGCGCGCGTGCAGGCCAACACATCGGCCATTGAACGGCGCGCCGCCACGCTGCCCGGGCGCCGCACGGTGAAAAAGACGTATCAGGCCGCATGGCTGGCGCGCGCGATCACCTGCATCGACCTGACCACACTGTCAGGCGACGATACCCCCGGCCGGGTCCGCCGCCTGTGTGCCAAGGCCCGCCAGCCGCTGCGGGCCGATCTGCTTGCAGCCCTTGGTCTGCCGCCCATCACCACCGGCGCTGTGTGCGTTTATCACGACATGGTGGCCACCGCACTCGACGCATTGGAGGGGTCAGGCATTCCCGTTGCCGCCGTCTCGACCGGCTTTCCGGCGGGGCTGTCGCCCTCTGCGCTGCGCGTCCGGGAGATCGAGGAAAGCGTGCGCGCGGGGGCCGCGGAAATCGACATCGTCATCTCGCGCCGCCATGTCCTGACCAGCAACTGGCAGGCGCTTTATGACGAGATGCGGGATTTCCGCGCCGCGTGCGGGCCTGCACATGTCAAGGCGATCCTGGCCACCGGCGAACTGGGAACGCTGCGCAATGTCGCGCGCGCCTCGCTGGTGTGCATGATGGCGGGGGCCGATTTCATCAAGACCTCGACCGGCAAGGAAAGCGTCAACGCCACGCTGCCTGTCAGCCTGACCATGATCCGCGCCATCCGCGCCTACGAGGCCGCGACGGGGATCAAGATCGGCTACAAGCCTGCGGGTGGCATCTCCAAGGCCAAGGATGCGCTGGTCTATCTGAGCCTCATGAAGGACGAGCTGGGCGATGACTGGCTCCGCCCCGACCTGTTCCGCTTTGGGGCTTCGTCGCTTTTGGGCGACATCGAACGACAGCTTGAACACCATGTCACCGGCGCCTATTCGGCAAGCTGGCGGCATCCGATGGCATGAGGGGCGCGAAAAACTCGAGTTTTTCGCGCCGGAAAACGCAAGTTTTCCGGTGGCGCCTCAACGAAGGGCACAGCGCATGACCACAGCCGAGATCTTTGAAACGATGGACTACGGCCCCGCCCCCGAAAGTGCCGCCGAGGCACTGGCGTGGATCGCCGCCCACGGGCCCAGCTTTGGCCATTTCATCAACGGCGCCTTCACCGCGCCGGGCGCGACCTTTGCGACCCGCAACCCTGCCACCGGCCGTGAACTGGCGCAGATCACACAAGGCACGCCCGAAGATGTGGACGCCGCCGTGGCGGCCGCGACCCGGGCTTTGCCCAAATGGGCGCGCCTGTCGTGCCATGCCCGGGCGAAATACCTCTATGCGCTCGCGCGGCTTTTGCAAAAACACAGCCGTCTGTTTGCGGTTCTGGAAACACTCGACAACGGCAAGCCGATCCGCGAGAGCCGCGACATCGACATTCCGCTTGCCCAGCGCCATTTCTACCATCACGCCGGATTGGCCCAGTTGCGCGATGCCGAGCTGCCCGGCCACCAGCCCATCGGTGTGTGCGGGCAGATCATCCCGTGGAATTTCCCGCTTCTGATGCTGGCATGGAAGATCGCGCCGGCGCTGGCGGCGGGCAACACGGTCGTGCTGAAACCGGCCGAATACACCTCGCTCACCGCGCTCCTCTTTGGCCAGATCTGTCAGGAGGCGGGCCTGCCCCGTGGCGTGGTCAACATCGTCACGGGCGATGGGCGCACGGGCGAGGCGATCGTGACCCATCCCGGCACGGCGAAAATCGCCTTTACCGGATCGACCGATGTGGGCCGGCGCATCCGGCAACAGACCGCTGGAATGGGCAAGTCCCTGACGCTGGAGCTGGGCGGAAAATCCCCCTACATCGTCTTTGACGACGCCGATATTGATTCAGCTATCGAGGGACTTGTCGATGCCATCTGGTTCAATCAGGGCCAGGTCTGCTGCGCGGGATCGCGGCTTTTGGTGCAAGAGGGCATTGCAGCGGATTTCCACCATCGCCTGAAAGCCCGCATGGCCAAGCTGCGGGTGGGCGATCCGCTCGACAAATGCATCGACATGGGCGCGCTGGTTGATCCGGTGCAGCTTCAGACCATCCGCGCCATGGTCGCCGCCAACCCTGAGGGCGAAACCCATCACGCCCCCGTGGCCCTTCCCGAACAGGGGTGCTTCTACCCACCCACGCTGATCACCGGCCTGTCGCCCGCTGCACCGCTGATGCAGGAAGAAATCTTTGGCCCGGTGCTGGTGTCGACCACCTTCCGCACGCCCGCCGAAGCGGTCGAGATTGCCAACAACACCCGCTACGGGCTGGCCGCCAGCATCTGGACCGAAAACCTCAACCTTGCGCTGGATGTGGCGCCCAAGCTGGCGGCGGGCGTGGTCTGGGTGAATGCCAGCAACCTGTTCGACGCGGCCGCCCCCTTTGGCGGTGTGCGCGAAAGCGGCTTTGGCCGGGAGGGCGGATGGGAAGGGCTGGGGGCCTATCTCAAGCCCGGGGGCAAAGCGACGCCGATCCGGCACGTCCTTGCCGTGCCCGCGCCCGCGCCCGCGACGGTGCAGGCGCCGGACCTTGACCGCACCGCCAAGCTTTTTGTCGGCGGCAAGCAGGCACGGCCCGATGGCGGCTATTCCACCCCCGTCTGGTCACGGCGCGGCGCGCTATTGGGGCATGCGGGCATCGGCAACCGCAAGGATATCCGCAACGCGGTCGAGGCCGCGCGCGGGGCGACGGGCTGGACGAAAGCCACCGCCCACAACCGCGCACAGGTGTTGTATTACATCGCCGAAAACCTGTCGGCGCGTGGCGATGAATTCGCCCGGCGCCTGCGCGATCTGACCGCGTGTTCACCAGCGCGCGCCGAGGCCGAAGTCGCAGCGGCCATCGCGCGGCTGTTTACCTATGGCGCATGGGCCGACAAGCTGGAGGGGCGCGTGAAATCCGTGCCGATCCGGGGCGTGGCCATGGCGATGCGCGAAGCCGTGGGCGTGATCGGTGCCTTGGCGCCCGATGATGCGCCGCTTTTGGGTCTGATATCTTTGATGGCGCCCGCGATCGCGATGGGCAACCGGGTGGTCGTTGTGCCTTCGGCCGCCTATCCGCTGGCTGCAACCGATCTCTATCAGGTGCTCGAGACATCCGATCTGCCGGCGGGCGTGGTCAATATCGTCACCGGCGACCCGCAGGAATTGGGGCTGACGCTGGCCAGCCATCTCGATGTCGATGCGCTCTGGAGCTTTGCCGGCGGCCTGGACATCACCCGGCTGGAGGGGGCCGCCAGCGGCAATCTCAAGCGCACATGGATCAATGCCACCGCCCCCGACTGGACGGGCCCCGATGCCGAGGGCCACGCCTTTCTCGATCAGGCCACCGAGATCAAGACGATCTGGGTGCCCTACGGCGAATAGGCCAAAGACAGCGTGCGATCAGCCGCGCCCGCCGGTCTTGTCCTTGAACTTGGCCCATTGCACCGCCAGTCGGTCGCGCAGCGGGTCGATCACCCGATCCTCGAAGCGTTCCCAGATGCGCCACGCCATGAACCCCATGACCGCCAGAACCAGCAAGATCATGATGCCAAGCCACGGCACAAGCGTCACATCCGGCCCTGCAACAGGGCGGACCGACAACGCATTGGGATAGGTGGTCAAGAGCCGCGAACGCCAGCCGTAATGGCTGACCGCCACCCATTGCGGCGCCTCGGCATTTGACACAAGGTTTGACGCCTCGGCATGCAGATCGGCCGAATTCAGCTTGAAATAGGGCGGCCAGCCAAAGCCCGTATCCTCGTTGCGATAGATCATGACCGCGCCCGAAGGCAAAATCGTGTTGATCAGCCTCAGATCCCGACTTTCCACAATGGCATTGCCACTGTCACCCTGGGCATAAAAAATCCGGTTCAGGCCGGAAAAATCCTGTCGGATGATCTCGGTTCCCGTGACACGCACGATATCGCGCTGGGGCAGTGTGTAATGCACAAACGCACCCACGATCAGCAGCGACAGGGCGATGAAGATGATCCGTGGCCAGCGCATGGGCGCACCTCAATTCGTCATGTAAACGTAAACCGACAAAGCCGTGACCGGTAGAACATAGACCAGCGCGATCAGCCAGCCCCGGATCCGTCGCGCTTGCGGGACGAGGCGTTCGGCGACCCAAGCGTCGCGCTCGCCCGGGCGGCCGGCCATCACCCAGTCTTCTTCCAGACGTATCTTCACGCCAGACCGCCAGTAAAAGAACAGCGATACATAGACCACGCTCAGCAAGACCAGCATGACCAGCAACATTCGTCCAAGCCCGAGGATCATCCCTGCCTCTCGCACCATATCTGTCGGAAAAGATATAGGGGATCTTGGCGACGAATGGCAGGGCTTGCACGACAGACCACGCCGACGCAGTCTGTTTGCCATGGAAACCGATGCAAGACTGATGCACGCCGTGATGGCACGCGAGAGCGATCTTGTGGCGCTGACGCAAAATCTGATTCGCATTCCCACGCTGAACCCGCCGGGGCTGCACTATCGCGAGATCTGCGAGATGCTGGCCGGCCGGCTTGAGGCGCGCGGCTTTGAGGTTGCGTTGATCCGCGCCCATGGCGCGCCGGCCGACAGCGAGGCATATCCGCGCTGGAACATGGTCGCACGGCGCGCCGGTGCCCATCCCGGGGAGTGTGTGCATTTCAATTCGCATCACGATGTGGTCGAGCCCGGACATGGCTGGACGGTCGATCCCTTCGGCGGCGACTTGCGCGATGGGCGCATCTATGGGCGCGGTGCATGCGACATGAAGGGCGGGCTGGCAGCCAGCATCATCGCGGCCGAGGCCTTTCTTGAGACGTGCCCCGACTTCGCGGGCGCGATCGAAATCAGCGCCACCGCCGATGAAGAATCGGGCGGATATGGCGGTGTCGCCTATCTGGCCGAGCGCGGCTATTTCAGCCCCGATCGGGTGCAGCATGTGATCATCCCCGAACCGCTCAACAAGGATCGCATCTGTCTGGGTCATCGCGGGGTCTGGTGGGCCGAGATCGAGACGCATGGCCGCATCGCCCATGGCTCGATGCCGTTCCTTGGCGACTGCGCCGTGCGCCACATGGGCGCTGTGATCGCCGAGATGGAAGACACCCTGTTCCCGCTTCTGGCCAGCAAGCGCACCGCCATGCCCGTGGTGCCCGAAGGCGCGCGATCCTCCACGCTCAACATCAATGCCATCCATGGCGGCGAACCGGTCCAGCCCGAAGGATACACCGGCCTGCCAGCACCTTGTGTGCCCGACCGCTGCCGCATCACCATCGACCGTCGCTTTCTGATCGAGGAAGACCCCGCCGCGGTAAAGGCCGAAATCACCGCGCTGATGGAGCGGGTGCGCGCGCGGCGGCCCGGCTTTTCCTATGAGATCCGCGAATTGTTCGAAGTGCAGCCGACCATGACCGACCGCGATGCACCGATTGTGACCAGCGTCGCCTCAGCCATCGAACGCGTGCTGGCGCGACAGGCCGATTACGTCGTATCGCCGGGAACCTATGACCAGAAACACATCGACCGGATCGGGCGGCTGAAGAACTGCATCGCCTATGGACCGGGCATTCTGGACCTTGCCCATCAGCCCGACGAATGGGTGGGCGTGCACGACATGCTTGACAGCGCCAAGGTCATGGCGCTCACCTTGGGTGAGTTGCTGTTGGCCAAACAGCAGCCAGAGGCCTAGTCGCAGAACCCCAGATGTCTGAGCGCGGCGGCGGCCCGGTCGCGCGCCGTTTCATCACCTTCGATCAAATCACGGTTCAGCGTCTTGACCATCCGGCTCAACTTCCGGCTTGCAGCTTGCCGTTGGATGAACTCGGACATCCCATCCGTTGTCACGGAAAGGACCGTATCGGCAGTCAATTCAGTCATGGTGTCCCCAGATGTCATGCAGCCCCACGCCATTCTTATCCCGATTCGACCCAAAGGCCCATCCTTTGTGATCCTTCTGCCAGTCAAGCGCTCAGGATGCGCATGCTTGCACCGCGGCCATCAAGGTGCAAAACAGGCCTTCTAGGCCGCGCCATGGACCGCGGGGCAGGTGAGTGCACAGTCGAACGGGATGCAGGCCAATGACGAGTGAACCGGTATTTGACCACCTTTTTCTGAGCGTCGGCGCCATGAAGGCGGGCACAACATGGCTTTATGACGTGATGAACCGTCACCCCGACATTCATTTCAGCCATGAAAAAGAGATCCATTATTTCTACGCACAAGCCCTGCGACCAGGTCTGTTGTCAGACCGGGCGCGGATGCGGCGCGCCAAGGGCTATCTTGCCTTCGACCCCGAAGTCTCGCACGCCCAAGTGCTGCAAAAACGGGTGGCTTGGGTGGCAAACTGGCTTAAAGAACCTGTCGATGACGCTTGGTTCAACGGGTTGTTCGTGAACCGTGGCGCGGCACGCTGGATCGCGGATTTTTCCAATCTCAACGCCCTTTTGCCTGGCACGGCCTGGGCCGATATCCATGCCCGGACGCGCCGCTTGCGCGTGCTGTACACCTTGCGCGAACCCTGTGACCGACTTTGGAGCCATGTGCGGTTTCATCTCAAGATTCAGGGGCAATCGCATCTACTGGATGGGTGGAACACGGATGAGATATTCAACCACATCCAACAGGGCGATTATCTTGAGCATACCGATTATCTGGCCGCGATCACGCGGCTACGCACAGCCTTGCCTGATGACTGCCTGATGATCGATTTCTTCGACCGGATCGGCGGCGATCCGCGTGGCTTCGTGGCAGATATCGAGCGCTTCCTTGACATCGCGCCGCAGGTAGTGCCCGACACCATCGTGTCGCGCGTGGTCAACCCATCCCCAGCGCGCCCCATGCCCGCGGGTTTGGCCGAACGGCTCGAACCTTTTGCTGCTGCCCAGCGCGAAGGTTTGCGTGCGATGGGGCTTGAGCCTCCGGCAAGTTGGGGGTGATGGCGACCCGCGTGACGATTTTGAACGGGATTTTTCCTGCGCGCTGTGCCATGATGGCCCAAGGTTAACCTCGGGGAGATACACATCATGATCCAACATCTTCGCCGTAGCGTGGCAATCTGCGCGCT
>NZ_CALAHQ010000096.1 GCF_937892565.1 uncultured Roseicyclus sp. | reverse complement strand
TCACCTATCCCTACAAAGAACGCGCCGCGGCCAAAGTTCTGATTGCCGATCCGCTGGTTCGGGAGATTGGCGCTGTCAACACGGTATTGTTCCAGCCCGGGGGGCCTGAAGGCTTCAACACCGACCATAGCGGATTTATCGAGGCCTATCGGGGGGCGCGTCAGAGCGCCGCGCCGGGAATTGTCTGCTTGATCGGCACGGGGGGCGTCGGGCGTGCGCTGGCCTTCGGGCTGGTGGCCTTGGGCGCCGATGAGATCCGGCTGGTCGATCGCGACGAAGCAAAGGCCTTGGCGCTGGCGGCCGATCTGCGCGCTGTGGCGGGTGCAACCGAAATCAGGGTTTGCGCCGGGGGGGCGACCGAGGCCGCGCGCGGTGCGACCGGCGTTTTGAACGGCACCCCCGTCGGCATGGTCGGTCATGGCGGCACGCCGCTGCCAGCCACGTCCCTGCACGGGGCCGTCTGGGCCTTTGATGCCGTCTACACCCCCGTCGAGACACAATTTCTGCAAGACGCAAGGGCGGCCGGTCTGTCCGTGTTCACGGGCTATGAACTGTTCTTTTGGCAAGGCGTTCACGCTTGGGCCCATTTCGCAGGCCAGCCACTGGACTTGGGGTGGCTGCGCGCCGAACTGCTGCGCGACGCCGAGGTCTAGCCCGCCGGGCGGCCCAAGCACGCGATCTGGCACCGCCCGGGGGCGCCCCTTCGCCTTCGGGCGCGTTCAAGGCGGCAGGGTCGCGTTCATCCTATGACCCCGGCGTCGGTGGGATCGCCACCGAGCGCCCGCAGCGCATCAACCTCGGCGGCCGTTGGGAAGTGCCCCCTTCGCGCGACCTTCAGCGCCGCCGCTGCATTGGCATAACGCACCGCCGCAGTATTGGCCTGCCCTTGGCCAAGCGCCAGCGTGAAGGCTGCATGCCAGACGTCACCAGCCCCCAAGGTGTCCACCGCCCGCACCGCGAAGGCATCAACCGCGAAGGCCCCCTCGGGGCCGTGGCACAAGACCGGCCGCGCCCCGCGGGTCACCGCGACAAAGCAGCCCAGATGCGCAGCGGCCGAGGCCAGCGCCGGTGCGTCGCAGGTCCCGGTATAGTCGCACAATCCCTGCTCGGAAAACACAACGTGGCTGGCGTGACAAAGGGCTTCGGCGGCCAGTTGAACGGGTGCCTCGGCATCCAACACGGCGGGTTTTCCGGCCGCTTTCGCCGCACGCAGCAGCGCCGCCGCCCCGGCAGGCCAGCGCGTGTCAACCAGCACGGCGTCAAACCCCATCGGCGTTGGCAATGTGACGTGCGCAGAAAACAGAGCGTCGTCGCGATGGTTGATAATTGTCCGGTCGCCATCCGGGGCGATCAGCACAGCCGAACGTGCTGTGGCAAGGCCGCGCATGCTTTGCACAAGCCCGGCATCGATCCCCCGTGCGGCCAAGGAAGACCGGACAAGATCGCCCAGCGAATCATCCCCGACAGCACCCACCAGCGCCGCCCGCCCGCCCAGCGCCGCGATTGCAGAGGCTGCGATCAGCGCCCCGCCGCCCGGCTCGATCCGACTGGACTGGGCGCGCACCTTTTGCCCCAAATCCGGATGCCCGGGCACATCAAAGAGCAGATCGACCGTGATCAGCCCGCCACAAACCACCTTTGTCATCGCGCGCATGCTCCTTGGCCGCTGCTGGGCAGGGTCTGACATGTCAGCTTGACAGTCAACCAACCACGGGTGATTTTGCCAGAGCTTTCCACCCTTGACCCGAGGTTGACATGACCCCTTCCGGCATTTCCGTGGCGCTGCTTACGCCCTTTACCGAAACCGGGGCGATCGACCTGCCCCGCCTTGCCGCCCATGCCACGAATGTCATTGAACAAGGCGCGCATGGCGTCACGCTGTTTGGCACCACCGGCGAAGGCGCGTCCATCGCGATGGCCGAACGCGGTGCGGCACTGGCGGCATTAACCGCTGCGGGCATTTCGGGCGATCGGATCTTCATGGGCCTGTGCGCCACGGCGCTTGGCGATGTTGTGGCGCAGATCGATCAGGCGCTTGCGCTCGGGGTCTCGCGCTTTTTGCTGCTGCCGCCGTTCTACTTTCCGGGTCCCACCGACGCGGGCCTGCTTGAGTGGCACCGCGCCCTGTTCGAAAGGGCAGATGCGCGCGCGCGCTTTGTGCTTTATCACATCCCCCAAGTCACCTCGGTGCCGTTGTCGTTTGATCTGGTCACCGGGCTAAAGGCGGCCTTCCCCGAGCGCGTTCTGGCGATCAAGGACAGCTCTGGCAATTGGGACAACAGCCGCCGCCTCCTGGAGCATGGCGGCATTCCCGTCATGATCGGAGACGAGCGCCTGCTACATCGGGCGATGCCATTGGGTGCAATCGGGTCGATCTGCGGGATGGCGAACCTGCACCCGGCCCGGATGCGCGCGATCTACGACACTAGGCACGAAGATGCCGCCCTGACGCAAGAGGTGGATGTGATCGTCTCGCGCCCCTTCATTGCCGCGCTCAAGCTGATCATGGCGCAGACGACGGGCCACGCCGGATGGGAACGGGTGCGCAGCCCACTTGCGGTGCTGCGGGATGACCAGCGGGCCGAGATTCTGGCGATCGCGCAAAAGGCGCGCGCGCGTGCTTAGCATCGCCGAGAATCGCCAGCGCGATCACGCTTATTCCAGCTTTACCAAAAGCCTGCTGGCAAGGGATATCGCGCCCGGCCAGATCGTTTCGCAGCGCGAATTGATGGAACTGACAGGCATGCCCTTGGGCGCGATCCGCGAGATGATCCCGAGGCTTGAGGCCGACGGGCTGATCCGCACCGTTCCCAAGCGGGGCTTGCAGGTTCTCACGCTTGATCTGGAACTGGTCCGTAATGCCTTTCAGCTTCGCCTGATCATCGAAAGCGCGGCGATCAGCGTTTTCTGCGCCCAAGCCCCGTCGGACATGCTTGGCCAAATCGCCGCAGAGCACCGGGCTGTGCGCGTGCGCGCGTTGCAAGGTATCACCCCGGACGTGTTGGAAACGGCCCAGCGCATCGACTGGGCCTTTCATGATCAGATCGTCGATTTCATGGGAAATCGCATTATTTCTGGCATTCACCGCGTCAATGCGATCAAGATCAGGCTGATCCGCAACTCGGACACGCGGATGTTGCCAGAACTGGCAGTTTCTGTACTAGATGAGCACCTTCGGGTGATCGATGCGCTGGTGGCACGCGATGCGAATGCGGCCGTCCTAGCGCTTCAGGCCCATATTGAATGCGCCAATCGGCGCGCGCTAGGACTTTGATCACCCACAAGCGGGACAAACCCGCAAGCATGAGCGAGCGGATCCAAAAACACAGAGGAGGACCAAGAATGACCATAAAGATAACCCGCCGCGTGGCGCTTGCGCTGTCGCTTGCAGCTCTTACCACGCCAGCCCGTGCGCAGGACAAGATCACGCTTCGCATGTCCACCCCGGCCTCTGAGACAGATCAGCGCACGATCGCGTTGGCCTCGGTCTTTGCCCCGGCGGTTGCCGACTTCGCGACCTACGTGCCCCACTACAACGCCTCGCTGATCGCCCAAAACGCTGAGCTTGAGGCCATTGCCTCGGGCGATCTGGAAATGTCGATCACCTCGGCGCAGGAACTGGCGCAGTTCTTCAACGAGTTTTCGATCTTCGCCACCGGCTATGTTCACCAGAGCGCCGCCCATCAGGTGGCCGTGTTCAACGATCCGCTGATGGACCCGTTCAAGAAAAAGGTCGAAGACGAACTGGGCGTCAAGCTCTTGGCCGTGATGTATCTGGGCCGGCGGCATGTGAACCTTCGCCAGTCTCGGGCCGAGCGCAACGTCATGACTCCGGCAGACCTAGCCGGCGTGAACCTGCGCATGCCCGGCACCGATGCTTGGCAGTTCCTTGGCCGTGCGCTTGGCGCCAACCCCACGCCGATGGCCTTTACCGAGATCTACACGGCGCTGCAGACCGGGTCCGTCGATGGTCAGGACAATCCCCTGCCCACCGTGGTCGATGCCAAGTTCTTTGAAGTGACAAAGCAGGTCGCGCTGACCTCGCATCTGGTTGACCTGAACTACATCGCCTTTTCCAAGGCAGTTTGGGACAAGCTGACCCCCGCCCAACAAGCGGTCGTGCAGCAGGCCGCCGAGGCGGCCGCCGAAAGCGGACGTCAAAAGCAGCTTGCAAAGGAAGAAGAGCTGGTCGCCTTCCTGCAGGCCCAAGGGCTGGACATTTACGAGCCCAACCTCAAGGCCTTCCGTGAGCATGTGCAGGCCCAGTATATCGGGTCGGATTTCGCCAAGTCGTGGCCCGCGGGCGTTCTTGAGAAGATCAACGCGCTGGGGAACTAGTTCGCCGTCTGAGGGGAAAGGGTGGCCTTACGCCGCCCTTTCCTGCCTGCCTTTGCCGGACATGCCATGACATTCCTGACCACCACCTTGTCGCGCGCAGCCCAAGGCGTCGCCGCAGCCTTGATGGCTGCGATGTTCCTGACCTTTGTGTTGCAGATCACGGTGCGCTACTCTGCGCGGCTGCCGGGTCTGGCCGAGCATTTGCCGGCCCTGGATCCGTCGCTTTATGGCTGGACGCTAGAGTTCTGCCTGCTTTTGTGGGTCTGGCTGGTGTTCTGGGGCAATGCCTTTGTCGTTCGCGAACAGGACCATGTGCGCTTTGACATTCTCTATCTTGCGGTATCGCCACGGCTGCGTCGATGGTTTGCGATCGCGGCCGGGCTGGCCATTGCGATCGGGCTTTTGGCGTCGATCGGGCCCACGTGGGACAAGTTTCACATCCTTCGGCTGAAAAAAACGGCAACACTGGCGCCGCTCCTGGGTGACTGGATCCGCATGCGCGACATTTATGCGGTTTACGTCGTGTTTCTGGGCGCCGTGGGCCTGCGCTACGCATGGGGGGTCTGGCGCGCCTTCCGCCACGGCGTCAGCGATCAGGGCCCCACGGCATGAGCATGGCCTTTCTTGCCTGTCTGGTAGTGCTTTTTGGGCTTTCCGCCCTTGGCGCGCCCATCGCCTATGCCATCCTGATCGGATCCTTTGCCTATCTGGCCGTTGATGGCCAAGGCATCGGAATCGCGGGCAAAGTCATGATGGACGGGATGTATGCCAGTTTCATCCTTCTGGCGGTCCCGCTGTTCATCGTGGCCGCCAATATCATGAACGCAGGCACCATCTCGGACCGGCTTTTGGGATTTTGCGTGGCGCTTGTCGGCCGCTTTCGCGGCGGACTTGGACATGTCAACATTGTCTGCTCGCTGATCTTTTCGGGCATGTCGGGCTCGGCCGTGGCGGATGCGGCGGGGATTGGCAAGATCATCATCGGGATGATGACCAAAAGCGGGCAATATCCCCGTGGCTATGCTGCGGCCATCACGGCAGCCTCGGCCACCATCGGGCCGGTCATTCCCCCGTCGATCCCGATGGTGCTTTACGCGCTCATCTCAAACACCTCGATCGGATATCTGTTTCTGGGCGGGATCGTGCCGGGTCTGCTGATGGGCGCGGTGCTGATGATCATGAACGCCTGGATCGCGCATCGCCGAGGCTTTGCGCTGGAAAGCCCCGTCCCGCTAACCGAACTGCCGGCGCGCACGGTCAAGGCCTTTCCAGCGCTGCTGATGCCTGCGATCCTGCTCTATGGGATCTATGGCGGTGTCACCACGCCGACCGAGGCCGCCGCCGTTGCCGCCTTCTATGCGCTGCTACTGTCGGTGCTGGTCTATCGCGCGCTGACCTTGCGCGCGCTGGTGCAAATCCTTGTCGAAAGCGCGCGCTCCTCGGCGGCGGTGGGTCTGGTGATCGGGGGCGCGCTGATCCTGAATTATGTCGTCGCCTCGGAAAACATTCCTGCGCTTGTCGCACAAAGCCTTGTAGGTCTTGACGTTTCGGCAACCCAGTTTCTGCTGGGCGTGATGGTGGTGCTGTTGCTGCTGGGCTGCGTACTGGACGCCACCACGATCATTCTTGTGATCATCCCGCTGTTCTTGCCGGCATGCCGCGATCTGGGGATCGACCTTGTGCATTTTGGCGTGATCGCGGTGATCAACTGCATGATCGGGCTGATCACCCCGCCCTATGGCATCTTGCTGTTTGTGATCAATGCCGTCACGCGCATCCCCCTGTCCGAGATGATCGGCGAGATCTGGCCTTTCCTTGCCATTCTGGTCTTGGCCTTGCTGGTTTTGGTGGTGACGCCCGACGTGGTGCTGTGGCTGCCGCGCCTGTTCGGCTACGCCGGCTAGGCGGGCGCGGGGCAGGTTGGGGGGACCGGCCGGACAGCCTAGCCGCGACCGCGCATCGAGATTTCCGGGCCGCAGGGCGTCCAGGCGACCTTC
>NZ_CALAHQ010000095.1 GCF_937892565.1 uncultured Roseicyclus sp. | reverse complement strand
GACGACGACGACGAGGATGAGGAAGAAGATGACGATGACGATGACGACGAAGATGATGACGGCGATGACGACTGATCCCGCGCCGTTGCATCATTCTGCCTGATCCCTCCATGCTCCCGCCGGCCCGTGGCAGGCTGGCGGGGCTCTGTTGCAAGGACCCCGATCCCATGCTGTCACGACGCGGATTCCTGACCGGCCTGTTGGCTGTCCCCGCCGGGGCTGTTCCTGCCTTTGCGCAGGGCGACCCTGTCACGCAAGGGGTGCTGCGACAGCTCGAGGCGCAGGGTTTTGCCATCATCGACGTCCAGCGCACCCTGCTCGGCCGGGTGCGCATCACGGCCATACGTGGCGACCTGCAGCGCGAACTGGTGCTCGACCCGCGCAACGGCCTTGTCCTGCGCGATCTTGCCCTGCGCGGCGGTGACGGTCCGGGTGTGCCCGACATCGCCGATTACGACGATGATGACGACGAACACGATGATGACGAAGACGACGGCGATGACGACGGCGATGACGACGACAACGAAGACACAGACGACGGCAGCGGTGACGATGATGACGATGATTGACGCCCCTGTCGCCGGGTCGGTCGGATGCTGAACCGCCCGGGCCTTTTTGCCGTGATCCTCGGGGTGCAGGGCGTCTGTGCCGTGGTGTTTGTGTCCGACATCGTGCTGTCGGTGCTGGGCGTGCCACTCGATCCGGTGCCGTGGCGTGTGCGCGAACTGATGGAGATCGGGGCGGCGATCGGCCTGATTCTTGGGACGGCGGCGGGCGGGCTTTTGCTGCGCAGTTCGCTCCGGCGCACGCGCGCCGCCGAACAGGCCCTGCGTGCAGCCTCGGGCGCCTTCATGGATCTGGTCGAGGATCGGTTCGAGGGCTGGGGCCTGACCCCCGCCGAACGCGACGTGGCACTGTTCGCGCTCAAGGGCTGTTCCATCGCCGAGATCGCGGCGCTGCGCGCGACCTCCGAGGGCACCGTCAAGGCGCAGACCAACGCGATCTACCGCAAGGCAGGCGTGTCGGGCCGCCCGCAGCTTCTGAGCCTGTTCGTCGAAGATCTGATGGACGGCGATTTGGTCCGCCCGGATCCGTCGCGCCCGGCCGCCTGACCACGCTCAGCGCTGGGGCATGTCCAGCGCATGCACCTCGAGCACGTCGAGCGGCACGATATCAAGCGCGCGTTCATGCGTCGCCGACAGGTTTACCCGCGGCGCGACGCCCTCGTCATGGGCCTGCAGGAAGCGGCTGGCGCAAAGGCACCACTGATCCCCCGGCACCAGCCCTGAAAACCTGAATTCCGGACGCGGTGTCGACAGATCATTGCCGACATATTTCGAATAGGCCAGGAATTCGGCCGTCATCACCGCGCAGACCGTGTGGCTGCCGCGATCCTCGGCGCAGGTGTCGCACGCGCCATTGCGAAAAAACCCGGTCATCGGTTCGCGCGAACAGCTTTGCAGCGGCTGACCCAGCACATTGACCGATTTGTCCATGGTAAATCCCATCGCGCTGTTCCTGGCTGTGTTGCCTATCGGGATACGCTAGCAGGCTTGCGGTATTTGGCAATGTTGACAACCTGAAAGCGAATGATGGCCTGTCACTTTCCATCCCTGCGGGCGCGGGTCCTGCATGGCCCTTGCGAGCGACATCAAGGTGCAAGGATTTGCGCGATGCGCCGGAACATCGCGATATTGGCGTCATCCACAGCCGGTTCACGAAAGCCCCGATCGGCCCCGTTGGCGGCGATCACCACATTGCGGTTCCGGTCGACATAGAGATATTGCCCATAGATGCCGCGCGCCGTGAACTGGCCCGGTTGCGATCCCAGCGGAACCCACCACTGATAGCCATAGCCGATCGCGCCCGGCGGCGTCGGGGCCGAGGCCGCGGTTGATTGTGCCACCCAACCCTCGGGCAAGATGCGGGTGCCTTGCCAGACGCCATCTTGCGCGATCATCTGACCAAAGCGGGCATGATCGCGCGTGGTCAGGTTCAGCCCGCCCGGCACAAAGGCCACCCCTTCGCCATCGACCAGAGAATAGGGTTCTGCCTCAAGCCCCAAGGGGGCGATGATGCGTTCGGACAAAAGCGAGGGGATGTCGCGCCCGGTGGCGCCCCGGATCGCCATGCCGATCCCATGGGTGCCGATCGAGACATATTGCCAGCCCAGGCCCGGCTGTGCAGCATGCGCGGTGAGCCCGGCGGTAAAGCCGTCCAGCGTGCCACCCAAGGCGATCACGCGCCCCATGCGGTTGATGTCGGAATTCTGATCCAGATAATCCTCGTCGAATTCCACGCCTGACGCCATCTGCAACACGTTGCGGATTGTTGCGCCCTCATGGGCTGAACCGATCAGGCCGGGGACATAGCGTGCGACAGGGGCATCCAGATCCGGGAACGTGCCATCGGCCAAAAGCGTGCCCAAAAGTGCCGAGAGCATGCCATTGGCCACCGACCACGAGATGCGCCGATCCGTTCTGCCACCTTGGGCGGCAAGGTCATTTGCGGGCCTGATGCCAGCGGGCGGATCGGACCATCACCGTGCGGCACCGGCACCATCAGAAAGACGCGGCGCATGATGGTTGCCCCCCCGTGTGGCGGCACGAAAGCACGGCCGACAGGCGCGCGGCAAGTGGGCCGGGGCCTGACCTAGCGGAACTTGTCCATCAGCCTTTGCAAGGGCGACCGCGGCGTGGTGTCAAGATCGGCTTGCGATGGGGTGGGGGTCGTGGCTTTGGCCGTGGGGGTATCGGGCGATCTTGACGCGCGCGGCGGTGCGGTGCGCAAGGCAATGGCGTTCAAGAACCGTGCGCTGTCGCCCCGCGCAAGATCCGGAGCGCCCTTTGACAGGCCATGCAGCAGATCCTCCAGCCAGGCTTGCTCGGATGTGGCGAAATCGGACAAAACGTAAGGTGCAACGCGGTCCTTGTGGCCGGGATGACCGATGCCAAGGCGGACGCGGTGATAGGCCTCGCCGATATGCTGATGGATCGAGCGCAGGCCGTTATGGCCCGCATGCCCCCCGCCCGTCTTGACGCGGGCCTTGCCCGGCGCAAGGTCCAGCTCATCATGGAACACGGTGATATCGGCGGGCGTCAGCTTGAAAAAGCGCATCGCCTCGCCCACCGATTGGCCCGACAGGTTCATGAAGGTTTCGGGCTTGAGCAAGATCACCTTTTGGCCGCCCAAGACGCCGTCGCACAGGCTGGCTTGAAACTTGGCGCGCCACGGGCCAAAGCCGTGATCGGCCGCGATCCGGTCCAGCGCCATCCAGCCGATGTTATGCCGATTGGCCGCGTATTTCGCGCCCGGATTGCCCAAGCCGACCCAAAGCTGCATGGCCTTTGCCCCCCTTGGCTGTCCGCGCCCGGTGATGCCAGCCTCACGCGGGTTTGCCAAGCCTCAAGGCGGGGCAGGCCATCTTGCCCTGAAATTGCCATGGTGTTGCGGCAGGGACCTGTCGATGATGGCGCAAGCGCCGTCACAGACCAAAAGGGGCGCCCGGCGTGCATGAGTTCCGACTGAATGGTGTGGATCTGACCCTGCCCGAAGGGCTTGCCACGCCGGGCATCCGGGAAAAACTCTCCGACGGCACCTATGAGGCAGATGAGGCGCGCGCCGCCCGGCATTGTGTCCGGCCCGGCTTTCGGGTTTTGGAACTGGGCGCGGGTATCGGCTATGTCACCGCGATCTGCGCCCAGCGTGCGGGCCCCGAAAACGTGCTGTCCGTCGAGGCCAACCCCGCACTTCTGCCTGTGATCGAGGGCAATCTGCGGCGCAATGCTGTGCCGGGTGTGCGGGTGATCCACGGCGCGGTCACAGGCCCCGTTGCGCATGGCGCGACCGCCCGCTTCGCCCTGTCGGCGGGTTTCTGCGGATCGGGTCTCAAGTCGCATGGGCAAAAGATCACGGTGCCGCTGATCTCGGTTCACGCCCTGATGGACGCCCACAAGCCCCATGTCGTCTTGATGGATGTCGAAGGGGCCGAGGCCGATATGTTCGACCAGCCTTGGACATGCCCTTTGCGGTTTTGCGTGCTGGAGGTGCATCCAAGGAAATACCGCCCCCGCATCATCAAGAAAATCGTCGATTTCATGTCGGCCATGGACATGACCTATGATCCGGGCACGTCACGTGGAAAGGTTCTTGGGTTTCGCAGGGTCTGGGCCCCGATCAAGGCGCCCGACCGCAAAGGCCGGTCAGGCCCGGAATGAAAAACGCCGCCCCGGGGGGGCGGCGTGTCGTATCGGTCTTTCCCGTCCGTGCCGGGGCGCGATCACGCCTCGGCTGCGTCGGCGCTGACCAGCCCCGAGGGGGCCGAGACATTGGCGATCACGAAATCGCGGTCGATCGTGGGCTTGGCGCCTTGGGGCAGAACGACATCCGAAATATGGATGACGTCGCCAATGTTGCGACCTTCCAGATCGACGGTGATGTGATCGGGGATGTCACCCGCTGTCACGATCAATTCAACCTCGGCGCGCACCACGGTCAGAACGCCGCCACGCTTGAGGCCCGGCGACTGCTCGTGGTTGATGAATTCCACGGGAATGAACAATGCCACGCGCGAGGTGCGGCGCAGGCGCATCAAATCCACATGGGTCGGCAGATCCTTGA
Organism: uncultured Roseicyclus sp.; assembly: GCF_937892565.1. Lineage (GTDB taxonomy): Bacteria > Pseudomonadota > Alphaproteobacteria > Rhodobacterales > Rhodobacteraceae > Roseicyclus. Next base: position 2,986 of record NZ_CALAHQ010000095.1, on the reverse strand, counting down.
TCACGTCGCGCTGCACGCCACGGCAGATGACGCGCACGTCTTCCTGGCCTTCGACCTTGAGGTTGAAGAGCGTCGACAGGAACCGCCCCTGCTTCAGCCGCTTGAGCAAGACATTGAAAGGCATCTGGATTGCGAGCGGGTCTTTGCCGCCGCCATAGACGATACCGGGCACCATGCCATCACGGCGTGCTTGACGGGCGGCCCCCTTGCCTGTCCCCGTCCGTGCCTCGGCGATAAGATCTGGAATCTCACCAGCCATTGCTGTTCTCCATCAGATAGAGGGGCCGCCTCCAAGGGTGTCGGGCCCCGGTTGAAGGCTGCGCGATAGGGGGAAATCGCCTGATTGTAAAGCCCCGATCAGGCGGCGTGCCCGATCCCCAGCCGTGCGCGCAGCGCTGCGGGCACAAGCCGGGCCGCGCCGATGCGGGGCAGGCGCATTTCCGCGATGACCCGGTCCTGGCCGTAGCGGGCCAGATAGGCGCCATGGCCATCATGGGCCGATCTTGCGGTATAGGGCACAAAGCTTTCGGCAGGGCAGTTTTCGGCAAGGATCAGGCTGTGGTCATCCGTTTCAAGATGCCAATAGGTGAATTGGGCGGGCATGTCGGACATCGGAACATGCCGGATGCTTGTGCCATTCACCAATGCGCCCGCCGTGACAAGAAACCCGTCGATCCAGATCGCATGATCGCGGCTGAGCATCAGGTCACGGTCCGGGCAGCCTTGGGCGAATGCGTGGGCCGTGATGCGGACCGGGGCGCGGTCATCGTCCAGCCCGACGATGCGGGCGACAGGCTGGCGCCAGATCCAGCGCAGCGCGATGGTGTGGCCCTCGGCGCCCAGCAGCGGCTCGCCCGGGGTCAAGGTCTCGATCGGGCGCGGGCCTGTGGGGGTGGCGATGCGGGTGCCGGTCAGAAAACAATTGGCTGCGGTGGTCAGTGTCGGGCTGAACGCAACTGTCGACGACGCCGCATTCGGAAAGACGCTGGTGATGTCGAACTGCGCCGGATTGTAGGGGATCACACGCATGGACCCAACCTGAAAGATGCCGAAATTCTGCCCGCCGATATTCACGTGATAGCCGGTGAAGGTGTTGCCCTGCGCGCCGAAGAAATCGCCATTCCGGTCCAATGCGTTTGGCGTCTGGTTGTCAGTGACGGTGCCGCTGAAGGGTGTGGGGCTCCATCCACTCCAGCTTAGAGTGCCAGATGACAAGGGGGTGTCGCGGTGTCCGCTCAGGGTCCAGTTCAGCAATTGCACGCTGTGGGTCGCATGGAACGCCACCCTGAACCTCGCACCTGTTCGCGCCGCACACAGGGCCCAGACCGCCGTCGGGCCCACTACATATTTTCACTCTAGCTACGAGAGCGACTCAATCGTTAACAAAACGTTAATGCGCCAGCTGATCGTCAAGTTTTCAGTCACCATTGTGATGGAGCGGCCGGCGTCGCCGGGCATCTTATTGCCAAGGCGTTTGCGCGGTGGTGGTCGGTGGTGTGGCCCCGCCGCTTTCGGGTAGCCGATTTTGCGGGCTGCACTATGGCGGATTTCCCGCCATGATCGGTTGGAAGGAGTTTACGACCCACCCGCGCGCGTCTATCACGCGCGGGCAACCACGTAAGGAGATGCGCGCAATGTCGAGCCATGGTGCCCCCGTTCCGATGACTGCGCGCAAAAGCGCGCCCCTGAGCGGTACGGCCGTGGTGCCGGGCGACAAGTCGATCAGCCACCGCTCGCTGATCCTGGGCGCGCTGGCGGTGGGCGAAACGGTCATCACCGGCCTGCTGGAAGGGCAAGATGTGCTGGATACCGCGCGCGCCATGCAGGCCTTTGGGGCCGAGGTGACACGCGATGCGGATGGCACCTGGCATGTGCATGGCGTGGGCGTTGGCGGTTTTGCCGAACCCGCCGATGTGATCGATTGCGGCAATTCGGGCACGGGCGTGCGGCTGATCATGGGGGCGATGGCGAGCGCGCCCATCACGGCGACCTTTACCGGGGACGCGTCCTTGCGGTCGCGTCCGATGGCGCGTGTGACCGACCCGCTGGCGCTGTTCGGGGCCACATCTGTCGGGCGCAAGGGGGGGCGTTTGCCGATGACGATCACCGGGGCGGCCAATCCCTTGCCCGTGCGCTACGCCACGCCGGTGCCCTCGGCGCAGGTGAAATCGGCGGTGCTGCTGGCGGGCCTGAATGCGCCCGGCCAGACCATCGTGATCGAGGCCGAGGCCACGCGCGACCATACCGAGCGGATGCTGGCGGGGTTCGGGGCCGAGATCACGACCGAGATCACGCCCGAGGGCCGGGTGATCACCCTGACCGGCCAGCCGGAATTGAAGCCCCAGACCATCGCCGTGCCCTGCGATCCCAGTTCGGCCGCTTTCCCCGTTTGCGCCGCGCTGATCGTGCCGGGCTCGGACGTTGTGGTGCCGGGTATCGGCCTCAACCCCACCCGCGCCGGTCTGTTCGAGACGCTGCGCGAGATGGGCGCCGATCTGACCTATGAGAACCTGCGCGATGAAGGGGGTGAGCCTGTGGCCGATCTGCGCGCGCGCTATTCGCCCGACATGCATGGCATCGAGGTGCCGCCCGAGCGCGCGGCCAGCATGATCGATGAATACCCGATTCTGTCGATTGTCGCGGCCAATGCCCGAGGGGCCACGGTGATGCGCGGCGTCAAGGAATTGCGGGTCAAGGAAAGCGACCGGATCGCCGCCATGGCCGCGGGTCTGCGCGCGGCGGGCGTGACGGTCGAGGATGGGCCGGATTGGTGGATCGTGCATGGGCGCGGCCCGGGCGGGGTCGAGGGGGGCGTGACGGTCGCCACCCATCTCGATCACCGGATCGCGATGTCGTTTCTGTGCGCGGGTCTGGCCTCGGGCCAGCCGATCACGGTGGATGATGCGGGCCCGATCGCCACGTCATTTCCGGTCTTCGAGCCCTTGATGCGGGGTCTCGGGGCGCGGCTCGACCGGGTGAACCGGGC
>NZ_CALAHQ010000094.1 GCF_937892565.1 uncultured Roseicyclus sp. | reverse complement strand
GTGGCGTCATGGGCGGTGCCGCCGATCGTCACGCGGACAGGCGACCGCCGATATCCAAAACAGGCCTCATAGGCATCCAGACGGGCCAGTGTTGCGTCATCGACCGAAATCAACAACCCCTGTGCGGTCGTATCCGGCCACGCGACCAGGACGGGCCATCCCGTTGCAGCCGCGCGCAGCACGCACGCCCCCGGCAAGACCGCCGGACGCACCGCCAGATCCCTTCCCGCCACGATCCGCAGCACAGGGGCATGGCACAGCGTGCCGAACAAGAAGATATCGGTCATGTCTCCCCCCGCCGCTTATCCGGGGCGCGTCACCGTGATCTGGGTCACGTCGGTATTGCCGAAATGAAAGGTCGCGGCGCATGAGGTCAGGTAAAAATTCCACATCCGCCGAAACCGGTCGTCAAAGCCCAGCTTGGCCACGTCATCCCATCTGTCATTGAAGCTGTCATGCCAGCGGCGCAGGGTCTGGCTGTAGCTTTCGCCGAACTCGATGGAATGGGCCACGCGCAGCCCCGCGCGCTCGACCTCGGCGCGCAAGATCTTGGGGGCGGGCAACATGCCGCCCGGGAAAATGTATTTCTGAATGAAATCCACACCCCGGCGGTAGATTTCCCAACGGCGATCTTGCACCGTGATGATCTGCAGCGTCGCATTCTTTCCGGGTTTGAGATTATCGCGCAACACATTGAAATATGTGGGCCAATAGCGTTCGCCTACAGCTTCGAACATCTCGATCGAAGCGATGCCGTCATACTGGCCGCGTTCGTCGCGGTAATCTTGCAACTTGATGGTCACCCGGTCCGACAGCCCCGCATCCTTGATGCGTGCCACGGCATAGTCATACTGTTCGCGGCTGATGGTCAGCCCCGTGACCGTCATTCCCCGCTCTTTGGCGGCATATTCGGCAAACCCACCCCAGCCACACCCGATCTCAAGGATGTGATCGCCGGCCTGTGCGCCCATCTGGTCGATCATGGAGGCGTATTTGGCAATCTGTGCCGCCTCCAGGCTTTCTTGCCCCGTGGCAAACAGCGCCGAGGAATAGGTCATGGTTTCATCCAGCCACAGCCCGTAAAAGCTGTTGCCCAGATCATAATGATGCGAAATGTTCTTGCGTGCCTGACGCCGGGAATTGGATTGCCACCAGAAACGCAGCTTTTCAAAGGCCCGGATCGCCCCCATACCCAGAAAGCCGTCATAGACGTCTTCATTGTCGGCATGCACCAGATCCATGAAATCCTGCAGATCGGGTGTTGACCACCAGCCATCCAGATAGGCCTCGCAAAAGCCCAGATCGCCCTCGCGGATGAGCCGCGCAAAGATGTCGGGATTATGGATGTGCAATTCGGCCACCGGGCCCGGCCCGTGACCGGCGGCACGAAACACCCGCCCATCGGGCAAGACGATGTCGAGCCGACCATGTTGCATCTTGGTGGCGGTGTCGAACACGGCCTGAAAATAGCGAGGGAGATTGGCCTCTCCCTTCGTGGTGGTTTTGACGTCCATCTTATCCTCTCGTCTGGCGCGGGATTTGGCCAGAACACGCTCTCCAGCACAAGCACTGATTGCAGCCCTTGCCTCAGAAGCCTCTGTTTTCATAGGCAAGCAACGCCCGCTGGCGCCCTGTGGCCGCATCGACCACGGGCCGCGCGGGATAGGGATCGTTCGGCGCCATGCGCCAGTGATGCGGGATGGCGCGGAAATAGGCCAGTGCGCTTTCGGGCGGGCGTTGCGACAGCTCGGCCACCCATGCACGACGATAGCGCCCAAGCGGGTCGAATTTCTCGGCTTGTGTCTCGGGGTTGAAGACCCGGAAATAGGGTGTGGCATCGGGACCCGATCCCGCCGACCATTGCCAACCCATGGCATTGCTGGCCGGATCCCAATCGACCAGACACTCGGCAAACCAATCCATCCCGATCTTCCAATGGCTCAGCAGATGCTTGGTCAGGTAGGACGCAACCAACATCCGGGCGCGGTTGTGCATGCGGCCGGTCACATACATCTCGCGCATGGCGGCATCGACCGCTTGCATGCCTGTGCGCCCGCGCATCCATGCCATCACATCGGGATGGCTGGCGTCGGTGTTCCAGCCAAACCCATCCCATTCCGGCCGCCAGTTGCGGCTGGTGATATGGGGCGTGTGATGGACAAGATGATAGGCGAAATCGCGCCAGATCAGTTCCTTGAGAAAGGTCTCGGCCCCCGCCTTGCCCATCGCCATCGCGCGAAGGCCCGCCTGCCAGCAGATGCGCGCCGAAATCTCGCCATGCGTCAGGTTTTCCGACAGCCCCGAAGTGCCATCAAGATCGAGCCTGTCACGATTTTCCGCATAGGCCGCGATGCGCTGGTCCACGAACGCCTCCAGCCGGGCGGCGGCGGCTGCCTCGCCGATCTGGCAATGGGCCTGAACGATATCCGCGCCGCGCCCCATCGCGGCCCCCAGCCCCCACTCCTCCAGCACCTCGCTGTCAGGCCATTGCGCAGGCGCAACAATCCTTGGAACGGCCAGGGGTGCGGCCACATCGCGGTCGCGCACCGCCTTCCAGAAGGGTGTGTAGACCTTGTAGAACCCACCCGTTCCGGTCTGAACCTCCCAGGGTTCATGGACCAGATGGCCGGCATGGCTGACCGCCGCGATGCCCGCCGCCTTGAGGGCGGATTTGACCGCCTCATCGCGCGTGCGGCTTTCGGGGTCGTAGAGCCGGTTCCAATGCACCGCCCTGGCCCCCGTTTCGGCCACAAGCGTCATCAGCGTTGCGAGCGCGCCGCCCCGGCGCAGCACGAGCCGACTGCCCGCCCCGGCCAGCCGCAGGCCGAATGCCCCTACCCCCAAACCCAGCCGCCATTTGGGCGCAGCCCCCAAAGCCTCGACCACCTCGTCACACAAGAAGACCGCAATGACGGGCGCGCCGCTGGCACAGGCCGCCACCAGCGCGGGATTGTCCGACAGGCGAAAATCCCTGCGGCTCCAATAGATCACGGGGGCGGTCATGGCTGTCTATGCTCGTTTGTGGTGCGCTCTTGATGCCAAACCTAGGGCGCGGCCCCCCCGGTCAAGCGCCCGCACCTTCATCTTTCCCAAAATACGCAAGCAACGCCCCCACAGTCGCCCCCGGGGCCGTAGCGCGCCGGGACGGCACAAGCGTCAGAACGGCCCTTCCTCCAGCACGCCATCGGCCGACATCTGTGCGTAAAGCAAGCCCTCGCGCAGGCCGCGATCGGCCACGCTCAGCCGGTCGGTGGGCCAAGCCCGCAACAACGCCTGCAAGATCGCGGCCCCCGACATGATCAGCGTCTGCCGATCGCGCCCGATGCGCGGATCGCGCCGCCGCCCTTCGGGCCCGAGCGTCAGATATTCCTGAATTACCCGGTCGATCTGATCCGAGGTCATGCGCAGCCCGTCGACCTTGTTGCGGTCATAGCGCTTGAGCCCCAGATGCGAGGCCGCCACCGTCGTCACCGTGCCGCTGGTGCCGATGATCTGGAATCCCTCGCGGGCCTGATCGGCGGCATTCTCGTAAGGGGAAAACCCGGCCAGCTTTTCCTCGAAATACCAACTCATCAGCGCAAAGCGCCCACCATCATCGGCCACATCGGAATACAGATCCTTGAGCGTTGCCACCCCAAGGGGGATCGAGATCCAATCCACAACGCGCGCGCGTTTGAACAGCGTCTCGACATGGTCAAATCCCTGATGCAGCCGCATGATGGCGCGCGGCCGCTCAAGCCGTGGGACCTCGCTCAGATCGATCCAGACCAATTCGGTCGAGCCGCCGCCGATGTCGACCACCAGCAACTGCTCGGTCTTGGTCGAGACAAGCGGCGCGCAAGACACCACCGCCAACCGCGCCTCTTCCTCGGGCTTGATGATTTCCAGCGACAGCCCGGTTTCGCGTTCGACCACCGAAATGAATTCGGCGGCATTGCTGGCACGCCGGCAGGCTTCGGTCGCCACCAGCCGCATGCGGCTGACGCGATGTTTTTCAAGCTTGCGCTGACAGATTTTCAACGCGCCCACCGCGCGCGCCATCGACGCGCGGCTTAGCCGCCCCGACGCCTCAAGCCCCTGGCCAAGCTGCACGCTTTTGGAAAACGAATCCACGACATGCAGCTGCGTGCCCTTGGGCTGGGCAATCAGCATGCGACAGGAATTCGTGCCCAGATCGAGCGCGGCATAAAGATCGGCCGGATCGGGCCGAGGGACGGGCGCGGGGCGCCGTTCTTCAGGCGGGGCATGCGTCACCACAAGGGGCACGATGGCCGCGGAACCGGGGAACGGATCGCCACCGCCTTTGCGCTTGCGCGACATTGCGGGCCTCCGAAATCACAAGTTGCCTTCAGTGTAGCAACCGCGGCGCGCGCTCACAATGACGATGGCAATGCCACCGGACAAAACTGAAGGGGTCTTTCAAGATCTTGATGAATATTTCTGGCCACCCCGCCCCTCGCGCACCGAACGCACCGGGGCTATCTGTTGGGTTGGCCGGGGTCGCTCTCGCCCCGGCGAGTGTCGAATTCGGAGCGTGCCCTGCCCGGTCGCTCGCCTATGGTGCCCGCCAGACTGATATGATTTGGCCCGAAAAAGGATGCCGCCCATGCCCATCGTCACCCATGTCTTCTGGCGCGACATTCCCGCGCAAGTCATCGTGGGCAAGGGCCGGGCCGGATCCAAGGCAGTGCTGCCCGAGCGGTTCGAACAGGCCATCGACCGCTGCGCGATGAAGATCGGCGCCAAGGACCAGGATGCCTATCTGGCCGAATGGCGCCGCATCGAGGCGGGCGAGATCGCGGGCGACCCCGTCGAAATCGCCGCAGCCCAAGCCGCGCATCTGGACGCCGCCTATGACACCGAACGCCTCAAGCGCCTGATCGCGGCCGATGGCTTCGAAACCGACATCGCCTGAGGTCATGGCCTCGTTTTGGGAGATCGCAATGGCACTTCTGAATTTTCGCAAGGGGCAAAGCGCGCCCCAGACGCCGACCGCCAGTCTTGAGGCGCTGCTGACAGGCTATTCGATCGAGGTGATGCCGCGCACCGCCGAAAAGGTCGAGGATTTCCGCGCACTTCTGCCCATGGGCACGCGTGTCTACATCGCCCATATCGACGGCACCCCCTTTGACGAGATGCTGGCCACCGCCAAACGGCTCAGCGCCGAGGGCTACGCGCCCATGCCGCATTTCCCCGCCCGCTCGATCCCCGACCGCGCCACACTGGCCGATTGGATCGCGCGCTACCGCGGAGAGGCGGGCGTGACCGAGGGGCTGATCCTGGCGGGCGGCATCGCTGCGCCGCATGGGGAATTCCACTCGTCGATGCAGCTATTGGAAACCGGCCTTTTTGATGGCTTCGAACGGCTGCATGTGGCCGGCCACCCCGAGGGCAACCGCGACATCGACCCCAGAGGTGGCGAGGCCGAAGTGATGGCCGCGCTGAAATGGAAACAGGATTTCGCCAATCGCTCGGATGCAAGCTTTGCCATGGCAACCCAGTTTGCCTTTGAGGCCGGACCGGTCCTGGATTGGTGCGACCGGCTGGCCGCTCATGGCATCACCATGCCGGTGCATCTGGGTGTGGCGGGGCCCGCCAAGTTGCAGACGCTGATCAAATTCGCCATCGCCTGTGGTGTGGGCGCCTCGCTTTCGGTGCTGCAAAAACGTGCCAAGGATGTGACCAAGCTCTTGTTGCCCTTCGAGCCGACCGAGGTCCTGACCGATCTGGCCAGCGCGCGCGCGCAAGGGCGTGGGCAGGCGATCGAATGCATCCATTTCTTTCCCTTGGGTGGCATCAAGACCAATGCCAACTGGGCCACAGACCATGGCGGCGCGACAGCCCGCCCCGCCATCGCATCCTGAGAAAGGGCGCCATCCCAATGACCCGCACCATCATCGAATCAAGATCCCGCACCACGATCATCGGCTTTGATCAGCCCTTTTGCGTGATCGGCGAACGCATCAACCCCACGGGCCGCAAGATCCTCAACGAAGAGCTGGAACGCGGCGATTTCAGCCGGGTGCAGGCCGATGCCATCGCACAGGTCGAAGCGGGCGCCACGGTGCTCGACGTCAATTCGGGCGCAGTGTTTTCCAACAAGATGGGCGAAGATCCGCGCTATGCCGACAACAACTTTGTCGAGCCGATGCTGATGCCGGAACTCATCCGCGTGGTCCAGGAGGTCACCGATTGCCCGATCTGCATCGACAGCTCGGTGCCCGGTGCACTTGAAGCCGGGCTTGCCGCCGCCCATGGCCGCCCCTTGGTCAATTCCGTGACCGGCGAGGAAGAGCGCCTTGAGATGGTGCTGCCGCTCGTCAAGAAATACAATGTCGCCGTTGTTGCCATCTCGAATGACGACACCGGCATCTCCGAAGACCCCGAGGTGCGCTTTGCGGTGGCCAAGAAGATCGTCGAACGCGCCGCCGATTACGGCATTCCTGCCCATGACATCGTCGTGGACCCGCTGGTCATGCCCATCGGCGCGATGGGCACGGCGGGCCAGCAGGTGTTCACGCTTGTGCGGCGCTTGCGCGAGGAATTGGGGGTGAACACGACCTGTGGCGCCTCCAACATCTCGTTCGGGCTTCCCAACCGCCACGGCATCAACAACGCGTTCTTGCCCATGGCCTATGGCGCAGGCATGACAAGTGCCATCATGAACCCCGTGGCGCTTCCCATCGGCCCAAAGGCCATCGCCGCCAAAAGGGCTGAGATCGAGGCAGCCGGTATCATCTTGCCGCCCGATCTGGAGGATGAGGCCTTTGTGAAGCTTTTCGGCATGGGCTCGACCAGATCGCGCCCCGGCAAGGAAATGGAGGCGATCCGCGCCGCGAATTTCCTGATGAACCAGGATATGGGTGGCGGCGCATGGATCCGCTTCAACCAGGATCCCGATGCAGCGCTCCGCGGCGGGCGGGCGGGTGGTCGGCGGCGGCGCGAGGGGTGATGGCGGTTAACCGCATGTTTACCAATACTGTGAAAGCTGGCGCGCATGTATCCGTTGCGCCCAGCCATCGCTCTGCCGTCCGCCCCTTGGGTCGATCAGGTCTTTTCGGCCAAGGCCGTGCGCTATGGCGGCGTGGTGCGCCGCTCGCTGCATTGGGTCGAGGCGGAAGTAGGCCGCGCCAACTTCGAAGACGAGGTGCGCCGCCGCGGCTGGCATCTGGTGGAATGCAATGGCCAGCTTGTGGTCTTTTGCACGAAACGACCCGTAAACATCCTGTTCTGACCCGAAAATTCGTACGAATTTTCGCAACACGCGAATTTTCGTACGAAAATTCGCATCTGGCCGAGTGCGCGCAATGACCCAAGACCCACTTGTCATCTTTACCCCCTCAGGCAAGCGCGGCCGCTTTGCCACAGGCACCCCGATCCTGACGGCCGCGCGGCAGTTGGGCGTCGATCTTGACAGTGTCTGCGGCGGGCGCGGCATCTGTTCGAAATGCCAGATCGCACCCTCCTATGGTGATTTTCCAAAACATGGTGTGACCGTCCATGAGGGGGCGCTTTCGGAATGGAACGCCGTCGAAGACCGCTATCAGCGCGTGCGCGGATTGAAACCCGGCCGGCGGCTGGGCTGTCAGGCAACCGTTCAGGGCGATGTGGTCGTCGATGTCCCCCCCGAAAGTCAGGTCCACCGTCAGGTCGTGCGCAAGGCGGCCTCTGCCCGGCCGATCACCATGGACCCCGCGACACGCCTCGTGCTGGTCGAGGTGGTCGAACCTGACATGCACGAACCCTCGGGGGATCTTGAAAGACTGCGGACCGCGCTGCGGGACCAGTGGCAGATCGCGCGCGTCAGCGCATCGCTCAATATCTTGAAAAAGCTGCAACCCGCCCTGCGCAAGGGCAACTGGCAGGTCAGCGTTGCCCTCCACCAGCCTGCACATACGGATGAATACCAAATCCTGGGGATATGGCCCGGCCTGCATGAGGGTGGGCTTTACGGGCTTGCGATCGATCTGGGCTCGACCACCATCGCGGCCCATCTGTGCGATCTGAGCGATGGGCATGTGCTGGCCTCCTCGGGGCTGATGAACCCGCAGATCCGCTTTGGTGAGGATCTGATGAGCCGTGTCTCCTATGTGATGATGAACCCCGGTGGCGATGCCGAATTGACCCAAGCCGTGCAGCAGGCCATTGCCACATTGGCCGTCGAGATCGCAGCCGAGGGTGGGATCGACCCCGCCCTGATCGTGGAAACCGTCATCGTGTGCAACCCGGTCATGCACCATCTCTTGTTGGGGATCGACCCGGTCGAACTGGGCCAGGCCCCGTTTGCGCTGGCCACATCGGACAGCCTGACCCTGGACGCAGCTCAGATCGGGCTGACCACGATCGCGCCCACCGCACAGGTCTATATCCTGCCCTGCATTGCAGGGCATGTGGGCGCTGACGCCGCTGCCGTGGCCCTGTCGGAAGAACCAAATCATGCCCGAGAGCTGACGCTCATTGTCGATGTCGGCACCAATGCCGAAATCTTGCTGGGCGACACATCCGGGGTTCTGGCCTGTTCCTCACCCACCGGACCGGCCTTTGAGGGCGCCCAGATCAGCGCGGGCCAGCGCGCCGCGCCCGGTGCCATCGAGCGGATCGAAATCGACCCCATCACCAAGGAGCCGCGTTTCAAGGTGATCGGCTGCGATCTGTGGTCCACCGATCCCGACTTTGCCCAAGCCACAAAGGACAGCGGCGTCACCGGCATTTGTGGCTCGGGCATCATCGAGGCGGTTGCCGAAATGCGCATGGCCGGGATTTTGGATGCCTCGGGCCTGATCGGCGGGCCCGAGGCCACCGGTTCGGCGCGCTGCGAGCCGACGGGGCGCACCTTTGCCTATCTCGTGCATGACGCGACCGATGTGGGCGGTCCTCGCATCACCGTCACCCAGGGCGATATTCGCGCCATCCAACTGGCCAAATCCGCCCTTTACGCCGGTGCGCGTCTGTTGATGGACAAGCGCGGCGTGGACAAGGTCGACCGCGTCGTGCTGGCCGGCGCCTTTGGTGCCCATATCAGCCCCAAACATGCGATGGTGCTGGGCATGATCCCCGATGTGGCGCTGGATCATGTGACCAGCGCGGGCAACGCGGCCGGGCATGGCGCGCGGATCGCGCTGTGCAACCGGGCGGCCCGCACACGCATCGAAGCGGTGGTCAAGACCATCGACAAGATCGAAACCGCGATCGAGCCGCGCTTTCAGGAACATTTCGTCAACGCCAATGCCATCCCGCATGCGACCGATCCCTTCCCGGAATTGGCCAGGATCGTTCATTTGCCGCGCGTGGCTTTTGGCGCATCGGGGATGGCCCCGGGCGAGGATGATGGCACCGGCCGCAGACGGCGGCGGCGCGGATAGCTCTCGGGCCTGTGTCGGGTCTTGACGGGCCCGGCCGGGCGGGACTATCTGATCGGCATCAGGCGGGTATGATGTAATGGCAGCCTGTCAGCTTCCCAAGCTGAACGCGCGGGTTCGATTCCCGCTACCCGCTCCATACCGCGCGCTGCCCGCGTGACCAGGACACGTGCCGGAAGCGGCGGATGACCCGAAGGGGCCACAGAGGGCGCCGTGATGTCGCCGCCTCAGGATCGCCGCGCCCAGATGACCATCACGGGCACGATCACCGTCAGCACCAAAAGCCGAAACACATGGTGGGCCGCAACAAATGCCGGCTCCAGCCCGGTTTCGATGGCAATCGCCGCCATCACCTCCACCCCGCCGGGCGCGAAGGCCAACAACAACACCGCAGGCGGCAGCCCGACGATCTCGGAGGCCAGAACCGCCCCAAGTGCTGCCACACCACAGGCAACCAGAGTACACACCAGCCCCGCCAGAATCGCCCCGGCCAAAGCCCCGCGATCCACCCCCACAAACCGCGTGCCGATCAGCGAACCCATCGCCACAAAGGCAGCACCGATCAGCCAATCCGGCAAAGCCCCGGGCGTGATCTCTGCACCCTGCCCCAAGGCCGACACCCCCATCGCGCCCAACAACAAGGGCGCGGGCACATGCAGGCGCTTCAACCCCAGGCCCAGCAGGATCGACAACGGAAAGATGACGAAAATGGCCCAGATCGCAATGCCACCCCGATCTTGCAGATTGGCCGTGCCTTCCACCCCCCAAAGCGCCACCAGAACCGGCACCACCAGCGTCAAAAGCAAGACCCGCACCGATTGCACCAGCGCCACACGCGGCACATCTGCGCCCATCTCGGTGGACAGACCCAGCACATAACTCAGATGCCCGGGCGTGGCCGACAGCATCGCGGTCATTCGGTCAAAGCGGAACAACCGCTCCAGCGCGATCATCGCGATGATCAAGACCAGCACCAGGGTTACCGTCAGAACCGCCAGCGACAAGGGCCAAGCCATCGCGGTGGCGATCACCTCGGGGGTGACCGTGCTGCCGATCGAGACCCCGATCAGCAAGAACACACCGTCGCGCAACAGCGGCGGGATGGTGCAGCGCACCCCCAGAACCGTGGCGATGGAAACGGCGGTTGCCGGTCCCGTCAGCAAGGCGGCCGGAAACCCGATCACCCAAAACAGAGCAGCCCCGGCAGCCCCGATGACAAGTGCCGTGGCCGCCTCGCGCCAGACAGGGTCGATTGCCGTCAAACCAGATCCTTCCTCGCCTTGGGATCAGGTGTATCCAACTGCATACGGGATGAAAGCGCGTTCCGACGCGCCTGCGCCACGATGCGGGCGACCGAAGGCCGCACCCCGCCATCCGCACGGACCAGATACGCCCATCCCCCGATTGTCAGCGGGCGCGCCCGTCACCCGCGGCGCACAAATTCCACCAGCTGTCGTGTCGATCCGTCCTTGTGCGCGCCATCATCTTGCCCGGCCAGCACGGGTTCAAGCGCACGGGCCAATTCCTTGCCCAGCTCAACCCCCCATTGATCGAAGCTGTTGATCCCCAGGATCACCCCTTCGACAAAGACCCGATGCTCATAAAGCGCGATGATCTGGCCCAACACAAAGGGCGTCAGCTTGCGATAGATCAGCGTGGTCGAGGGGCGGTTGCCGGGAAAGACCCGGTGGCGGGCCTGACGGTCCAGTTCGGCGCCCGACAGCCCCTGCGCCTGCATCAGCATGCGTGCCTGATCCAGATCGCGACCGCGCATCAGCGCCTCGGATTGCGCCAGACAATTGGCGACAAGCAGACGGTGATGATGGGCCAGATCGGGCTCATGCCCTTCGGCGGCGATCAGGAATTCACAGGGGATCACGCGGGTGCCCTGATGGATCAACTGGTAAAAGGCGTGCTGCCCGTTTGTGCCGGGTTCACCCCAGACCACGGGGCCCGACTGTTGGGTCAGATCGCGCCCATCCATCCCGACGCGCTTGCCGTTGCTTTCCATCTCGAGCTGTTGAAGATAGGCGGGCAACCGCTGAAGTCGTTGATCATAGGGCAAAACGGCGCGGGTGGCATGGTCTTGCACCTGATTGTGCCACATGCCCACCAGTGCCAATACAACCGGCAGGTTCCGCGCCAGATCAGCGCTTTGGAAATGCGCATCCATCGCACGCGCACCGGCCAGAAAGGCCTCGAAGCGCTCGGGGCCGATGGCAATCATCAGGCCAAGCCCGATCGGCCCCCAAAGCGAATAGCGCCCGCCCACCCAATCCTCGAAACCAAAGACGCGGGCCGGATCGATGCCATAGGCGGCGGTGCGGTCGGTCGCACTTGACAGCGCCACGAACTGGGCGGCCGGATCATCCACCGCGCGCGCCATCCAGACCCGGGCGGTATCGGCATTGGTCATGGTTTCGATGGTGGTAAAGGTCTTGGAGGCAACAACCACCAAAGTCGTTTTTGGATCAAGTGCTTGCAGCGTATCGTGAATGTGGGCGCCATCGACATTCGACACGAAATGCACCCTTGGGCCGTCATGATAGGGGCCAAGCGCCAGCGTCGCCATGGCCGGGCCCAGATCGGACCCGCCGATACCGATATTGACCACATCGGTGTAGCGCCCGCCCGCGCCCGTGAGCGCGCCCGACCGAACGGCTTGCGCGAAATCGGCCATGCGCGCGCGGGTCGCCTGAATGGCGGGCAAGACATCATGACCCGCGACCAGGATCGGCCCCTCGGCCGCGCGCAAGGCGGTGTGCAGCACCGCGCGCCCCTCGGTCTCGTTGATTGTCGCGCCCGAAAACATCGCGTCGCGCCGCGCCTCGACCCCGGCCCCACGCGCCAGCGCGATCAGGGCCGCCAGAACCCCATCGTCGATCTGGGTTTTCGAGGCGTCAAACAGCATGTCGCCCAAAGCCCAGGAAAAGCGCGCCGCGCGCCCCGGATCCTCGAAAAGCGACACGATCGAACGATCCGCAACCCGCGCCGCATGCGCGCGCAGATCTTGCCAAAGCCCATCCATGTCCATCATGCCGCCCAATGCACCACCGCTTGCCCCAAGACACAGGCGATGGGCGCCTCCATCGGCGAAAGGGTCGCCGCCCGTTCGATCGCGACGCGTTTCTCGGCGCCTGTGATCACCACATGGGTCGACATGGCCGCCCGCAGAACCGGTGCGGTCAGGCTCACGCGCGGCTCGCCCGCCCCTTGGGCGCGCAGCACCATAAGCGGCGGCGCGTCATCGGCCAGAGCAGCGGCCAGAGCATCGGCCCCCGGAAACAGGCTGGCGGTGTGCATATCGGCCCCCATCCCCAACAACAAAACCGACAGCGGCAGATGCGGCAGCAAATCCGCCGCCAGTTCCGCGATCTTGTCCTCGGGCGCTGCGGCCGTGGCATAAAGCGGTATCAATGTCGCGCTGGATGCCTTTGATATCAAGAGACGTTGCTTCAAAAGCGCGGTGTTGGAACGCGGGTTGTCTTCGGGGACCCAGCGTTCATCATTCAGCACCACCGCCACGCGATCCCAATCCAGATCCTGCGCACAAAGCATGTCAAAGATCGGTCCGGGCGTCGTGCCGCCGGGAACCGACAGCGTGACGCGCGCATTCATCCGCAGCGCAAGGCCCAGATCGCCGGTCAAACGGTCGGCCAATGCCAGCATCATCAAATCGCGGTCAGGGTATTCGATCAGCTCCATGTCAAATCTCCCGCCAGCGCCGCCCATCCCGATGCAGCATGATTGCGGCTTCCTCTGGCCCTGTGCTGCCCGGCGCATAGGGCAAGGGGCGGTCGCCCTTTGCTTCCCACGCGGCGATGATCGGATCGGTCCAGCCCCAGGCGGCCTCGACCTCGTCGCCACGCATGAACAACGTCTGGTTGCCCCGGATCACATCCATGATCAGACGCTCATAGGCATCGGGCACATCCGCCGCCTCGGGCCCCAGCGCCTCGGCAAAGCTCATGTCGAGCGGCACATCGATCAACCGCATGCCGCCCGGCCCCGGTTCCTTGATCGTCACACGCAGATCGATCCCCTCATCGGGCTGGAGGCGAATGGACAAGACATTGGCACGCCCACCCGCATCGGCATCAAAGATCGAATGCGGGGGTTTCTTGAAATGGATCACGATCTCGGATTTGCGCGCCTTCATCCGCTTGCCGGTGCGCAGGTAAAAGGGTGTGCCGCTCCAGCGCCAGTTGGCGATATGCAGCTTCATGGCGATGAAGCTTTCGGTGCGGCTGACGGGGTTTTCGACATCGACCAGATACGCGGGCTGCACGCCCGCCTGATACTGGCCGCGCACGATCTGCGCGGGGGCAACGGGATCGAGCGCGCGGATCACCTTGAGCTTTTCGTCGCGCACGGCATCGGGATCAAAGCGGGCCGGCGGCTCCATCGCGGTCAGGCACAACAGCTGCATCAGGTGGTTTTGCACCATGTCCCGCATCGCGCCGGAGGTGTCGTAATAGGCCCCGCGCCCGCCCACGCCCACCTCTTCGGCGACCGTGATCTGGACATGATCGACATACTGCGCGTTCCAGAGCGGTTCGAACAGCGTGTTGCCAAAGCGCACGGCCATCAGGTTTTGCACCGTTTCCTTGCCCAGATAATGATCGATGCGATAAATCTGGGTCTCGTGGAAATGTGCAGCCAGCGTGGCATTGAGCGCCCGTGCCGTTTCCAGATCACGGCCAAACGGCTTTTCAACAACAATCCTAGCATCTTGCCGTGCGATGTTGAAGTGATGCAAGCGTTCCGCCAAAGCCCCGAACAGCGAAGGCGCGACCGAGAAATAAAAGGCCTGCACCCGGTCCGCGCGCATGCGCGCCGCCAGATCCGCCCACCCCCGTTCGCCCTGTGCGTCGACCGCGACATAGGCCAACCGGGCACAAAATGCATTCAGGCTGGTTGCATCGCGTTTGGCGGCCGGCACAAAGGTTTCGATCGCCTCGATCACCTGCGCCTGCCATGCGGCGCTGTCTTGTTCGCTGCGCGCAGCCCCGATGATGCAGGCCTCGGCCGGCATCTGCCCATCGCAAAACCGCCGATAAAGCCCCGGCAAGATCTTGCGCCGGGCAAGATCACCCGTCGCCCCGAAAATCACCAGATCAAAGGGTTCGACCGGAATGACGCGCGAAACCATTTTTGTCCTTCCAAAGCATCCATGCCGCTTTGTTAGCGCTAACAATTTTCTATCCCGGCGTCTACACCCAGCGCAAGCGATAGTCCAGCAAAAGACCCCTCAGGCTTGCATGGCGCACAAGATCTCGAACATCACCGAAGCCCCAAGCCATGCGGTCGTGCCCCCCACATCAAAGGGCGGCGACACCTCGACCAGATCGGCACCAATCAGATCAAGCCCACGCAAGGCCCGCACGCATTGGATCGCCTCAAAGCTTGTGGGCCCGCCCACCTCGGGCGTGCCGGTGCCGGGGGCATAGGCGGGATCGATGAAATCGATGTCAAAGCTCAGATAGGCGGGCGCGCGCCCCACCACCGTGCGGGCGATCTGCATCACCTGCGGCCAACCCAGATCCATACACTCCTCGATCGGCAAGATGCGCACGCCCCGTTCAAGGCCGTAGTCAAAATCCTCGGTGTTGTACGAGGTGCCGCGCATCCCCGCCATCACGCACAGCGTCGGGTCCAGACAGCCCTCGTCGATGGCCTGACGGAACGGATTGCCATGGGTCAGCGTGCGCCCCCCGAAATAGGGGGGGTAAAGATCGGTGTGGCTGTCAAGCAGCACCAGCCCAAAGGGCGCCCCACGCGCCGCGCGCAATTCGCGCAACACCGTCAGCGTGCACAGATGGTCGCCCCCCACCATGAAGGGCCGGATGCCTTGCGCCAGCATGCCGCGCACAAAGCTCTGGGCATTGCCAAGCGCTTCGTCCTGATCGACCGGGCTCATCGCCACATCGCCCAGATCGGCGATGCGGGCCGATGCGAAGGGCTCTTGCCCCGTGGCGCGGTTGCGCGCGCGCACCATGGTCGAGGCATCGCGCAACGCGCGCGGCCCATGGCGCGCGCCCGGACGGTTGGATGTCGCCCCATCCCAAGGCAGGCCGAAAATGCCGATATCGACCTCGGCGCGTCTGGGATGCCCTTCGGGCAGAACGGGCAGCCGCATGAAGCTTGGCACACCCGCGTAGCGCGGCAGGTCGGTGCCCGAAGGCGGTTGAAAAAACGGGTCAGACATGGGCGGTTGCCTTCCAGGATCAGGGTTCGGCGTTCATGATACCGGCGCAAGCCCCCCCTGTCACGCGGCGCGCACTCACGCTTCCAGTTCGCTGTCCCAATAGAGGAAATCGAGCCAGCTGGAATGAAGATATCCCGGCGGGAACTTGCGCCCCATGTTGCGCAATTCCTCGGCGCCCGGCTGGCGTGGCGCCTTGCGCAAGCTCAGCCCCGATTGGCGCAGGCTCTTGGCACCCTTGCGCAGATTGCATCCCGAACAGGCCGCGACGACATTTTCCCAGCTTGTCACCCCACCGCGTGCGCGCGGCACCACATGGTCAAAGGTCAGATCCCCCTTGGACCCGCAATACTGACAGGAAAATTCATCCCTCAAGAAAAGATTAAAGCGCGTGAAGGCCACGCGCTTTTGGGGTTTGACGTAATCCTTCAGCACCACAACCGACGGGATTCTGATCTGCGTCGACGGCGATCGGACCATCTCGTCATATTCGGCCACGATATCGACCCGGTCCAACCACGCGGCCTTGACGGCCTCCTGCCAGGGCCACAGCGACAGCGGATAGTAGCTCAAGGGCCGGTAATCCGCGTTCAGCACCAAAGCCGGGTGGCTTTTGAGCGCACCGGGGGCGCGAACGAAATGCGTTCTGAACTCAATCTGTGATGCGGCGTCCATGTGCGACTCCGTTCCCACCCTGTCTGCTCGTCATGCAAGCACCAAGGCGGGAGCCCCGCCCCAGCACAGCGACCACTATATATGGGCTTTCGCACAGGGCAAGCCCTACCAGATACAGGGGTGGCATGCCCGGCTTGTCCCACATGGATCGGACAGTTTCATGACAGCCGCGTGCTTCTAGCGCCGTTCCTGGCCCAGCACCTGCCGCAAGAAGGCCAGCGCCACCGACAGCCCGTCAGGTGCGATGCCATGGCCGGTGCCGCGCATCACATGGGCATAGACCTCGGAAAACCCGGCCGCCTCGAGCGCCCCGGCCGCCTCGGGCAGGGCCTGTGGCGGCACCACCTCATCGGCATCGCCATGAACAAGCAAGATCGGCGGGCGCGACACCACCTCATCGATCAGCGCCTCGGGGCCGATCAGACGCCCCGAAAAACCCACGACCCCCGCCAGCGCATCGGCGCGGCGCGGCGCGACCTCAAGGCTCATCATCGTGCCCTGGCTGAACCCCACCAGCGCCACCTGTTCGGGCAACATGTCATGGTCGACCATCACCCGATCCAGAAAGGCGTTCAGATCGGCGCTTGCCCGCGCCAGTCCCATCGCGGCCGCCTCCTCGGAGGAACCGTCGATCCACGGGATCGGGAACCACTGAAATCCCATCGGGTTCATGGCCGAGCGTTCCGGCGCGTTGGGGGCCAGGAACATCGTATCGGGCAGATGCGGGCCAAGCGGATCGGCCAGACCCAAAAGATCGGCCCCATCCGCCCCATAGCCATGCAGAAAGATCACCATGCTGTCGGCCTGACCCGACTGTGCCGGCACCGTGCCGTAATCCAGAACCCGCGTCACCAGATGCCCTCCCGGTTGGTTGCGCAGCGGTAGTAGGCCCAAAGCGCGCGCGCGGCAACCGCACGCACAGGTGCCCAATCCTCCGCCATCCGGCGCAAGTCGCGCTCGCCGGGCCGGGTGGGCAGACCAAAGGCGCGCGCCGCCGCCTGCTGCAACGCCAGATCACCGGCGGCAATTACATCGGCATGCCCCAGCGCAAAGCTGGCATAAATCTCGGCCGTCCAGCGCCCGATACCCGGCAAGGCCACCAACTGCGTCACCACCGCAGCACTTGGCAGATCGCGCAGCGCGGCATAATCGAGATCGGCACGGGCCAGCCCACGCGCAAAGCCGATCTTGGGCCGCGACAGACCCGCTTTGCGCAACACATCGTCGGGGGCGCTCAAGATGGCAGCGGGCTCTGTCAGACCGCCCGCCTCGAGCCGCGCCCAGATCGCTGCGGCGGCTGCGGTCGAAATCTGCTGGCCCACGATCGCTGCAAAAAGGGCCCCGAACCCGTCGGCGTTCCGGCGCAAGGGCAAGGGCCCGACTGCCGCCAGAATCGGTACAAAGCGCGGATCGCGTGCCACCAGCACCACGGCCCCCGCCGCAAGATCGGCCTCGGTCTCGATCCGTTTGGGTGCCTGCAGCACGGCAAGATCCTTCATCTTTCCAAAAATACGCATACCCCGCACACAAGCCGCGCAACACGGCGGCCTCTGGACGGGCGCTGTCAAAGCCGTTACCCCAACCCCATGACAGACACGACCCCCGATATCGTGGCCCCAGCCCCGGACGACCGCCGCGCCAGACGCAATGTCGCGGTGCTGGTCGCAGCCCAGGCAATCCTTGGCGCGCAGATGCCGCTGATCTTCACCGTGGGCGGCTTGGCGGGGCTGATGATCGCCCCCTCGCCCGCGCTGGCGACCATTCCGATCTCGCTCATCGTCTTTGGCTCGATGACCACGGCGCCCTGGCTCTCGGCGCTGATGCAGCGCTTTGGGCGGCGCCTGGGCTTTGTCGTGGGTGCGATGGGCGGTGCGGCGGGGGCGGCGGCCTCGGCTTGGGGGCTCTGGATCGACAGCTTCGCGGTGTTCCTGATCGGCTCCTACCTGACCGGCATCTACATGTCGGCGCAAGGCTTCTACCGTTTCGCCGCAACCGATACCGCATCCCAGACGTTTCGGCCCAAGGCGATTTCCTATGTCATGGCGGGCGGGCTCTTGTCCGCCCTGCTTGGCCCGCAACTGGTCAAGTTCAGCGTCGATGCCACCGTGATCCCCTTTGTGGGCTCCTATCTCTTTGTGGTGCTGATCAATCTGGTAGGGGCTTGGCTTTTTGTCTTTCTCGACGTGCCAAGGCCCGTGCCCCCCAAGCCCGGCACGACCCAAGGCCGCAGCCGCCGCGCATTGCTGCGTGATCCGCGCATCGCGGTGGCGGTGATCTGTGGCATGGTTTCCTATGCGCTGATGAACCTGATGATGACCTCCACGCCGCTGGCGGTGGTGGGATGCGGCTTTTCCACCGGCAATGCCGCCGATATCGTTTCGGCGCATGTGATCGCGATGTATGCGCCCTCGTTTGTCACCGGTCATCTGATCGCGCGCTTTGGTGCGATGCGGATCGTGGCACTGGGGCTTGCGCTGCTGGCGGCGGCAGGCGCTGTGGCACTGAGCGGGGTGGAATTGACACAGTTCTTCGTGTCGCTCGTGCTTTTGGGCATCGGTTGGAATTTCGGCTTCATCGGTGCCACCGCCATGCTGACCCAAGCCCATTCCCCCGAGGAACGCGGCCGGGTGCAGGGGATGAACGATTTTCTGGTCTTCGGGTGCGTCACCTTCGCCTCGCTGTCGTCTGGCCTGATGATGAGCTTTGGCGACGATGTTCAGACCGGCTGGACAGCGGTGAACCTTGCCATGTTGCCGTTCTTGATGCTGGCGGGGGCGGCCCTGATCTGGCTGGCCCTGCGTCCCAAGGATGCCATCCCCGCCTGACGGCGGGGGCGGCTTGCGGGTTACCAGCGCCCCGTCAACGCGATCCCTGCCAGACGCAGACTGTCGCGCAGGCCCGCATCCGGCAGCGATCGCGCGCCCACGCGCCCCGGATCGGCCAACACCATGCGCAAGACGGGCTCGGCGCGAAACCCGGCAAAAAGCGCCGGACGGGCGGCGCGCGGCACCATGTTGCGTGCGCCCCGCGCGCGCGCAAGTCGCGCAAGCCCCTCGCGCGCCAGATCGCGGAGCGCGGCGGGCCTGCCATCGACCAACGGCACCCGGCCCGCTGCCTCCAGCGCGGGAACAGCCCTCAGATAATTGGCCAAACCAAAGGCCCAACCCGCATCGCGCAAGACCGGCTCGGCCTCTGGGGGCGCGCCAAGCGCACGCGCCGCCACACAGACAAGCGTGGCGGCGGTGTCGTCCAGATAGGCCGCAAAGGCATCCTGATCGGCAAAAGCGTCGCGATAGATATCCCAACGCCGGGCCACGATCATCGCATCCAGCGCGCCGATCAGTTTTTGCGGCACCGCTTGTGCCAATGGTTGGGCAACCTCATGGGCGCGCGGCGGTTTGCCCGCGGCCAGTTCGCCCACGACATCGCGCCAGAATTGCAGCCGCATTTCCGCAATGATCGGTTCGGCCGTCACCCAAGGGGCGCGGCTGATCTCGACGTTGAGGGCGTAGAGCGGCAACAGCACACGGCGCGCCGCAATGGGCGCGGCCATGCTTGCCCGAAAGCGATCCGGATCGCCGCGCGCGACCAACTCGGCACAAGATTGCAAGCTCATGACGCCAAGGCCCCCGGCCCCGGCCCAAGCCCAAGCACCGATCCCGGCACCCGCGCCGGTCGTACCACAGACAAGAGATAACCCGTTTCCACGCGATGTGCCCGCCAAGCCGCGATTTCTCCCTCGGCCTGATCCAGCACCGCCGCCAGGGCCGCATCAGCGACCGGGCGCAGGCCGGCGATGCGGGCTTCCATCGGGCGATAATAACCCTCCCAGCCGATGTCGCCGATTACACGCGTGGCCAGCGTCGTGAACCCCGCGGCTTGCACTTGCACCGCAATGCCCGATGCATCGGTCAAGCGCGCATACCCTTCCCAAAAGGCGATTGCGCCCTCCGAGGGGGCATCGGTGAACAGGCAGGGCTCGGAAAAGGCGATAGCCCCACCCGGTGCCAATTTCGGCGCCCATGCCAAAAGCGCCGCCTCGATCCCGAGAAAATAAATCGCCCCCGCACACCAGATGAAATCAAACGGCCCCTCGGGTTCGGTCATGTCGCCGAACCGCAGCGTCACCTGCGGATGGTTGCCCCAACGCGTGCGGGCGGCCGCCACAAACGGGGGATGCAGATCGATGGCGGTGACATGCCCCGCAGGCGCGGCCCGCAAAAGCGCAGCCAGATCGCCCCCCGGCCCGGACGCGGCATCAAGGATGCGCGCGTCCCGCCGCAGCCCCGCAACCTCAGCCGCCCAGGCGACATCGGCGGCTTCACCCGGCCCCTCGCGCGGCAGATCGGCGTGCAAGGCAAAGAACGCATCATCCACCGGAAAGCTCATGACGCGGGCGCACCATCGCGCACCAGTTTCCACAAAACGGACTCAAGCAGGGCCTCAAAGCTTGCGTCGACGATATTGGCCGAAACCCCCACCGTCGACCACCGCCGCCCGGTCGCATCTTCGCTGTCAATGATCACGCGGGTCACGGCCTCGGTCCCGCCCTGGGTGATGCGCACCTTGAAATCGACCAGCCGGATATCGGCGATGTAGCGCTGATAGGGGCCCAGATCCTTGGCCAGCGCCTTGGCCAGCGCATTGACCGGGCCACGATCGGTGCCTGCCTCATCCATGGATTCGGACACCGACAGCATCTTGGCTTCGCCGATCCTGAGCACCACCACCGCCTCCGACAGGCTGACCATCTGATCATACTTGTTCTTGCGGCGCTCTACCGTGACGCGGTAGCGCTTGACCTCGAAAAAGCGCGGCATCACCCCAAGCGCGCGGCGTGCCAGCAATTCAAAGCTGGCCTGAGCAGTGTCATAGGCATAGCCCTGATCCTCGCGGGCCTTGATCTCGTCCAAGATGACGGGCAGCGCGGGGTGATCGCGCGGCACATCCAGCCCCATCTCGGCCAGACGCTGGCGCAGGTTCGACTGCCCCGCCTGATTGGACATCGGGATGATGCGCGCATTGCCGACCAGCGCGGGGTCGACATGTTCATAGGTGGTGGGATCCTTGACGATGGCCGAGGCATGCAGCCCCGCCTTGTGCGCGAAGGCCGAGGCCCCCACATAGGCCGCCTGTCGCATCGGCACACGGTTCAAGATATCGTCCAGCATGCGCGAGATGCGCGTCAGACCCGCCAGCGCCTCGGGCGTGATCGATGTGCTGAAGCGGCTGGCATAGGGTTGCTTGAGCAGGAGCGTCGGGATCAGGGCCGTCAGGTTGGCGTTGCCACACCGCTCGCCCAGACCGTTGAGCGTGCCCTGAACCTGGCGCGCCCCGGCCATGACAGCGGCCAGCGCGCCCGCCACGGCGCAATCCAGATCGTTATGGGTATGGATGCCAAGACGATCGCCCGGAATGCCCGCCGCGATCACCTTGGCGGTGATGCGCCCGATCTCATCGGGCAGCGTGCCGCCATTGGTGTCGCACAACACGACCCAGCGCGCCCCCGCCTGATAGGCCGCATGCAGACAAGACAGCGCATAATCGGGGTTTGCCTTGTAGCCGTCAAAGAAATGCTCGGCATCAAAGAGCGCCTCACGCCCTTGGGCCACGCAATGGGCGATCGAGGTGCCAATGGTGTCGAGGTTGTCGGACAGGGTGATCCCAAGCGCCTGGGTGACGTGGAAATCATGCGCCTTGCCCACCAGACAGACAGCCGGGGTGCCCGCATTCAAGACCGCCGCCAGCACATCATCATTCGCCGCAGATCGCCCCGCGCGCCTGGTCATGCCAAACGCGGTCATGACGGCCCGCGTGCGGGGGGCCGTTTCGAAAAAGGCGCTGTCGGTCGGGTTGGCACCCGGCCATCCGCCTTCGATATGGTCGACCCCCAAGGCATCGAGCGCGGTGGCGATGCGGATCTTGTCCTTGGTCGAGAATTGCACGCCCTGGGTCTGTTGCCCATCGCGCAGCGTGGTGTCGTAGATGTAGAGGCGCTCAGGCATGTTGGATCCCCTGAATTTTCGTACGAAAATTCATGTCTTGCGGATTTTCGTACGAAAATCCGGGCCGGGCGACGGACATCTAGAGGCCCTCCAGCTTGGCAGGATCGAACCCCGGACCGGGGACAAGCTCCACCCCCTCCTTGCTCATCCGCACCGCGACCCCCGCCGCGGTCAGGGCGGATTTGAGTGCATCGACGGCCTTGAAATCTTTGGTGGCCATCGCAGCCTGGCGCGCAGCGGCGAGGTCTTCGGCCAATCGTGACAGATCGTGCTTCTCGGGCCAGTATGTCATCCCTCCGAGGTTGAGCCCAAGAAACTCAAGGCCTGCGGCGAGCCCTGGAGCGTCATCTTCCTTGAACAGATCATGCAGAATGGTGATGGCTGCGGGTGTGTTCAGGTCGGCGGCCAGCGCCTCGATGATGCGAGGATCGACCGGCCCCGGAACCACCCTTGCCGTCTTGCTCTGGAAGCGGGCCAATACACGTTCCGCCTCCTCCGCTTTCCTTGCCGTCCAATCCATCGGCTTGGAGTAGTGCGTTGACAGGAATACAAACCGGATCACCTCGCCCGGGATGCCGTGATCCAACAGGTCGCGCACGGTGAAGAAATTGCCCAAGGATTTGGACATCTTCTTGCCCTCGACCTGCAACATCTCGTTGTGCATCCAGATGCGGGCGAAGCTGCCTTCGGGATGGGCGCAGCAGCTTTGGGCGATCTCGTTCTCATGATGGGGAAACAACAGGTCGTTGCCGCCACCGTGGATGTCGAAGCTATCGCCCAACAGCTCATGCGCCATGGCCGAGCATTCGATGTGCCAGCCAGGCCGGCCGCGACCCCACGGGCTGTCCCATCCCGGCAGGTCATCTGTCGATGGCTTCCACAAGACGAAATCCATCGGATCTTCCTTGAAGGGTGCCACCTCGACCCGGGCGCCTGCGATCATGTCATCGACCGAGCGGCCCGACAGCTTGCCGTAATCGGCGTAGGACCGCACGCGGAACAGGACATGGCCATTCTTCTCATAGGCATGGCCCTTGGCAATCAGCTCCGCGATCATCGCGATCATCTCGCCGATATAGGCCGTCGCGCGCGGCATGACGGTCGGCTCCAGCACCCCAAGCGCAGCCATATCATCGAGATACCAGCCGATTGTTTCCTCGGTGATCGCGGCGATCGGACGGCCGGTCTGGGCCGCGCGCGCGTTGATATTGTCATCCACATCGGTGAAGTTGCGCACATAGGTGACGGCATCGGGCCCATAGACATGCCGTAACAGACGATAGAGCACGTCAAACACCACTGCAGGCCGGGCATTGCCAAGATGCGCGCGGTCATAGACGGTCGGGCCGCAGACATACATTCCAACCCGGCCCGGGATGACCGTAGGTTCCAGGGACTCCACCCGACGGGTGCGGGAATTTCTTATCCTGATCTCGACCATGGCATGCCTTTCGACGCGCAGATGCGCAGCGCAACTGGCCTAACAGGTTGCGCCCCGGTTGAAAACCACGACCCGCCCCGCGCGCCCCTGCGTCAGCATGTCCGCCCCTTGCTTGGCCAAAACCGACAGGATGATTTTGACTCGGGCTTCGGTATATACTTGTATACGAAAACAATGCGCCATGAATTCGTAGACAGGTTCTGCCGTACCCTCCCCGAGGCGATCAGGGATCAGCCCTTCGGCCCGGATATGGTTGTCTGGAAAATCCATGGTCACATGTTTGCCGCCTACACGGAAACCGGGGCGGGGCTTTCGGTGCGGACGGCCGGCATGTCTCATGCGCTGGCGATGATCCGCCGCAGCCGGCCGGTATCCGCCCCCTATCTGACGGGGGGGGCATGGGTGGTGCTGCCATGGGAAACAACGCCCGAGGAATTGCGCGTCAGACTTCGCGAAAGCTATGATCTGGTGTTGCGGGACTGGCCGACGACCTCGACCGCCTCCCGGCACCAAAGCGCTGATCAGGATTAGGATTTCAGGTCGGGTGCGGGTTGGGGACTTGCCCAATGCGACGGGGCATGACCATCTGATCGCGGTCATCATCCACCGGAGCCTTGCGCCATGCCCACACCTTCGCGCCGTATTGCCACGCTGACCGGCGATGGCGATGATGGTTGGGCCATCTTTTACCGCGCGCGCGCAATGAGGGCCCAAGGGATGCGCGTGCTGGAGCTGACCATCGGCGAGCACGACATCGGAACCGACCCTGCGATCCTGGATGCGATGGATCGCGCCGCGCGCGCGGGCCATACGGGCTATGCTGCCGTGCCGGGCATCGCGGCCCTTCGCGCCGCTGTGGCACAGCGCCTGAGCGCGCAGCATGGCACGGCCTATGGGCCGCAAAACATATTGATCACCCCCGGCGCGCAATCGGCGCTTTTTGCCGCCCATCATGCCGCCTGTGACGAAGGCTGTCGCGCGCTGATGATCGATCCCTATTATGTGACCTATCCAGGCACGATCCGCGCGGTGGGTGCCCGCCCTGTCATCGTGCCAGCACAGAGCGCAGACGGGTTTCAGCCCGATCTGGCCGCGCTGGCAACAGCCGCCCCCGGCGCGCGTTCGCTGTTGATCAACAGCCCCAACAACCCCACCGGCGCGGTCTATTCCGAGGCCAGCCTTGCCGGTATCGCCGCCATCGCGCAGGCCCATGATCTTTGGGTCATCTCGGACGAGGTCTATGATACCCAGATCTGGGCGGGCAGACATCGATCCATCGCCGCCCTGCCCGGCATGGCCGAGCGAACGCTGACGGTTGGGTCGCTGTCAAAAAGCCATGCCATGACCGGATCGCGGCTGGGCTGGCTGTGCGGTCCCGAGGCGGTGATCGACCATCTGATCACGCTTGCCACCCACACCACCTATGGGGTGCCGGGCTATATCCAGGAGGCAGGGCTGTTCGCGCTCGGCCAAGGCACGGCGGCCGAGGCAGCGGTGGCCGCGCCGTTTCGACGGCGGCGCGACATGCTTTTGGCACAGATCAAGGACCACCCGCTGATCCGTGCGATCCCGCCCCAAGGCGCCATGTATGTGATGCTCGACATCCGCGCCACGGGGCTCAGCGGCGATGATTTTGCCGCGCGCCTGCTTGATGCCGAACAGGTGGCGGTGATGCCGGGCGAAAGCTTTGGCCGCGCGGCGGCGGGCCATCTGCGTGTGGCCCTCACCCTGCCCGACACAGCGTTTGCCGAAGCCATCAGCCGGATGATCCGCTTTGCCGATGGGTTGAAAGCCTAGCGCCTCAAGGCAGCGGCGGCGCGCGCAAGGGCGGTGATGCCCGCCCAATCGCCCGCGGTGATCTTGGCCTTGGGTGCGACCCAGGACCCCCCCGCGCAAATCACATTGGGCAACGCCAGATAGCTTGCGGCGTTTTCCGTCGTGATGCCACCCGTGGGGCAAAAGCCAACCTGAGGGATCGGCGCGCCGATGGATTTCAACGCAGCCACGCCGCCTGCGGCCTCGGCGGGAAAGAATTTCAGCATGTCATAGCCCTGTTCCCAGAGCGCCATGACTTCGGATGCGGTGGCCGCCCCCGGCAACAGCGGCAGGCCAATCTCGGCCGCGGCCGCGACAAGCCGCGGCGTGGCACCCGGTGAGACGCCGAATGTCGCCCCCGCATCCTTGGCCGCGCGGATATCGGCAGGCGTCAGCAAGGTGCCGGCGCCCACGATGCCGCCCTCGACATCGGCCATCGCCCGGATCGCATCAAGTGCCGCCGCCGTGCGCAGCGTCACCTCAAGCGCGGGCAGACCGCCCGCGACCAGCGCCTTGGCCAAGGCCGGTGCACAGGCCACATCATCCAGCACCAGGACAGGGATGATCGGCGCGCGCGCACAGATGGCACGGGTTGCGAGGGATTGTTCCTGTGGGGTCATGGCGCGGCTTTCCGGGACGGGGATTGCGTATTTGAAAAAAGGTGAAACACAAGCGGTTAGACCACAACGCCCGCGCCCATCGTGGCGGGGCCAGCATTCTGGCGGAAGATCTCGAACAATTCGCGGCCCACGCCGTGGCTGTTGGCCGACAGATCGGGCTGGGCAGGCGCGCGGTCGTCCACACCCTGGGTCAGAACCTCAAGCCGCCCGAGATGGGCATCGACGCGGATCATGTCGCCATCCAAAAGCTTGCCGATCAGCCCGCCATCCAGCGCTTCGGGGGCAAGATGGATGGCCGACGGCACCTTGCCGCTTGCCCCTGACATGCGGCCATCGGTGACCAGCGCCACCTTGTGACCGCGATCTTGCAGCACGGACAAAAGCGGGGTCAGCGCGTGCAATTCGGGCATGCCATTGGCGCGCGGGCCCTGAAAGCGGACCACAACCACCACATCGCGGTTCAGATCGCCGCGTTGAAAGGCGGACTTGACCGCCGACTGGCTGTCAAAAATGGCGGCGGGCGCCTCGATCACATGGCGGGCGGGATCGACGGCCGAGACTTTCATCACCGCGCGGCCCAGATTGCCCACCAGTTCCACCAATCCGCCCTGTGGCTGGAAAGGGTCACGCGCAGGGCGCAAGATCTTGTCATTCAGGCTGGCGTCCGGCCCGGCCACCCATGTCAGGCGATCCGCGTCCAGCTTGGGTTCTTGCGCATACTGCGCCAAGCCGTGACCCACGACGGTCCTCGTGTCGGGATGCAACAGCCCCGCATCAAGCAATTGACCAATCAGATAGGCCAGCCCCCCCGCCGCGTGGAAATGGTTCACATCGGCCAGACCATTGGGATAGACCCGCGCCATCAGGGGCGTTGCGGCCGACAGATCGGCGAAATCGCTGGGCTCGATGATCACGCCAGCCGCGCGCGCCATGGCCACCAGATGGATCACCAGATTGGTCGACCCGCCCGTGGCCATCAGCCCGACAATGCCGTTCACAAAGGTCTTTTCATCCAAGATATCGCACACGGGCGTATAGGCATTGCCAAGCGCGGTGATCGCGGCGGCCCGCGCGGTCGCGGCATCTGTCAAGGCCGCGCGCAGCGGCGTGCCGGGGTTGACAAAACTGGCACCGGGCAAATGCAACCCCATGAATTCCATCAACATCTGGTTGGAATTGGCGGTGCCGTAAAAGGTGCAGGTGCCCGGCCCGTGATAGCTGTCCATCTCGGCCTTCATCAGCACGTCGCGCCCCACGGCACCGGTGGCGAATTGCTGGCGGACCTTGGATTTCTCATCATTGGGCAGGCCCGACACCATCGGCCCCGCCGGCACGAACAGACCCGGCAAATAGCCAAATGTTGCCGCCGCCATCACCAACCCCGGCACGATCTTGTCGCACACACCCAAATACAGCACCGCATCAAAGGTGTTGTGCGACAGCGACACGCCTGTGGCCAAGGCGATCACGTCGCGTGAAAACAGCGACAATTCCATCCCCACCTGACCTTGGGTGACGCCATCGCACATGGCAGGAACGCCGCCTGCGACCTGAGCGGTGGCGCCCACCCGGCGCGCGGCGGCCTTGATCTGGTCGGGGTAGCTTTGAAACGGCTGATGGGCCGACAGCATGTCGTTATAGGCCGTCACGATCCCGATATTGGGTGCGCGCGCGGCCACCAGCGCATCCTTGTCGGCGCCCATTGCGGCATAGGCATGGGCCTGATTGCCACAAGACAGATGCGCGCGGCGCGGTCCGTCCTCGGCCAGGCGGCGCATCCGGTCTAGATAGGGGCCGCGTGTGGCAGCCGAGCGTGCCACGATCCTGTCTGTAACTGCGGCGATGCGACCATCCAGCGTCATGTCGACCCTCCCCTGACCATGAGTCGGATCTGCCCTAGCATGTTAGCGCTAACAAGACCAGAGCGGCCCGCATCAGTGCGACCTGCATCAATGTGGCTGGACACCGGGCATGAACACCGGCTGGTCGCGGTGATGGAGCGAAACGCCGTTGCGAAACACATGCACCTTGTCGGGTGCCGCGCCAAGCCGCACGGTGGTGCCGCGCAGACCGGAATGGATGCCTTGCAGCTTGCCAACCACGCCATTGGGCGCGCTGGCGGATTTCGGGAAATAGAGCAGCGTCACCTCGCCAAGCGCCTCGACGATCTCGACCCGGCCCTGAAAGGCAAAGCTGGCCGCATCGGTTTCGATCATGTCCTCCGGACGGATGCCCACCTGAACCTCTGCACCCAGATCATCAGGGCGCGAGGGATAGCCGGAGATGATTTCCCCCGCCCCCTGAGCCAGTTGCAGCGTGGTCACTTCGCCCGTGGCCGTGATGCGCCCGGACATCAGGTTCATCGCCGGGCTGCCGATGAACTGAGCGACAAAGGTGGAATTGGGCCGCTCATACAGCTCAAGCGGCGTGCCGACCTGTGCGATGCCGCCGCCCGCCAGCACCACGATGCGGCTGGCCAGCGTCATCGCCTCGACCTGATCATGGGTGACATAGATCATCGTGCTGTCGGGCATCTGTTCCTTGAGCTGCGCGATCTCGATCCGGGTGGCCACCCGCAGCGCGGCATCCAGATTGGACAGGGGTTCGTCGAACAGATAGACCTTGGGATCGCGCACGATGGATCGCCCGATGGCAACCCGCTGGCGTTGCCCCCCCGACAGTGCCTTGGGCAGGCGGTCGAGCAAGCTGGTCAATTGAAGCTTGTCGGCGGCGGCGCGTACCTTTTGGTCGATCGCAGCGCGGCTGAGCCCCGCGATCTTGAGCGAAAACGCCATGTTGTCGTACACCGTCATATGCGGGTAGAGCGCATAGGATTGAAACACCATGGCAATGCCACGCTGGCTGGGGGGCATGTCGTTGACCATTTGGCCGTCGATCTCAAGCGTGCCGCCCGAAATCTTCTCGAGCCCCGCGATCATCCGCAAAAGCGTGGATTTCCCGCAGCCCGAGGGGCCGACGAAAACGATCAGTTCACCCGTCTTGATTTCAAGATCGATGTTGCCCAGCACCTTGACGCTGCCACCATAGGTTTTTTCGACTTGGGTCAGTTTCAGATCGGCCATGCAAATCCCCCCTTCTGTGTGCGTTACGCCGAAGGCGCGGCATGATCGATGGCAAACCAGGCCTGATGGGCGGCCAAGGTGATCTGTCCTGTCGCCATTTCATCGGGCGGGCCGAACGGCGCCGCTTCATCATGCTGCCAGCGCCCCGCCGGCAAGCGCAGGTCACAGGGCATATCGGTCAGGTTGAAGGCGCAAAACACCCGCGTCTCGCCCTGATGCCGGACAAAAGACAAAACACCGCCCTCGCCCGAGAGCGCCGACAGATCACCCTTGATCAGGGCCGGGCGGGCCTGACGATAGGCGATCATCTTGCGGTAGAATGCCAGCAGGCTTTGGGGATCGTCGCTTTGGCTTGCAACCGAGAGCGCCCGATGGGCCGGCGCCATGGGCAGCCAAGGCGCGGCATCGGAAAACCCGCCAAAATGGTTGTCGCTGACCCATGGCATGGGTGTGCGGCAGCCATCGCGCCCCTTGAACTTGGGCCAGAAGCGGATGCCATAAGGGTCTTGCAGATCTTCGAACCCAACATCGGCCTCGGGCAAGCCAAGCTCTTCGCCCTGATAAAGACAGATCGATCCGCGCAACGACAAGAGCAGCGCCGCAAAAAGCCGCAAGCCGCGGTCATCAAGCGCCCAGCGGCTGGCATGGCGCACCACGTCATGGTTGGAAAACGCCCAGCACGCCCAGCCATCGCGCGACTGACGGTCATGGGCGGCCAGCACCGCCGCCATCGACGCGGCGCTGGGGGTGACGCCCGACAGGAAATCAAAGGAATAGCACATATGCACCTTGTCCCCGCCCGAGGTGTATTGCGCCTGTATCTCCATCCCGCGCTGGGCGTCGCCCACCTCGCCCACCGCGGCGGTGGCGGTGTAGTCATCCATCACCGCGCGCAGACGGCGCAAGAACGCCAGATTTTCGGGCTGGTTCTTGTCATGGAGATGGTCTTGCCAGTTGTAGGGGTTGACCGCGGGCGCGATGGTGGCATTGCGCGCTTCGGGCGGCAGCGCGGGATTGTCGCGCAACAGCCTGTCGTGGAAATAGAAATTGATCGTATCAAGACGAAACCCGTCGACGCCGCGATCAAGCCAAAAGCGCGCCACAGCCAAAAGCGCATCTTGCACATCACCATTGTGCAGGTTCAGGTCGGGTTGTTCTTTCAGGAAATTGTGCAGGTAATACTGCATCCGGTCGCCCGACCATTCCCAGGCCGGGCCGCCAAAGATCGACAGCCAGTTGTTGGGCGGGCTGCCATCGGGCTTGGCATCGGCCCAGACATACCAATCGGCCTTGGCGCTGTTGCGGCCTGTCTGGCTGTCTTGAAACCACGGGTGCTGGCTGGAGGTATGGCTCAGCACCAGATCGATCAGCACCTTGATCCCAAGATCATGGGCGCGTGCAATCAGCGCGTCGAAATCAGCCAGACGCCCGAACATCGGATCGACGTCACAGTAATCACTGACGTCATAGCCGAAATCCAGCATCGGCGAGCGGAAAAAGGGCGAAATCCAGATCGCATCGACGCCCAGGCTGGCGACATGATCGAGCCGCGCGATGATGCCGCCCAGATCGCCGATCCCGTCGCCATTGCTGTCTTGAAAGCTGCGCGGATAGATCTGATAGATCACGGCGCCGCGCCACCAATCGCGGTCCGGGCCGATGATTGTGTCGCGCTTGATATCCTGGATCACGGTCATCTGGGATGGCTTTCCTATTTCACCGATCCGGCCAACAGGCCCCGGACCAGGTAGCGTTGCATGGTAAAGAAAACGATCAGCGGCACAGCGATCGACACAAAGGCCGAGGTGGCAAGGATTTCCCAATCGCCCCCGCGCGTGCCCATCAATTCGACGATCTGGCGCGTCATGACGGTGGTCTGGCCCGAACTGTCGATCAAGAACACCATGGCGACCAAAAGGTCGTTCCATGTCCACAGGAACTGAAAGATGGCAAAGCTTGCCAGTGCCGGAAAGCTCAAGGGCAAGACGATCCTGGTGAAGATCTGGAAATCGGTCGCGCCGTCGATCTTGGCGCATTCGATGATCTCTCGCGGCAGGCCGATCATGTAATTGCGCAACAGATAGATCGCCAGCGGCAGGCCAAAGCCCGTATGGGCAAGCCAGACGCCCAGATACCCCTTTCCGATCCCGATCTGGTTGTGCAGCGTCAACAGCGGGATCAGCGCCAGTTGCAACGGCACGACCAGCAAGGCCACGACCGCCGCCACCAACAGCGCGCGGCCCGGAAATTCCATCCATGCCAGCGCATAGGCGGCAAAGGCTGCGATCAGGATCGGAATGATCGTGGCCGGAATGGTGACGGTCAGCGTGTTGAAAAACGCCTTGCCCATGCCCTCGCGGTTGCGCGGGTCAAACAGCACGCCCTGATAATTGGCCAGCGTGAACTCGGGCGGGCTGGCGGCGGTCACAAAG
Source organism: uncultured Roseicyclus sp. (assembly GCF_937892565.1). Taxonomy (GTDB): domain Bacteria; phylum Pseudomonadota; class Alphaproteobacteria; order Rhodobacterales; family Rhodobacteraceae; genus Roseicyclus. Next base: position 99,654 of record NZ_CALAHQ010000094.1, on the reverse strand, counting down.
ATACGCTGGCCACGCCCGCTGATCTGATCATCGGTTCCGGCCCAGACGTAATCGCCATTCGCCGCAACGCGGAGCGTCTCACCCTCGCCCAGATCGGCGGTCTGGCCCGGCACGAAAGCCGCAATCTCGCGCGAAGACACGCCCCAGGCGCTGATCTCCGCGCGCACATCATCGGCGGTCTCGGCCCGGCCGGCCACAACATACAGATTGCCCTCGACCATGAAGAGGCCATCGCGTTCGATCCTGACGGCGCCCGGATCAGCGGTGCGGAACACCTCGTTTTGCACCGCCGGAAACAGCGACACCCACCAGCCCGATGTGCGGATCTGGTCGGTGGTGCGAAAGGACGACACCAACAACCCCAGCGTGGGAAAGACCCACAGCAACACAAGGGCCGCAACCGACAGATGCACCGCCCATGTCAGGGCCGATTTCTTGCCCGCGATGCTACTCATGATGGCGGTCTTTCCCGGCGGGGCGGATCATCAGCGCATCTCCTTGCGGGCGGTCCACACGTTCCACACAAGGATCGGCATCACCAGCAGCATGATCACCATGGCCGCCGCCGATCCCATGCCCCAGTCATTGGCGCGGAACATCTTGTCATACATGAAATTGGCCAGCACCTGCGTTTCCCACTGACCGTTGGTCATGGCAAAGACGATGTCGAACACCTTGAGCACGACGATGGTGATGGTGGTCCAGACCACGATGATGGTGCCGGTGATCTGGGGCACCTTGATCTTGAAAAAGATCTGGAACGGGTTGGCGCCATCGACAATGGCCGCTTCGATGGTTTCCTCGGGGATGCCGCGCAGCGCGGCCGACAAGATCACCATGGCAAAGCCCGTCTGGATCCAGATCAAGACCGCCATCAAGAACAGGTTGTTCCAATGCGGCACCGTCAGCCATGTGACCGGCGCCGCCCCCCCCAGTTGCAGATAGATCGCATTGAGCACCCCGATCTGGGCCACATCCTCGGGGCGGGCGTCATAGACCAGCTTGAAGATCACGGCCGCGCCCACAAAGGAAATCGCCATCGGCATGAAAATCAGGGATTTGGCGATGTTGCCCCAGCCGATCCGGTCGGTGAGCTGGGCGGCCAACAGCCCAAAAGCGGTCGATGCGGCGGGCACGACCAGCAGCCACAGCATATTGTTGCCAAGCGCCTCCCAGAATTTGGGATCGTTGAGCATGCGGGCATAATTGTCGGCGCCCACAAAGACATCGCCGGTGTTGCGGTCCATCAGCGACAGCCGCAGCGTTTCCACCACCGGATAGGCAAGATACAGACCCAGCGCCAAGATCGCAGGCAGCAAGAACAGCCACGGCCGGACGGCATTGGCGCGTGTGATGTTGCGCCCGATCCTGGGCCCGCGCGCCGGAAACAGCACCCGGTCAAGAAGCTGGTTGGACAGGTAGAAATACCCGATGCAGCCCCCCACACCGATGAAAATGGTGATCACGCCCTGCCAAACCGGGTTCATGATGCCTCTCCCAGAAAAGCCAGATGGCTGACATCAGGGGGCCGGGACCCGCCCCCATTGTCACCCGACACAAGGGATCCGGCCCGCATGGGGCCGGATCCTTTTTCATCCATGGGCTTGGGCCCGGCTTACTTCAGCGCGTCCCAGCTGGCCTGGATCGTGTCTGCCACGGCCTTGGCATCGGCACCGCCGACGAAATCGACCATACCCGTCCAGAAGCTGCCCGCACCCACGCCACCCGGCATCAGATCGGAGCCATCGAAGCGGAAGGTGGTGGCGTTGAGCAAGATCTCACCCTGACCAGCCTCGACCGCGCTTGGGTAGGCGGCAAGGTTCACGCCGGAATGGGGCGTCAAGAACCCACCCTGTGCCATCATGATCTCATGGGCAAAGGGTGACTGAAGAAAGGCCATGAAGGCCGCCGCCGCATCAGACGGATCGGTCACCGCCATCAACGTGCCGCCACCCAGGACCGGGTTGCCCAGATCCTGACCCGAGAAGGACGGGAAGTAGAAGTAATCGGCATCTTGCCCGACAACCGTGCCTTCGGGGAAAAACGCGGGGATGAAGCTTGCCTGACGGTGCATGTAGCAGCCCGGAGGCGAGGCAAACAGACCCGCGGGGCTGTCCCGGAAATCGGTCGTGGCCACAGCACCCGCGCCGCCCGCAACATAGGCGTCATTGCGCGCAAAAGACCCGAACAGTTCGATCGCGTTCACGACGCGAGGGTCGTTGAAGGCCATTTCATTGGTGGTCCAGGCGTCATAGACATCGGGGGTCTGCGTGCGCAGCATGATGTCTTCGACCCAGTCGGTGGCCGGCCAGCCGGTCGCCGCACCCGATCCCAGACCGATACACCACGGCGTGCCGCCATCGGCGACGATCTGGTCGCTCAGCGCGATCAGCTCTTCCATCGTGGTGGGGATCTCATAGCCTGCGTCTTCGAAATTCTCGGGCACGAACCAGACCAGCGATTTCAGGTTCACGTTGAAGAAAAAGCCGTAGAATTCATCCTGGCCCGCGGCATTGGCATAGGTGCCAAGATCAACCCAGGACGATCCGGCGGCATAGTTTTCGGTGACCCAGGCGGCCATGTCGGGCCCCAGCGCGCTCAGCTGACCCTTGCCTGCCAGAACCGCCGCCAGACCGGGCTGCGGGAACACCGCGATATTGGGGGCGGAGCCCGCCTCCACATCGATGACGATCTGTTGCTCAAAGCTGTCAGAGCCGGTGTAGCTTGCCTGCACGCCGGTCGCGGCTTCGAAATAGTTGAGCAAGATATCGAAGCGTTCGGCCTCGGGCGACAGCCAGGGGCCCGATACGGTCAGCGTCTGACCGCTCAGATCGGGGGCCGCGGCCGAAAACTCGGCATAGCTGGCCCAGTTGAAGGCACCTTCACCCTCGGCAAAGGGCATGTGGCCGTCGGCCAGCGCGCCGCCAGCCCCAAGCGCCACGACAGCGGCGCTGATCATCAAGGAATGTTTCATCTCGTCCTCCCAAGGAACGGCCAGCGGATTGGCCAACGCAAGTTTTACCCAAAGGCAACCGAAGATTTTCAAAGCGCTTTGGGTTGCTGTCATAGTTTCGATAATGGCGGTGCCTGTCAATCGGTCTTTCAGGAAAACCCATGAAATAAAGCCTGAATTTACATCCAAAACCTTGGGTGCGGGCATTTGAGCCTTTGACAACTGCCTGTTGGCACGGCTAGCCTTGGGCAGAAATCCAAACCGATTTGAACGTGTTTTACCAATGAATCTCAAGGAACTGGCCGAGTCGCTGAACCTGAGCCCCACAACGGTCAGCCGCGCGCTGAACGGCTACCCGGAGGTGCGCGAGGAAACCCGCAGCCGGGTCATGGCCGCAGCCAAGGCGGTGAATTACGCGCCAAACGCGCGCGCGCGCCGGCTGGCGACGGGCCGGGCGATGACCATCGGTCACGTCATTCCGCTGACGGGCCGGGCCGAGATGGTCAACCCGATCTTTGCCGATTTCCTGATCGGCGCGGGCGAGGTCTATGCCCGCGAGGGTTATGACCTGCTTTTGTCCATGGTGCCCGAGACCGAAACCGAGGCTGCGTTTCGACAATTGGCGGCCAATGGGTCGGTCGACGGCGTGATGGTGCAAGCCCCACAGGAAAACGACCCCCGCATCGGGCTGTTGACCGAATTGGGTCTGCCCTTTCTGGTGCATGGGCGCACGGGGGATGCCATGGACTACAGCTGGCTCGACATCGCCAACATGCGCGCATTTCGCCGGGCCACCGATTTTCTGCTCGATCTGGGACATCGGCGGATAGCCCTGCTGAACGGTCAGGAAAGCTTTGATTTCGCCCACCGCCGCCGGCGTGGTTTCGAGGCGGCGATGGCGGCGCGTCATGTGCCCACCCTGCCCCATCTGATGGTCAGCGAGGCGATGACCGAAAGCTTTGGCTATCTGTCTGCATCCAGCATGCTCGACGGGCCCGAGCCGCCCACGGCATTTCTGGCCTCGTCCGTCATCATCGCCATCGGTATCCGCCGCGCGGCGGCCGAACGCGGCTTGCGGATGGGGCGCGACATCTCGATCATCTGCCACGATGATGAATTGAGCTATCTCAACAATGATATCGGCGGTCCGGCCTTCACGGCCACGCGGTCCTCGATCCGTGCGGCGGGGGGGCGTTGCGCGGAAATCCTCATCGACCTGATCCGCCATCCGGGCCGCCCAGCGGTGCAGGAATTGTGGGATGTGGGTCTGATGGTCGGGCAATCGACGGGCCCCTGCAACGGCTAGAACCACAAGAAAGGAGCACCGTCGATGCAGCTTTCGCGCGGCGATTTCCCCAAGGACTTCCTGTTCGGGGTCGCCACCTCTGCCTATCAGATCGAAGGGCACCAGTTCGGGGGGGCGGGGCCGACCCATTGGGACAGCTTCGCCGCCACACCCGGCAATGTGGTGCGTGCCGAACATGGCGCGCGTGCCTGTGACCACTATCATCGCTGGGCCGAAGATCTTGATCTGGTCGCGGGGCTTGGGGCGGATGTCTATCGGTTCTCGACCTCATGGGCACGGATCTTGCCCGAAGGCCGGGGCCAGCCCAACGCGGCAGGCCTCGATTTCTACGACCGGCTGGTCGATGGCATGCTGGCGCGTGGCATCAAGCCCGCTGCCACGCTCTATCATTGGGAATTGCCGCAAGCCCTGGCCGACAGGGGCGGCTGGCGCAATGCCTGCATGCCTGACTGGTTTGCCGATTACACCCATCTGATCATGTCGCGCATCGGCGACCGGCTCTGGTCGGCCGCCCCCATCAACGAGCCGTGGTGCGTGTCGTGGCTGTCGCATTTCGATGGCGTCCACGCGCCGGGCATGCGCGACATCCGCGCCACCGCGCGCGCCATGCATCATGTGTTGCTCAGCCATGGCCGCGCCATTGCGGTGATGCGCGATCTGGGGATGCAGAACCTTGGGGCGGTGTGCAATGTCGAATGGGCCGAACCCGCCAGCACCACCCCCGAGGATCAAGCAGCCGCCCGGCGCTATGATGCAATCTACAACCGCTTCTTTCTGGACGGGCTGTTTCACGGCACCTACCCGCCCGAGGTCCTGGCGGGGCTGGAACCCCATCTGCCCAAAGGCTGGCAAGATGATTTCACCACCATCAGGGCGCCGCTCGATTGGTTGGGGCTGAATTATTATACAAGAAAGCTGATCCGCCATGCCGACACCGCTTGGCCCAGCTACGCCGAAGCGCCCACCCGCCTGCCCCTGACGCAGATGGGATGGGAGATCTACCCCGATGGCCTGCGCGATTTCCTGATCCGCACGGCGCGCACCCATACCGGCGATCTGCCGCTGTTTGTCACTGAAAACGGCATGGCCAATTGCGATACCCTTGCTCAGCCCGACACGGCGCGCATCGCCTATCTGGCGGACCATCTGACCGCGGTGCGCCAAGCCATTGCGGCCGGCGCGCCGGTGGCGGGCTATTTTGCATGGTCGCTGATGGACAATTACGAATGGTCGCTGGGCTATGAGAAACGCTTTGGCCTTGTGCATGTGGATTTCGACCGCTTGGCAAGGACCCCGAAAGCGTCCTATCACGCGCTCGCGCGCTGGTGGCGTGGCTGAGGCGGGGCGATCAGGATGCAGCATCTTCAGGGCGACAGCGGCTTGAACCTTGTGGCCGACATCGGAGGCACCAACACGCGGGTGGCGCTGGCGCACGGCCCGGTCGTGGATCGCCAGACGGTCAAGCGCTACGACAACGGCGCCCATGCCGATCTGGCGGCGGTTCTGGCGCGTTACCTGTCGGAAACCGGCATCAGCGGCGCCCGGATCAGCGGCGTCTGCGTGGCCGCGGCCGGTCCCGTGCAAGATGGCGTGGCCGAACTGACCAATCTGGATTGGCGCATCGACCAGACCGCGTTGCGCGCGGCCTTGGCCACGGACAGGGTCGCGGTGCTGAACGATCTGCAGGCTCAGGGCCATGCCATCGGCCATATCGATGCCGCCGATCTTGATGCCATCATCGCCCAACCCGGCGCGCCCGCCCATGCCACAAAGCTGGTGGTCGGTCTGGGCACGGGTTTCAACGCCTGTCCCGTCTTTGACACCGACGCCGGCCGCTTTGTGCCCCCCTCCGAGGCGGGGCATGTCAGCCTGCCCATGCTGGGGGGGGAATTGGCGGCACTGACCGACGCGATGCTGCGCGATTACGGCTTTGCCTCGGTCGAAGAGGTTCTGTCAGGGCGCGGCATCAGCTACCTGCACCGCGCGCTGCATGGCGAAAGCTGCACGCCCGCCGAGATCATGGCGCGACTGGCGGCAGATGAACCCAAGGCGCGCGCCACCGGGGCGGGCTTTGTGCGCGTCATGGGCATCGTGGTGGGGGATCTGGCGCTTGCACACCTGCCCTTTGGCGGGATCTATCTGGTCGGCGGCGTGACCCGCGCCATCACCCCGTATCTGGACCGCTTCGATTTTGCCGCCCATCTGCGCGCCAAGGGCCGGTTTGCGGGCTTCATGGAGCGCTTTGGCGTCTTTGCAGTGCGCGATGATTACGCCGCGCTGAGTGGCTGCGCCTCGTATCTGGCCAAGCTTTAGGCGGCGTAAAGGGCGCTGTATTTCGTTTCCAGATAGGTCAAAAGAGGCGCCTCGCCGACCGGGGCGCCGGTGGCGTGTTCGACCGTGTCGCGCGGGTCGCGCAAGGCCCCGTGGATCTGAAGATTGTCGCGCAGCCAGCCAAGGGCTGGCGCCAGATCGCCTTGGGCCAGCCGGTCGTCCAACCCCGGCACCGCCGCGCGCAGCGCCATATGCAGACAGCCGGCATAGACATTGCCAAGGCTGTAGGTCGGGAAATAGCCAAACAGCCCCACCGGCCAATGCACATCTTGCAACACGCCGTCCGACGGGCGATCGACCGCGACGCCGAAATCGGCGGCAAAGCGGTCGTTCCACGCCGCCTCAAGATCGCAGACCGCCAGATCGCCCCCGATCAGGGCGCGTTCCAGATCAAAGCGCAGCATGATGTGAAGGTTGTAATGCACCTCATCGGCTTCGGTGCGGATAAAGCCGCTGGCCACCCGATTGACGGCGCGGGTAAAGGCCTCGGGGCTGCTGACCGACAGCGGGCCGAAATGATCGCGCATCCGCCCATAAAGCCAATGGCAAAAGGCGGGTGACCGGCCAAGCTGGTTTTCATAGATCCGGCTTTGGCTTTCATGCACCCCCATCGACACACCCTGGCCCAAAACGCTCAGGCCATAGTCTTGGGTGATGTTTTGCTCATAGCCCGCATGGCCCACCTCATGGATGGTGGAATAGATGCAGCCCAAAGGCTCGGTCTCGTCGATGCGGGTGGTGATGCGCACGTCATTGTGCGACCCCGAGGAAAACGGATGCACCGCCTCGTCGATGCGCCCGCGCGTCAGATCATAGCCAAAGGCCCCGGCCACCTCATGGGCAAGGGCAAGCTGGGCTGCGCGCGGAAAATGCCCGTGCAGCACCGGGGCGTCAGGCCCATCGCGCAAGCCCGCGCGCAAGGCCACAAGCCGGGGGCGCATCCGGTCAAAGACGGCCGCAATCTCGGCCCCGGTGATGCCCGGCTCATAGCCCTGGAGCGCGGCATCATAGGCATCGCCGCCAGATGCCAGCGCCTGTGCTTCTTCGCGGCGCAAGGCGATAACCTCTGCAAGGACGGGCAAAAAGCCTGACAGATCCTCGGCCTTGCGGGCGGCCGCCCATCTGCCTTGCGACAGCGACGTCACCCGCGCGATGCGCGCCGCCAAGGCCACAGGCACGCGACAGGCCCGCGCATAGGCCCGTGCGATCAGGCGCAGCTGTGCCGCCTCGGCCATGGTCTGGGTATGGGTCTGGGTCTGGCTTTCATGCGCGGCCCGGTCCAGCCATTCGCCCAGACGCGGGTCGGTGCGCCTTGCATGCAAGACCCCCTCGAGCGCTGCCATCTCATCGCCGCGCTGATCGGCCGCCCCGCGCGGCATCATGGTTTCCTGATCCCAGCCCAGACGGCCCATGATCTGCGCGAGCGCTTCGGTCTCGCGCTGAAAGGCCAGAAGATCCGACACCGCGCTCATGCACGCGCCCCTTTCACGCTTTGGGCCAGCGGATACATGCTCAGGAACCGCGCCCGCAGCACCAATGTCAGCACCGCCACCGCCCCCAGCTGATGCCAGATCGCGATATACCAGGGCGAGGAATGCATCACCGTGACGATGCCCAACACCATCTGCGCAAAGATCGCCACGAGAACCCAGTCAAACGCGCGTCTGGTGGCCACCCGCGCCGTGCGGCGTGCGGCAAACCAGACGCCAATGGCCAGGCCCAGGATCACATACCCCACCAAGCGGTGGATGAACTGCACCGTGCCGTCATTTTCGAACAGGTTGCGCCACACCGGTTCCAGCGCCCACATGCCCGGTGGGGTCAGCCCCCCCGCCATCAGCGGCCAATCGGTATAATTGCGCCCTGCATCGATGCCTGCGACCAAGGCGCCGATCAGGATCTGCACAAAACTCAGGTGCAACAGCCCCGTCGACATCCCCTTGAGCCGGGCGTCGGCATCGCGGCGGGCGACCATCAGTTGCGCCTCTTCGCGGCTCAGTTTCATCACGAACCATGCGATCAGCCCAAGGATCAGGAATGCCAGCCCAAGATGCGTCGCCAAACGGTAGGAGGCGACCGAGATCATCCCCTCCTGCAAGCCGGAATGCACCATCCACCAGCCAATCGCGCCCTGAAGCCCCCCCAAGCCCCCCAGCACAAGCAACCGCCCCGTCCAGCCGGTGGGAATGTTGCGGCTCAGCAAAAGCCCGAAAAAGCCCAAGGCCCAGACCAGACCGATCACCCGCCCCAATTGGCGGTGGCCCCATTCCCACCAATAGATCACCTTGAATTCCTCAAGGCTCATGCCCCGGTTCATCAGTTGATATTGCGGGATCTGGCGATAGGCATCGAATTCCGCCTGCCAATCCTGGGCATTCAACGGCGGCACGGCACCCGAAAGCGGCGCCCATTCGGTGATCGACAGGCCCGAATCCGTCAACCGCGTCAAGCCGCCGACCGCCACCATCAGCACGACCAAGGCAAACAGCGTGATCAGCCAAGCCCGCACCAGCGCCCGCGCGCGGCCCGTGTCACGCGACACGCCGCCGGGGGTCGCTGCAGGTCTCTTGGCGCCCTGCACCTCTTGGAAAATGCTGCGGGTCTCGGCCATGGTCGGGTCTCCTTGCGTCGTGGCATCAGACCTATCGCGCACCCGCCGCCCCGACAAGCGACCGCGTCAGTCTGTCCTTGGCGCCCGCCCGGCCCTTTGTCTGTTCCACGCCATGCTGGCACCGGGCCGGTCATGGCAGATCCCCCTCAGGATTTGCCGCGTTTTCGTTCGGCCCAGCCGACGATCTGGCGGAACATCCCGTGCAGCGTGCCCACATCGGCCCGCGTCAGCGGCAGGCGGCTCCAGATCTGTCTGAGGTTGCGCTTCATGCGCGCGGCCTTGTCGGCAGGAAAGAAGAAACCCGCCTCCTCCAGCACGCCTTCAAGATGGTCGCCAAGGGCCGCGATCTCGGCGGCGCTGGCGAAATCCGTGCGGGCCATATCCAGCACCTCGGGCGGCGTCGGCACACCGGCGCGCCGGAACTCATAGGCACACAGCAGCACGCATTGCGCCAGATTGAGCGACGGAAAATCCGGGTTGACCGGAACCGAGATCACCGCATTGGCCCGCGCGATGTCCTCATTGTCCAGCCCCGAACGTTCGGGCCCGAAGACAACCGCCACCCGCCCCCCCGTGGCCAGCATGGCGCGCACCTGCACCATCGCCTGTTCGGGCGTCATGATCGGCACCGTGATCCCGAGCGACCGGGCGGTGGTGGCAAAGACATAGGTGCAATCGGCGATGGCGCCGGGCAGATCATCATGGAGCCCCGCATGATCCAAAAGCCTGCCCGCACCCGAGGCCAGCGCCACGGCCCGCTCATTGGGCCAGCCATCGCGCGGGCTGACAATCCGCATCCGCTCCAGCCCGAAATTCCACATGCCACGGGCGGCCGCACCGATGTTTTCGCCCATCTGCGGGCGCACAAGGACAAAGACGGGCTGGGCGGGGACGGGCGATTGGGTCATGGCCAAGCCGTTAGCGCGGCGCAGGGGCGGCTTCAAGCGCCCCATTGCCCCGCAGCCCCCCGACCGCTATCACCCCGACCAGCCGCAAGGATGCCCGCCAATGTCTCAGACCGATCAGCCCAATCTCTACCTTATCACGCCCCAAAGCTTCGAGATCGATGCCTTTTTGCCCCGGCTGCAGGCGGTTCTGGATGCCGAGGCGATCGCCTGTCTGCGTCTGGCGCTGGTCAGCGAGGATGAGGATCACCTCGCGCGCGCCGCCGATGCCCTGCGCGAGGTGGCCCATGCGCGCGATGTGCCGCTGGTCATCACGGGCCATGCGGGGATGGTGGAACGGCTGGGCCTTGACGGGGTGCATCTGACCGATGGCGCGCGCAGCCTGCGGGCCACGCGCAAGGCGCTTGGGGCCGAGGCCATCATCGGTGCCTTTTGCGGCGCCTCGCGCCATGATGGCATGACAGCGGGCGAAAGCGGTGCCGATTACATCGCCTTTGGCCCGCTTGGCGACAGCCCGCTTGCAGCCGGGCCGCGCGCGGAACATGCGTTGTTCGACTGGTGGTCGCAGATGATCGAATTGCCCGTTGTGGCCGAAGGCGCACTGGATTGCGCACTGATCGAAGCCTTTGCGCCCGTCACCGATTTCTTTGCCATCGGCACCGAGATCTGGCGCGCAGAAGATCCCGTCGTGGCCCTGAGGGCGCTGATCGCGCCGATCCGCTGACGCCTTGCGCCCCGGCGGCGCGCGTTGCCGCATCGCGGCGCGCACGACGCTGCGGGCGGGGGTCAGTCTTGGGGTCAGTCTTGGGTATCGACCACCCCAAGGCTGGCAATCGCCTTGCCTTGCACCAGATCGTAGCCAAAGCCGAACACGCCCTTTTCGAACAAGAACCCCGCAAAGACATCGACGCCGATCTGTCCAGAGCCAAGATAATAGCTCAATCCGGCGCCCAATGTGCTTTCATTCACCCGGTTGTTTTCCAGCAAGCGGACCGTGACGCCGAAACTGGGCGAAGTGTTTGCGCCAAAGGTCACGGTGCCGCCCAGCATCATCGTGGGATCGGCCAAGGCGGGGGTCAGACCCGCCAGAAACAAAAGCGTGCTGCTCAAGGGGAGATGTTTCACGATGCTGCTCTTTTCCTGTTGCGGCCAACATAGCGATTGTAGCACGCCGACCGCCCGATACAACCGCTTGTGAGATCCGCCGCCCCAGCCAAAACAGTCTAAGCCAGCGACGTGACCCAAAGGATCGTCGCATCATCTTCGGACACGGAAATCACGTTATGCCCCATCGAGGCATCGTAATAGGCGCTGTCGCCACGCTTGAGATCGACGGGGGCGTAGAATTCGGTCAACAGCCGCACCACCCCGGTCAGGACGTATAGAAACTCTTCCCCGTCATGGCGCACCCAGCCGTCGAATTCATCAAAGCTGCGCGCGCGGATGCGGGCGCGATAGGGCAACATCGACTTGCGCGTCAGCGCGCCCGACAACAGCTCATGCTCATAGGTCGTGGTCGGATGCGCCTGTCCCTCGCCCGAGCGGGTCACCGCCATGCGGCCATTGACCTGCGCATCGGTGGGCGGCGTGAACAATTGCGGCACCGAAATGCCCAAGCCCAAGGCCAGCTTTTTCAGCGCCTCATAGGTGGGCGACATCTGGCCGTTCTCGATCTTGGACAGGGTCGAGCGCGCCAGCCCCGCATGAGTGGCCGCCTGTTCCAGCGTCCAGTCGCGGGCGCGGCGCAATTCGCGCACCCGCTGGCCCAGATCCACGGGCTGGGGCGGGGTCTGTGAGCCGGTTTCGCGGGCCAGACGGATCAGGCTGGGTTCATCTTTCATGCGCACGGGTTTAGCGCGCGCGCCTCTGGCTTGCAACGCAGGCGTGGCGCGCGTAATCGGCACCCCATCATGCAGCCCTGCCCCACCCCCTTCAATCTGGCCGACGCCGTGCTGAGCGCGGGGCGCGCCACACCCGACAAGATCGCCCTGGCTGTGCTTGGCCCCGCACGCGCCGACCGCTGGAGCTTTGCCCGGCTGGAGGCCGCGGTGCGCGCCATGGCGGGCGGGCTTCTGGCGCAAGGCCTTGTTGCGGGCGACAGGGTGCTTTTGCGGCTGGGCAATACGGCGGAATTTCCGGTGGCGTTTCTGGGTGCCATCGCGGCGGGTCTGATCCCTGTTCCAACCGCCGAAGGGCTGACACCTGTGGAATTGGACCGCATCACCCCCATCATCGCGCCCAAGGCCATTCTGGCTGCCCCCGGCATCACCTGCCCCAGCGATCCCGACTGTCCGGTGCTCAGCGATCTGACCACGTTGGCGGCCCACGCGCCGGCCGATTTTGCCATGGGCGATCCCGAACGCCTGGCCTACATCGTCTTTACCTCGGGCTCATCGGGCCGGCCCAAGGCGGTGGCCCATGCCCATCGCGCGCTCTGGGCGCGGCGGATGATGTGGGAGGGCTGGTATGGGCTGCGCCACACCGACCGGGTGCTGCATGCGGGGGCGTTCAACTGGACCTTTACCTTGGGCACGGGGTTGTTGGATCCATGGACCATCGGCGCCACCGCACTGATCCCGGCCCCCGGAACCGCCCCTGACACGCTGGCGCTTTTGCTCAAGCGCCATGATGCCACGATCTTTGCCGCCGCGCCGGGCGTCTTTCGCAAGCTGTTGCAGGGCGCGGCGCCGCTTGATCTTCCCAAGCTGCGCCATGGGCTTGCGGCAGGCGAAAAGCTGCCCGAAAGCCTGCGCGCGCGCTGGCAGGGCGCGACCGGCACGCCGATCCACGAGGCGTTGGGCATGTCGGAATGCTCCACCTTCATCTCGGGCAGCCCGGCACGCCCGGCGCCCAAGGGCAGCCTTGGCTACCCCCAGCCCGGGCGGCGCATCGCAATTCTTGCCGAAGACGGCACCCCCACCGCCCAGGGTGAGACCGGCATTCTTGCCATCCACCGCAGCGATCCGGGTCTGATGCTGGGCTATCTTGCGGACCAGACGCCGGATCTGCCGCTTGTGGGAGAGTGGTTTGTGACCGGCGATCTGGTGTCGCAAACCCCCGAGGGCGCGCTGGATTATCATGGGCGGCGCGACGATCTGCTGACCACGGGCGGCTTTCGCATTGCCCCGCTCGAGATCGAGGCGGCGTTTCAGGATGCGCCGGGCCTTGGCGATTGCGCGGCGCTCGCCCTGCCCGTCAAGGCCGAGACCGAGGTGATCGCGCTGGCCTATAGCGGCACCGCATCGCCCGACACGCTGGCGGCGCTGGCAAGCACCCGGCTTGCCCGCTACAAGCACCCCCGCCTCTATATCCCGCTGCCTGCCCTGCCCCGCACGGCCAATGGCAAGCTCGACCGCCGCGCCTTGGCCCAGCTCCTGAAGGATCGCCCATGATCAAGCTCGACATCCTCAGCGATCCGATCTGCCCCTGGTGCTTCATCGGCTGGACCAATCTGGCCCGCGCGCTCGACGCGCGGCCTGACCATCCGCTGGCGATCGAATGGCACCCGTTTCAACTCAACCCCGACATGCCGGCGGGCGGGCTTGACCGGCGCGATTACATGATTGCGAAATTCGGCGGTCCCGAGGGGGTCTTGCGCGCCTATGGGCCGGTGATCGCACAGGCCAGGGCGGCGGGGCTGACCCTTGAGCTCGACCGGATCGCGCGCACCCCCAACACGCTTGACGCCCATCGCCTGATCCATTGGGCAGGGCTGGAGGGGCGCCAAACCCCGCTCGCCTTGGCGCTTTTCCGGGCCTATTTCACCGAAGGCCGCGACATCGGCGACGCCGCCACCCTGACCGACATTGCCGAAGCTGCGGGGCTTGATGGCAAGGTGATCGCGGCACTTCTGGCCAGCGAGGCCGACAAACACGACATCGCCGCGCGCGATGCCCATGCCCGCGCGCGTGGCGTTACCGGTGTGCCCTGTTTCATTCTGGCCAACCAGCATGTCATCTCGGGGGCGCAATCCACCGAATTCTGGCTCGACGTGATCGACGAGATCACGGATCACCTGCGCGCGGGCACCCCTGCCTAGCCTTGCGCCCGCGCCTTCAGCTTTCCAGAAATACGCAAGATCCCACAGCGGTGATTGGGCCGTGCGTCAGCCAGCCTTGCCCTCGGCATGCAGCGCCAGATCGCGCGCAATGGCAAAGGCGCCCTTGATCCTGTCTGCCTCGGACGCAAAGGCACGGACCAGAACGATCTTGTTGTCCTTGACGCGCGCGGCGCCCTTTTCGGCCTGCACAAAAGCCACAAGGCCCGCGGGATTGGGGAATTTGTCGTTGTGAAATTGCACCGTCGTCCCCTTGGGCCCGGCGTCGAGCTTGGCGATATGGGCACGCTTGCACATCGCCTTGATGCGCACGACCAGCAAAAGCGTGTTCACCTCGCGCGGGAGCGCGCCGAACCGGTCGATCAGCTCGGCGGCAAAGCCCTCCAGATCGACCTTGGTTTCCAACTGGCTCAACCGCCGATACAGCCCAAGGCGCACATCGAGATCCGGCACATAGGCGTCGGGGATCAGAACCGGCACACCCAGATTGATGCTGGGCGACCATTGCCCATCGGCCACGATCGGTTCGGCCACGCCCGAGCGGATGGCGGTGATCGCCTCTTCGAGCATGGATTGATACAGCTCAAATCCCACCTCGCGGACATGGCCGGATTGTTCCTCGCCCACGATGTTGCCCGCGCCCCGGATATCGAGATCCTGACTGGCGATGGTGAAGCCCGCCCCAAGGCTGTCGAGGCTGCCAAGGACGCGCAGACGTTTCTGGGCCGCCGGGGTCAGTTTCTGGCGCGGTCTGGTGGTCAGATAGGCATAGGCGCGCGTTTTCGCGCGCCCCACCCGGCCGCGGATCTGATAGAGCTGCGCCAGACCGAACATGTCGGCGCGGTGGATGATCATGGTGTTGGCGGTGGGAATGTCGATGCCCGATTCGATGATGGTCGTGGCCAGAAGCACATCGAATTTGCCGTCGTAAAAGGCGTTCATGCGGTCATCAAGCTCGCCCGCCGCCATCTGGCCATGGGCCACGACAAAGCTGACCTCGGGCACCTGATCGCGCAGGAATGTCTCGATCTCGGGCAGATCCTCGATCCGCGGCACCACGAAAAAGGATTGTCCGCCGCGATAATGTTCCCTGAGCAGCGCCTCGCGCAGGGTGATGGCGTCGAATTCCGACACATAGGTGCGGATCGCCAGCCGGTCGACAGGCGGCGTGCCGATCATCGACAGATCGCGCACCCCCGTCAGCGACATCTGCAGCGTGCGCGGAATGGGTGTGGCCGACAGCGTCAGAACATGGATATCCGAGCGCAATTCCTTGAGCCGTTCCTTGTGGCCCACGCCAAAGCGCTGTTCCTCGTCCACGATCAACAGGCCAAGGGTCTTGAACCGCACCCCCTTGGCCAAAAGCGCATGGGTGCCGATCACGATATCGACGCTGCCATCGGCCAGCCCCGCGCGCGTTTCATCGGCCTGCTTCTGGCCGACAAAGCGCGACAATGGCCGCACATTGACCGGAAAGCCGCGAAAGCGGTCGGTGAAGGTCTTGGCGTGCTGGCGGGCCAGAAGCGTGGTGGGCGCAATCACCGCCACCTGCAGCCCCTGCGCGGCCGCGACAAAGGCCGCGCGCATGGCGACTTCGGTCTTGCCAAAGCCCACATCGCCCACGACCAGCCGGTCCATCGGGCGGCCTGCGGCCAGATCATCCAGCACATCAGCAATGGCCGAAAGCTGGTCGTCGGTTTCCTCATAGGGAAAGCGCGCGCAGAACGCTTCCCACATGTCGCCGGGCGGCTCGAGGATCGGGGCGCGGCGCAAGGCCCGCTCGGCGGCGATGCGGATCAGCTTGTCGGCAATCTGGCGCAGGCGTTCCTTGAGCTTGGCCTTTTTGGCCTGCCACGCACCGCCGCCCAGCCGATCCAGCAGCCCCTCGTCATGGCCATAGCGGCTGAGCAGTTCGATGTTTTCAACCGGCAAGAACAGCCTGTCGCCACCGGCATATTCCAGCAACAGGCATTCATGCGGCGCCCCCATCGCGGTGATGGTTTCCAGCCCCTTGTAGCGGCCCACCCCATGATCGACATGCACCACCAGATCGCCGGGGCTGAGCGATTGCGCCTCGGTCAGATAGTTTTCGGCACGCTTGACGCGGCGTTTGGGCCGGATCAGCCGGTCGCCCAGCACATCTTGTTCCGAGATGACCGTCAGCCCAGCGCCGGTAAAGCCCTCGTCCAGTGGCCAGACGATCAGCGTCACGCTGCCCTTCGGACCGATCCCGCGCGCATCCCGCGCCATCCTGGCGTCGGTCAGCCCTTGATCTTCCAACAGCCCTTGCAAGCGTTCGCGCGCACCCTCGGACCAAGAGGCGACGACGACGGCGCGCAGGTCACGCTCTGCCCTGATGTGATCTGCCAAAGCCGCAAAAAGGCTGATGGATTCGTTCTGGCGTTCGGGCGCAAAATTGCGACCCACACGCCCGCCTGCATCGATGATGCCGGGGCCCGGCGCGGCAGGAATGGGGGCGAATTGCACGACGCGGTGCGCGGCGATGGCGCGCATCCAGGCCGCATCATCGAGATAAAGCAACCCCGGGGGCACGGGTTTGTAGACCGTGTCCAGCCGCCCCTTTTGCGTCAGCGCGGTCTTTCGGGTGTCGTACTGGTCGGAAATCGTATCCCACCGCGCCAGCCGCTGGGGGGTGGTCTGGTCGTCAAGCGTGATCCGCGCGCCGGGCAGGTAATCAAACAGGGTTTCCAACCTGTCGTGGAAAAACGGCAGCCAATGTTCGACACCTTGATGCTTGCGGCCCGCGCTGACCGCCTCATAGAGCGGATCATCGGTGCCGGCGGCGCCAAATTCGATGCGATAATTCTGACGAAAGCGCGTGATCGCGGCCTCATCCAGGATGACCTCGGACACTGGTGCCAATTCGATCCGATCGAGCTTTTCGGTGGTGCGCTGGGTCGCGGGATCGAACCGGCGCGCACCATCGAGCACATCGCCGAACAGATCGAGCCGCACCGGACCGCTGGCACCGGGTGGCCAGACATCGATGATGCCCCCGCGCAAGGCGTAATCGCCCGGCTCGCTGACCGTCGGCGTCTGCACAAAGCCCATGCGCACCAGGAACCGCTTGAGCGCGGCGTCATCGATCCGTTCGCCCACGGCTGCCGCAAAGGCGGCCGATTGCAAGACCGCACGCGCCGGCACGAACTGGCTTGCGGCGTTGAGCGTGGTCAACACGATGAAAGGCCCCGACAGCCCCCCCGCCAAAGCGGCCAGCGTCGCCATGCGGCTGGCCGAAATCTCGGCATTGGGCGACATGCGATCATAGGGCAGGCAATCCCAGCCGGGAAACTGAAGAACCACCACCGAAGGGTCGAAAAAGGCCAAGGCACGGGCCATGGCCGCCATGCGCTTGTCGTCGCGCGCCACATGCAGCACCGGCACACCGCCGCCGGTCGCCAGCTCCTTCAACACAAGGGTGGCGTCAAACCCCTCGGGCGCGCCTGAGGCAAGGATATGGCTGGGCGACGGGATCATGGGGCGGTGACCTACGCCGTGGGGGGGCGGTGTCAAGGTCTAGTGCAGCACGCTGGCCGTGACATTCATTTTCATGCCCCAGAACGCGGTCAGGAAAATCGACACGATCCCCATGGCTTGCACAATCAAGCGGTGATGGCGCAACAGCGCCTCCGCCGTCGCAAAATCGCTGTCGTGCAAACGGCGCGCGGTCACGACGGACAAGCCCGCCACAAGCACCAACGGCAAGATCAGCAAGACCAGCGCTTGCGCGAATTCGATCCGATATCCCCAGCCCAGCACCGCAAGTGCGCTGAACACAAATGCCCCGAGCGCCACCACCAGCGGGCCAGACATATCGGCGACCTCGAGAACGCGGCGGCTGTTGATCCGGGCCAAAAGGCGCAGATCGCGCGCGCTGTCGGCATCGCCGCCCCGGGCGCGCTGTACCAGATGATAGGGAATGCCCAATACCCAATGGGTAAAGGACGACCACAAGATCGCCAGCACGATCCAATACCACAGGTTCGAAAACGACCGCAGATCAATCACTTCGGTGACAAGGTCGAGAAAATCCAAAAGCGCGCCGCCAACATGTCAAGCCCAGAGCCGATCATCACCCTAGCCAAGCCATGCATCCGACGCCAGCCCCGCAAAACGCCTGTGGCACCCCAGCCACCCGCCAGGCCTTGCCCTTCGACCGGCATCGTGGCACCGCTTGTGGTTGTGCATCTTCACAGAAAGCGCCCGATCCCATGCCCCAGCCCGCCTTTCCCGCCCTCCGCCACCGCCGCCTGCGCGCATCCGCCCCGCTTCGCAATCTGGTGCGCGAACATGAGTTGAGCGTGAACGATCTGATCTGGCCGATCTTTGTGCGCGACGGGGTGGGCATCGAGGAACCCGTGGCGTCCATGCCCGGCGTGGTGCGCCGGTCGGTGGACAGGATCGTGGTTGCCGCCCGTGAGGCAGCATCGCTGGGCATTCCGGCCATCTGCCTGTTTCCCTACACCGATGCCAGCCTGAAAACCGAAGCCTGTGCAGAGGCGTGGAACCCCGACAACCTGTCGAACCGCGCCATCCGCGCCATCCGCGACGCCGGGATCGGGATCGCGATCATGACCGACATCGCGCTCGACCCCTACAACATCAACGGCCATGACGGCATCGTGCGCGACGGTGTCATCGTGAATGATGAAACCGTCGAGGCACTGGTAAAGATGGCTTTGGCACAGGCCGCGGCGGGGGCCGATATCCTGGGGCCGTCGGACATGATGGATGGCCGCATCGGCGCAATCCGCACGGCGCTGGAGGCCGAAGGCCATCACAATGTGACAATCATGTCCTATGCGGCCAAGTTTGCCAGCGCCTATTACGGCCCGTTCCGCGATGCGGTCGGTGCCTCGGGCGCGCTCAAGGGCGACAAGCTGACCTATCAGATCGATCCCGCCAACCGCCGCGCGGCGCTGGCCTGTGTGGAGCGTGACCTGATGGAGGGCGCCGATATGGTGATGGTCAAGCCGGGCCTGCCCTATCTGGACATGGTGCGCGAGGTAAAGGACCGTTTCGGCGCGCCGACCTATGCCTATCAGGTGTCGGGCGAATACGCGATGATCGAGGCGGCCGCCGCCAATGGCTGGATCAATGGCGACAAGGTCATGGTGGAAAGCCTGATGAGCTTTCGGCGTGCGGGATGTGACGGTGTCCTGACCTATTTCGCGCCAAGGCTGGCCAAGATGCTCAACGGATAGGGGCGGATCGGCGGCTTGCCGCCAGCATTGGTGTTTTCCGCCGTGACACGACGGGGCGAAGGACGTAGAGTGACCGCAGCAATGCGGGCGCCAAGACCCGCCACCGAGGTCATCAGCAGGAGAACACAGATGCGCAAGCTCACCCGTCGTCATTTCGTGATCAGCGGCGCTGCATTGCCGCTTTTGGCCGCCTGCAACAACTCGATCAATTCAGGCGGGGGGGCAAGCATCGACGGGCGGGTGGATGCTGCGCTGAATTTCATGACCGCCGAAGTACCCGGCGCCCAGGAGCTTGCCACCAGCGCAAAAGGCATGCTGGTGATGCCGCTGATCACCGAGGCGGGGTTTGGCTTTGGGGGCTCTTACGGGCGGGGCGCGTTGCGCATCAACGGGGTGACGGTCGATTACTATTCTGCGACGGCGGGGTCGTTTGGCTTGCAGATCGGGGCACAGCAATATGCCCATACGATCTTTTTCATGACTGACGCGGCCTTGCAGGGTTTTCGCACATCCAGCGGCTGGGGCGTGGGTGGCGATGTGCGCTATGCGGTCAGCGACCGCGGCGGCATGATCGGCATCGACACCACCACCCTGACCGATCCCGTGATCGCGATTGTCTACGGACAGGCGGGCCTGATCGTGGGCGCCACGCTGGAAGGCATGCGCTACACCCGCATCCTGCCCTGATCGGGGCGAAACCACCCGTTTGCATTCACCCCCTCATCGGTTAGCTGTCGCGCTGTGATTCAGGGCGAGGAACGATGGGCCTGTTGTTGCGCTGGCTTCTACGACTGGGAACCGTCGCTGTCGGCGTGACGGTGGCCGTTGTGCTGGTGGTGTGGTGGATCGGGTCGCGGTCCATTCCCGACTATGACGCCCAGTGGCAGGTGCCGGGGCTTTCGGCACCGGTCGAGATCGTCCGCAACACCGCCGCGGTGCCGCATGTGTTCGGGCAAAGCGATGCGGATGTGTTTTTCGGTCTCGGGCTGGCCCATGCCCAAGACAGGCTGTGGCAAATGCTGATGATGCGGCGCACCGCACAGGGGCAATTGTCAGAGCTGTTCGGCGACGCGACGCTCGAGATCGACGACCTGATCCGCAGGCTCGACATCTACCAGCTTGCCACGACATCTGTCGAAGCCCTGGCCCCCGAAACCCGCGCCGTGCTCGAGGCCTATGCCAACGGGGTCAACGCGTGGATTGGGCTTGTCAGCCAAGAGGCGCTGGGGCGCGGGGCGCCGGAATTGTTCCTGTTCACCCCCGATATCGCGCCGTGGCGGCCAGCCGACAGCGTCGCGGTGACCTTTCTGATGGCGCTGCAACTGACCGGTCACCACGACCAGGAGGTGCTGCGCGCGCGCCTGTCGCTGGCCCTGAACGACCCGGCGGGCATGGCCGATCTGATGCCCGATGCGCCGGGGGCGGGTGTGGCGGAACTGGCCCGATACCAAAGCCTGTTTGACACGCCCCTGCCCCGCTTTGCGCAAGCGCCCCGATCGCCGCGCCATCCGCTGCATCCCAAC
This sequence comes from uncultured Roseicyclus sp., assembly GCF_937892565.1. Classification (GTDB taxonomy): domain Bacteria; phylum Pseudomonadota; class Alphaproteobacteria; order Rhodobacterales; family Rhodobacteraceae; genus Roseicyclus. Next base: position 78,743 of record NZ_CALAHQ010000094.1, on the reverse strand, counting down.
GCTCTGGGTCCGGGTCTGGCGGGCGCATCGAACGCCTTTGCCGCGACGCCGGCGCGCGCGGCGTCATCCGGGGCGCTTTTGGCCAATGACCCGCATCTGGGGCTGAGTGCCCCCAGCATCTGGTATCTGGCCCGGCTCGAGCTTGCGACCGGTGGCGTGATCGGCGCGACCATCCCGGGCATGCCCGTCATCCTTGCGGGACGCTCCGAACATCTCGCCTGGGGGATCACATCGGCCTATCTTGATGACATCGACCTGTATGTCGAAGAGTTGAACCCCGAAAACCCCCAGCAATACCGCACACCCGATGGGTGGGCCGAGTTTCGCACCGACCGGCGCGTGATCGAGGTGGCGGGTGGTCAGGATGTGACCATCACGCGGGCCTGGACGGAAAACGGCCCCGTTCTGCCCGGCCAGCATTTCGACATCGCCACCGTCACCCCCCCCGGCAGTGTGATGAGCATGGCCTGGACCGCGCTTTCGGATCAAAACACCTCGATCCAGACGGGCCTGCGGCTGATGCGTGCCCAGACCATCGAAGACGGGCTGGCGGCGGGCGAGGATTTCGTGGCCCCCGCCCAGAACCTGATGCTGGCCAGCCGCGACGGGCGCATCGCGATGCAGATGATCGGGCGCATGCCGTGGCGGATGAATGCCCATGAGACCAAGGCCCGCATGCCCGCGCGCGGCTGGATCGCTGACAACCGCTGGCAGGGCATGACGCTCTACTTTGCCAATCCCCGCTTCATCGACCCCGAAAGCGGCATCTTGGGCAACACCAACAACCGCACCGTCGCGCGCGATTTTCCACTGCATGTGACCCATGACTGGGGCGACACCCAGCGCATCACACGGCTGTCGCGCCTGATGGAGGCGCGCGATGTCCACACCCGTGACAGCTTTATCGAGGCGCAACTCGACACCGTGTCGGCGGCCGCGCGCAACATCTTGCCGCTGGTCGCGCGCGATCTGTGGTTCACCACAGAAGCAGCCCCCGCCGGCACGCCCGAACGCCGCCGACAGCGGGCACTGGCGCTGTTGGCCGATTGGAACGGCGAGATGAATGAACATCTGCCCGAACCGCTGATCTATGCGGCCTGGATGCGGGAATTGCAGCAACGCCTGATCCAGGATGATATCGGCCCCTTGGCCGATGCGTTCCAGAAACTTGAACCGATCTTTCTGGAGCGTGTGTTTCGCGACATCGACGGCGCCGGCCGCTGGTGCGACATCGCCCGATCAAACGCGGTGGAGAGCTGCACCGACATCGCGCGCATGGCGCTCGACGATGCGCTGCAATGGCTCGAGGACCGCTACGGCCCCGATCTGGAAAGCTGGCGCTGGGGCGCGGCCCATGAGGCCCGCCATGACCACCCCGTCTTGGGGCAAACGCGGCTGTTTTCATGGATCGCCAATATCCGCCAATCGACCAGCGGGGGGGATTTCACGCTCAACCGCGCGGCCACCCCCGGCACGCTGCCCGATCCCTTCGTGAATATTCACGCTGCAGGCTACCGGGGCGTCTATGATTTCGCCGATCCCGACAGCTCGGTCTTTGTCATTGCCACGGGCCAATCGGGCCATCCCCTGTCACGCCATTACGACGATCTGGGCGCCTTGTGGCGGCGGGGCGAATACATCACCATGACGCTTGACCCCGAACTGGCGCGCGCGGGCAACATCGGCATCACGCGGTTGCAGCCCATGCCCTGACGCCGCCCGACACGGGCCGGGTTTTCCCCGGCGTGCCGCTGCGATACAAGTCCCCGACACCCATTGATCGGACGCATCCATGCCGCTTCTCTACGACAGCCCCGCCGCCTGGGCGAAAGCCCCCGAAAAACGTCTTGCCGTCTTTGGCATGTCGGGTCTGGGCAAGACGCGTCTGGCCGCCATCTTGCGGGCGGGCGGCCAGTGGTATCACTATTCGATCGATTACCGCATCGGCACGGCCTATATGGGTGAACATATCGCCGACAACCTCAAGCGTCAGGCGATGCAGGTTCCGTTTCTGGCGGAGTTGCTGCGCTCGGACAGCATCTATATCGGCTCCAACATCAGCTTTGGCAATCTGGCGCCGCTGTCCACATTCCTTGGCAAGCCGGGCGACCCGGCCAAGGGCGGGCTGGCGTTCGACGACTACATGCGCCGCCAGGCGCTGCACCGCCGGGCCGAGATCAACGCCCTGCTCGATACGCCCAGCTTTGTCGCACGCGCCCGCGATCTTTATGGATACCCGCATTTCATCGCCGATACCGGCGGATCGATCTGTGAAGTGGTCGATCCCGACGATCCCGGGGACGAGGTGCTGAAAACCCTGCAGGCCAATGCCCTGATGGTCTGGATCGAAGGTCCGGAAAGCCACACGCAGGAATTGATCCGTCGCTTCGACCGAGATCCCAAGCCCATGTATTACAAGCCGGAATTCCTGTTGCCTTTGTGGCAAAGCTGGCTTGATGCGCAAGGCATTGCCGCCGATCAGGCCGATCCGGATGCCTTCATCCGCCATGCCTATGCCCACGCCATGGCCCATCGTGCCCCGCTTTATGCCGCAATGGCACGCAACTGGGGCATCCGCGTCACCGCCGCCGAGGTCGAGGCCGTGCGCGACACGGCAGATGCCATCGACATGGTCGCCACGGCCCTTGGCAGGGCCGCGGCCCGCACCTAGGTCCCCCCGTGCCCCTTTCAGGACGATTGATCCCATGCCCATAAAACTGCCCACGACCCTTCCCGCCTTTGACGTGCTCAAGCGCGAGGGCGTGATGGTCATGGGGGCCGATGTGGCCGACAAGCAAGATATCCGCCCGCTCCGGATCGGCCTGTTGAACCTGATGCCCAAGAAGATCCAGACCGAGACGCAATTTGCCCGGCTGATCGGGGCCACGCCGCTGCAGGTGGAATTGTCGCTCATCCGCATGACCGACCATGAAACCCGCAACACCGCCGCCGAGCACATGGAGGAATTCTACCGCCCCTTTGCCGATGTGGCCGCCACGGGTGAAAAATTCGACGGGCTGATCATCACCGGCGCGCCCATCGAACATCTGCCCTTCGAGGCGGTCACCTATTGGCCGGAACTCCAACAGGTCTTTGACTGGACCCAGACCCATGTGCATTCCACCTTTGGCGTGTGCTGGGGCGGGATGGCGATGATCAACCATTTCCACGGGGTCGCCAAACATATCCTTCCGCACAAGGCCTTTGGCTGTTTCCGCCATCGGGTGCTGGAACCCGCCTCGCCCTATCTGCGCGGCTTTTCGGATGATTTCGTGATCCCCGTCAGCCGCTGGACCGAAATGCGCCAACCCGAGATCGACGCCGTGCCGGGGCTTGCCACCTTGATCGGGTCCGATCAGGCCGGCCCCTGTCTGGTCGAAGATCGCGCCCGGCGCGCGCTCTATATCTTCAACCATTTCGAATATGACAGCGACACGCTGAAACAGGAATATGACCGCGACATCGGCAATGGCACGCCGATCAACGTGCCGATGAACTACTATCCCGACAACGACCCCAGCCGCCCGCCGCAGAACCGGTGGCGCAGCCATGCGCACCTGCTTTATGGCAACTGGGTGTCCGAGATGTATCTGACCACGCCCTTCGACATGGCCGAGATCGGGCAACGCTCGACCGACTGGCGGATATGAAGGCTGCCCTGATACTTGCGGGGCTTTTGGCGATATTCTGGGCCCTGACCCTGTGGAAGGCCGCCCGCCACGAAGCCCGCGCACGCGCCAGCCATCCGCCGCTGGGCGGCTTTGTGACGGTAGGGCGCGCACGGCTGCATCTTTTGCAAGCCGGTGCAGGCCCCGATATCGTGCTGATCCACGGGGCCAGTGGCAACATGCGCGATTTCACCCATGATTTGATGGGGCGCCTGACCGACCGCTACCGGGTCACGGTGCTGGATCGCCCCGGTCTTGGCCATTCCGACCGGCTGGATCGCGACGGGGCCAGCATCTTTGAACAGGCCGATTGCCTGATCGACGCGCTGGGCCAGATCGGCGTCACGCAGGCCTTGGTGCTGGGCCATTCCTATGGCGGCGCTGTGGCACTGGCCATGGCCACGCGCCATCCCAAGCATGTGGCGGGGCTGATCTTGCTGGCCGCCGCATCGAACCCCTGGACCACGCCGCTTTCGCGCTACTACCGGGTGCTGTCGCATCCTGTCGGGCAATGGCTGGCCGCGCCGCTGTTGACGGCTTGGGTGCCAGATCGCGTTGTCACCGACGCCATCGCGCAAATCTTTGCCCCCCAGCCGATCCCGCCCGGCTACGCGCAGCATATCGGCGCGGGCCTGAGCTTGCAGCGGCGCGCGTTGCGCGAAAACGCGCTTCAACGCGCCGCGCTGCTCCCCGAGATCGTGCAGATGCTGCCTGATTACGCATCCCTCGATCTGCCGGTCGAAATCCTGCACGGCGATCAGGATACCACCGTGGGGCTGGCCATCCATTCCGAACCGCTGGCCCGCCAGATCAGGGGGGCGACGCTTTGCGTCATGACGGGGGTGGGCCATGCCCCCCATCATGCCGATCCCACACGCGTCGTGGCCGCCATTGAACGCGCGTCAGATCGCGCCCGATTGCGTCAAGGCGCATCCGGGCATAATGTCAAAGCCTGTAACATCCCATGCCGGGCGGCGGGCCACATATCCGCGCGGGCCATCGGCCGTGTGATCGGCCATGAGGACACATGACCAAACGCGGCTATCACCATGGAAATCTCAGACAGGCGCTGGTTGATGCCGCACTCCTGTTGATCGAGGAGCTGGGCCCGACGGGCTTTACCCTGTCCGAGGCGGCCAAGACCGCCGGGGTGACGCCCGCGGCGGTCTATCGCCATTTCGAGGGCCGCGACGACCTGATCGCGGAATGCGCGCTTCAGGGCCACGCGATCTTTGCCGATCTGATGGAACATGCCTATGCCAGCGGGCAGCCCTCGGCCTTGGCTGCATTCGAGGCGACGGGGCGGGCCTATCTGGCCTTTGCCCGCAGGTTTCCCGGCCATTACATGGCGATGTTCGAAAGCGGAACCTCGGTCAACGCCACGCCGCAACTGGCCGCAGCCGCAGCCAGATCGCGTGACGTGCTGGAGCGGGCCGCCATCGCCTTGTCACAGCACATCGCCCCGGAAAAGCGCCCGCCGCCCGCCATGTTTTCGGCCCATGTCTGGGCGATGAGCCATGGCGTTGTCGACTTGTTCGCCCGCGGACGACCCGGCGCTGCGGCACCGTTTTCGCCCGAAGATCTGTTGGAGGCAGGGATCGGCATCTATCTGCGCGGTCTGGGGCTGATCGGCCCCGATGCCTGACCGCAACCCGGCGCGGCCGCTGTCGCAATCCCTGCGCCCGATGTCTTGGGGCTTGCGGCTTGCGGCTTGCGGCTTGCGGCGGGTCCGCGGGCTTGCTGGAACTGGCCAGTTGACGGATCCAATGTCGTGCCTTAACCTTTCCGTCATAATGTCGGCCAGTCCGGCAGGGAGTGAAAAAAACGTGGCAAAGGGTCCGGTCTTCGGGCCCTTTCGCTTTTTTGCCGCGCGCAGGCCCATGACCCGGCGCAGAAAAGCGAACATGCGCGCGCGCGGTTGGGCAAAACGTCGCCGTGATCAGCATCCGGCACGATCGGTTTTGCCCCTGACAGCGTGCATGCGGCATGCTAGCCAAGCCGCGACGCCCGCAGGGGGCGCCGCAGAGGAGTTTCATCACATGTCATCCCGGCTTGTTTTGCGGATGGGCCTGATCGCTGGGCTGTGTCTTGCACCTTTGGCCGCCTTGTCGCAGGCCAGCACACAGACCCAAGCCACGGCCGAGCCCCAGGTGGGCCAGACCTACAGTGCCGAAACGCATGGTGATTGGGAAATTCGTTGCATCCGCGCCGAGCAGGGCATGCCAGAGCCCTGCCAGCTTTACCAATTGCTGCGCGACGCCAATGGCGGGGCGGTGGCCGAATTCAACGTGTTTGACCTGCCCGACGAGGGGCCGCTTGTCGCGGGCGCCACAATTGTGACGCCGCTCGACACCTTGCTGACGCCCGGTTTGCGGGTGCGGGTGGATGAGGGGCCTTGGTCGGATCATCCGTTTTCCTTTTGCCAGCCTGTTGGATGCTTTGCCCAACTTGGGCTTACGGCGGAAGATCTGGATGGGTTTCGGCAAGGCCAAGCGGCAAATGTGGCGCTGGTTCCGCTGCCCGCGCCCGATCAACTGGTGCAACTGAATGTCTCGCTGCGGGGCTTTACGGCGGGATTTGCGGCGCTGATGGTGCGCCATGAGGCGGCATTGGCACTGGCAGAGCAGCTTCGCCAAGCCGAAGGCACCGCCCCGCCCGCACAGTAGGCGCGGGTTCACCACGGTCTGAGCAAAAAAGCGCCCCGCCCGCCTTGGCGGGGCGTTGCGCGCTGCACAGGGTCACGGCGCGCGGCGCAAGGCCAGCACAGCGTTGAACCCGCCAAAGGCAAAGGCATTGGAAAGGCAGGCCTCGACCCGCGCCTCGCGCGCGACATTGGGCACCACATCGAGCGCACATTCAGGGTCGGGTTCCTCATAACCGATGGTGGGCGCGATGACCCCATCCCTGAGCGCCATGATACAGGCCAAAAGCTCGACCGCCCCGGTGCCACCGATCAGATGGCCATGCATCGATTTGGTGGACGAAATCATCAGATCATCGGCGTGATGGCCAAAGGCATCGGCCACGGCGGCGCATTCGACCTTGTCATTGGCGGCCGTTCCGGTGCCATGGGCATTGATATAGGCCACATCCGACGGGTTGAGCCGGGCATCTTTCAGCGCGCCCGCAATGGTGCGTGCGGCGCCCTGTTTGGAGGGCATGACGATATCGGCCGCATCCGAGGTCATGGCAAAGCCCACCACCTCGGCCAAGATTTCTGCGCCGCGCTTTCGGGCATGCTCGAAATCCTCGAACACGAACACTGCCGCACCTTCGCCCTGCACCATGCCATTTCGGTTGGCGCTGAACGGGCGGCAGGCATCCTTGGACATCACGCGCAGACCCTCCCAGGCCTTGATGCCGCCAAACGACAGCATCGCCTCGGACCCGCCCGTGACCATCACATCGGCGATGCCGCTGCGGATAAGCTGGAACGCCAGCCCCATCGCATGGTTGGACGACGCACAGGCGGTCGCCACCGAGAAACTGGGCCCCTTGAGGTTCCATTCCATCGACACATGCGACGCGGCCGCGTTGTTCATCAACTTGGGCACGACAAAGGGGTGAACGCGGTTCTTGCCCTCTTCATAGACCGTGCGATAGTTTTCATCCCATGTGTTGACGCCGCCCCCGGCCGTGCCCAGCACAACACCCGAGCGCGCCGACAATTCCCCCGCAAAGATCAGCCCCGCCCCATCAAGCGCCTGACGCGCGGCGATCAGCGTGAATTGCGTGAACCGATCATAAAGAGCGATCTGTTGGCGATTGAACAGCGCTTCGGCATCGTAGCCCTTGACCTGTGCGCCGATGCGGATCGACAGGCGGTCGACATCGCGCAGATCCAAATCCGCGATGCCGCACCGCCCCTCGCGCATGGCGGCAAGGGTGCTGGGCACGTCGTGACCAAGCGCGTTGATCGTGCCTTGCCCGGTGATGACGACACGGCGCATCGGATCAGACGCTTTTCTGCGCGGCAACCAGCCCCTCGACGGCCGCGATGATGGATGCGACAGAGGAGATGTCGAATTCGCTCTGGTCAGGCGCATTGGCATTGAAGGGGATCTGGATGTCGAAGGCTTCTTCGATGGCAAAGATCGATTCCACCAACCCAAGGCTGTCGATGCCCAGATCGGCCAGGCTCGCCTCGGGCGTGACATCGCCGGGTTCCAGCACCGCCTGTTCGGCGATGATCGCGATCACCTTGTCGCGGACGCTTTCGGTCATGGCCCTACCCCGTGCTTGGATAAGGCTGCATTACGGCGTCTTGTCGGTCTTGGAAACGGCTTTTTGCAGATCGGCCACCGCTTTGGCCAGCCGCGGCAGGCGGCGCAGGCCCTTGTACATCTCGATCTGGGTTTCCATCCGCACAGCCGGATAGCCCAACAGCGCGCGGCCCGGCGGCACGGTGGACAAGATGATCGTCGATGCCCCGGTCACCACATCCGATCCGATTTCCAGATTGTCGGCCACGCCCGTCTGGCCGCCCAGGACCACACGATCCCCGATCCTGACCGATCCTGCGATGCCAACCTGACCGCACAAGAGACAATCGCGCCCGATGCGGACATTGTGGCCGACATGCACCATGTTGTCGAGCTTGGTGCCATCCCCGATCATGGTATCGGCGATGGTGCCGCGATCCACGGTGGCATTGGCGCCGATTTCCACATCATCGCCGATCTGGACCGAACCCAGCGAATGGATGCGCCGCCAGCCTTGCGGCGGGGCGGCGCCGTCATCTTGCCCAAGGCTTGCGCGGATGCGCTCGGCCTGGCTTGGCTCGGCGGTGACGAAGCTGAAGCCATCCGCCCCGATCACGCAATTGGGCTGCAAGATCGCGCGCGCGCCGATCACCACGCGCGCGCCGATGCGCGCACCTTGCAAGATCAACGCATCATCCCCCACGCGCGCGCCCTCGGCGATGGAAACATGGCTGGCGATGCGCGCGCGCGCGCCGATGACCGCGCCGGGTCCGATCACCACAAAGGGGCCGATGGCAGCCCCCGCCCCGATCCGGGCCGTGGGATCGATCACGGCGCTGGGGTGGATGCCTTCTGCGATCACAGGGCCCTGATCCATCACCTGCGTGATGCCCGCCATGGCCAGCCTCGGGCGCGGCGCAAGGATCGCGGCCTCAAGCCCCAACGCTTGCCAATCCATGCCGGCGCCGATCACCGCCGCGCGCGCCGCGCCTTGTGCCAGGGCCGCCGCATAGCCGGGCCGCATCGCCATCGCCAGATCCATGGGACCAGCCTTGGCCGGTTCGGCCACGCCTGTCACCACGATGTCGAGCGCGCCGAAAGCCACAGCGTTGAGCGCTGCGGCGATATCCCTGATCGAATGCCCTGCCATGGTCGTGCCCGCCCCGCAAACAGCCTGTGCCGGGGCACGATTAACTGGAAGCCTCGGGCATGACCACCCCGAGCGACTGGATCGCCCGGCTCAGGATCGCGTTCCGCCCATAGATATCGGCCCGGGTCCGCAAGCGGCCATCGGTTTCGACCCATGCGGTCCAATAGGTCAGATGCACCGGAATGTGCTGGTCGAGATGCAGATATGTCTCGCGGCCAGAGGCAAGAATGCCCTGGAACTGGCGCTGCGGATCATCGCTTTGCCGGGCCAGCAGATGATAGGCGAAGTCATGCGGGTCCGCCAACCGGATGCAGCCCGAGGAAAACGCCCGCACCTCGCGGTCCATCAGATGCTGATCGGGGGTGTCATGCAGATAGATGGCGTGGCGGTTGGGAAACATGAACTTGACCGTTCCCAAGGCATTGTTCGGCCCCGGCGGCTGGCGCAGATCAAAGGGGAAACTGCTTGTCGAATACAGGCTCATGTCGATGGTGGCGGGGTCGATGGGGCGCCCGCCGGACAGGATTTCCATATAGGTGGCTTCCCCTGCCAGAATGCCGGGGATGTAGCTGCGCCGGGCAATGGACCGCGGCACATGCCAGCTTGGGTTGATGACCATATATTCCATCTCGTCCGAGAATTCGGGCGTCTGACGGTCACGCGCGCCGATGACCGAGCGGGTGATAAAGCTCAGCTCGCCATTGTCGATGACGCGGGTGTGGAAATCGGCCAGGTTCACGAATATCAGCCGGTCATGCAGCTGGCCATCATTGATCCAGCGCATCCGCTCCATCGTCAAGACGACGTCGTTCCAGTGATCTTCGACCGAGCGGTTCAGCGCCGCAAGGGTCTTGGCGCCGGCGATGCCATCGGCTGTCAGGCCGCTGTCGACCTGAAACGCCATCACCGCCGCTTGCAACCGCACATCGAAGGCGACGCTTGCCGTTTGTTCCAAATAGCCCAGACGGATCAACCGATTGCGCATCTGCACCACGCCCGGGCCCAGATCGCCCGGACGCAAGACCTCGGCCTGCACCGTTTCCCCGTAACCGCCCGCGCGCGCCACCGCCTCAAGCTCAAGCTTGGCGCGCATCAGCCGATTATAGGCGGGGCCTTGCGGTGGCAGGGACGCCATGAACCGGTGTGGATCGGCCTTCAGAAAGGCCAGCATCAGCGCATGGGGATCACGGTGCGGCTGGTCTTGAAAGATATCGGGAATGATCCGCGACGGATCCAGAAAACCGCCATGCACATCGCGGGCATAGCGCAAAAAGATGGTACTGGCCAAGACATCGGCCTTGCCGCGCAACCATGGGTTGGTGGCATCGACCAAGGCCTGACGCAGCGCGTCGATCTGGTAGCGCGCCACGGGCAGGCCATGATGATCCGCCTGGTCAAGCGCGCGCAGCAGCGCGGTGCGGCGGTCGGCTGCATCGGCCGTGGTCCAGACCGGCTCGAAATCGCGGTCACGATAAAAAGCCTGCAACGCCGCATCGCTGGCCGAAGCCTCGGCGATGGCCAACCTGAGGGCAGGCAGGCTTTGCGCCGCAGCGGCAGGTGTGGGCATCACCCCCGCACCCGTCAGCGCCAAAAGCGCCACCCAGACCGACAGAACAGACACACGAGCAAATCGGAAGAGCATGACGGGCGACATCCATTCAGACAAAGCGTTCCGCGCCAGCAAAGAGCAAATGCTGAAGCGCAGCGTAACAGTTTGACAACGCTTTTGGTTTAGCCACCAGTGCATGAGTGAGCTTTCTTGTTCAATGTTGCCCGCCAGCCGCAGGCCCTGGGCCCTGCGGGGGCGCCCGGACATGGGCCAAGTGCCAAGGCGGGGTCCGCGACCGCTGACGAACGGCGGAAAATTGCCGAAAACTGAAAAAAACCGCCCCACACCGATCACTGAGTCTTTTCGAATAGTTTCGGCTGTGCAATGCTTTGTGAAGTGCCTGTGGGGGGTATGCAAACGACGGCTCCGTCTCAAGGGGCCGCATCTATAATGAATCAGGCAAGATATGGGGCATTTGACACAATGACAGATACGACGATGACGCGCCGCACCTTGCTGCGTGCCTTCGCCGCGACCGCTGTGACGGCGGCGCCTGTGATGGCGAATGCAGCAGGGTTCTTGCGGGGCGCGGGCGACATTCGGCGTCTGCGCATGAGCAACGGTCGGGCCGGCGAACGTCTTGACATGGTGTATTGGATCGATGGCGATTACATCCGCCCCGCGATGGAAGAGATCGATTTCTTCATGCGCGACTGGCGCGATGGCACCACCCACCGGATCGATGCGCGTGCCATCGATATCATGGCGGCCGCCCATAATCTGCTCGACACCTCCGAGCCCTATACCTTGCTGTCGGGTTACCGCAGCCCGGCGTCGAACGCGATGCTGCGCAGCCGTTCGTCGGCTGTGGCGCGCAATTCGCTGCACATGCGTGGTGAAGCCGCCGATCTTCGGTTGAGTTCGCGCACGGTGACACAGATTTTCAATGCGGCGCGCTCTTGCAACGCGGGCGGCGTCGGACGGTATGCGCAGTCGAACTTTGTCCACATGGATTGTGGCGATGTGCGTGCCTGGGGCGGGTGAGCGACACCTTTCCTTTTGCATCCGAAACACGCACCCCGTGGCCCCGCCCCGGGGTGTTTTGTTTCCGGGCCGGGATTGGACAGACCCCGATGCGCGCCCCATATACCACCCTGACATGCCAGATCAGGACCCCGAGATGACCCGATATACCAAAGATGCCGCGACCATTGCGCGGCTGACCCCCGAACAATACCGCGTCACGCAAGATGCGGGCACCGAACGCCCCGGCACGGGCGCCTATCTGCACAACAAGGCAGCGGGCATCTATGTGGACATCGTCTCGGGCGAGCCGCTCTTTGCCTCCAGCGACAAGTACGACTCCGGCTGTGGCTGGCCCAGCTTTACCAAGCCGATCGTGCCCGCCCATGTCGTCGAATTGCGCGATGTCAGCTACGGCATGATCCGAACCGAGGTGCGATCCAGGCATGGCGACAGCCATCTGGGCCATGTCTTTCCCGATGGTCCGCGCGACCGGGGGGGATTGCGCTATTGCATCAACTCGGCCTCGCTGCGCTTTGTGCCCCGCGACGACATGGTGGCCGAGGGCTATGGGGATTATCTTGATCAGGTGGAGGATATCGCATGAGCATCGAGCGCGCCGTTCTGGCGGGGGGGTGTTTTTGGGGGATGCAGGAATTGATCCGCCACAAGCCGGGCGTGGTGGCAACCCGCGTGGGCTATTGCGGCGGCGATGTGGCGAACGCCACCTATCGCAATCACGGCAGCCATGCCGAAGCGATCGAAATCCTGTTCGATCCGGCCAGGATCAGCTACCGCGACATCCTTGAATTCTTTTTTCAGATCCATGATCCGTCCACCCCCAATCGTCAGGGCAATGATCGCGGACCCAGCTATCGCTCGGCCATCTACTATGCGGATGCGGCGCAACAAGCCGTGGCGCTGGACACCATCGCCGATGTGAACGCCTCGGGCCTGTGGCCGGGACCGGTCGTGACCGAGCTGGCAGCCCTGGGCCCCTTCTGGGAGGCCGAGCCTGAGCATCAGGATTATCTCCAACGCCTGCCGCATGGCTACACCTGCCATTTCGTGCGGCCGGGCTGGGTGCTGCCCAAGCGCGCCGCCGCCGAATGACAAAAGGCCGGGCGCGATGCCCGGCCTTTCCTCGTTCCTGCCTGTCCGCGATCAGCGCGATTGAATGGTTGGCAAGCCCAGCAGACGCGAAAAGGAAAAGCGCTTGTCCGCATCGGGTGCCGGGGTCGAACTGCGGGTAACAAGCGGCAAGATCGCATCGGCCATCCGCGCATGCGGCGGGAAAATCGACCCGGTAAAGGGCTTGCGACGGCTGATCAACGGGATCGGGAAATTCGCCATCCGCGCATGCCGGCCAAAGATCGAGCCGGTAAAGGGCTTGCGTTCGCTGAGCAGCGGAATGGGGAAATTGGCCATCCGCGGCCCATCCGGGATCAAGGCATTCGCCCCCTGCGGCCCATTGATCAGCAAGGGAAAGGGAACGCTCGCCATGCGGGTGTGGCGCCCGATCACGGTGCCGGTAAAGGGCTTGCGACGGCTGATCAACGGGATCGGGAAATTCGCCATCCGCGCATGCAGGCCGAAGATCGACCCGGTAAAGGGCTTGCGGCGGCTGATCAGCGGGATCGGAAAATTGGCCATCCGCGCATGCCGGCCAAAGATCGAGCCGGTATAGGGCTTGCGATCGCTGAGCAGCGGAATGGGGAAATTGGCCATATGCCCATGCGGGGGAATGACCGACACGGTCGAGGGCTTTCGACGGCTGATCAACGGGATCGGCCAATTGGCCATGTGAAAGGTGGTGGTGCCCGGCACGCGCGGGCGCGTCAGCATCAGCGGATGATCGCCAAGCACCGTATTGGGGCGACCGACCTTGGTATCCTTGATCAGGACTTCCTCGATCAGCCCGCCCATGTCGGCGGCCCCCATCGCGGCGGTGACCTCGCGGGTGATCCGCCCGACGCTGAGCGGCTTGTGGCCTGCGCGGACAAGCAAGACGGCACCGCCGCCGGCAAGCTTTTGCGCATAGGCCGCGGCCGTCGCGGGCGCGACCTGCGCAGCATCCAGCCGGGCGGCAAGGCCTTCGGCCTGGTCGAACAGATCGATGATGCGTGGCGATAACCGGTGAATATCGACCAGCTCTTGCCGGACACGCCGAGCGATCTCGGCGCTGCCGAAATACCGCGTGATTATCTTGGTCATGGGTATCCCCTCGTTGATGCCGCCGCGGTTCCAACGTGGCAGGCTGCATTGGCTACGGAAGGATCCGGTCTATCCTGCGCAGGACGATAGTGCGTTGTCTGGAAAAGTCCCGCCTCACGGCGCCGCAAAACGAAAAATACCGCAAGCGTCAGGGCAAGGAAGGCGAACTCCAGAGCAAAGATGGGGGTATAGGGTGCTTCGGGCCGCATTTCGGGCGCATTGGTCATGGCCGCGATGACATCGCGGATCACGCCGCCAAGCGCCACGGCGATGCCGGCCGATGTCGCTTGCACGGCACCCCATGCCCCAAGCGCCAGCCCAACCTGCGCGCGCGGCGCGCGGCGCATCGTGGCCGTCAGCGTGCCGTGGCCGAAAAGCCCCGCGCCCAAACCGGCCAACCCCGTGCCGATGACAAACAGCGTGACCGCGCCCAAGGGCCCCGCCGCTATGATCAGCGCAAAGGCCGGAAGGCCCAACAGCGTGCCCCACCATGCGACATCGACCGGATCGGCCCCGTCGAGCAACACGCGTGAAGCGATGGCAAAGCCCACCAGACCGCCCGCCGCCAACACGGCCGTCAGCCGCGTCGTGGTGGCCACGGCCATATCCAGCACCTGTCCGCCATAGGGTTCCAACACCACATCGGCCATGCCAAAGCCCATGGTCCCCAAGGCGATCACCACCAACAGCCCCACCGCTGTGCGCCCCTGCACGAAAAGCCGCCACGCATCGCGGAATTCGGGCTGGGTCTGAACACTGGCGGCCCGCGCACGGTCGCGCGGTTCTTGCTTCCAGAGCGCGATGATGTTCAGCGCCACGGTGATGACGGCCGCGCCTTGCACGACCTGAATCAACCGGCCCGGCGTATAGGGGTCCAGCAGCCAGCCAAAGACCAGCGCCGATCCGATCATGCCCAGCAGCAGCATCACATACATCAGGCCCACGACCTTGGGCTGTTCGTCGACCGACACCAGATCGGTGGCCAGTGCCAGCCCCACGGTCTGAACCGTGTGAATGCCCGCGCCCACCAGCAAGAACGCCAGCGCCGCCGCTGACTGGCCGATCCAGACCGGCGCATCGGCCGCCTGATCATAGCCAGAAAGAACCAACAGCGCGAAGGGCATGATGGCAAAGCCGCCAAATTGCAGCATCGTCCCTTTCCAGATGTAGGGAACGCGCCGCCAGCCAAGGGCGGATCGGTGAATGTCGGATCTGTAGCCGATCAGCGCGCGAAAGGGGGCAAAGACCAGCGGCAGCGCGATCATCAGCCCCACCAGCGTCGCAGGCACGGCCAGTTCCACGATCATCACGCGATTGAGCGTGCCCACCAGCAGCACCAGCGCCATGCCGACCGTCACCTGAAACAGTGACAGCCGCAACAGGCGCGACAAGGGCACCCCCTCGGTCGCGACATCCGCAAAGGGCAGAAAGCGCGGGCCGATGGTCTGGATCTTGCTCAGCGCTGTGTCGCGGAAACGTGCCATGGGATGTCCGAATGCCATTTCGCCCATGTGCCGGGGGCGGGCCGGGATCGGGTCGGGGGTGCGGGATCAGCCGCGGCCTCCGACCCGTGTGTCACGGTCGTTCTGCATTGGATCGGCCCCTTACCGCAGCGCGGCTTGGGTCAGATCGTCCATCACCAGTGTTGCGCTGCGCCCGTCGGGCAAGATCACGCGCATCATTTGCGTGCCGTCGGCATGGGTTTCGATATACATGGGCAGGGTTGTCGCATCGGCCGATGCCGGCAAGATCGCCTGCTCGGTCTGAAGCGCGGCGCTACCGCCGGCGGAGGCGCCGGACAGGAAATCGGCAACCCATGTCGTGTTGCTCAGGACCGCCACATGGACGGCGAAAGAACCCACGGCCACAGCGCCCAGAAACAAGGGAACGCCCACGGTCGGTTTGACCACGAGCCACATCTTTGCGTTGTTCAAGACATGCCCTCCTTCAGCCGAGCCACGGGGTGGACACGGCGACCAGCACATGCGCCAGAAGCGCGATCGCGCCAAAAACGCGGGTACCGTCGATGAGGTAGCTATGCACCTCTTCAGCTTCTTTCAGGGTAAGGCCAGTCGGCCAGACCTTTTCGGGATCGTTGGACATCCTTCGCCCCTCCTTTCCATCATGGTTAGTTGGCGTGCGACATGCAGCGCCACTCCGGGGATTGTGCGCATATTGACGCACGGGCCCTGGCGACAGAGTGTCATTCTAGATTTACAACTTCAACTGTAAATTTTAAGTGACACATTTAATTCTCTAACGTTGTGTCATCCTTGAAGAACTTGTTTCAGCGGACGGCAAAAAACCCATGAAAAGATCGTTGTCAGCGCAAAGACCCTTGAAAAAATGACGACTCACGCCGCTTGTGATGCCCCCAAAGGGTTTTGCCTTGTGCCGGGCGGCTTTACCCATGGGGCATCCGGGCGGTATAGCTGTTGCACAAAACAGGCAGGCCAAAGGGCGCGCCTGCCCGACCAGATGAAAGGTCTAGCACCATGTCGATCGCGCAAAAGGTCTATGAGTCCTTCATCGATGGCTTGCGCACCGGCGCCTTTCGGCCAGGCGATCGCATCCGCGCCGAGGATGTGGCCAAATCCTTTGATGTCAGCCGCACCCCCGTGCGTGAGGCGCTGTCGCGGCTGCAGGAACGCGGGTTGTTGCAGATGACCAGCACCGGGCTTGCCGTGACCCAGCTTGACCGGATGGCCGTGCTGGAACTTTATGCCGTGCGCGAATTGATGGAGGGCAGCGCCGCCCGGTTCGCGGCCCAGCATGCCTCGGTTTCGGATCTGTTCACCATGCGCCAGATTGCCGAAGCCTTTGCCGCAACCGACCCCGATGATCCGGCGCGCGTGGCGCAACTCAACCGTGCCTTTCACGCCGCGATCTACGAGGCGGCCCACAACACGTTTCTGCTGACCATCCTTGATGGCATGCATGACACGCTGATGCTGTTGCCCAGCACCACCTTTGCCGTGGACGGGCGGCAGGGCTGCGCGGTGGGCGAACATCTGGCCATCCTTGACGCCATCGAACGCCGCGATCCCGATGCCGCCGATGATCTGGCCCGCAGCCATATCCGCCACGCCCGCGACACACGGCTGGGGATGATGTTTCAGTATTGATCCGATCGGCTACAGCCCATGGGGCAGGCTGATACCCCCGGCGCGCGCCAGATCGACCAACGGCGCCAGATCATCCCGGCGATAGGGAATGCCATGGGCCAGACGCTCGGCCTCGCGCAGGGCCTCTATCTCACCGGGCATGAAGATCTGATCGGCGCCTTCGGCCAGCGGGTTGGCCTTGACGCGTGTCACCAGATCGCCCATGCGCGCCGCGATCTCGTCGGCGGGCAAGAACAGATCGGGGCGCATCACAAGGATGAAATGACCCACACCTTGCGGTCGGTCAAAGCGCTTGTATTGATCGCCCACCTCACCGCCATAGCGCGCCCCGGTCAGCACGCCGCACAAGATATCCATCATCATCGACATCCCCGCCCCCTTGGGCCCGCCGATGGGCAACAGCACCCCCCCCGCCATGGCGGCTTGCGCATCGGTGGTGTCGCGCCCCGCGGCATCCAGCGCCCAGCCCTCGGGGATCGGCCGCCCCTCGCGCGCGGCCTTGCGGATCTTGCCACGCGCCACGACACTGGGCGCCATATCCAGCACAAAGGGAACCGATCCCGGTGCCGGCACCCCCACCGCGAACGGCGAGGTGCCAAACATCTCGGCCCGCCCGCCCCAAGGCGGCATCGCAGGCGAGGCATTGGTATAGACCATTGCGGCAAAACCAGCCTCGATCGCTTGCAGCAGATAATTGGCCGCCATGCCGAAATGGGTGGAATTGCGCACCCCGATCAGGCCCAGCCCCATCTGGCGTGCCATGGCGATGCCATGATCCACCGCACGGCTGGCCACCACGAAACCCAGGCCGTTCTGGCCATCGAGCCGCGCGGCCGCAGGTGCCACCGTCTCGAACACCAGCGCCGGGGCAGGATCGACCAGCCCCCGCGCGATGCGGTCAAGATACCCCGGCAACCGCACCATGCCATGGGTGTCAACACCGCGCAGATCGGCGCGCACCAGACAGCGGGCGGCGATTGCGGCATCGGCTTGCGGCACGCGGGCGGCCACCAGCAGATCCGCGGCCAAGCCTTCGGCCGCCTGCCGCTCCAGCGTGATCGTCGCCCCCTGCCCGTCTGTGGCCGCCATGTTCGCCCCTGCCTGTCTTGCCCTGTTGGACACGGATGAATACACCTGCATGCATGATTGTCGAGCCGGTCACATCCCGCCCGGATCTCCACGCCCCCGAAAGGATGCCCATGTCGGCCCATCGCTATGAAAACCCGCTCAAGGTCAAACTTGCCCAAGGCGCCGCCGTGCTGGGCATGAGCGTGCGAATGGTGCGCACGGGTGACATCGCGCGGATCGCCCGGGCGTCGGGACATGATTTCTTGTTCATCGACACGCAGCACGCGATCTTTGGGCTGGAATCGATCCATGCCATCGCCCAGACCGCCATCGCCATCGGCGTGTCCCCCTTGGTGCGGGTGCGCGGGATCGGCGACCCCGATGTGTCGCTCATGCTCGACAATGGGGTGCAAGGGATCATCTATCCCGATATCGACACCCCCGAACAGGCCGCCCGCGCGGTCGAAATCTGCAAATTCCCGCCCCTCGGACGGCGGGCCATGTCGGGCGGCTACATGATGGTCGATTTCGAGGGTCTTCCGCCGGGCCAGATCATCCCCATGCTCAATGCCGCCACGCTGGTGGGGGTGATGATCGAAACCCCCGAAGGGCTTGAGAATGTCGAAAAAATCGCCGCCGTCCCGGGGGTCGACGTGATCCATGTGGGCACCAATGATCTGCTGGTGAACATGGGCCTGACGGGTCAATTCGACGCCCCCGAAATCCTGAGCGCGCAGGCCCGTGTCAACCGGGCCTGCGCGGCCAATGGGATCATTGCGGGCTGTGGCGGCAATCGGTCGGTCGAACGACAGGCAGCCGCCATCAGGGGCGGCGCGCGCTTCTTGACCACACAGACCGATGTGGCCTTTCTTTCGGGCGCGGCCGGGGCTTGGGTGCAGGATCTGCGCCGAGCGGGTGCCTAGACAAGGCCCGCCGCACCCAAGATCGCGGCCAAGGCCAGAATGGCCAAGGGCGGCAAGCGCGTGCGCAGTGACAGGGCCGCGGCCCCGCCGGTGACGCACATCGCCACAGGGGTCACCGAGGCAGTCTGGGTCAGCAAGGCGGCGCTTGACGCCAAAAGCCCGACCGTCACCGGAACCAGCCCCTTGCGCAGCAACCCGAACCACCGCTGATCGGCCCAACGCGACCATCCCCGCGCCAGCAAGACCGACAAGATGAACGAGGGCAAAACGAACACCACGACCGCCAAGGCCCCGACCCACAGCCCCGCCATGCGCCAGCCCACCAAAGCCACGAAAATCGTGTTGGGACCCGGTGCGGCCTGTGCCAGTGCAAAAAGCGAGGCGAAATCCTCGGCCCCCATCCAGCCGTTTTCAACGACCACGACCCGCTGCAATTCCGCCACGACCACATAGATGCCGCCAATCGCCATCAGCGATTGCAGTATCAGATGCCCAAACAGGCTGAGAACAGCGTCATCCATCGCGCTGCATCCGCCACCATGTCAGCCCGACCGACACCGGCCCAAGTGCAAGCAGCACCCAGAACAGCGGGATGCGCAGCCATGCGATACTGGCCAGCACCAACAGGCCGATCCCGATGGCGATGGGGTTGCGGCGTTGCGGCCAGAACAGCCGCGCGGTGATGGCAATCAACAACCCCGCCGCCGCCGCCGCAATGGCACGCACCGCGCCCGCGACCGCGGGCAGATGCGAGAACCCCGCGTAAAGCGACCCCACCGCCAGCACAAGCATCACCGGCAACAGCAAAAGCCCCAGAACCGACATGAAAGCCCCCATCAGACCTTGGACCCGCATGCCCAGCACCATCGACATATTGACGATATTGGGGCCCGGCAAAACCTGACAGACGGCCAGCAATTCGGTGAATTCCTCGGGGTCAAGCCAGCCGCGCTTGTGCACCACCTCATGCACGAACACCGGCAACACACCGCCAAACCCGGTCATCCCCACGATCAGAAAACAGCGAAACAGCCCCCCCAGTGTGATGCCCCGCGCCGTGATGTCGGGGCGCGGGCTTTTGGCGGGTGCCGCCGGTGGAAGGTCAGGGGACAAGATCGATCATCCAACGGGATTGCCGCGTCACGGCAAGGGCTTGGCGGGTTCTGTGCGGGGCGCCCGCCCACCGCCGAGCAAGCGCATATCCATCAGGACACCGCCGAATGGTGGCGTATACCATGATCGGCGTCAAGCGGCCCTGCCGCGCGATCAATCAGCGGCACCGCCCGCAAAGGCGTTGCCGTTCTTCCAGTCGCAAGGCGCCTCTTGCATCTGAAGATGCAGTCCCGTGCCGCCATAGGCTTGCGCGCGTGCCAGCGCGTCATTGAGCTCGATGCCCAGACCCGGCGCCGTGGGGGCGGTGACAAATCCCTCTTCCACCTTGGGCCGCCCGGTGACCAGCGCCTCGTGAAACGGTGTCTCGATCGCCTCGACCATCAACAGGTTCGGACAGGCCACGCCCAGATGCACATTGGCCGCCCATTCGACGGGTCCTGCGTAAAGATGCGGCGCGATCTGGGCGCCATGCGCTTCGGCCAGAAGCGCGATCTTGCGCCCCTCCCAGATGCCGCCCGCGCGCCCGAGCGCCGGTTGCACGATGCGCACCCCGGCGCGCAGGGCCGCCGCAAATTCCAGCTTGCCGCACAGCCGCTCACCCACCGCCACCGGGATCGAGGTGGCGCGCGCGACCTCGGCCAGACCCGCGATATCATCGGGCGGGATCGGTTCCTCATACCACAGCGGGTCATGGGCTTCGATGGCACGCGCCAGCCGGATCGCGTGGCCCGGTGTGAACTGGCCATGTGTGCCGAACAACAGATCGGCCCGGTCGCCCACCGCCGCGCGGATCAACCCGCAAAACGCGGCCGACCGCGTGATGTCAGAGACCGCGGGCGCATGACCGCCCCGGATCGTATAGGGGCCGGCCGGATCGAATTTGACCGCCGTCCAGCCTTCGGCGACACGCGCGGCGGCGGCTTCGGCCTGTGCCGGCCCATCGACCCAGAAGCTCGCCCGTTCCTTGCCCGCTTCGGGATAAAGATAGGTATAGGCGCGCACCCGGTCGTTCATCCGCCCCCCCAGAAGCGCCCAGACCGGCCGCTCGCGCGCCTTGCCCAAGATGTCCCAGCACGCCATCTCAAGCCCCGAGAAGGCGCCGAACGCCGTGGGATCGGGCCGCTGGGTAAAGCCCGACGACCAGACGCGGCGCGACATCAGTTCGATATTCTCGGGGTTTTCGCCTTCCATATGGCGGGCAAACACATCCTCGATCACGGCCTGCATCGCCTTGGGGCCAACGGCGGCGGCATAGACCTCACCCAGGCCGGTGATGCCGCAGGCGGTCGTCACACGCACGATCAGCCAATAGCGCCCCCCCCATCCGGGCGGCGGCGGGGCCACGATGAAAACCTCGACATCCTTGAGTTGCATCGCCATCCTCCCTTGCGCGCCTTGCCGGCAGGCTAGCGCCCTCCAAAGCGCACCGATGGCACGAACGCGACAGGGAAAGGCGGCATTGCGCCCCGCCCCGCGCTGCAGCGTCAGCTTTCGGGGGCGCCGTCGCTCTGGCGATAGACGCCCTGCGCTTCGAGCGCCTCGATCACCTCGGCGGGCATGTATTCTTCGTCATGGCGGGCAAGGATTTCGGTTGCCTCGAACACGCCATTGACCAGCCGGCCGGTGCCCACCATCCCCTGACCTTCGCCAAACAGATCGGGCAGGATGCCGGTATAGGTCACGGGAATAGACGCGCCGCCATCGGTCACCAGAAAGCGGATCGTCTCACCCGCGTCGCGGATCAGGCTGCCATCCTCGACAAGCCCGCCGATGCGAAACACCTCATCTGGTGCGGGCGGGTTTTCGGCAACCTCGGACGGGGGGCGAAAGAAATTGATCCCGTCGCGCATGGCATAGCCGATCAGGGATGCCGACAGCACGAGGGCCAGGGTTGCCAGCATGACGATCTGGATACGGCGTTGTTTCTTCAGACCCCGCATGGGTGATGTTCTCCTCTGCGTCAGCGCGGGCGCACGCCAGACGGTCATGGGCCCGCCGCCGGGCTGATCATCCCAATTTGCGTGCAGAATGATCCCCTGTGAAGGGGGGCGTGCCAAAAAGCAGCAGCCGCGCGCGCGCCAGCCTCAGGGCATCTCGGCCTTTTGAAACTCGATCCGGCGGCGCAGGAATTGCGTGGCCTTGTTGGACACCGATTTCGGATTGCCCGTGGTCAGGAATTTCGACCCGCTGCCGCCACCCCGCTTGTCGGGATGGCGTGCCAGATAATCGGCCAAAGCTTCAGCCACCAGATCGGGCTGGGAATAGACCGCCACATCAGGCCCCAGCGCGTCGCGAAACACCTCTTCGACGAGCGGATAATGGGTGCAGCCCAAAATCGCGGCCTGCGGCTTGGGCATGCGGCGCAACAAGGCCTCGACATGGCTGCGCACAAGGGCATCGGCCAGGATCATGTCGCCCATCTCGATGGCATCGACCACACCGGCACAGGGCTGGGCCTCGACATCGACGCCTATGGCGCGAAAGGCCAGTTCGCGCTGAAAGGCGCGGCTCGACACGGTGGCAGGCGTGGCAAACAACGCCACAGTTTCCACGGCCACGGGGCGCGGGGGTGAATTGTCACCCCATTTGCGTTCGGTCAATGCCTCGATCAGCGGCACGAAAACGCCCAAGACGCGCTTGTCCTTGGGCACCCAGGATTCCTGCATCCGCCGCAAAGCCGCAGCCGATGCGGTGTTGCAGGCCAGGATCACCAGATCACAGCCTTCGTCGAACAGGCACTGCACCCCGCGCGTGGTCAATTGATAGATGTCATCGGCGTCGCGCACGCCATAGGGCGCATGGGCATTGTCGCCAAAATACACCAGCGCCGTGTCAGGCAAGCGGCCCGTGACCGCGTTCAGAACCGTCAATCCACCCAGACCGCTGTCGAAAATTCCCACCGCCATCAGTATCTGTCCCCCAGAATCTTGCGGGTGCGCACATCGGGGGCACTGCGCTCGCGGTGCCGATCCTCGAATTCAAAGCCGCGTGCAGTGGCATTGATCGGCCGCGGGCTAAGCCCATAGGTGGTTTCGCGCAGGAATTCCATCATCGCACGCGCATCGCCCACATAGGGCTCCAGCATCGCACGCGACATGGGCTGGCCCACCACCACCTCGACCGGGCTGTTCACCCGGGCGCGAAATTCCTTGATCAACAACCCCATGCGCAAGGTGGAATGCAGATGGCTCATCAGCTGGAAAAGCCGCGAATTGTGCCCGTCAAAAAACACCGGCACCACGGTCGCTTCGGATTTCGCGATCATCCGCGCGGTAAAGCTGCGCCAGCCGGGATCCATCGGTTGCCCAAAGGGACGCGCCGCCGTCGAAACGGTACCGCCGGGGAAAATGCCGATCGCGCCACCTTGCGCCAGATAGGCCAACGCGGTCTTGCGCGTCTCGATGTTGAGCGCGCGCGCCTGCTTGGTTTCATCAAAGGAGATGGGCAAGATGACCCGCTCGATATCCTCAGCCTTGCGAAACACGCGGTGGGCAAGAATGCGGAAATCGCCCCGTACATGGCTCAGGATATGGCCCATCATCAGCCCGTCCAGAATGCCATAGGGATGGTTGGCGATCAGCACCAGCGGGCCGTCACGCGGGATCATCTCGAGCGATCCGCCCACCACCTTCAGATCAAGCCCGTAGCGCTCCACCATGACCTGCCAGAAATCGCGCCCCTCGCGCACCTCGCTGTCATAGCCTTGGGCGCGCTTGATCAGCGCCAGCCGCCCGGTCGCATTCTCCATCACCCGGATCATCGCGCGCCCGCCAAGCGAGACGGCCGAAGACGCGTAGGAAATCTCGCGCGCAACGGCGCGATGGGGATCTTGCGGGGTATGGCGGGGCATGGCGGATCCTGTCGGGGGCGATGTGTTGCGGTGATCTAGGCCAAACCGCCCGAGTCGGTCCAGCCTCTCATCGCCGGCACCACCCCCATAGGCAGATCAACTCCATCGCGACATGCGCCGCGGCCACGGCCGTGATGGCCGCGTGATCGAAGGGCGGCGACACTTCCACGACATCGCCCCCCACCAGATTGATCCCCGCCAGACCGCGCAGGATCTGGGCTGCCTGCGCGCTCGACAAGCCGCCCCAGACGGGCGTGCCGGTTCCCGGCGCAAAGGCGGGGTCAAGCGCATCGATGTCAAAGCTCAGATAAACCGGCCGCCCCCCCACCCGCGCGCGCAGATCGGCCGCCACCGCCTCGGGGCCGCGCTGATGGACGGCGCGCGCGTCATGTATGGCAATTCCAAGATTGTCCCCGACCACGGTGCGGATGCCCACATGCGCCGAGGCGCCGACATCGATCAGACCCTCGCGCACCGCCTTGTAGCAAAAGGTGCCATGATCGATGCGCAAGGGGTCATCATCGGGCCATGTGTCGGTATGAGCGTCAAACTGGATCAATGCCAAGGGCCCGTGTTTGGCGGCATGCGCGCGCAAGATCGGCAGTGTCACGGAATGATCGCCCCCCAACGCGATGCATCCCGCCCCCGCGGCCAGAATGCCCGCAACATGCGCCGTGATCCGGTCGGGGATATCGGCGGTATGCGCATAATCCAGCGCCATATCGCCGTAATCGGCGATCGCGATGTCTTCCAAAGGCGAAAATCCGTCCCAGCCATAGGGCGGATCGAAGGGCTGAAGGCTCGATGCCTCGCGGATGGCACGCGGCCCCAACCGCGTGCCGGGCCGGTTGGTCACAGCCTGATCAAAGGCAATGCCCGTGATCGCCAGATCGACACCCGTCAGATCCTTGCTGTAGCGCCGCCGCAAGAAACTGGTCGCACCCGCAAAGGCATTTTCAAACGCCAGCCCCTTGAACCCCGCCCGCACAAAGGCCCCGTCCACCTCGCGCTTCGCATCTTCCAACGCCATTGCCGTCCCTCCGCCGAAAACGCCCTTGGCCTGCCCTGACACGCAGGAAAACGCAAGCGCAAGCGTGACTTTCGCGAGCCTGCGTCTAGCTCTGAGCATGACAGCATCCCAAAGGCCGAAGCTCACAAGAGGACACCCCAGATGATCGATGCGCAAGACACCCGCGATACGCTGCGCAGCGCCTTTCTCGATGGCATGAGCCAGGCCATAGGGTCGGTCTGGATCGTGACCACCGATGGCCCTGCCGGGCGCGGCGGTGTCACAGTTTCGGCCATGACATCGGTCTCGGCCGATGGCGAGGCACCCACCCTGCTTACCTGCCTGAACGCCACGTCATCGGTCTTGCCGCTGGTGCTGGGAAACGGCTGCTTTTGCATCAACCTGCTGCGCGCAGGCCAAAACGACATCTCGGACATCTTTTCTGCCCGTCGTCCCGCCCCCGGCGGCGACAAGTTCAACGCAGTCGCCACCGCCCCCCTTGTCACCGGCGCCCCGCATCTGACGGCGGCGCTGGTCAGTCTTGATTGCCGCCTGATCTCGGCAGAACGGATGGGCACGCATCACATCTGCATCGGCGCGGTCAAGGCGGTGGTCTGCGCCCCCTCGGGCGAGCCCCTTCTTTACGGCACGCGCCGCTACCTGCGCGCAACCGCCTGCTGAACCCGGCATCCTTGTCCCAAGACCAGCCAAGGACAGGCCGCAGGCTGGGGGCAGCCCCCCTAACAAGAGCTGCGCGCGCGACGCGCGCGCAGCGTTGACGCGAATTTTCGTACGAAAATTCGCACCCCGCCCGCTCATCCGAATTTTCGTACGAAAATTCGCGCTCTACCCCGCGATCGGCAAGGCGCGTTCGGCCAGCCGCGCCAGAAGACTGGCCCCGATGGGCAAGATCTCATCGTTGAAATCATAAGCCGCATGATGCAGACCCGCCCCCGCGCCCGCCCCCACGAACAGATAGGCACCCGGGCGCGCGTTGAGCATGTAGGAAAAATCCTCGGCGCCCATCTCGCGCCCTGCCGCCCCATCAACGCGCTCAGGGCCCACCACTTCGGCCGCGACCTCGGCGGCAAAGGCGGCGCGGTCGGGATCGTTGATCGTGGCCGGATAGCCGATGGCATAATCGAGCCGTGCCGCGACCCCGAAACTGGCCGCTTGCCCCGCCACGATCGCCTCCATCCGTGCCATCACCATCTCCTGAACCTCGGGTGCAAAGCTGCGCACGGTGCCGTTGATCATCGCCTCGCCGGGAATGACATTATCCGTCGTTCCGGCATGTATCTGCGTGACCGAGATCACCAGATCCTTCAGCGCATGATGGTTGCGCGACACGATGGTCTGGATGGCCTGAACGATCGACACCGCGGCAGGGATCGGATCGCGCGTCTCATGCGGCATGGCCCCATGGCCGCCTTGGCCTTCGATCAGGATCGTGAACTCATCGACCGCCGCCATGATCGGCCCGGGCGTGGTGATGATGCGCCCCGCCTCCAGCCCCGGCGCATTGTGCAGCGCATAGACCTCGGCGATGTCGAAGCGGTCCATGATGCCCTCTTGCACCATCACGCCCGCACCGCCGCCATCTTCTTCGGCGGGTTGAAAGATGAGCGCCACGCGCCCGCGAAAGCCCCGCGTTTCGGCCAGATACTTGGCCGCCCCCAACAGCATCGCGGTATGCCCATCATGGCCGCAGGCATGCATCTTGCCTGCCACGCGCGACGCGTGCGGGGCGAGCGTGGCCTCGAGGATCGGCAGCGCATCCATATCGGCACGCAAGCCCACCACCGGGCCAGGGCCCTGCCCGTTGATCATCGCCACGATGCCGCTTTGCGCGATGCCGGTGTGGATTTCGTCCACCCCGATCTCGGCCAGCCTTGCCGCAACAAAGGCCGCGGTCTCGTGACAATCAAAGGCCAGTTCCGGATGGGCATGCAGATGGCGACGCCACACGGTCATCTCGGGCGAAAGCCCTGCGATACGGTTGATGACGGGCATGGCTGGACTCCTCGGCGCGGTTTGGGTCTAAGGGGTCACCTGATCCCAAACCCTCCGGTTGCGCAATGGACGAGTTTTCCCGCCTGCCCCCGCTCGAGCGGCTGCGCGCGATCATGGCGCGGCTGCGCGACCCGATCACGGGCTGTCCCTGGGATGTGGAGCAAGATTTTGCCTCCATCGCCCCCTACACCATCGAAGAGGCCTATGAGGTCGCCGATGCGATCGACCGGAAGGCATGGGACGAGTTGAAGGGTGAATTGGGCGATCTGCTCTTTCAATCGGTCTTTCACGCGCAGATGGCGAAAGAGGCGGGGCTGTTCGATCTTGACGATGTGGCCAGCGCCATCGCCGACAAGATGATCGCCCGCCACCCGCATGTGTTCGGCACCGAAAGCAACGCCAAATCCGCCGCCCAGCAGGTCGTGGATTGGGAAAGCGTCAAGGCCGCCGAACGCGCGGCCAAGGCCAAGGGCGGGGTGCTTGACGATGTGGCCTTGGGCCTGCCTTCGTTGATGCGCGCCGAAAAGCTGCAAAAGCGCGCGGCGCGCGTTGGCTTTGACTGGCCCGATATCGGCATGGTCATCGACAAGATCGCCGAAGAAGCCCGCGAACTGTCCGAGGCGCGGGACAGTCTGCCGCAAGACCGCATCGAGGATGAGATGGGCGATCTGCTGTTCGTCATGGCCAATCTCGCCCGTCATCTCAAGGTCGATCCCGAAGCCGCGCTGCGCCGTGCCAATGCCAAGTTCACGCGCCGCTTCGCCTTCATCGAGGCCGGGCTTGCAAAGCGCGGCAAACGCCCCGACGACAGCGATCTGGCCGAGATGGATGCACTTTGGGATGACGCCAAGCGCGCCGGTCTGTGAGGCGCGCTTGCCCTTGAGCGTGCGCGCACCATCTGAAACGCCCACACAAGATGCCCCGAACAAGGGGCTCACAAAGGACACACGCACATGAGCCAGATCGAGGCGGCACCGCAGGGCCAGGCGGCCCAGGACCCGTTGCGCGCCGCCTTGTGGATGATCGGCGCGATCCTTTGCTTTTCTGCGCTTGCGGTGGCGGGGCGGGCGGCGGCGCTGGAACTCGACACCTTCGAGATGATTACCTACCGCTCGGTGATCGGGCTGGTGATCGTTCTGGCGGTGGGGGCCTTTGCCGGAACGCTGGGCCAGATCACGCGGCGCCACATGGGCGTGCATGTGGTGCGCAACATCGTCCATTTCGGCGGGCAGAACCTGTGGTTTTACGCCATCACGGTGGCCCCCCTGACGCTGGTTTTCGCGCTCGAATTCACCGCACCGCTCTGGGCGATGCTTTTGGCGGCGGTGTTTTTGGGCGAGAAATTGACGGCGTGGAAGCTGGGCGCGGGGCTTTTGGGATTTGTGGGGGTGCTGATCGTTGTGCAGCCCGGGGCGCAGCCGCTGTCGATCGGCATGGTCACAGCTGCGCTGGCGGCTGTGTTTTTCGCGGTCAACGTCATCTTGACCAAGCGGCTGACGCGCACCGAAAGCATCACCTGCATCCTGTTCTGGCTGTCGGTGATCCAGCTGGTCATCGGGCTTATCATTTGCTTGCGGGATGGGCACATGGCCGTGCCTTCGGCCGCGATGCTGCCATGGCTGGCGGTGATCGGGATCGGCGGGATGGCCGCACATTTCTGCCTGACCGCGGCACTTTCGCTTGCCCCTGCATCGGTGGTGATGCCGATGGATTTCGCCCGCCTGCCCACCATCGCCGTGGTGGGGGTGGTGGTCTATGCCGAACCCCTGGAATGGAGCGTCCTGCTTGGGGCCGTGTTGATCTTTGGTGCCAATTATCTCAACATCTGGGCCAGCCAGCGCCGACCCGGCAGGACCTGACGCGGGTGTAGCAGAACCGTCACAATTCATCGCTGACCCAAAGGTAAAGCGATGGCTGACGTTGCGGCAGAATTGACCGCCCGGTGATTCTTGTTGACCTAGACGTCAGGTAGACATCGCTCAGTCTTGGGGAGAGACATCATGAACCGCATCGCAGCCGCCTCTGCGGCACTTCTGGCAACGACTGCTCTGGCACAGGCGGGGGGTGTCGAGCGCTCTGGCCAATCCATGGGCATCTTGTTCGAGACCGGCACCTATGTGGAACTCGGTTATAGTTATGTCGATCCATCGGTATCGGGCACAGCAGGTGGCGGCGCAGTGTCATCGGGCGACATGGCTGCAAGCTACAGCCAGATCGAGTTGCGCTATCATCAGAAGATATCCGAGCAGCTTTCCTTTGCCTTGATCGTGGATTCGCCCATCGGCGCGGATGTGGACTATCCTACTGGCACCGGCTACCCCTTTGCCGGGGCCAACGGCACCATCGACAGCCAGGCCGTCAATGCGCTGGTCCGCTATCAGACGGGGGGCGGCGTTTCCGTCTACGGCGGTCTGCGCGGCGTCACCGCGAAAGGCAACGTCTCGCTTCCGACCTACGGGCTGACGGCGGATGGCTCGACCGAACTGGGCTACACGATCGGCGCCGCCTACGAGATCCCCGACATCGCGCTTCGCGTGTCGCTGACCTACCAATCCGCGACCACACATGATTTCGCGGGTTCGGAAACCTATCTTGTCCCAGCCCTTGGCACGTTGCCCACGGAGTTTGCCGTGACGATCCCAAAATCGTGGACGCTTGAGGCACAGACGGGCGTTGCCCCCGGCACGCTGGTCTTCGGCTCGGCGCGCTGGGTGGATTGGACCGAATTCCGCATTCAGGGCGATAACGGCCTCGCCCCCAGCCCGGTTCTGGTCGATTACGACAAGGACACGATCACCTATAGCCTTGGCGTTGCACGTCGGCTGAACGACAGTCTGGCGCTGTTGGGTTCGGTCGGCTACGAGGCCAAATCGGGCGGGTTCTCGGGCAATCTCGGCCCGACCGACGGGCGTACGTCGTTTGGTCTTGCTGCGCGGTACGATAACGGCCCGTGGCGCATTCTGGCGGGCGTGAATTATTCGATGGTTGGGGACGCACAGACCGAAGCCCCAGCGCCCGCGCCGGCCGGCACGCTTCTGGGAACATTCACCGACAACTCGGCCTTGGGCTTTGGTATCCGCGTGGGATACTCTTTCTGAGCCAGAGCCAACCATTGGCACAACCCCTACCCCCGCGCCCCTTGCGCGGGGGTTTTCTTTTGGGAAATGCGACCCTTTACGCCCCGCCGCCCTTTCCTTATATCTTCACTCAGGATTACCGTGGAAGGCACCGCCCCATGACCGAGCACGAGCCAAAGCTGGAAGGCACGCCGCTGATCCAGCCCTCCAGCACCGATCACCCGCTGTATGACCGCGTGGTGGAGGCCTGCCGGTCGGTCTATGACCCGGAGATTCCGGTCAATATCTTTGATCTGGGGCTGGTCTATACCATCGACATCACCCCGGAAAACGCGGTGCGCGTTGTGATGACGCTGACAGCCCCCGGTTGCCCGGTGGCGGGCGAGATGCCCGGATGGGTCGCCGATGCGGTCGAACCGCTTGAAGGGGTCAAGCAGGTCGATGTCGAACTGACATGGGACCCGCCCTGGGGCATGGACATGATGTCGGATGAAGCGCGGCTGGAACTGGGCTTCATGTGATGGCACAGATGCCGCCACCCTCCTTGCCAAGACACACGCCCCTTGAGCGATACCGCGACACCGACTATCTTTCCCGCATCGCCGCAGCGACAAGGAACTGATCCCATGTTCGGCATTCCCGGCAAACAGGCCGTCACCATCACCCCCGCCGCCGCAGCGCAAATCCAGCGCCTCATGACCCGCGATGGCAGCCAGGGCTTGCGCATCGGCATCAAGAAGGGTGGCTGTGCGGGCATGGAATACACCATGGATTATGTCAGCCAGATCAATCCGCATGACGAGATCGTCGAACAAGACGGCGCGCGCGTGATGATCGCGCCCACAGCCCAGATGTTCTTGTTCGGCACCATCATCGACTACGAGACCAGCCTGTTGGAACAGGGGTTCCGCTTTCGCAACCCGAATGTGGCCGATGCCTGCGGGTGCGGGGAATCAATCAAGTTCAAGGATCTGGCCGAGTTGCAGACCGAACAGGCGCAGCGCCCGGCCTGATCGGCCGCCGCACGCTGTGGCGCGCTGGCCTGTCACCCCTTTCCCTTTGGATCCGACCGACCGACAGGAACAGGCCCACCATGCCCCGCAAGATTGCCGCCGGAAACTGGAAGATGCATGGCGATGGCGCGGCTTTGGCCGAAATCGACGCGCTGATCGCGGCCCATCCCGACCCCGGGGTCGGCATCGTGATCTGCCCGCCGGCCACGTTGATCCATCGCATGGCCGAGCGGGTCGGAAATGCGCCCATCGCCCTTGGTGGCCAAAGCTGTCATGCCGCCAGATCGGGCGCGCATACCGGCGACATCTCGGCTGCGATGCTGGCGGATGCCGGGGCAAGCCATGTCATCCTTGGCCATTCCGAACGGCGGATCGATCATGGCGAAACGGATGCCGTGATCCTGGCACAGACACAATCCGCACGGGGCGCAGGATTGAGCGTGATCTTGTGCGTCGGCGAAACCGCCGCGCAGCGGGATGCGGGCATGACGCTTGACGTGGTGACCCGCCAAGTCATGGGCTGCCTGCCCGATGACATCGACCCATCAGCGCTGATCATGGCCTATGAACCCGTCTGGGCAATCGGCACGGGGCGCGTGCCCGACGGCGACCAGATCGCTCAGGTGCATGGCGCGATCCGCGCCTTGCTGTTGTCACGATTGGGCTTGGCCGGTGGTCAGGTGCCGATCCTGTATGGCGGTTCGGTCAAACCCGACAACGCCGCCACGATCTTTGCCATCGCCGATGTCGACGGCGCGCTGGTGGGGGGGGCCGCATTGAAGGCGGCCAGCTTTTCGCAGATCATCACCGCCTTGCAATCAGCCTGACGCCTAGGGGGCGGCGCGCACATAGCGCGCCACGCCGACGCGGATCATGCCATTGTGGGTGTTCACGAATTGACGCACGGCCAACACGTAGCGCCCCGGCGCGACCGCCTGAACAAGCTGGGAATTGACCGAGTCATTGGCATCGTCGTTCTGGCCCAGCATCGTGCCCGCACTGTCGAACAGGCTGATCACCGGGTCAGAGTCGTCGATGGCATCGGCGGTGATCATCAACAGACCATCGGCCGGAACCTCCATGACGAACCATTGGGCCAGACCACCTGATACCGGCCAGTCGCGCGTGACCTCTGCCGGCAACACGCCAAGATCCTGAACCGGCCAGGACCCGTCCAGCGGGGGCGCGATCATCCCCTGCGCGTACCCATCAAAGGTGGCGGCCCGTCCATCATGGGCGATGATCTGCACCTCGATGGGCAGCATCGGGTCGCCAAGCGCGCGCAGGCCGATGCAATATTCCCCCTCCGGCAAAGCCTGAGAGAAATCGAGCCGGGAATTGAGGCCATCGGCATCATCATTCTCGCCCAGAAGTTGCCCGGTCGCATCGAAGAGATAAAGATAGGGGTCGGCGTCTTCGTTGGATGCGCGGATGGAGAGCGGCTGTGGGCTGGCCAGTGCGAACCGAAAATAGGGCGTCTGTGCCGCGCTGCCCGTTGCCACAAGCCCGTCCATCAGCTGCGCGTCGACCGAGCCGTCGCCCAAACGCGTGGCGGGCGTCTCTGGAAGGCACGGCTCCATGCCTACAAAAGGGATCATCTCGTCCATGCCCGCAAAACCGCCCGCCAAACCCGGCGTCAGGGCCAGCATCTCAAGCCGGCTCACCTGAATCCGGCCCGCGACCGCGGCACCCCCAAAGCCCGTTATCGCCACACAATAATCGCCCGCCTCCAGATCCGGCTCTGCGCGTGCCGACAGATTTCCGCCGGAATCATCATCGACCACCACCAAGCGGCCCGTCGCGTCGAACAGTTCGACCATCACGTCGCCCATCGGCGTGTCGGCCATCGCCTCGACACGCACGGCCATCGGCGCGCTGAGCGTGAACAGCGCTATCCCCCGGCCACCCGACGCCACATCTCCCGCCCACACCAAGGGCGCGCCTTGCGTGGCGATGTCCGAGCGGTCCTCGGTCTGGCCCATCCATGGCGCACCATCCCCAAGCCCGTTGCACAGGCTGTTCTGGGCGATGGCAGGGGCAAGCGGGGCGGCAAAAACCACCAGCGTCAGGCTGATGGTGCGCAAGACGGAGCGTATGGCAAACATCGGTTCCTCCAACACATGACTGGCAACCCACAAACGCCGTCGCCTGATCTGGTGTCAGAGTAACCTGTCATGGCCATTCGCGAAAGCCGAATTCACCGGGTCTGGTTCGCACCGCCGGCCCGGCATCGCCCCACGGAAAGCTTTGACCACAAGCTCTGGTCAGGGGGATCGCGCCCGCGCATATACTGGGCGTCATGATCGATGCCGCCGATGAAGCCATGACCGACCGCCGCCAGCCACGCGCCCTGACGGGGCGCTGGTCCACGGGCGCTGTGGTGCGGATGGTGCTGATCGGGCTGTGTCTGGGTGCGATGCTGGCCTATCCGCGGCTTGAACGCGCCTATGAGGTGCAGATCGGCGATCGCGATCGTGCCACCCTGGAACTGGCAACCCAGAACCTGCGCGGCGCGCTGAACCGCGCGGCGGTTCTGCCCCCGCTTCTGGCCGAGCGTCCGATCCTGGCCCGGGTGTTGCGCGATCCGACCAATGCGGGGCTCTTGCCCTTTGTCAATGAACAGCTGCGCCAGACCGCACTGTCGCTTGATGTGTCGGACATCTATCTGATGGACCGCACGGGGCTGACCATCGCGGCCTCATCCTATCGAACGGAACGATCCTTTGTGGGGCGAAACTTTGCGTATCGCCCCTATTTCACCGACGCGCTCGATGGCGGCATCGGGCGGTTCCACGCCCTGGGCACCACCTCGGGCGAGCGGGGATATTTCTTTGCCGCCCCGGTCAGTGACGAGCGCGGGATCATCGGTGTGGTCGCGGTCAAGATCACCCTGGACGCCTTCGAGGCGACATGGGCCGAAAGTGGCGCGACAATCATCGTGCAGGACATGTCGAATGTCATTTTCCTGTCGGACAGGGCGGATTGGCATTTCCGCACGCTCGGGCCCATGGTCGAAGCCGCGCTGGAAACCATCGCCCAGACACGGCAATACCCGATCACGGCGCTGCGCCCTCTGGCGGCGCACAGCAGGCCCTTGGGCGGCGCGAACTATCAGATCCTGACCATCGACGACCCCGGGGGGCGCGCGGTCTATGTGATGCAGACGGGGCTGATCGCGGCGGCAGGATGGCGGGTGTCGATCCTGTCGCCCATAGCCCCCGCGCGGGCACAGGCGCTGACTTCGCTGGCCATCGCGGCGCTGATCGCCCTGTTCGGGCTGATGGTAAGCGCCGTGATCGGGCAACGGCGCGCCCAGCTTGAACAGCAATTGGCCACACGGGCCGATGAACAGACACGGCTCGAGGCGCGGGTGCGCGGCCGCACCGCCGAGCTTGATGCCGCCAACCGGCTGTTGCGCCACGAAATCGACGAACGCGTGCGCACCGAGGCACAGCTGCGCCGCACGCAAACCGAATTGATACAGGCCGGAAAGCTGGCAGCCCTGGGGCAGATGTCGGCGGCGCTCAGCCATGAATTCAACCAACCCTTGGCCGCGATGAAGGCCTATGCCGAAAACACCGCCACCTTTCTGGAGCGCGGCCGCATGGATGAAGCGCGCGAGAATATCCGCCTGATATCCGCGATGGCCGACAAGATGGCGTCGATCTCGCGGCATCTGCGCAATTTCGCCCGCCGCCCGCAAGACAAGACCGGCCCGGTGCCGATCCACGCCGTGATCGCGGATGCCCTTGACCTGATGGCGCCACGGCTGGACAAATCGGCGGCGCGCGTGATCCCCCCGCCACCGGGCAATGAAATCTGGGTCACCGGCGGGCGGGTGCGGCTGCAACAGGTGATCGTCAATCTGATCGGCAATGCGCTGGACGCCATGGACGGCACGGCGCGGCCGACCATCACCCTGACCCTGACCGTGATGCCACAGACAGGGCGGTGCCAGCTCGCGCTGCGCGACACAGGGCCCGGCCTGTCGCAAGACGCCTTGTCACAGGCCTTTGATCCCTTCTTCACCACCAAGGCCCCCGGCAAGGGGCTGGGGCTTGGTCTGTCGATTTCCTACAATATCGTGCGCGATTTCAACGGGCGGCTGATGGTGGCCAATCACCCCGATGGCGGCGCGGTGTTCACGGTGGATCTTGAGCTGACCACGCCACCCGCCGAGATTGCTGCACCATGACCGCCCCCCCGCCCATCTTGTTTGTCGATGATGAAGAGCATCCGCGCCTGGCCGCCGTGCAGGCCCTGATGCTGGCCGATCTTGACGTCATCGCCTGCGCCAGCGCGGCGCAGGCGCTGGCGCGGCTTGACCGGGATTTTCCCGGCATCTTGATCACCGACATCCGCATGCCGGACATGGACGGGCTGGCGCTGATGGCCAAGGCGCTCAGCATCGACCCCGAACTGCCGGTGATCTTGATCACCGGGCATGGTGATGTGGATCTGGCGGTGCAATCGATGCGCGACGGGGCGTATGATTTCGTCGAAAAACCCTATGCGCCCGCGCGGCTGGTGCAGGCGGCGGGGCGGGCGCTGGAAAAGCGCCGGCTGACAGTGGAAAACCGCCTGCTGCGCGCCGGGTCCGACCCCAAGACCGCAGGCGACGCGCTGGAGGTGCAGTTGCGCGGCAGATCGCCCGCAATGACGCGGCTGCGTGCCAGCCTGAGCGCCGTGGCCGCAACCGGGGCCGATGTGCTGATCGAAGGCGAAACCGGCACCGGCAAGGATGTCGCCGCGCGTGCCCTGCATGCCGCCAGCGCGCGCGCCCTGCGCCCCTTTGGCGTGGTCAATTGTGCAGCCTTGCCCGCCGATCTGATCGAAAGCGAATTGTTCGGCCATGAAGCGGGCGCCTTTCCCGGCGCCAGCCGCGCGCGCTATGGCAAATTCGAACATGCCCGCGGGGGCACGCTGTTTCTGGATGACATCGACAGCCTGCCCATGGCGCTGCAAGGCAAGCTGTTGCATGTGATCGAACAGCGCACGGTGACGCGCCTTGGATCGAATGACGCGATCGCGCTCGATCTGCGGATCGTGGCTTCGGCCAAGCGGGATCTGGAACAGGCCGTGCGCGAGGGCACTTTTCGGCCCGATCTGCTGTATCGGCTGAATGTGGTCACGCTGCGCCTGCCGCCCCTGTCAGCCCGGCGCGAGGATATTCCCGAGCTGTTCCTGGCCTTTCTGGAGACAGCCGCCACCCGGGCCGGGCGGCCGGTTCCCATCGTGCCGGGGGCGGTTCTGGCGGCGCTAGCGACGCGCGATTGGCCGGGAAATCTGCGCGAATTGCGCAATGCCGCCGACCGGATGGCGCTGGGTCTGGACCCCGCTCTGGCACAAGCCCCCCCCGCGCCCGAGGCCAGCCTTGCCCAACAGATGGCCGCCCATGAGCGGCTGTTGATCGCAACCGCGCTGGCCGCCCATGGCGGCAGCATCAAGGCGACCTTGGCCGCGCTGCAGATCAGCCGAAAGACGCTCTATGAAAAGATGCAGCGCCACGGATTGGACCGCGAAAGCTTTCGCAAACCTTAGGTCGCGCCGCTTGCGCCCCTGCAATGTGTCAAGATCGTAATATGAATTTGACCCTGATGGGTGGATATCCACCCATTCCATCAGGATATGCTCATCAATGCACGCAAAGCGGCCATGCACGGCTTGCATGACCGCCTTGCCCGCCCCAGACACTCGCGCCCAGCGGCCCGGCTCACGGCGGGCGCTTGATCCATCCACAAGGGGAGATTGAGATGGTATTCACCCGTATCGCAGCACTTGCGGCCACCACCGCGCTGACCGCAACGGCGGCCTTTGCCGATGGCCATGCCGACCGCACCGGCTGGCCCGAAAGCTTCACCGTCGGCACCGCCTCGCAGGGCGGCACCTTTTTCGTCTATGGCTCTGGCTGGGCCAATCTGGTTGCCGATGAGCTGGGCCTTTCGGGCGGTGGCGAAGTGACCGGCGGGCCGATGCAGAACATGGCGCTGGTGCACACCGGCGAAGTTCAGTTTGGTCTGACCACCATGGGCCCGGCCGCTGAATCGCTGGCTGGCACCAACCCGATCGCACCCGGGCTGCAGATGACCAATGCCTGTGCGATGTTCCCCATGTATCAGACACCCTTTTCGGTGACGACGCTGTCGGCCTCGGGGATCGAGACGATCGCCGACATTCCGGCGGGCGCACGCGTGGGCTTTGGACCAGCCGGGTCGACCTCGGACACCTATTTTCCGCTGATGCTGGAAGCGCTTGGCGTGGCGTTCGAGCGCCGCAACGGTGGCTGGGATGATCTGGGCGGCCAGCTTCAGGACGGTCTTCTGGATGTGATCGCCTTTGCCGCGGGCGTTCCGATTCCGGCCGTGTCGCAGCTTGAGGTGCAGACCGACATCAACATCATCGAGTTCACCGCCGATGAACAGGCCAAGATCATCGAACAATTCCCCGTCTCGGGCTTCGAGATCGCCGACACCACCTACACCACGCTCGAGGCACCCGCGCGCTCGGTGGCGATGTGGAACTTTGCGATCGCCAATTGCGACCTGCCCGAAAGCTTTGTCTATGCGGTGACCGATGTCATCATGTCGGACAATGACCGCATGGTCGGCATCCACGCCTCGGCGCGCGAAACCCTGCCCGAACATTGGGACAAGAACACCGCGATGATGTGGCACCCCGGTGCGGCACGCTGGTTCACCGAAAACGCCGGTGCAACGATTGCGGCCGACCGTATTCACGGCGCGATGTAAGACCACCGGCGGGGCATGCGCACAGCGCATCCGCCCCGCCGCGCGACACGGGCCGCGCCCCTTGCGATGGGCGCGGCACCACAAGGGGCCGGCAGGCCGCGCCGTCCGTCCGGGGGAACACCAGACCATGACCGACCAGACCAGCCAGACCGGACAGGTCCTTGCAGAAGGCGTTGACGAAGAGCCGATCGAAGGCAACCGTCGCCTGTTTGCGGGTCGCGCCTATGTCGTCATCGCGGTCATGGCCTTTTTCTATGCGGCCTTTCACATGGCGGCACTGAACGGGCTGTCGGTCAGCGGGTTGATCGCGTCGCCATGGTCGGTGCAAGCCAGCCTTGCCGAACGCAAGACCCAAGCCAGCTTCGAGGATCTGCGCAGGACGCTGGGCCCCGCGGGCGAGGCCTTTGGCGGAAACAGCATGCGCCGTCTTCTGGCCTTGGCCCAAGAGGTGGCCCAAACCGCCGACAACGCCGACGAGATCGCAGCACTGACCGCCAGCATCGAAACCGCTCAGGCCGAAGCGGCCGCCTTGCGGCACACGGCGCGCGATATCAAATCACGCTGGGCCGACCGGCTGCCGATGTTGCCGACCCTGCCGATGGAGCCGTGGAATTTCCGCATGATCCACATCGCTGGCGCCCTGGTGTTGGGGTTTGCCCTGTTTGCGGCCCATGGTTTTCCCAGTGGCCCACAGCCTGTGCGCGACACGCGGATCATCACCCGGATCGCCGCCGCGCTGGCCCTGCCAGCGCTGGTGGCGGCCATCACGACGCTTGGCTTCATCCAGTATCTGGGCACTGACCAGATCATGGAGATGGGCGGCCGGGTGCTTTGGGTATCGATGCCCGACATCCCCGACACCTTTTCGGCCTATGATTGGGTCTATGCGCGCGAGATCTGGTGGTTTGGGGTGCCGCTTTTGGTGGCGACCTTTGGCGCCATCGTGACAGGTTGGTTCGAACGGCGCGACCGCGCGGCCTTTGCCGCCTCGGACATGGTGCTGGGCTTTTGCGCGGTCATCGTGGCGCTCTACCTGATCCCGATTTACGGCACGGCCGCGCGCAATGCGGTCGGAACGCCACAGGTGCCCATTGGCGTGGCCTTTGCCGCAACGGCGGGCACCGCGCTGATCCTTGAGCTGACGCGCCGGGTCGCGGGCATGGCGCTGGTGGTGATCGCGGGCATCTTTCTTGCCTATACCTTCAGCGCGCATCTGTTGCCCTCGATCTTGCGGGTCGAGACACCCTACACATGGCAGCGCTTTTTCGGCACGGTCTATTCCGATGTCGGCATCTTGGGCACCACCACGTCGGTCTCATCGACCTACATCATCTTGTTCATCATCTTTGCGGCCTTTTTGCAGGCCTCGAAGGTCGGGGATTATTTCGTCAATTTCGCCTTCGCCGCCGCAGGGCGCGCGCGCGGCGGTCCGGCCAAGGTGGCGATCTTTGCAAGCGGGCTGATGGGGATGATCAACGGCACCTCGGCGGGCAATGTCGTGGCGACCGGATCGCTCACCATTCCGCTGATGAAAAAGGTTGGCTACGAAAAAAAGACCGCCGGCGCGGTCGAGGCGGCTGCCTCGACCGGTGGTCAGATCATGCCGCCGATCATGGGTGCGGGTGCCTTCATCATGGCCGAGGTGACGGGCATCCCCTATCAAGATATCGCCATCGCCGCGATCATTCCGGCGTTGCTCTATTTCGCCTCGGTCTATTTCATGGTCGATCTTGAGGCGGCAAAGCTTGGCATGCGTGGCATGCGCGAAGATGAATTGCCAAAGTTCAAGCGCCTGATCCGACAGGTCTATCTGTTCGTGCCGATCCTGATCTTGATCGCGGCGCTTTTCATGGGCTACTCGGTGATCCGGGCAGGCACGCTTGCGACCGTCGCCGCCGCCATGATCAGCTGGCTTACCCCCCATGCCATGGGCCCGCGCGCGATCGTCAAGGCCTTCGAGATTGCGGGGATCATGTCGATCCAGATCATCGCGGTCTGTGCGTGTGCGGGCATCATCGTTGCGGTCATTTCGCTGACCGGGGTGGGGGCGCGCTTTTCCAACCTGTTGCTCGACATTGCGGGCGTCAGCCAGCTTTTGGCGCTGTTTTTCGCCATGTGCATTGCGATCTTGTTGGGGATGGGCATGCCCACGACCGCGGCCTATGCGGTCGCGGCCGCCGTGGTGGCGCCGGGCCTTGTGCAGCTTGGCATCCCGCTGTTGACGGCGCATTTCTTTGTCTTTTACTTCGCCGTGGTGTCGGCCATCACCCCGCCCGTGGCGCTGGCCAGCTATGCGGCGGCCGGAATTTCGGGGGCCAATGCGATGGAGACATCGGTTGCCTCATTCAAGATCGGCATCGCGGCCTTCATCGTGCCCTTCATGTTCTTCTACAATGCCGCCCTCTTGATGGATGGCAGCGTGACCGAGATCATCCGCGCGGTGGTCACGGCGGGCTTTGGGGTGTATTTGCTCGCGGCTGCGGTGCAGGGGTGGGTCATGGGCGCAGCGTCGGTCTGGTATCTGCGGATCGTGCTGTTGATTGCCGCGCTCATGATGATCGAGGGCGGCCTTGTGACCGATCTTCTGGGGCTGGGCACGGCGGCTGCCGTTGCCGTGATCCAGCGGATGCTGAAACCCGGTGGCGCGGCCACCATCCCGGTGCGCGGCGCGGATTGATCCCCACCGCCGCCGGGCAAAGCCCATCGCAAAAGGGCCTGCACACCCGGCGATGAGCGTCGTCTTTCACCAGACAGGCATCGAGCCCACTGGTCAATCGGCCGTTGCCCTGCCAGATTTGCGATCATGCAGATCCTGACCCAATCCCCCACCGATCCGGGCTTTGTGCAAGACCCCTACCCTTTCTATGGCATGGCACGCGCCGCCGGGCCGCTGGTGTGGTGGGCGGATTACGCCATGCCGATGGCCACGACCCATGCGGCGGTCAACACGATCCTGCGCGATCGGCGTTTTGGGCGCGAAGCCCTTGTGGCCCCCGCCATCCCCGATCACCTCAAGCCCTTTTTCGCCGTCGAAGCCCATTCCATGCTGGAACTTGAACCGCCGCGTCACACGCGGTTGCGCGGTCTTGTGCTGCGCGCGTTCACGTCGCGCAGGATTGCGGCGCTGGCCCCCGAGATTGCGGCGCTGGCGGGCGATCTGGCCGCGCGCTTGCCCGAAGCGGATCACTTCGACCTGCTCGACGCCTATTGCCGCCCGATCCCCGTGATCATCATCGCGCGCCTTCTGGGCGTGCCCGAGGCGATTGCGCCGGATCTTTTGCGTTGGTCCAATGCGATGGTGCAGATGTATCAGGCCCGCCGCACCCGCGCCGATGAGGATGCGGCGGTCGCGGCGACGACCGAATTCGTGGCCTTCCTGCGCGATTATGTGAACCGCCGCCGAAACGATCCGCGCGACGATCTGATCACCGCGCTGATCGCGGCCGAAGAAGACGGTGCGCGGCTGTCCACCGACGAGTTGATCAGCACCTGCATCTTGCTGCTCAATGCGGGCCATGAGGCGACGGTGCATTCCCTGGGCAATGGGGTAAAGCTGTGTCTGGAAACAGGGGCGCGCCCGGGGCCCGACCCCGCGCCGCTGGTGGAAGAGATCTTGCGCCACGACCCGCCGCTGCATCTGTTCACCCGCTGGGCCTATGAGGATGTGACGCTGTTTGGCCACCGCTTTGCACGCGGCGATCAGGTGGGCCTGTTGCTGGCATCGGCCAACCGCTGTGGCGATGCCTATGCGCAGGCCGAGCGTTTTGAGCCCGCGCGCAGCGATGGGCCGGTGAACCAATCCTTTGGGGCGGGTCTGCATTTCTGCGTCGGGGCCCCCTTGGCCCGGCTGGAATTGCAGATCGCGTTGCCGATCTTGTTCCAGGCCCGGCCCGGCCTGCGTCTGGCCGCGCCCGCACGATACGCCAACATCTACCATTTTCATGGGCTTGAGCGGCTGGATGTGACGGGCTGAGCGGGCTCAATCCTCGATGTCGGGCTCTGTGTCTTCGTCTTCCATCTGGGCGATGCGGGCGCCGGATTTCGATGTCGTCACAATGCCAAGCGATTTCAGCTTGCGGTGCAGGGCCGAACGTTCCATCGCCACGAAACTGGCCGTGCGGCTGATATTGCCACCAAACCGGTTGATCTGGGCCATCAGATATTGCCGCTCGAACAGCTCGCGCGCCTCTCGCAGGGGCAGCGTGGTCAAACGCGACGACAGGCTCATCGCATCATCATCGGCGCCCTGTGTCGCCTCGACCTGCCCCGGAAGATCGGATGGCTGGACCGGCCCATTGCCTTCGCCCAGGATAAGCACACGCTCGATCATGTTGCGCAGCTGTCGCACATTGCCGGGCCAGCGCATGGTCTGCAACAGCGTCGCCGCATCCTGGCCCAAGGCGCGGTTGGGCAGGCCCTGCTCGCGGTTGAATTCGGCGATGAAATGGCGCGCCAGTTCCGGGATGTCGTCGCGCCGATCCTCGAGGCTCGGCACATCGATCGGCACGACATTCAGGCGGTGAAACAGCTCTTCGCGGAACCGGCCCTGCGCGATTTCCTCTGCCAGATCGCGCGAGGTCGATGAAATCACCCGCAAATCCACCCGCACCTTGGTCGTGCCCCCCACGCGGGTGAAGCTTTGGTCCACCAGAACGCGCAAGATCTTGGATTGGGTGCCCAGCGGCATGTCCGCCACCTCGTCGAAATAGACGACGCCACCATGGGCCTGTTCCAGCAAACCCTGTTCCACACCGCGCTCGGCACTTTCGCGGCCAAACAGCTTTACCTCCATCTCGTCGGGCTGGATCGAGGCCGATGAGACGACGACAAACGGGCCATCGGCACGGCTGGATTGGGCATGCACATAGCGCGCCGCGACTTCCTTGCCTGAACCGGGCGCGCCGGTCAGCATCACCCGGCCATTGGATTTGGTGACCTTGTCGAGGTTCGATTTCAGCGCGCGAAACGCCGCCCCCGATCCGATCATCTGCACCTCGCGCAGATCCTGACGGCGCAGGCTTGCGTTTTCACGGCGCAGCCGTGACGCTTCCATCGCGCGGCGGATCACCACCAGAAGCTGGTCGATGTTGAAGGGTTTTTCGATGAAATCATACGCGCCCTGCCGAATGGCGGCCACCGCGATCTCGATGTTGCCATGACCCGAAATGATCACCACCGGCACATCGGGATTGTCGCGCTTGACATGGCCCAGGATGTCGATCCCGTCCATCTTGCTGTCCTTGAGCCAGATATCGAGGATCATCAGCCCGGGGGCGGCGCGGTTCAACTCGGCCATGCAGGCATCCGATGTGCCGGCCATGCGGGTCGCATACCCCTCGTCGCGCAAGATATCGCAGATCAGTTCGCGGATATCGCGCTCATCATCCACGACCAGAATATCGTTCATGCTGTCTCTCCGTTGGGCAGAAGGGGCAAGGTGATGCGGGCCATGGCACCGCGATGGGCGCCCGGCTCAAAGGGGTCGGCATCGCGCAATTCCAGCGTGCCGCCATGTTCCTCGATGATTTTCTTGACGATGGGCAGGCCAAGCCCCGTACCCTTGTCGCGCGTGGTGACATAGGGCTCGAACAGCTTGGCCCGGTCTAGCGGCAAGCCAATGCCATTGTCGCAGATGGTGATGACCGCAGTGTCACCCACCACACTCAACGCCCCGCGCAGCTGTGGCACATGGCCAATCGGGGCGCCTTTTTCTTGCAAGGTTTCAATGGCTTCCCCGCCGTTTTTCAACAGGTTCGTAAAGGCTTGACCGATCATGGTCGCGTCAAGATCGGCCAGAACGGGGTGGTCGGGGATGTCAAAGGCAAAGCGGACGCCGGGCTGGCCCGCACGTTGCAGGGTGACCGCCTCGCGCAACAGGCGCGCCAGATCCTCGGGTCTGGTTTCCGGCTCGGGCATGCGGGCGAATTTGGAAAACTCATCCACGATGCGGCGCAGATCATTGGTCTGGCGCACGATGATCTCGGTCAATTCCTCCAGACGCTGCTTGTCTTCGCCGTGCAGATCGCGGGCATAGCGGCGCTTGATGCGCTCGGCCGACAGCTGGATCGGCGTCAGCGGGTTCTTGATCTCATGGGCGATGCGGCGCGCGACATCGCCCCAGGCGGCCATGCGCTGGGCCGAAACCAGCTGGGTCACATCGTCAAAGGCCAGCACATAGCCTTCGAGCGTGCCCTCGGCATTGCGGCGCGTGGCCATGCGCACCAACAGGCTTTCTTGCTTGCCGGCGCGGATCAGCTTGATTTCCTCTTGCACGGTTTCGGCGGGGGATTTCTGCAACCGCTCGAACAGCGGCCCGAATTCCGGCACCGCCGCCGCAAGCGTGATGCCGCCATCAGCGTGTTCCCCCAGCTGCAGCACGCGCAACGCCGAGCGGTTCATGAAATCGATCCGCCCCCCTTCAGTCAGACCAACCACACCCGCCGTGACGGAACTCAGGACCGAATCGAACAGACGGCGGCGTGCTTCGGTCGCATCGTTTTGTTCCAC
The DNA here is from genome assembly GCF_937892565.1 of uncultured Roseicyclus sp. GTDB lineage: Bacteria > Pseudomonadota > Alphaproteobacteria > Rhodobacterales > Rhodobacteraceae > Roseicyclus. The sequence continues at coordinate 34,490 of NZ_CALAHQ010000094.1, read as the reverse complement.
CAGCGCGTCGCGCTGCCCCTTGAGCTGCCGGGTCATCTGGTTGAACAGCCGACCCAGCATCGCGATCTCGTCATCACCGCCTTCATCGGCGACGCGCACCTCAAGATCGCCCTGACCCACGCGTTGCGCCGCGCCGGCCAATTGCCCGACCGGGCGCGACAGACGTTCGGCAAACCACAGCCCCAGCCAGATTGCGGCCAGCACCATGATGATCGCAAAGCCCAGATACAAAAGGCCAAACTCGAACAAGACACGGCCGCGATCGGCCTCGAGCTGACGGTAAAGCCGCACGGTCTGTTCGGTTTCGTCCAGAAGCGCCAGAATGCCGCCATCCACCGCACGGCTGACGTAAAGATACCGGTCGGGAAAGGCCGACAGCCGCACAAGCGCGCGGAATTCATTCTGGATACGGTCTTCGATCAAGACCAGTTCACCATCGGCGGCGCGGGCCAGATCCGCCTGAGCCGGGCGATCGAAATCGAACAGATAGCTCGCCTCGCCCCGCGCGCGGATTTCACCCGCACCATCGATCACAAAGGCTTCTTCCAGACCGCGCTGGATGCGCCCCTGGCCTTGGCTCAACACCTGGCGCAGGTCACCATCCGATTGCAACGTGCCCGAGCGGCGGCTGAGATTGAGGAAATTGGCAAGCGCGGCGCTATCATCGGTCAGGTCATCGCGGTGTTCCTGACTATAGGCGATGGCGGCATCGAGCGAATTTCCCAGCGCCCGCGACACGCGGTCGGAAAACCAGCCTTCGAGCCCCATGTTGACGGTGATGGTGGCAAAGACCGCCACAAGGATTGTCGGCACAAGGGCCACGATCGTGAACACACCCGTCAAGCGCAGATGCAGACGCGCGCCTGCCGACCGCGCCCGGCGCGAGGCCACGATGCGCGCCACTTCGCGCAAGACCAGAGCGGCGACCAGAATGATATAGACCAGATCGGCCAGCAAGATCAGCCGCAGCCGCGGCGCATCGGCAAGCTCGGACAGCGGCCCGAGCACCAGAAACGTCAAAAACGCCAGCACGGGCCCCAAAAGCACAAGCCCCAGTGTGGCTGCGCTGCGCACATTAGGATCATTCTTGAACCGCCAGAGCCGGTCGATCAGACCGGCGGCCTGTCTGTCCGCGGTACCATCCACGGGCTGCCCCCCAATCAATGACGCGGCTGATCGGGGGCTGTCGCCCATCGGCCACGAGACTGTTGCGGTTTTACATCAACTTGCGCCGCCGTGTCACGCGGATATCCAGATCGGTGATCTTTTTTCGCAAGGTATTGCGGTTGATCCCCAAAAGATCGGCACATTTTGCTTGATTGCCACCCGTGGCATCCAGCGCAATCTCGATCAGCGGCGTCTCGACCTCGCGCAAGATCCGGGTGTGCAGACCCGGCGGCGGCAAGGCACCGCCATGCAGATCAAAATAGCGCTTGAGATGCTTGGCAACCGAGGCCGACAGCTTGTCGCCCTCGCCCACCCCCATCAGGGGTTCGATCGCGGGCTGATTGCCCAGCACCGTCTCGACCTCGGCCTTGGTGATTTCCTCGGACAGGCTGGTGACCGTCAGGCGCTTGAGGGTGTTTTCCAACTGGCGCACATTGCCCGGCCATGAATAGGCGCGGATCAGTTCCATCGCATCGCCCGACAGGCGGCGCAGCGCCACACCATCGCGTTCGACACGCGCCAGAAAATGCGCCGTCAACAGCGGGATGTCATCGACCCTTTCGCGCAAGCTGGGCACCGCCAGCGTGACACCGCCCAAGCGGTAGAACAGATCCTGACGGAAGCGGCCGGTTTCCATCTTTTCCGTCAGATCGCGCTGCGATGTGGCCATCACGCGCGGGGCGGCGTCGCCAAAGGCATCCAGCATCCGCACGATCTTGGCCTGTGCCACTTCGCTCAGATCGCTGACCTCGTCAAACAGGATCGAACCGCCGCGCGCGCGCGCCAGAATCGTCGATGGGCCATCCATCCCTTCAAGATCCGCACCCGATGCCACGACAAACGGCAGCGTGCGCCGATCCGAGAAATCATGGATCGCGCGCGCAATCAGCGATTTGCCCGTGCCGCTTTCGCCGGTGATCAGCACCGGCAAATCGGTGTTCATCACCCGCGCGACCAGACGATAAAGCGCCTGCATCGCAGCCGTGCGACCCACCAGCGGCAGATCCTCGCGCGCGGAGGGCAGCGCGGCGGGGGCCTCGACCGCGCCACGGGCGGGCTTGGCACGCCGCTTGAGATCAAGCGCACGCGCGGCGCGTTTCATCAGATCGGGCAGATCAAAGGGCTTGGGCAGGTAATCATAGGCGTCTTTTTCGGTCGCCTGGATCGCGGTCATGATCGTGTTCTGCGCCGAAATGATGATGACCGGCAGACCGGGGCGCATCTGGGTGATCTGCGGCAAGGTCTCCAGCCCGTTGCCATCGGGCATGATCACATCGGAAATGACCAGATCGCCCTTGCCCTCTTCGACCCAGCGCATCAGCGTCATCAGGCTGGAGGTGGCATGCACCTTGCAGCCCGCCCGCGTCAGCGCCTGTGTCAGGACAGTGCGGATGGTGCGGTCGTCATCGGCGACAAGAACGGTTCCGTCCATGGCTCAGATCTCTCCCATTGTGGGGGCGTCGGGGGTCATCGGGCATCTTTCGGGGCGATGGGCAGCGACAGGCGGAACACCGTGCGCCCCGGCACGGAATCAACCGCGATCCACCCGTCATGATCGGCGATGATCTTGCTGACCAAGGCCAGACCAAGACCCGTGCCGTTTTCGCGGCCCGACACGAAGGGCTCGAACAGATCCTCGGCCAGATCGGGCGGAATGCCCGGGCCATCATCGATCACTTCGATCTGCAGCGGCACGGCCGACCCCGACCCGTCGCGGCGGCGCACCTTCAGGCTCAACTCGTAAAAGGTCCGCAGCCGTATGCTGCCGCCCGCCCGCCCCGCTTCGGCGGCATTTTTCAACAGGTTCAGAAACACCTGCTGCAATTGATCGGGATCGGCCCATGTGGACGGCAGCGAAGGGTCGTAATCATCGGTGATCTGCATATGTGCCGCAAAGCCGATGGCGGCCGATCTGCGCGCGCGGTCCAGCACGTCATGGATATTGACCGCGCGCCGGTCGGGCGGGCGCACATTGCCGAATTCCTCGACCTGGCCCAGCAATTTCAGGATGCGCCGGGTTTCTTCGACGATCAGATCGGTCAGTTCCCGGTCCTCGCCCGAGGCATTCATCGCAATCAGCTGTGCGGCCCCGGTGATGCCCGCAAGCGGGTTCTTGATCTCATGGGCCAGCATTTCGGCCATGCCGATGGCCGATTTCGCGGCCGATTTCGATGACATGGCCCGGTCAAGCCGCCCGGCCAATTCGCGGTTTTCCAACAGCAGCAGGACATGGTCGGGCTTGTCGGCCAAAGGTGCAATCTGCACATCGCATGACACCGGCTTTCGGCTGCCCGTACCGACGTCGACGGCATTCAGGAACAAGGGCGCGCTGGCGTCGCGCACGCGGGAAAACGCCGCCTCCAGCGGGGCCGCGACAATGATCTTGTCCCAGACCGGATGCCCCTCAAGCGCTTTTTTCGACGCGTTCAGGAACAATTCGGCTGCCGGGTTCACGTCGAGGATCAGGTTGTCGGCATCGCAGATCACCGCCGGAATGGGCAGCGATGCCCAAAGGCTGCGCGTCACCTGGGTCATGCGGCGGCCCTTTCGCAAGGATGATCAAACGCCTCGGGCAAGAGCGCCAGAACCGCATCCGCGCTGCGCGCGGTCAGGACAGGACGGCGCAATTGGGCCGGGCTCAGCGCTGCATCCAGATACCAGCCCAGATGCTTGCGCGCGACGCGCAGACCCAGATCATGGCCATAAAAGTTTAACATCGCCTCGTAATGGGCGGCGACCAGATCGACCAGCGCCGCCCCTGTGGGCACCTTTGGTGCGGGCGCGCCATGCAGCGCCGTGGCGATTTCCGCCAAGACCCAAGGGCGCCCCTGCGCGCCGCGACCCACCATCACCCCCGCCGCCCCCGACTGCGCCAGCGCCAGGGCCGCGCTGTCGGCATCGGTGATATCGCCATTGGCGATGACGGGGATCGTCACCGCATCCACCACGCCACGGATCGCGGCCCAGTCGGCGGCGCCCGCGTAGAACTGGCACCGGGTGCGGCCATGGATGGTGATCATCTTGATGCCCGCCGCTTCGGCGCGGGCGGCGATCTGGGGCGCATTCAACAACGCCTCATCCCACCCCAGCCGGGTCTTGAGCGTGACCGGAACCTTGACCGCGCCCACCACCGCCTCGATCAGCCGCAGCGCATGATCCGGGTCGCGCATCAGCGCCGAACCGGAATAGCCATTGGTCACCTTTTTGGCGGGGCAACCCATGTTGATGTCGATGATGGCCGCGCCTTGGGCTTCGGCGATGCGGGCGGCCTCGGCCATCCAATGGGCCTCACGACCGGCGATCTGGACGGCGGTGCGGCCTGCGTCATAGCCCAATTCCGCGCGGGCGCGCACCGAAGGCTTGGCCGCCACCATTTCGGCGCTGGCCACCATTTCCGACACCACAAGGCCCGCACCAAAGCGCGCCACGACATCCCGAAACGGGCGGTCAGTGATGCCTGCCATCGGCGCCAAAAGCACCGGCGGCGCAATCGAGACATGTGCCAATTGAATCGTCAGTTGCTCAATCCCTGTGCAGCCAGGACCGAGGGCTAGGCCGCGCCATCGCAGAGTTCAAAAGAAACTCATGCAGCGGGACGCAGCAATCCCAAGCCAATCCGTGAAATTGATCAAAATTTAGGCATAGCGCAAGAAAACTGTGCAGCGATTGTGCCCCGTTGTGCGGCGCGCGTCCAGCGCCTATCACCATGCCATGACAGATGCCTGCGCCCCGCCCCGACCTTGCATCGCCGCGCTGATCGTCGCGGCCGGCCGCGGTGTGCGCGCGGGCGGCGGCCTGGCCAAGCAATGGCGGCCGGTCGCCGGAAAATCTGTGGCGCAATGGACGGTGGACGCGTTTGACCGCCACCCCGCCATCGATCGCATCGTTCTGGTGGTGGCCGCCGACAGCGACCCGGCGCATTGGCCCCACGCAAGCCGCTGTGACCTTCAGATCGTCATCGGCGCCGACACGCGGGGCGGATCGGTCATGGCCGGGCTCGACGCGCTCGAGCATCACGCCGATCTGGTGCTGATCCATGATGTGGCCCGCCCGGGCATTGCCGCCCCGGTGATCGATGCGGTCATCGCCGCGCTGGCCCACCACCAAGGGGCGGCCCCGGCCCTAGCCGTGACCGATGCGCTTTGGCGCGGGGATGGCACCGTGGCGGGCACCGTGGCGCGCGATGGGCTTTGGCGCGCGCAGACGCCACAGGGCTTTCACCTGTCCGCCATTCTGGCCGCACACCGCGCGCACAGCGGCGCGCCCGCCGATGATGTCGAAGTGGCGCGCGCGGCGGGGCTGTCGGTTGCCATCGTGCCCGGCGACGAGGCCAATCTGAAGATCACAGGCCCCGGCGATTTCGCGCGCGCGGCCCATATCCTGACAACGGAGACAGGCAAGATGGATATCCGCACCGGCAATGGCTTTGATGTGCATGCCTTCGGGCCGGGCGATCACGTGATGCTGTGCGGCGTGGCGATCCCGCATGCGCGCGGGCTTTTGGGCCACTCGGATGCCGATGTGGGCCTGCACACGGTGACCGACGCGATCTATGGCGCGCTGGCCGAGGGCGATATCGGCACGCATTTCCCCCCATCGGACCCGCAATGGAAAGGGGCGGAAAGTCATATCTTTCTGACGCATGCGGTGGATATGGCGCGTGATCGGGGGTTCATCATCACGCATGCCGATCTGACGCTGATCTGTGAGCGGCCCAAGATCGGACCGCATGCAACCGCCCTGCGCGCGCGGCTGGCCGCATTGCTGCGCATCGGCGTGGACCGCGTGTCGGTCAAGGCCACCACCACCGAACGGCTCGGCTTTACCGGCCGCGAGGAAGGCATCGCCGCGATGGCAACCGTCACGCTGGTGCGCCCATGATGCGCGCCATCGCCACGCTGGGGCCCATCGGTCATCTGCGCCCCGGCCCCGGCACATGGGGCAGCGCGGCGGCGGTCGTGCTGGCATGGGCGGTGCATGGGCTGGGCGGATTTGCGCTGTTTTTTGCGGCCACGCTGGCGGTGACGGGTCTGGGCTGGTGGGTGGTGGGCAAAGCCATCCAGACCAGCACCGACAAGGATCCGGCGGAAATCGTGATCGACGAGCTGGCCGGCCAATGGATCGCGCTTTGGCCCGTGTCATTGGGCGCGACGATGGCGGGGACCGGTTTCTGGTCGCTCTGGCCGGGCGTCGTGACGGCCTTCGTCGCGTTCCGGCTGTTCGATATCCTCAAGCCCGGCCCGGTGGGCTGGGCCGACCGGCAAGAGGGGGCATTTGGCGTGATGGCCGATGATGTGATCGCAGGCTGGCTGGCGGCGATGGTGGTGGCCGCGCTGGCGGTGATCGCGCATCTGCCGATGGTGACCCGATGACCGGCGCCGAGGTGCTTGCGGCCATGCGCCAGCGCGGCTGGCGGCTGGCGACGGCCGAAAGCTGCACGGGCGGGCTGATCGCGGCCGCGCTCACCGATCCGCCCGGTGCCTCGCATGTGTTCGACCGGGGGTTCGTGACCTATTCCAATGCCGCCAAGATCGCGCTTCTGGGGGTGCGTCCCGCCACGCTCGAGGCCCATGGCGCGGTGTCCGAAGCGGTGGCCGCCGAAATGGCGCAAGGCGCGCTGGACCGGTCGGAAGCTCAGATCGCGCTGTCGGTGACGGGCATCGCGGGGCCGGGCGGATCCGATCACAAGCCCGAGGGGCGGGTATGTTTCGGGTTGGCGCATGGCGGCCATGTGCGGACCGAAACCCGCGATTTTGGCGCAATGGGGCGCGCGGGCGTGCGCGCGGCGGCGGTACGCCATGGGCTTGCCATGATCCTGGCCGAAAGCTTTGGGCAGCCGCCGCACTGAACCGGCCGATGCGTCGCGGGCAAGATCGCCCTGCCCCTAATCGAGGCGTACAAATCGGCTTTCGATGGTCATATCCTTGCGCGGGCCCAACACGCGCCAGCTTTGGGTCCAGTCGGGCCAGCGGCCAAAATCATAGGCCACATCGTAAACATCGGGCGCACACAGGTGGCGGTCGGCCAACTGCCCCGGCCCAAGGCGATGAAACGGCCGCCCGTCTTCGAAGAAAACGACCAAGGATGCCCCCTCGTGTCGCCACAGATAGGCGCGGCTGGCCTGCAGGGGCGGAGCGCTGCCCAAGATCAGCACCCCCTCTTCGTGCTGGCGCAGGCCCGGCCCGTCGGGCCGCCAGTGACACAGCCCCGTCAGGGAACCCGTCACCCCCGCGCGATGGTCGATGATGTGCCGCGTCAGCCGCCATGCGCCATGTAGATCGGTCAATGTGATCATCTGTCGGGCCATTTGTCCGCCGGCTTGCCTTGTCGCGCCGCGTCATGCCCCCTAAGAGAGCGGCACACATGCACAAAAGGCAAGGTCGCGCCGATGATCCCTCGTTATTCCCGCCCCGAGATGGTCGCCCTTTGGGAACCCGCCACGAAATTCCGCATCTGGTTCGAGATCGAGGCCCATGCCTGTGATGCGATGGCGGATCTGGGCGTGATCCCGCGCGCCAATGCCGAAGCGGTCTGGCGCGCAAAGGATGTGGAATTCGACGTGGCCCGCATCGACGAGATCGAAGCGGTCACCAAACATGATGTGATCGCCTTTCTGACCCATCTGGCCGAAATCGTCGGCGCCGATGACGCACGCTTTGTGCATCAGGGGATGACATCGTCGGATGTTCTGGACACGACGTTCAACATCCAGCTGATGCGGGCGAGCGACATCTTGCTGGCCGATCTGGATGGGCTGCTGGCCGCGTTGAAGCGGCGCGCGCTGGAACACAAGATGACGGTGCGCATCGGGCGCAGCCATGGCATTCATGCGGAACCCGTGACCATGGGCCTGACATTTGCCCGGTTTCATGCCGAGATGGAGCGCAACCGCAACCGTCTGGAAAAGGCCCGCTGGGAGATTGCCACGGGTGCCATTTCCGGCGCGGTCGGCACATTCGCCAATATCGATCCGGCCGTCGAAGATCATGTCTGCGCCAAGCTGGGTCTGCGGCCCGAGCCGATTTCAACGCAAGTGATCCCGCGCGACCGGCATGCGATGTTTTTCGCCACGCTGGGCGTGATCGCAAGCTCGATCGAGAACATCGCGATCGAGATCCGCCACATGCAGCGCACCGAGGTGCTGGAGGCCGAGGAATTTTTTGCCAAGGGCCAGAAGGGCTCCAGCGCCATGCCCCACAAGCGCAACCCGGTCCTGACCGAAAACCTGACAGGGCTTGCGCGCATGGTGCGCGCGGCCGTGGTGCCCGCGATGGAAAACGTGGCGCTCTGGCACGAGCGCGACATCAGCCATTCCTCGGTCGAGCGGATGATCGGGCCCGATGCCACGATCACGCTGGATTTCGCGCTGGCGCGTCTGACCGGCGTGATCGACAAGCTGGTGATCTATCCCGACACCATGATCGCCAACATGAACAAGTTTCGCGGGCTGGTGCATTCGCAGCGCGTGCTGCTGGCGCTGACACAGGCGGGCGTCAGCCGCGAGGATGCGTATCGGCTGGTGCAGCGCAACGCGATGAAGGTCTGGGAACAGGGCCGCGATTTTCGCGAGGAACTGCTGGCCGACCCGGAGGTGACGGCGGCGCTGAGCCCCGCACAGATCGAGGAAAAATTCGATCTGGCCTACCATACCAAGCATGTGGATACGATCTTTGCGCGGGTGTTTGGCAGCCAGTGAATGACATATTGCCGACAGAGCGCTGTTGTGGAACGCTTTTTTGCGCCTCGTGAAATTCTGCAGACACGCATTGCCTTTGGCGGCCCCCGTGCTACCCTTTCGCCTGCAAGTAAGACGACCAGACCGCAGCTGACACAGGAGAACGCTAGATGCGTATCAAGACCCTCCTGGCCGCCTTCGTCCTGATGGCTGTGCCGGGTTTCGCCTATGCCGATTGTTCTTCAAGCAGTGCTCATGACGCGACGATGAGCTGTGCCCAGGGAACAAGCTGGGATGCCGCCTCGCAAAGCTGTGTGACAACGGCAAGCAGCTGAAGACCAAGCCGCCAGACCTGAACAGGGATCGCGCGCCAGATCGATTGGCGCGCGGTTCCGTTTCCGGGATCGGCCGCGCCGCACCGTCGCGCCATGCCCACAAAACCCTTGGCCCAAGGATGTGATATGTTGCGCGCCCCTGCTCTTGCCGCTTGCCTCAGCCTGTTGTGCGCCAGCCAGCTTGGCGCCGTGGGCATGGAGGACAACGCCCCGCCCGCCCCGACCGCCACGACATTGGAATGCCCCGACGGCACGGTCTGGGATGTCGAGCGCGCCGCCTGTGTCGAGATCAAGGAAAGCCGCCTGCCCCAGACGCCCGACGCGCTGATCACGGTCGTGCGCGAACTGGCCTATGCAAACCGGTTCGAGGATGCGCTGAACCTGCTGCACCGCGCCCCGGATCAAGGCGACACGATGGTGTTGACGTATTTTGGCTATGTCACCCGAAAAACGGGCGATATGGCCCGGGGGCTTGGGTATTATGACCGCGCCCTGACGGTTGCGCCCGACAATCTGCTGGCGCGCGCCTATCTGGGTCTTGCCTATCTTCAGACCGGGCAAACCGAGCTGGCCAAGGCGCAGTTGGCCGAAATCATGGCGCGTGGCGGGGCCGGTTCATGGTCGGAACGCGTTCTGGCACAGGCGCTGATCGATGGCGATGCCACGCGATATGATTACTGACGCCCCTTCGGATTATCGTCGAATTCGACTGGAATGCCGCGGGAATAGCCCCAAGCCGTAAGCCCGGCGTTAAGACCTGTTGCGCCAAGCTCCCCTTGGGTGAGTTTGGATCAGGGATTGGGTGAGGCATGAGCCTGCATCGGGATTGGGACGTTGTCGCGGATGACGCCATGCGGGTGGTCGAACCGCCCGCGCGGCTGAGCGCCAAACAAAAAGCGGCCGTGATCGTGCGGCTATTGCTGACGCAGAATGTCTCGCCGGGGCTGGATCGGCTGCGCCCCGAACTTCAGGCCGAGCTTGCGCGCACCATGGCGACCCTTGGCCCGATCAGCCGGTCGACACTGGCGCAAGTGGTGCAGGAATTCACCACCCGTCTTGACAGTCTGGCGCTGACCGCGCCCCACGGGCTGGCTGCGGCCCTTGCCCTGTTGGAGCCCCATATTTCGCCCATTGCCCGCGATGGATTGCGCGCCGAGGCCGAGGCGGGTGACCCCACCGACCCATGGACGCGGCTCAGCGCCATGGAGCCTGCGCGCCTGCGCCCGTTGCTGATGACCGAAAGCGCCGAGGTCGCGGCCATCTTGTTGTCCAAGATGGGTGTGGGCAAGGCCGCCACCCTGTTGGCCGATCTGCCGCAAGACCGCGCGCAGGTGATCGCGCATGCTGTTTCGCTGACGGCAACGGTGACACCGGCGATGGTGGACAGGATCGGCCACCAGCTTTTGTCACAGATGCAGACCGCCCCCGAATCCGCCTTTCGGTCGAGCCCCGTGGACCGGGTGGGCGCGATCCTCAATTCGGTGGGCAGCACTCTGCGCGAGGTGGTTCTGGGTGGGCTGGAAAGCCGCGACGCCGATTTCGCCGTCGAAGTGCGGCGCATGATCTTTACCTTTCACCACATCCCCAAACGGATCGAACCGGCCGATGTGCCGCGCATCTTGCGGCGTGTGGAACCCGACGTCATCACCCGTGCCATCGCGGCGGGCATGGAAACCGCACCGCTGACGGTGGAATTCATCCTTGCGAACATGTCCAAGCGACTGGCCGAACAACTGCGCGGCGAAGCCGAAACCATCGGCAAGATCCGCCCCGATGAGGGTGAGGCAGCCATGGCCGAGATCATCACGGCCATTCGCGCGCTGGAGGAAGAGGGAGAGTTGCGTCTGATCCCGCCCGAAGATTGAGCGCGCTCAGCCCATGGTGCCCGACACAGGTGTTGCATAAAGGGCCGCCGCCCGCGCCTCGAAGGCGCGCACGATCCGCTGCATCGCTTCGTGAAAAAACAGGCCCGCGGCGCCTTGCAAGATCTTGTTGCGAAATTCGAAATCCACCTCAAATCGCACCTCGCAGCCGGCCCCGCCATCGGCGGGTGATGCGAATTGCCACTTGGACATCATGTGCTTGAAGGGACCATCGACATATTCGGTATCGATGCGGCGGGGGCCATCCCACAGCGTCACGCGGCTCAGGAAACGTTCGCGGAACATTTTGAAGCCGATCACCAGATCGGCCAACATCACCGCATGATCGCCCTCGGGCGTGACCGAGCGCACGCGCGCCGCGCTGATCCATGGAATGAACTGCGGATACTGCGCCACATCGGCGACCAGTGCATACATCTGGTCTGGGCTATAGGGCAGCATGCGGGTTTCGGAATGGGTCGGCATCTGCGCCTTTCGTCTTTCGCCTTTGGCCTCCATGTCCTAAAACATGCGGCAGAAATCAAGCGTTTCAGGTCAACGCGCCGAGGGGGCATAATGGCACAGCTATCCGCACAACAAGGCAGCACCCCCAGCTATGAGGTCATTCAGATGATCTCGGCCAAATCCATCGCCGCCCGCATCGAGGCGCTGGCCCGCGAGATCGAGGTCGTTTTCGCAGGCACCGACAAGCTGGTGGTTGTGGGCCTTTTGCGCGGCAGCTTCGTGTTCATCGCCGATCTGGTGCGCGAGATCGATCTGCCGGTCGAGGTCGATTTTCTTGAGGCGACAAGCTATGGCAATGCCATGCAATCGAGCCGCGAGGTGCGCATCCTCAAGGATCTGCGCGGCGAGATTGCGGGGCGCGACGTTCTGGTGGTCGAGGATATCGTCGACACGGGCCACACGCTGCATCATGTGGTCAATCTTTTGAAATCAAAGGGCCCGGCCCGCATGAAGACCATCGCGCTTCTGGACAAGCCCAGCCGCCGCGAGGTGGACATTCGTGCCGATTGGACGGGCTTTGAAATTCCCGACGAATTCGTCGTGGGCTATGGCATCGATTATGCGCAGCGCAACCGCAACCTGCCGTTCATCGGCAAGGTCCGGATGCTGCAACAGCAAAGCTGATGCCACCTTTCCTGATGCGGATGCTGCTGTGGGTGCGCCATCCCCCCTCGCGCAACCAGCAGATCGCCATCGCGCTGATCTGCGGCATCGGGATCGCCTTTGCGGCGGTGGAATACCTGGCTGGCTGGCCTGACTGGCTGACCGCAGAGCGGGTGCCACGCGGCCCGCGCATCACTGCGCCCTGACAGGGGCATTCGCGCCATGGCAATGGGGGGCGTCGTGCGGATGGAAACGGACCAATTGACGCAAGCCGCCTGCGGGCTACCCTATTTTGCGTAGCGACCGACCTTTCGTGACCCTTTGGGAGCCAATCTTCATGTCATATCGTACCACGTTGATCGCCCTGTCGGCCCTTGGTGCCCTTTGCATCGGGCCCAGCCCCGCCCTTGCCCAAGACACGCCCGCCGCCGTGCAGGCGCGCAAGGGCCAGTTTCAGATCATGGCGCTCAATATCGGAGTTCTGGGCAACATGGCGCGCGGCACGACGGATTATGACGCAGCGCAGGCCAGCACGGCTGCGGCCAATCTGGTGGCCATCTCGATGCTGGATCAGTCGTTTCACTGGCCCGAAGGCACCGACAACATGACGATCGACGGCACGCGCGCCGAACCCGCGATCTGGGAAAACCTGCCCGATGTGATCACGAAATGGCAGGCCTTCGGCGCCGCCGCCACGGGGCTGTCGGCCGAGGCGGGCAATGGGCTGGACGCAATGCGCGCAGCCCTTGGGCCGGTCGGCGGCACCTGCAGCGCCTGCCACGACGTCTATCGCGCGCCGCAATAGCTCAAGGGTCCGGGGCGCGTGGTCTGGCACCCGCGCCCCGGCCGTTCAAGATCGATGCACCGCATTTTCACAGTCTTTTGCGTGATGGCTCTGATCGGATCGGTGGCCGCCTGGGCCGTTACGCGGCCCGGTGTGATCACCGATGCCGATCTGGACGGGCTGTCTGGCGACCCCATAGCGGGCGCGGCGGTCTTCTGGGCGGCTGGCTGTGCGTCGTGCCATGCCGCCACAGGGGCCACCGGCGATGCGCGGCTGACCCTGTCGGGGGGGCAGCGATTCGTCTCGGATTACGGGGTATTCGTGGCGCCCAATATCTCGATGCATCCGCAACACGGCATCGGCGGCTGGAGCGTGGCGCAATTTGTCAGCGCCTTGCAAATGGGCACCAGCCCCGCGGGGCACCATTACTACCCGGCCTTTCCCTACACCGCCTATCGGCTGGCCGAACGGCAGGATCTGGTCGATCTTTGGGCCTACTGGCAGGGGCTGCCTGCATCCGACATGCCCAGCCAACCCCATGAGCTGGGCTTTCCCTATTCGATCCGTCGCGCGGTTGGGGTGTGGAACCTGCGTTACCTGCGCGATGATTTCACCATCACCGCTGATCTGAGCGCCGAGGCCACGCGCGGCCGCTATCTGGTCGAAGCCTTGGCCCATTGCGCCGAATGCCACACGCCGCGCGATGCGCTGGGGGGGCTGGACCGCGCGGCCTGGATGGCGGGCGCGCCCAACCCGTCGGGGTCCGGCACGATCCCCCCGCTGACCCCGGACAAGCTGACTTGGTCGCAAGCCGAGATCGCGGCCTATCTCAACGACGGCTTCACGCCCGATTTCGACAGCGCGGGCGGATCGATGGTGTCGGTGATCGCCAACATGGCCATGCTGAGCGATGCCGACCGGCTTGCCATCGCCGCCTATCTCAAGGCGCTGCCGGCCCCGTGAGGGGCTGAGCGCTAGCTGCGCCCCAGTCTGGCCAGCCGTGCATCGCGAAGCCGCGCGAAATCATCGCCCGCATGGTAGGATGACCGCGTCAGCGGCGTGGCCGACACCATCAGGAAGCCCTTGCCATAGGCCGCCGTCTCATAGGCCGCGAATTCATCGGGATGGACAAAGCGGTCGATGGCGTGATGTTTCGGCGTCGGTTGCAGATATTGCCCGATGGTCAGGAAATCGACATCGGCCGCGCGCATGTCATCCATCACCTGCAAGACCGATTGGCGATCTTCGCCCAGACCCACCATGATGCCCGATTTGGTGAACATGGCGGGGTCAAGTTCCTTGACGCGCTGCAAGAGCCGCAGGGAATGGAAATAGCGCGCGCCGGGGCGCACCTCGGGGTAAAGACCGGGCACGGTTTCCAGATTGTGGTTGAACACATCGGGGCGCGCCGCAACCACGGTTTCCAGCGCCGAGGGGCCGCAGCGCAGGAAATCGGGGGTCAGGATCTCGATGGTGGTGGCGGGGGCGCGCTTGCGGATGGCGCGGATGGTCATGGCAAAATGCTCGGCCCCGCCGTCGTCCAGATCATCGCGGTCCACGCTGGTGATCACCACATGGTTCAGCCCAAGCTTGGCCACGGCATCGCCCACGCGGCCCGGTTCGAACAGATCAAGCGCCTTGGGCTTGCCGGTGGCGACATTGCAGAACGTGCAGCCGCGCGTGCAGATCTCGCCCATGATCATCATGGTAGCGTGGCCCTGGCTCCAGCATTCGCCGACATTGGGACAACCCGCTTCTTCGCAGACCGTGACAAGCTTGTTGTCGCGGATGATGGCCTTGGTGTCTTGATAGCCCGTTCCGCTGGGCGCCTTGACCCTGATCCAGTCCGGTTTCCTGGGCTGGGCGTTGTCAGGACGATGCGCCTTTTCGGGGTGGCGCTGGTCGGGGATTTTCAGATCGCGCATGGGATGGGGCCTCGCTCCGCCTGTTGGGGGGATGTTTACCCCATCCGCATGCATTTCACATGCCGAATTTTGGCACGCCGGGTTGCATCAGGCGCAACTCAGCCCCGCAGCGCGGGCACGAAGCCGTAGCGCTGTTCATAATGCGCCAAAAGCCGCTCAAGCCCGATCTTGAGCACGATCTTGCCCGACCGTGCCGACCACCCCAGCCGCTTTTCCGCCGATTCCATCCCTTCGAGGAAACAGCACACCCGCAGCACCACATCAGACAATCCCGGCCCCAGATCATCGAGCGCATCCGACACACGGCGGCGCGCCTCGCGCGGGCCCTCGGCCAGACCGCTGTCGTTGAGAAAGCCCCCCCGATCGCCGCCGGTCAGGAACCGGTCCCAGTTCTGACCGACGCGCGGGCCCATCTGCGCGCGTTCGAAATCTTCGCGCAGACGTTCCCCCGCCTGGACCAGGGCGCGCGACAAGAAGGGCTGCCCGTCGGGGCCCTTGCGCCGCCCCAGCACCACGAGGGGCGATTCGGCCAGATTGACCCTGAGCTTGCGCGTTTGCCCCCCTTCGGCCACCTGCGCCGCACCCCAGACCGCATGCTGCGCCTGAAACGGTGTCGCGGCCTCGGCAAAGCCGAGCGCCTCCTGACGGCGGCGGCGATCCTCGTCAAGCAGGCGACGCAGTGCCGCCTTGCCCGCCGCGGTGATGGTGTAGCGTGCTATTCGCCCCGGCTTCAGACAGATGATCCAGTCCTTGATCGCAAAGGCCTGAGCGACCGTGCGATCGACCACGGCGGTGCGGGTTTGTTCGCCATCGGGACCGGGGCGCAGCACCACCGCCCGGTCAAGATCTTGCGCCACGGCAAGAACCGCATCGGTTTCACACAGGCGGCGCAGGATGCGGCGTGCTTCGCGGGCGATGGTGCCTTCATCGCCCTGAGGCGCACGAAAGGGGGCTGTCATGGTGTTTGGCTCCTCTGCTTGGAACTGGGTCTGGGGCCTTTGCGCGGCTTGTGCGCCAAGCAGGCTCAACGCTTCATCCAAAAGCGGATCGTCCCGGCGCGCTTCGATACGCCGGACACGGCGGCAAATGGTGGAGGGCGCCGCGCCGGTTTCACGGGCGATCTGGCGCAGCGATTGGCCAGCTGCGGTATGGGCAAGATATTGGCGTGCAGGTTCCGACAGCCAGCCGGCAAGGCCCGGAAAAGCGAAATTGTCATCAGGCAAAACAAGGCCTGTTCCGGCATTGGCCGAAGTCATGGCTTACCCCTACTCGTTAAAGGACACAGGGGCAGAATTTGGGCGAATTGATTACTGAACGGTTAAAATCTGTGGATATCGCTTAATTTGTTACTTTTTCGTAAATGGATAGCGGTGGGGCGCACGGTGGATAAGCCTGTGAGCAACACCCAGGCCCCCCGGGTCAGGATCGGCGGATGCAGTTCCCTGTTCACGAGGCTGACCGATGACCGACTTGTCCACCATGCTCAAACAAATGTACCGCCCCAGACTTCTGGTTCAGGCCGCCCGCATGGCCGCGCTGACGGGTGACGCGCATCGACGCGCCGCCCGCCGCCCGGTCGCGGCCTTGCTGGCCGAGGAGGAAAAGCTGAACGCCGCGCGGCTTGGCGGGGGTTTGGGCTATTCGCCCACCCGCCATGTCGAAGTGATGAGTGCGATTCTGAACGCCGCGCGCTCGGTCGGGTGAAGCTCAGATGAAGGCGTCAGGCACGGCGGCTTTCTTTTGTGCGACATAGGCCTTGAGCGCCTCATCGGTGGCGGGGTCAAGATGGGGTTGCTGGTAATCGGCCAGCATCTTGTCGAGCTTGACGGCCGCCAGTTCCGCGGTCGAACGGCTGCCTTCGTCCACCCATGTCTCATAGGGTTTGTAATCCAGCACCCCGGTCCGCCAGAAGGCGGTGGAATAGTTGTCTTGTGTATGGGCACAGCCAAGGAAATGGCCGCCCGGTCCCACCTCGCGCAGCGCGCCCATGGCTTGGGCGTTGGCATCCATCGGCACGCCCTCGGCCAACTTGTGCAAGATGCCAAGCTGGTCGGCATCCATCACGAATTTCTCGGGGCTGGCCACCAGACCACCCTCAAGCCAGCCACAGGCATGCAGCATGAAATTCACCCCCGACAACAGCGCCGAATTCAGCGAGTTGGCGGTTTCATAGGCCGCTTGCGCATCGGGCAGCTTGGAGCCGGTGAAAGACCCGCCAGACCGGTAGGGCAGGTTCAGACGCCGCGCCAATTGGCCCGCACCATAGGTGATCTGGCTGGCCTCGGGGGTGCCAAAGGTCGGCGCGCCGGAATTCATGTCGATCGAGGCAACGAAGGCGCCGAAAATCATCGGGCTGCCCGGACGGATCAATTGGCTGTAGGCGATGCCGGCCAAGACCTCGGCCAGTACCTGCGTCAGCGTGCCCGCGACCGATACCGGCGCCATGGCACCGCCCACGATAAAGGGCGAGATGATGCAGGCCTGGCCTGCGGCGGCATAGACCTCGAGCGCGCCCATCATGGTGCTGTCGAATGTCAGGGGCGAGTTGATGTTGATCAGCGAGGTCATCACGCAATTCTGATCGACCACATCCGAGCCGAACAAGATGCGCGACATCTCGACCGAATCGGCCGCGCGCACGGGTTCGGTGACAGACCCCATATAGGGTTTGTCCGACAGCGCCATATGCGCATAAAGCATGTCGAGATGGCGCTTGTTGACCGGAATATCGGTCGGCTCACAGATCGTGCCCCCCGAATGGTGCAGCCATTTCGACATGTAACCCAGTTTCACGAACATCTCGAAATCGGCGATGGTCGCATAGCGCCGCCCGACGGTGCGGTCATGCACAAAGGGCGGGCCATAGACGGGTGCCAGCACCAGCGACTTGCCCCCGATCTCGACATTGCGCGCGGGGTTGCGCGCAATCTGGGTAAAGCGTGAGGGCGCTGTCGCGCACAGCCGCCGCGCCAGACCGCGCGGAATATGCACCCGTTCGCCGCGCACATCGGCGCCCGCATTCCGCCACAGCGCAAGCGCGCCGGGATTGTCGACGAAATTGACGCCGATTTCCTCGAGCACGGTTTCGGCATTCGCCTCGATGATCTCGATGGCCTCGGGCGTCAGGATTTCGAAATTCGGGATGTTGCGTTCGATGAAGCGCGCGGTCTCAAAGCTGATGGCCGAACGCTCGGCCCGCCGCGCGGCCCCGCCGCCGCCCCGCACACGCCGTGCGGCTGTCTGTTCCACCACCGACATGTCCCGATCTCTCCAAGCTGAGGGGTTGTTGTGGTTACCTAACCTGCCTGTCGCGGCGGGATTGGGTCGATTGCGGCACCTCGCGCGGGAAAGCGACATGCGCGGGTCCAAGCCGGGCTTGCATGGTCCATCGCCCGGGCCTAATGCGGGGTCATGAGCACGCACGCCGCCCACGCCCCGCACGACCACGACCGCCTGCTGATCATCGATTTCGGCAGCCAGGTCACGCAGCTGATCGCCCGCCGCCTGCGCGAGCTGAAGGTCTATTGCGAAATTCACCCCTATCAAAACGTCACCGATGCCTTCCTTGATGCTTACGCACCCAAGGCGGTGATCTTGTCTGGCGGCCCCGACAGCGTGACGCGCCCCGGATCGCCCCGGCCGCCGCAATCGATCTATGCGCGCGGGCTGCCGATCCTGGGTATCTGCTACGGCCAGCAGGTGATGATGCAGGATCTGGGCGGGCGGGTCGAGGCGGGCGAACATGCCAGCGCCGAGTTTGGCCGCGCCTTTGTCACCCCGACCGGCGAGATGCCCGATATCCTGTCGGGCTGGTTTGCCGATGGCGGGCGCGAACAGGTCTGGATGAGCCATGGCGATCATGTCTCGGCCATCGCGCCGGGATTTGCGGTCTATGGCACGTCGCCGGGCGCCCCCTTTGCGATCACCGCCGATCTGGCGCGCCGTTTCTATGCCGTGCAATTCCACCCCGAGGTGCATCACACCCCCAATGGTGCGCGGCTTTACGCGAATTTCGTGCGTATGGCCGGTTTCACGGGCGATTGGACGATGGGCGCCTACCGCGAAGAGGCGATTGCGCGCATCCGCGAACAGGTTGGCGATGCGCGTGTGATCTGCGGGCTGTCGGGCGGGGTCGATTCATCGGTGGCGGCCGTCTTGATCCATGAGGCGATCGGCGATCAATTGACCTGTGTCTTTGTCGATCACGGGCTGTTGCGGCAAGACGAGGCCGAACAGGTCGTGACCATGTTCCGCGACCATTACAACATGCCGCTTATCCATGCCGAGGAAAGCGAGCGTTTCCTGAGCGCGCTCGAGGGTGTCAGCGACCCCGAGGTCAAGCGCAAGACCATCGGTCGGCTCTTCATCGACGTGTTCCAGCACTATGCCGACCAGATCGAGGGCGCGGCGTTTCTGGCGCAGGGCACGCTTTATCCCGATGTGATCGAATCGGTCAGCTTTTCGGGTGGGCCGTCGGTCACGATCAAGTCGCACCACAATGTGGGCGGGCTGCCCGAAAAGATGGGGCTGAAACTGGTCGAACCCTTGCGCGAACTGTTCAAGGACGAGGTGCGCGCCTTGGGCCGCGAACTGGGCCTGCCCGAGCAATTCATCGGTCGCCACCCCTTTCCCGGCCCCGGTCTGGCGATCCGCTGCCCCGGCGAGATCACGCGCGAAAAGCTCGCGATCCTGCGCCGGGCGGATGCCGTCTTTATCGACCAGATCCGCCGCCACGGGCTTTATGACGAGATCTGGCAGGCCTTTGTGGCGATCTTGCCCGTGCGCACGGTGGGCGTGATGGGCGACGGGCGCACCTATGATTTCGCCTGTGCGCTGCGCGCAGTCACATCCGTCGATGGGATGACGGCGGATTACTACCCGTTCAGCCATGACTTCCTTGGCGAAACCGCCACACGGATCATCAACGAGGTCAAGGGGATCAACCGCGTCACCTATGACATCACATCAAAACCCCCGGGGACGATCGAGTGGGAATAGCCCGCAAATCTGCCCGGTGACGTCTGCTGTTTGAAAATTGTCCTTGTGACGGCGGCAAGATCGTCAGAGCCTTGGCGCTGCCCTTGCAAGGATAGGCCGCACCACAGATGCCCGACAAAATCACGATAGAGGCCCTCGTCGATCAACCGCGCGATCATGTGTGGCACTGCTACGTCACGCCCGCGCATATCACGGAATGGAATTTCGCCGATCCCGGCTGGTGCTGCCCCTCCGCGTCGGTCGATCTGCGGGTTGGCGGCAGGTATGTGGCGCGGATGGAAGCGCGCGATCAAAGCTTTGGCTTTGATTTCGGGGGCACCTATCATCAGATCGAGCAGCATGGCCTGCTGGAATTTCACCTCGATGACGGGCGCGTGGTCGAGGTGGTCTTCGACGATCACGGCACGGGCACCAAGGTAACCACTCGTTTCGATCCCGAAACCCAGAACCCGGTCGAGATGCAGCGCGCAGGCTGGCAGGCGATCTTGAACAATTTCAAGACCTATGCCGAAGGTCAAAGGCCCCGGCACTCTTTGGCCTGAAGGACGTCGATTTTCCAAAGGCGATCACGACGCCCGTGATCGCGGGTGATGAACATCCATCTCGTTGTCATGGGGCGAAAGACAAAGATGGGCAAGCGCATGAACCATCATCAGGCCATCAGCCGGCACGGGACGCGCCCATGCGACTAAGGTGGCTGGGCCAGATTATCCGTGCGGGTCTTTGGCTTTGGGCGGCAAGTTTCCTCGCTGTCTTGGGGTGGACCTTTCTCTGGCCTCTGGAGCGGCCCATGCCGCAAGGCGACGCGATCATCTGTCTGGGCGCAGGCGTGGACGGCGCGGGGCGGATCGATGCGGCAGGCCATGCGCGCGCCGAAACCTGCGCGGGGCTGGCGCGTGCGGGGGCTGCGCCTGTCGTGATCTTTACCGGTGGGCCTGCCCGGCGCGGCGGGCCTTCGGCGGCGCAGGGCATGGCACGGGCCGCGCAAGATGCAGGCCTTGGGCCCGCCCGCATCACGCTGGAGCAATCGGCCCGATCCACCTTGCAAAATGCGCTCTTCAGCCTTGCCCTGCTGCCTGCCGATGCGCGGGTGATCGTGGTGAGCGAGGCGTTTCACCTGCCGCGCGCTTGGGCGTCGTTCAAGGTGATGGGCGCGGGGGATGTGGCGCTTTCCCCGTCGGAACGGCTGCGCCGGACCGAGGATGGCAGCTTCGCCTTGGGGATGGTGATCCGCGAAAGCGTGGCGCTGTGGTTTAACGCGGCACGCTTTGCCGCGTGGCGGCTGGGCGGCATCATCGGGGTGGATGACAGCGCGCGCGCCGCCTGGTTGCGGTGATCAAGGCACAGCCTGTCCGAAAGGCGGGGCGCGCGATCTGTCAGCGATAGGCGTGCAGACGCCCCTCGGTGCTGACGACCAAGAGCGTATCGCCCACCACGATCGGATGCGAGGCAGCACCGCCCCGCAGCGCCAGCGTGCCCGACAGCGCACCTGTGTCGGGCGCAAACAGGCGGATCACCCCATCGCCAGATGCAACCACCAGCCGTCCGCCAGCCAGGATCGGCCCGTAATGACCAAACACGGCCTTGCGCCGACGCTCGCGATTGGCCTCGAACAGCGGCAATTCGCTGCCCCAGATGCGCGCGCCGCTATCGGCATCAAGGCGGATCAACTCATTGCGGTCCGACACGAAAAACACGCTGCCGCCTGCGACGAGAACCGGGGAATAGGCGCCTTCGCTGGCCTGCCAAAGCGTGCGCCCCGACCGCGTGTCGATCGCCACGACCCGACCAGACTGATTTCCGGCATAAATCGTGCCGCCGATCACAACAGGATCGGAGGTGATATCGTTGAGCGTGGCATAGGCCGTGCCAAGCCGGCCGCCCACGACAAAGGAATTCCAGATCGTCACCCCGGTCTGCGCAAAGACCGATGCAAGCTCGCCCGAGGGGAAGGGAAACACCACCCGCCCATCAGCCACAGCCGGTGCAGCCCCCCCCACCAGCACCGCAGGCGCATCGGTGGATGGGATACGCCAGCGCAAGCGCCCGTCTTCGGCCGCGATGGCCCAAGCTTCGGAATTGCGACCGACCACATAGACCAGGCCGCCCGAAACGCTGGGCGCGCCCAGAACCGTGCCAAGCCGCTGGCGCCACACAACCGCGCCTGTGGCCGCATCCAGCGCCAAAACCTCGCCATAGGGTGTGGTGGCAAACACGCGGCCCCCCGCCAGCGCCAGCCCCCCACCCGACGCATTGCCGCCCCGGTCGAAATCAGGGATCAGGCTTGCCGTCCAAAGTGCTGCCCCCGTCTCAAGCGAGCTGGCCCTCAGCTCTGCGGCGGCATCGATGGTAAACACCGCCCCATTGCCCGCCACGGGATCGGTGGCAATGCGGTTGCGCCGCGTGTTGCCCTGACCGATGTCAGCGGCCCAGATTTCCACGGGATTGGCCGAAAGTGCCGCATGCGGCAGACGATTTTGCGCATCAAATCCACGGCTGGACCAGCTTTCGATGCGCATCGCGGCGGGCAAGGTGATGGCGCGCGCGCCATCGGCCACGGCCCCCCCCGAGGCGGGGGCGCGCCCATCGGGGCCAGGCCGCGTCGCGGCCAGCGGGGTGCGCGTGTCAAAACGCTCGCCCGACAGGATGCTTTCGCGTTCGCAAGCGGCCAGCGCCAGAACGCCCATCAGACCCAGCGCCCATCTGGCGCTGCGGTGCTTGCCTGCTCTGCCCTTCGGTCCGGTCATGCGCCCCGGTCTTCCTGTTGTGCCGCCGCGGCGGTGGTCGTCACTGTTGCACGGCGGGGGCGGCGTCGCCCTCTGCACCATCGGTGGTCTCGTTGCCGGCAGGGGCGGCAGGGGCCGTATCCCCGGCGGGGGCGGGCGTGGGCGCGGCTTCTTGCGCCGCTGGCTCTGGCAGAACGGGGGCAGTATCGATCAGGGTCGACCCCGCCTCCAGCGTCACAATCAACTGAGACGCGCGCTCTTGCAAGCCCGCTGTGGCGGCAGCACTTCGCGCGAGGCTGCGCAGCCGTTCGAGCGCGGCGGCCAGATCCCCCGCCCGAAGATCGACCAGTGCCAGTTGTTCTTCGGCCAAGGCGGCATAAGGTGCGCCGGGCTCAGCCAAGGCCCCAAGGATCAGACGCGCCTGCGCGACATCCGAGGGCGCGATCATTTCCGCCTTGAGCATGGCCAGATCACGGTATCGGCGCGGCAGGCCGGCCGCCTCGGCGGCGACGCGAAGATCGGCCGCTGCCGCGTCCGCATCAGCCCCGGCCCCGCCTGCGGCCGCTTCGCCCGCAGCCAGCAAGGCCAGCAGCACGCGCCCCTCGGGTCGGCTGGCATCAACCGCCCCCAATGCGGCAATCCGCGCCGCTGGATCGGGCGCTTCCAGCGCCGCCAGAAGCGCATCGCCAAAAGCCTGCGCCGCGGCGCGGTCCTGAGCGCGGGAATATTCCACCCATGCCGCCGCCCCGACAATGCCCAGAACGATCACCACCGCCAGCCACGCCCAGCGGCGGAACAAACCATAAAGCCGGTCGCGGCGAACCTCGTCGGTCACTTCGTCAATGAAACTGTCAGTATTGGACATGTGCCCCCGCGCGCGCCGTCAAACGGATCATCCCCGCGTCTTAGCCCGACGCCCCCCGTCGCTGCAAGGGCTGCGGGACAGCCAAGGTGCCCGCGATCTAAACCAGACGGTTCAGTCTTGCGCGGCGGTGCAGAAAAATCTAATCTGAACCGGTTAGTTCAGCGTAACAGACACAACGGCCATTTGGGCCAGCTTGGGCGACAGACGGCCCCATCCCGCTATCGGGGCAAAGGATCACAATGCGCATTTTCCCCATCATCACGGCAATCCTCGTGTGTATAGCGATCTATCTGGTGATCCTTGATCGTGACCGTCTGGTCGATTTCGCTGCCCGATTTGGTCCGGCCCCCGACAACGTCGCACAACCAGCCACGCCGCAGCCCGCCGCGGATACCCCCGCCGAGAGCGACACACGCGTGCATGTGGTGGCCCGTCGCTCGGTGGCCCAGACCACCGAAAACGCCGTCGCGCTGCGCGGTCGCACCGAGGCGATGCGGGCGGTGACGGTGGCCTCTGAAACCTCGGGGCGGGTGATTTCCGATCCGATCCGGGCGGGCGGCTATGTCGAAGCGGGAACCATGCTGTGCGAGATCGATCCGGGCACGCGCCTGACCGCCCGCGAAGAAGCTTTGGCCGCGCTCGACAGCGCGCGCGCCCGTCTGCCCGAGGCCGAAGCGGTCCTGGCAGGGGCGCGCGCCCAGCTGACGGCTGCCGAAATCGACGCCAACGCAGCGACCCAACTCAGCCAGTCGGGATTTGGCTCGGAAACGCGCGCCGCCTCGGCCGAGGCCGGGCGCGAAGGCGCCTTGGCCGCGATCCAGTCGGGCGAAGCGGCGGTGGCACAGGCGCGGTCGGGCATCCGTTCGGCCGAAGCGGCGGTGACGCGTGCCGATGAAGACATCAAGCGGTTGCGCATTCTGGCGCCTTTCGCGGGCTATCTGGAAACCGACACCGCCGAACTGGGCAGCTTGCTGCAACCCGGCAGCCCCTGCGCGACGGTGATCCAGCTTGACCCCATCAAGCTGGTGGGCTTTGTGCCCGAGGCACAGGTCGATCGCATCATTGTGGGCGCCGTGGCGGGCGCGCGGCTGGCATCGGGTGGCGCCGTGACGGGTAGGGTCAGCTTCCTGAGCCGTTCGGCCGATGAGCGCACCCGCACGTTTCGGGTGGAAATCACCGTCCCCAATCCCGATGTCACCATTCGCGACGGCCAGACCGCCGACATCTTGATCCAGTCCGACGGGGTGGCAGCACATCTTCTGCCTGCGTCAAGCATGACCTTGAACGATGACGGCACGTTGGGTGTGCGCATCGCCGAGAATGGTGTGGTGCGGTTCGTGCCGGTGCGGATGGTGCGCGACACCGCCAATGGTGTCTGGTTGACCGGTCTGCCGGCCGAGGCGGATGTGATCGTCGTGGGGCAGGAATTTGTCACCGATGCCGTGCCCGTCCGCGTCACCTATGAGGAGTTGACGCAATGATCGGCCTGATCGACTGGGCCGCCGCCCGCGCGCGCATGGTGGTGGCTTTTGTGGTGCTGTCTTTGGTTGTGGGCACCGCCGCCTATGTCGGCCTTCCCAAAGAGGGTGAACCCGATATCGACATTCCGGGGCTGTTCGTATCGGTCCCCTTTCCCGGCATTTCGGCCGAAGACAGCGAGAAGCTGTTGGTGCGCCCGATGGAGACCGAGTTTCAGGATCTCGACGGGCTGACCAAGATCACCGCCACCGCCGCCGAAGGCTATGCGGGGATGTTCGTCGAATTCGAATTCGGCTGGGACAAATCCGCCACCATCGCCGATGTGCGCGACGCGATGGGCCGCGCGGGCGCGCAATTTCCGACGGGTGCCGAAAGCTATTCGATCAACGAGATCAATTTCTCGGAATTTCCGATCATCATCGTGGCGCTGTCGGGCGCGGCGCCAGAGCGCACGCTGATCCGGCTGGCCAGCGAGATGCAGACCGCCCTCGAGGCGCTGACCCCGGTGCTGGAGGCAGGGCTTGCCGGCACGCGCGACGAGATGCTGGAGGTGATCCTCGACCCGCTCGCGCTTGAAGCCTATGATGTCACCGCCGCCGATCTGATCAACGCGGTGCGCAACAACAACCAGTTGATCGCCGCGGGCGAGGTCGAGACCGAGGGCGGCGCCATCTCGGTCAAGATCCCGTCAAGCTTTGACAGCCCCGCCGATGTCTATGCGCTGCCCATCACGGTCAATGGCGACCGGGTGGTGACCTTGGGCGAGTTGGCCGAGATCCGCCTGACCTATGAGGACCGCAGCGGGACCGCGCGTTTCAACGGCGCCCCGACCGTGGCGTTGCAGGTGGTCAAGCGGCAGGGCTTCAACATCATGGACACCGCAGCGCTGGTGCGCACGACGGTCGATGAACTGCGCAGCCAATGGCCCGAGGATCTGCAGCAAGCGGTGCAGGTATCGACCACGCTCGACCAATCGGTCACGGTGTCCGACATGGTAAGCCAGCTTGAGGGGTCGGTTCTGACCGCCATCGCGCTGGTGATGATCGTGGTTCTTGCGGCCCTTGGCACGCGGTCGGCGATGCTGGTGGGGTTTGCCATTCCCACCTCGTTCATGCTGGCCTTCGTGCTTTTGGGCATCATGGGGGTGCCGATCTCGAACATCGTGATGTTCGGGCTGATCCTGGCCGTGGGCATGCTGGTCGATGGCGCTGTCGTGGTTGTCGAATATGCCGACAAGCGCCTGCAGGCGGGCGCACGGCCGATGCAGGCCTACACCGATGCCGCCAAACGCATGTTCTGGCCGGTTGTCTCGTCCACCGCCACGACGCTGTGCGCGTTCTTGCCGATGTTGTTCTGGCCCGGCGTGCCGGGTGAATTCATGGGGATGCTGCCGGTCACGATGATCTTCGTGCTCTCGGCCTCGTTGATCGTGGCGCTGGTCTATCTGCCGGTACTGGGGGGGGTGGCTGCACGTTTTACCCGCATGACCGAACAGGGAACGGCGCTGATCATGCAGATCTTGCCGTGGTATGCCGCGCGCCTCGTGCTGACGCTGGGTGTGGCCTATCTCATGGCCCTGGCCGCGCTGCAGACCATCAATCCCGGCATCCTGATCGCCATGCCCGAAGACGCGGCCCCGATCCTGCGCATGGCGCCGGGCGCGATCTTGTTCGTGGCGGGATCGGTGGCCATGTCTGTCTTGCTGGGCTCGGTCATTCCCGAACGCGGCCCCCGCCGGGTCGAAGCGGGATATCGCCGCACGGCCTTTGGGCGGCTGATCCATCTGATCGTCGGCAACCCGGTGATGCCGGTGGTTACCATCGCGGCGGTGATCGGCTTTGTCATGGGCGTGTTTGTCTATTTCGGCGCCAACAACAACGGCGTGGAATTCTTTGTCGAAAGCGAACCTGAAAACGCCATCGTCTATGTGCGCGCGCGCGGCAATCTGTCGGTGGCCGAACAAGATGCGCTGGTGCGTCAGGTGGAAGCCATCGTGCTTGACGCCGAAGGCGTGCGCGATGTCTTTGCCTTTTCCGGCGAAGGCGGGCTTGACAACAACACCGGTGGCGCCGCGGCCCCTTCGGACACGATCGGACAGGTGCAGCTTGATCTGGAACCTTGGGGCCGGCGCGAGGATGGCGATGTCATCCTTGATCGCTTGCAGGCACGTCTTGACCTGCTGCCCGGCATCCAGACCGAGATCTTCTCGCAATCGCGCGGACCGGCAAGCGGCAAGCCGCTGCATCTGCGGCTGTCGGGCGACAATTGGGACGAATTGCAAAGCGCCGCGCGGCTTGCGCGGGCGCAATTCACCGATCTGCATGGGCTGACGCTGATCGAAGACACCCTGCCCTTGCCGGGCATCGACTGGCAGATCGACGTCGATGTCGAAGCCGCCGGCCGCTTTGGTGCTGATGTGGCAACCGTGGGGGCGATGGTGCAACTGGTCACACGCGGCATCTTGCTCGACACCATGCGGGTGCCGACATCGGACGAGGAAATCGAAATCCGCGTGCGCTTTCCGCAAGATGCGCGCGTCTTGTCCACGCTTGAGACACTGCGCGTGCGCACCCGTGACGGGTTGGTGCCGCTGTCGAATTTCGTCACCTACAGCCCTGCACCGCAATTGGCGGAAATCCGACGCATCAACCAATCGCGTGTGCTGGATGTGAAGGCCGATGTGATCACGGGCCTGTACCGGATTGACACCGACACGGGCCAGACGCGGGCCTATCTGATCGACACCGCCGAAAGCACCGCCGACGCATCCGCCGATTTCAGCATCGAAGACCGCAATTGGCAGGTGTTTGCCCTGCTCGACGGGCAACAGGCCGATGCGCTGGCCGACGGGCTGCGCAGGGGCAGCCTGACGGCGGTGCCGGTCAACGCCAATGAGCGCATCGCAACGGTCACCGCCTGGCTGCAAACCAACCCCCTGCCCGCTTCGGTCAATTGGGAATGGGCCGGCGATCAAGAGGAACAGGCCGAAAGCCAGGCCTTTCTGGGTCAGGCCTTTGGCGCGGCGCTGGGGCTGATGTTCATCATCTTGCTGGCGCAATTCAACTCGGTCTATAACTCGGTGCTCGTGCTGCTGGCGGTGATCTTGTCCACGGCTGGCGTGTTGATCGGCATGCTGGTCATGGACCAGACCTTTTCGATCATCATGACCGGCACAGGCATCGTGGCGCTGGCGGGCATCGTGGTGAACAACAACATCGTGTTGATCGACACCTATCAGGAATACGCCCGCTACATGCCAAGGATCGAAGCAATCACCCGCACCGTCGAGGCGCGCATCCGCCCGGTGCTTTTGACCACCATCACCACCATGGCGGGCCTGACCCCCATGATGTACGGGATCAGCCTTGATTTCGCCAATGGTGGCTACACGGTCGACAGCCCGACCGCGTTGTGGTGGAAACAATTGGCCACCGCGGTGGTCTTTGGCCTGGGCATCGCCACGGTTCTGACGCTGATCTTCACGCCGGCACTTCTGGCCTTTCGCATCTGGTTCTGGACAATTCTGGGCATGCTCGGGCGTGGTTTGGGCCGGCTTGGCGCGGGCGAGATGAGCCGCAGGACCCAAGACTGGGCACTGACGCGTCAGGCCAAGCGGGCGGTCAACCCGACGATTTTCTGGGATGAGGATCCACATGCCGATCCTGATCGCGCCGATCATCAGGCCGACCTGACACAGGCGCCCGTGCAACAAGCCCCGCTGAGGGCGGCGGAATGACCACAGGGGTGTGTTTGAGCCCCGTGATCAGCCCAAGCGACCCCATGCGACAAGGCATCGGCAACTAGCCTCGAAAAATGCGCGCGCCCTGTCGGGGGCGTAAGGCGGACAGGCACGCGATTTTTCGTACGAAAAATCGCACCCCCCCTGGCGCCCGTCCCGCGCTATTCTGCGGCATGTTTGCGTGATTTCAGCATCGGGCCCAGATAGCGACCGGTGTGGCTGCGCGCGATCTGGGCCACGTCTTCGGGCGTGCCGACGGCCACGATCTCTCCACCGCCATCACCGCCTTCGGGGCCGATGTCGATGATCCAGTCCGCGGTCTTGATCACATCGAGATTGTGCTCGATCACCACCATGGAATTGCCCTGATCGACCAATTCATGCAGCACCTCGAGAAGCTTTTTCACATCCTCGAAATGCAGCCCCGTGGTGGGTTCGTCCAGAATGTAGAGCGTGCGCCCGGTCGAGCGTTTGGCCAATTCCTTGGACAGCTTGACCCGCTGCGCCTCGCCGCCGGACAGGGTGGTGGCTTGCTGTCCCACCTTGACATACCCCAGACCGACCCGCACCAGCGCATCCATCTTTTCGCGGATCGACGGCACCGCCTTGAAGAATTCCTGTGCGTCCTCGACCGTCATGTCCAGCACATCGGCGATGGACTTGCCCTTGAACTGCACCTCGAGCGTTTCGCGGTTGTAGCGCTTGCCCTTGCAGGTCTCGCAGGTGACATAGACATCGGGCAGGAAATGCATCTCGATCTTGATGACGCCGTCGCCCTGACAGGCCTCGCAGCGACCGCCCTTGACGTTGAAGGAAAAGCGGCCCGGCTTGTAGCCGCGGGCCAAGGCCTCGGGCAGACCCGCGAACCAGTCACGGATCGGGGTAAAGGCCCCGGTATAGGTGGCGGGGTTCGACCGCGGGGTGCGCCCGATGGGGCGCTGGTCGATATCGATCACCTTGTCGAGATGTTCAAAGCCCTTGATCGTCTCGCAAGGTGCAGGGGTTTCGCGCGCGCCGTTGAGCTTGACGGCGGCATTCTTGTAGAGGGTCTCGATCGTCAGCGTGGATTTTCCGCCCCCCGACACGCCGGTCACGCAGATGAATTTCCCCAGCGGAAAATCCGCCGTCACCCCGCGCAGATTGTTGCCCGTGGCCTTGACCACGCTCAGCGTCTTGCCATTGCCCTTGCGCCGCGCGGTGGGCACCGCGATCTGGCGGGCACCCGACAGATACTGACCCGTGATCGATGCCGGATCGGCCGTGATCGCTTCGGGCGTGCCATGGGCCACGATGCGTCCCCCGTGCACCCCCGCCCCCGGCCCGATGTCAAAGACATAATCCGCCTCGCGGATGGCTTCTTCGTCATGTTCGACCACGATCACCGTATTGCCCTGATCGCGCAGGTTCTTGAGCGTCGTCAAAAGCCGGTCATTGTCGCGCTGGTGCAGACCGATGGATGGCTCATCAAGCACATAGAGCACGCCCGTCAGCCCCGACCCGATCTGGCTTGCCAGCCGGATACGCTGGCTTTCGCCGCCCGACAGCGTGCCCGCATTGCGCGCCAGCGTCAGATAATCGAGACCCACATTGTTCAAAAATCCCAAGCGCTCGCGGATTTCCTTGAGAATGGCGCGCGCGATCTCGTTTTTCTGCGCGCTCAACTGGGTCGGAACGGCCTCGCACCAGGCATGCGCCTCGCGGATGCTCATCTGCACCACCTGCCCCGCATGCAAGCCCGCGACCTTGACCGCCAGGGCCTCGGGGCGCAGCCGATAGCCGCCACAAGCCCCGCAGGGGCGGTTGTTGTGATATTGCTCGAATTCTTCACGGATCCATGCGCTATCGGTTTCGCGGTAGCGGCGTTCCATGTTGGGGATCACGCCCTCGAAGCTGCGTTTCACCTGATAGACGCGCCCGCCTTCATCATAGCGAAAGGCAATCTCCTCATCCCCCGAGCCACGCAAGAACACCTGTTGCACCCCGTCAGGCAGGTCTTTCCACGCCGCCTTGGGGTCAAAACCGTAATGGCGCGCAATGGCTTGGATCGTCTGGGTGAAATAGGGCGATTTGCCCTTGCGCCAGGGCGCGATGGCACCGTTCTCAAGGCTGAGCGCGGCATCGGGCACCATCAGGCGTTCGTCGAAGAACAGCTCGGCCCCGAGCCCGTCGCACACCGGACAGGCCCCGAAGGGCGCGTTGAAGGAAAACAGCCGCGGCTCGATTTCCGGGATGGTAAAGCCCGAGACCGGACAGGCAAAGTTTTCGGAAAAGGTGATGCGTTCGGGGTCGCCTTCGGGGGGGGCGGTTTCAAGGATGGCGATGCCGTCGGCCAGATCAAGCGCGGTGCGCAAACTGTCGGCCAGCCGCGTCTCGGTGCCCGGCCGCACCACGATGCGGTCGACCACAACATCGATGTCATGGCGGAATTTCTTGTCGAGCACGGGGGGCTCATCAAGCTCGTAAAAGGCGCCATTGACCTTGACGCGTTGAAAGCCCTGCTTGCGCAGATCCATGAATTCCTTGCGGTATTCGCCTTTGCGGTCACGCACGATCGGGGCCAGCAGATAGGCGCGCGTGCCCTCTTGCATGGCCATCACGCGGTCGACCATGTCTTGCACCTGTTGCGCCTCGATCGGCAGGCCGGTCGCGGGGCTATAGGGCGTGCCCGCGCGGGCGAACAAAAGGCGCAGGTAATCATAGATCTCGGTCACCGTGCCCACGGTGGAGCGCGGGTTTTTCGATGTGGTCTTTTGCTCGATGGAAATCGCGGGGCTCAGCCCCGAGATGTGATCCACATCGGGCTTTTGCATCATGTCGAGAAACTGGCGGGCATAGGCCGACAGGCTTTCGACATAGCGGCGCTGCCCCTCGGCATAGATGGTGTCAAAGGCAAGGCTTGACTTGCCCGACCCCGACAGACCCGTGATCACCACCAGCTTGTCGCGCGGAATGTCGAGGTCGATGTTCTTGAGGTTGTGTTCGCGCGCGCCGCGCACCTCGATCTGCTTCATCTCGGGCATGGTTCAGCCTGTCCTTCACGGTTGGGCAACACATAGGCGGCCGGGCGCGAGTCTCCAATGGAAATTCGGGAACGTTCAGCGAACATCGCCACGTATGGCCGCGCGATAGGCGATTGCGGTCAGCCCCGCCCCGAAAACGCCCACGACGATGGCAAAGGGCAGGCTTGCCCCCACCCCGAGGGCCGCCAGAACCGGGGTGCCGGCAAAGGTGCCGACATTGCCAAGCTGGGCCAGGGCCCCGTTGGCCAGCGCGCGCGCCTCTTCGGTCGGGTTCAGCCATGGCACGGCGGCGAAACCGCCCCCCGCCACAAGGCCCGAGATCAGCATCGCCAGCACCGACAGACCCGCCGCCCCGCCGGACCAGACCAGCGCCATGGCAAAGAGCGCGGCCATGGCGACAAAGCCCCAGACCACCAGCACCCCCGGCGCAATCCGCCGCGCCAGCACGCCCGCCGCCAGCGACCCCACGATCCCCACAACCGGCAAGACGGGCGCCAGCCACGCCGCGCCCAGCGCCACGGGCAGATAGGTCACCGCCGCCAGAAACACAAAGGCATAGATCCCATGCCCCAGCGCCGGGGCCAACAGGCGCGGGCTGGCATAGATCGACAGATGTTCCGACAGCCGCGGCAGCGGGCGGCGGGCGGCCTCCACGCGCGGCAGCATCCGCCAGAGCACCACCGCCACAAGCGCGCAGAGCCCCGCATGCCAGCCAAAGACCGGCGCGGCGCTGTTGCCGATGACCAGTGCGGCCAGCGCAAAGCCCACCCCGAAAAACGTGGCCCAGAGCCCCATCACCAGCCCCCGGTCGCGCGCGCCGGCCAGCCCGGCCATCAGCGTGGGGATCGCTACCACCAGCACCAGATGCCCCGCCCCTTCGATCACCCGCAGCGCCATCAGGACGGGAAAGGGCGGCAAGAGCGCTTGCAAACCACCCGCCAGCGCCGACAGGGCCAGTGCCGCCAAGATTGCCCGGCCCGGCCCGATGCTGGCCGTCAGCCCGCCCGCCATGACGCCAAAGACAATGCCCATGACCGCCACACCCGACACGGCAAAGGCCACAGGCCAGCCGGGATAGACCAGCGCAAGCGGCCCCAGCGTAAGCGAGATCTTGGCGAACTGACCGGCCGCCAACAGCCCCGCGCCATAAAGCGCCGCAATCAGCGCCCAGGGCGTGCGGTCGGGCAGCGGGGGGATGGGTTGGGTCATGGCGCGTGCTTGACCGCGCGCAAGGCTGCGGTCAAGCGCACAGCCTTACAGGTGGATCACCCGGCCATAGGCATCAAGCACCGCTTCATGCATCATTTCCGACAGCGTGGGGTGCGGAAAGACGGTTTCCATCAGATCGGCCTCGGTGGTTTCCAGCTTTTGACCGATGACATAGCCCTGGATCAACTCGGTCACTTCCGCGCCGATCATGTGGGCGCCCAGCAATTCGCCGGTCCTGGCGTCAAAGACGGTCTTGATCATCCCCTCGGGTTCGCCCAGCGCGATGGCCTTGCCATTGCCGATAAAGGGGAAACGGCCCACCTTGACCGCGTGGCCGCGTTCCCGCGCCTTGGCCTCGGTCAGGCCGACGGATGCCACTTGCGGGTGGCAATAGGTGCAGCCCGCGATGCTTTCGGGCTTGATCGGGTGGGGTTTGTGGCCCGCGATCAGTTCGGCCACCATCACGCCCTCATGGCTGGCCTTGTGCGCCAGCCACGGCGCGCCCGCGACATCACCAATGGCATAAAGCCCCGCAACGCCCGTGCGGCAGAATTCATCGGTCACGACATGGGTGCGGTCGATCCTGACGCCCAGCGCCTCAAGACCCAAGCCTTCGACATTGCCAACGATGCCGACGGCGGAAATCACCGTGTCAAACTCATGCGCGGTGGTCTTGCCATCGACCTCGATATGGGCAGTGACCATATCGGCGGCGCGGTCAAGTTTCTTGACCATGCCCTTCTGAATGATCGTCATGCCCTGTTTTTCAAAGCTTTTCCTGGCAAAGGCCGAAATCTCGGCATCTTCGACCGGCAGGATGCGGTCCATCACCTCGACCACGGTCGTGTCTGCGCCCAAGGTATTGTAGAAGCTGGCGAATTCGATCCCGATCGCGCCCGATCCGATGACCAGCAGCTTTTTGGGCATATGCGGGGGCGTCAGCGCCGCCTTGTAGGTCCAGACGCGCTTGCCATCGGCCTCAAGCCCCGGCAGCTCGCGCGCCCGCGCCCCGGTCGCCAGAATGATGTTGCTGGCGCTCAGAACCTCGGTTCCGGCCGCGGTGATGACCGAAACCTTGCCGGGGGCGGGAATGCTGGCCGTCCCCATCACGACCGTCACCTTGTTCTTCTTCATCAGATGGCCGACGCCGGAATTGAGTTGCTTGGCCACGTTGCGCGAGCGTTTGACCACGGCGTCCAGGTCATAGCCGATGTTGTCGGCCTTGAGGCCGAAGTCGCGGGCCCGCTGCATCAGATGGAACACCTCGGAGGAGCGCAGCATCGCCTTGGTCGGGATACAACCCCAGTTCAGGCAGATGCCCCCCATATGTTCACGCTCGACGATGGCCACCTTGAGGCCAAGCTGGCTGGCGCGGATCGCCGCCACATAGCCGCCCGGCCCCGCGCCGATCACGATCACGTCGAATGTCTGAGATGCCACGGCTCACGCTCCTCTGGATACCTGTTTGTTCAACGTTAAACAAATTTCATGTCACACGACAATCGGCGTTGGGTCGCAGGCCGGTTTGCACGCAATGCAAGGCTGAGCCTGCAGAAGGATGCGAAAAACCCGGGTTTT
>NZ_CALAHQ010000093.1 GCF_937892565.1 uncultured Roseicyclus sp. | reverse complement strand
GTCTTCGGCACGCTCAGCCTCGGGTTTGCCACGCTTGAGATGGGTGATCGCCATGCTCGTCTATCCCTTGGTGTGGCGGCCTGCCAAAAGGCGCACCCCTGTTTGCGCATCGAAAAGATGACAGGCCCCGACAGGCACCCTTGCCGCGAAGGGCGTGCCGATCTTGGCCCGGTAATCCTTGGGCGCCTTGATCGCCACAAGCGCGCCGGCCACCTTGAGTGTCACCATGGTTGCGTCGCCCAGCAACTCGAGCGCGTAGATTGCGGCCGCGATCTGCCCCTCCCCATCGGGCAAGGGCATGGCATCCTCGGCCCGAAAGCCCAAGATGACCGGCCCATCGGGACCAGCCAGCCCGCCGATGCTGACATTCTGTCCGCTGAAAACGCCGCCCCGCAATTCGCCCGACAACAGGTTCATCGCCGGACTGCCGATGAAGCCCGCAACAAAGGTATTGGCGGGATGGTCATAGATTTCGGTGGGCGTGCCGACCTGTTGCACCACGCCCTTGTTCATCACCACAACCCGGTCGGCCAAGGTCATCGCCTCGATCTGGTCATGAGTGACATAGATCGTGGTGACCTTGAGTTCATGGCTGAGGTTCTTGATCTGGGCGCGTGTCGAGACGCGCAGCTTTGCATCGAGGTTGGAGAGCGGCTCATCCATCAAGAACACATTCGGTTCACGCACGATGGCGCGGGCCAAAGCCACGCGCTGGCGTTGACCGCCCGACAATTCGGCGGGGCGGCGATGCAGGAATTCGGTCAATTCCACCATTTCGGCGGCGCGCATGACCCGTTCGCGGTGGGTCGCAGGGTCGATTTTGCGCACTTTGAGCGGAAACCGGATGTTTTCATAAACATCGAGGTTCGGGTAGAGCGCATAGCTTTGGAACACCATCGCTACATCGCGATCCTTGGGGTCGAGGTCGTTGACCCGCTTGCCGTCGATCAGGATATCGCCTTCGGTCACCTC
Source organism: uncultured Roseicyclus sp. (assembly GCF_937892565.1). Classification (GTDB taxonomy): domain Bacteria; phylum Pseudomonadota; class Alphaproteobacteria; order Rhodobacterales; family Rhodobacteraceae; genus Roseicyclus. The sequence continues at coordinate 4,995 of NZ_CALAHQ010000093.1, read as the reverse complement.
CTCCAGCCCGGCGATCATGCGCATCGTCGTGGTCTTGCCACAGCCCGATGGGCCCAGCAGCACCAGAAATTCGCGGTCCGTGATGGTCAGGTTGAAGTTGTCAACGCCGACAAAACCGCCCCAGCGCTTCGACAGGTTCACAAGCTTGATTTCAGCCATGAGAGCAGGGTCCCTGATGGGGCATTGATGCATACGTTTTCAACAAGGCTATCGCCAAAGAGGAAAATCGATCAAGCCCTATTTTGCTGAAACTATAGCAGAATGATTTGCCGGGCTTGCGCGGTGAAACTTCTTGCACGACCCCGGATACATGCCTCAGTATTGAAAACGTATGCAAGCGATGATGCGATTCGCTTTTTGACGCAATCGCGGCACGCACATGAGGATGGGGGCACAGGCAAAAGCCGCGACACCCCGAACACAACAGGGAGCTTTCGTGATGACTTTCAGCAAGATGACCACCCTTACCGCGATCGCCACGGTCATGACCGCGTCGGCGGCCTTGGCCGATTGCGGGATCGCATCGGGTCGGGTGGCGATCCTTTCCAACGATTTTCCGGCGCTGCAAGCCCTGGCACAAGGCGCGATGGAATGCGCGTCAGCCACGGTCGAGGTGACGGCCAACCAGACCACCACACATCGTGATCTGCAAGTGGCGGCCCTGACCGCAAACCCGGCCGAATATACCTCGGCCGTGGTTGCCAATTCCTCGATCGTGCCGCTGTTGAATGATGGTCTGATCCGTCCGCTCGATGATCTGATCGCGCAATATGCCCCCGATCTTCCGGCGCTCAATCGCATCACCATTGACGGAAAAACCATGGCGGTGGCCTTCATGGCCAATGCCCAGCATCTGTTCGTGCGCCAAGACGTGCTGGATCAGATCGGGGCTGAGGCGCCCACCACCTATGAAGCTGTGCTGGAGGTTCTGGCCGCAATCCGTGACGCTGGCATCATGCAGCATCCCTTTGCGATGAACACAGGCTCGGGCTGGAACCTGGGCGAGGAATTCGTCAACCTTTACCTTGGCTTTGGTGGCGCCTTGTTCGAGCCCGGCACCGCCAACCCCACCATCAACAACGAAACCGGTCTGGCGACGTTGGAAATGCTGGCGGCATTGAACGCCTATGCCAACCCCGATTTCCTGACCTTTGACAGCAACGCCACCCAAGCCCTTTGGGAAGGGGGCGAGATCGCCGTGGGCTATATGTGGGGCTCGCGCGGTGGCGCCATCCTGGACAATGAAAACTCCACCCCCGAGATTGTGGCGGCCACCAAGCTGATGGGCGCGCCGACTGTGGCGGGCGGTGTGCTTCCGGCGTCGACCCTGTGGTGGGATGGCTTTACCATCGCCGCCAACATCCCGGATGAAGATGCGGCTGCAACATTTCAGGCGCTGATGCATGGCTTGCGCCCCGAGGTGATCACCGCCAACAACGATGCGGCTGTCTGGCTGATGGAAGGGTTCACCCCCGGTGCACCGGCCCTGGGTGTGACAGCCACCGCGCAAGCGGGCGCGCTGCCTTATCCGATGGTCCCCTATGCCGGTCTGATGCACACGGCGCTTGGCAATGAACTGGCGCAATTCCTGCAAGGTCAGGAAAGCGCTGAACAGGCCTTGGCCGATGTCGAGGCGGCCTATCTTGCGGCCGCACGCGAACAGGGCTTTGTGCAGTAAGCCCAACAGGGCACGGCGGTTTGACTTTCCCGCCGCCGTGCCCAACCCTGCCGCCGCCCCGTAAGGACGCGACATGCCCCATCGCACGTTTCTGTGGTTCATCTTGCCATCGCTCAGCGCGATGATCTTGTTCATTGCGCTGCCGATCGTGTCTGTGGTGATCCAGTCTTTGCATGTCGAACATGAGCAGGTGCTGGTGACGGTGGAAACCTGCGGCCCGTTTGGCTGCACCAACGAGACCCGCGTCGACACCGAGGCCACCGCCGCTTTGCGCGAAGCGCAGCCCTTGGGCCGCTTCAACGGGCTTGGCACCTATGTCAACCGCGCCCATCTGGCCACCGCCGAATTGTCCGCCGCATGGCGCACCACCGACAGCCTGGGGGCCTTTCTCGGTCAGGCGCTGAACCTTCCGTTCTACAAGGCCTTGGCGTTCACGCTGGCCTATACAGCTGTGGTGACGCCCCTGGTCCTGGTCTTGGGGCTGGCCATTGCGCTGGGGGTCAATGCGCTGCCGCGCCTGTTGCGCGGGCCCACGATCTTCTTCTCGCTTCTGCCGATGATCGTGACCCCCCTGATCGGGTCGCTGGTCTTGTTCTGGATGGTCGATGCCAATGGCGTGATCGGGGCCGGCATGCAAAGGCTGTTTGACGATCCTGACCTGTCGCTCAAGGCGTCACCGGCTTTGACCTGGGCGATGTTGTTTGTCTACGGCGTTTGGCATTCCGCGCCCTTTGCCTTCATCGTGTTTTACGCAGGCCTGCAAACGGTGCCCGGCGAAACGCTTGAGGCCGCGATGATCGATGGTGCGAACCGCTGGGAAAGGGTGCGCTATGTGGTGATCCCGCATCTGATGCCGCTCGCGGTTTTTGTGACGCTGATGCAATTGATGGACAACTTTCGCGTCTTTGAGCCCATCGTCGGCTTTCAGGCACAGGCCAGCGCCACATCGCTGAGCTACATCATCTATTCCGATTTGCGGGGCGACACGCAGCAATTCGGGTCGGCGGCCGCGACATCGGTGCTGACGATCATCGGCGTGGCCATCTTGTTGGCGCCGGTGCTGCTGCGCACCTGGCGTGATTTCAATCGCAAAAGGGCGTGATGCCATGACCGCTTCATCCTTGCGCCGCTCGCCCGCCTTGGCCGTTATCTCGATGGTGCTTGTGGCGCTTTGGGTGATCCTTGCCGCCTTTCCCTTCATCTGGACGCTTTGGGGATCGTTCAAGGTTCAGGGCGATTTCTTTTCGCGCGCCGATTGGATGAACGCGCTGACCGGGCCGCTGACGGTCAAGCAAACCGGTGCGTCCATCACCGGGCAGGGCTATTTCGGCGCATGGATCGAAAGCGGGTTCTGGCGCAACGTGATGAACACGGGGATCGTCGTCACCTGCACGGTGGTGATCTCGCTGACCTTGGGCACTTTGGGCGGCTATGCGCTGGCGCGCTCGGGGTTCCGCTATGCGTTCTGGATACTCATGATCGCGCTGGTGTTTCGGGCCATGCCGCATATCACGCTTGTATCGGGGTATCTGATGCCGTTTTTCCAATGGAACCTTTGGGGGCATCTGCCGACTGCGATCATCGTCCTGGTGGCGATCAACCAGCCCTTCACGCTATGGATGCTGCACAGCTTTTTCCTGAACATTCCCAAGGATCTGGACGAAAGCGCCATGGTTGATGGCTGCACGCGGTTTCAGGCGTTTCGCCATGTGATCATGCCCGTGATGTGGCCCGGTGTGATCACCACGGGGCTGTTCAGCTTTCTGCTTGCCTACAATGATTTTGCGGTGACCGCGATGCTGCTGACCCAAGACAATCAGACCATGGTGCCGCGCATCGCATCCTTCCTTGGATCGGTGCAGCAAGAGGGCAATGTGATGTTCGCCGTTGCCGCCGTCGTTTCGGCCACGGCCCCGCTGTTTGTGTTGATCTTGTTCTTTCAGCGCCAGATTGTCAGCGGCCTGACCGCCGGGGCGGTGAAGGGATGAACCTGCAAGACGCCAAGCGCATCGTGCGTGCCATGCAAGCGGCCGTCGATGCCGCGCCCGCCGGTGCCAGCGCCGATGCCCTCGCCGCCCATGTCAGCCAGGACTATCGCTGGCGCGGCTATCACCCTTTCGGCGATCTGCGCGGGGCAGGGGCCGTGGCGCATGCTTTTTGGGATCCGCTCAAGACATCGCTCACCCGGATGCAGCGGCGCGAGGACATCTTTTTCGCGGGCCTGAATCAGATTGATGGCTTCACCAGCACTTGGGTCGTGTCGATGGGCCACCTCATGGGGCTGTTCGATGCGCCATGGCTGGGCATTCGCCCGACCCGCAAGATGGCGTTTCTGCGCTATTGCAGTTTTGACCGCGTTGTGGATGGCAAGATCGCCGACACCGCGTTCTACATCGACATCCCGCATCTGATGGCGCAGGCGGGCCAGAACCCCTTTGGCCCGCAGACCGGGGCCTTTATGGTGCAGCCCGGGCCGATCACCCATGACGGGCTGCTTGACGCCCCCCAGCCCGAGGCCGAAGGCACCCGCACCCTTGCCGCGATCAACGCGATGATCAGCGATCTGGGCACATGGCAGCTTGGTCTGCCGCTTGAGGAAGAACTCGCCCGGACATGGCATGACGACATGATCTGGTGGGGGCCGCATGGGATTGGTGCCAGCTACACCATCGAACGCTATGCCAAGCAACATTCCGGCCCCTTTCGCGCCGCCTTTACCGACCGCACCGGCACAGGCCATGTCGCCCGTCTGGCCGAGGGGCATTATGGCGGCTTTTTCGGCTGGCCGAATTTCACCGCCGTCCATACGGGTGGCTTCATGGGCATGCCCGCCACTGGGCGCGTGGGTGAGTTTCGCGTAATCGACATCTATCGCCGGTCAGGTGACAAACTGGCCGAAAACTGGGTCTTCATCGATTTGCTGCATTACTGGAAAACCCAAGGCGTCGACATTTTGGCGCGGGCAACCGCAATCAACGGCCAAGGCTGACAGGGCAACCCCCCGTGGTCACCCCGGCATCAGCGCGACCATCGAAGTCGCGCGGGCGTTGCATCGCCCACGATCTGCAGCTCAAGCGACGGCTCGGCCGGGTTTGAAATCATGTGACCAGGAAAGCCTGCCCGTATCAGTTGCGTCCTCGGTCTTTTGAACATGCCCACAGGCCGACAGCAACATCATGGAGCGGGCGGCGGGAATCGAACCCGCGTCTCTTGCTTGGAAGGCAAGGGTCTTACCATTACACAACGCCCGCGCTCGGGGGCCGAGGTAAAGCCCCAAGGCTGCCCCGTCAAGCGCCCCCGTCAGCCATTCCCGTCAG
>NZ_CALAHQ010000092.1 GCF_937892565.1 uncultured Roseicyclus sp. | reverse complement strand
TAGGGGGCTGGATGGGTGCTGGGGGTTGAGCCGAGCTATGCAGATTATGTTGCCACCCAGCTTTCTGCGCTGATCTGAACCCGAGCTTTCAGCCCGCCGCGCGCACCACCATCGCCAGCATCTCGGCGCGGCTGACCCGGCCACGCGCGGTATGGGCCAGCACCATCCCGCCTTGTGCAAAGCGCAATTCCAGCGCCGCGCGGCCTGGCTCTTCGGGAAAGTGCAGCCAGCCTGCCAGGTCGCCCGCCTGCACCATGTCGCCCGCGCGGCAGCGCCTGTCAAAAAGGCCCGCGGCGGGGGCGAGCAGGTGATCGGCCGGATCGGCGATTTCAACAATGTGTTCGTTGGCCCCCTCGGGCAAGGGCGGTGCTGCGCGCAAAAGGCCTATGTGATGCAACGCCCGGCGCAGCGCATCCTCGGCAAGATCGGCATGGTCCGGATCAACCCCGCCGCCCCCGCCAAGCTCAGCCGCCACGCAAGCCACACCCGCCCGCGCACAGGCGGCATTGACCGAGCGGTTGTCGTTGTACGACCCAAGCCGCCAGATCACGCCCAGCCCCATCGCGCGGGCAAGGGCCATATTGGCTTCATCAAGCTCGGGTGAAATCCCCGTTTGCGGCAGGCTGCAGGGCACAAAGACCGAAGCCTTGCCACCTGAATGCAGATCAATCACCGTGTCGCATTGCGGGATGAGATGGCGTTGCAGCCAATCGGCAATCATCGCCGTAGGGGTGCCATCGGCATCGCCCGGAAAGGCGCGGTTGAGATTGCCGCCATCGAGCGGCGAGCAGCGCAGAGAGGCGCCAAAGGCCGGGCCATTGGCCGCCGGCATCAGGATCAGCCGGCCCGCCACATCTTCGGCCCGCAAATCGCGCGCAAGGCGCATGATGGCGGCAGGCCCCTCATATTCATCGCCATGTACACCGCCCAGCACCAGAACCGTGGGCCCGGCCCCATCCGCAATGGTGATGACAGGCACGGCGTAGCGCCCCAGTGGGTTTGCATTGTCAGACCAGGGCAGCAGCAGATCGCCCGTGTGATGGCCCGGAGCCGCAAGATCGAGGGTGAGGCGCAGGCGGCTCATGCCGGGGTCTCCGGGCCGAACATCTCGTCGATCATAGCGGCAAAATCGGCGGCAACCGCGCTCATCTCCCGCTGGGCCGAGCGCAGCATGTACAAAGTGTAGGGCAGGAAGGGGCTGAAGGGCACGATGTGGCAGCCCGGCATTTCATGATCCTGGGCGGGGGCGGTGCCGACAATGGCCACCCCAAGCCCGCGCTCGACCAGGCGCATCATGACCTCGGTGGTACGCGCCTCGTAGCGGATCACCGGCTCTGCACCTGCCGCCTCGAAAAGGCGATCAAGCTCATGACGAAAGGCGGCATCGGCGCGATAGGCGATCAGGCTTTCACCGTTCAGATCGGCGGGGCCGATCAGGGTGCGGCTCGCCAGCCTGTGCCCGGCCGGTACCACGCAGTACGCCTGGCCCAGCAGGATCGGGCGGCGGGTGAGCCGCGGGTTGGCCGACGGCGATGAGCAAAACCCGAAATCGTAGGCATCGAGTGCCAGCCACTCAATCGCGTCATCGGTTGTCTGCACGTCGAGCGAAATCGTGGCGTCTGGCCTGCGCCGGGCAAAGGCTGCCACCAGATCGGGCAGAAGGCGCACCGCGAAGGAGGGGCTCGTCACCAGCATGAGGGGTGTCTGGCGAAAATCGCGGATGGCCTCGGCCGCCTCGCGAATGCGGTCAAGCCCGCCGAATGCGCGGCGCACCGTGTCGATCAGAAGCCGGGCCTCGGTTGTGGGGTTGAGGTTGCGCCCGGCGCGCTGGAACAGCGCAAAGCCCACCTGCGCCTCGAGATCTGCCAGAAGTCGGCTGACCGCGGGTTGAGAGACCCCGAGCATGACTGAAGCCTCTGTCACCGAGCCCGTGGCGATAACAGCCTGAAACGCCTCGATCTGTCGAAAGGTCAGCTTCATGGCGCGGATCGTACTGCGAAAGCAGCATGAAGGCTACGCCCGGAACGGTGCCGGGAACGGCACGCGGAACGGCGGCGGTATGAGATAAAAGCATAACGCAAGAGCATACGGGGGTGATCTGTTGTTGACATAATGATGAATGCGCCCCGATACTCCACCCGTCAAGTCTCAATGCAGGGGCTCTTCAGGCCGCCATGGCGCAATCCGTGATCTCCTTGGACAGAAAGCCACCTGCCGGCCTGAACAAGGGCGCCTTTGCGCGGCGGATGCTTCAGATCGGGCAGGCGCTCGCGGTGCTGGGCGCCATCGGCTGGCTGATCTGGGCGGGCATCGCGCAACTCGAGTATCGCTGGCAATGGTATCGGGTCGAGCCGTTCTTCTACCGCGTGGTCGATGGCGAATTGATCTGGGGGCCGCTGGTGCGCGGGCTCATCTTGACGCTCAAGATTGCCGGGCTTGCCGGCGCGCTGGCCATTCTCATCGGCTTTCTAACGGCTCTGGCGCGGATGTCGGGCTCGATTGCGGGGCGGGCCATTGCCACGACCTACCTCGAGGCGATCCGCAACACGCCCCTCCTTGTGCAGCTCTTCCTGGTCTATTTCGTTCTCGCCCCGATCATCGGGATCGACAGATTCTGGGCAGGCGTTCTGTGCCTTGCCTTTTTCGAGGGCTCCTTTGCCGCCGAGATCATTCGGGGGGGCATCAGGGGCGTTGATCGTGGACAGGTCGAGGCGGCGCGGGCCGTGGGTCTGACGCGCGTTGACAGCTACCGCTACATCATCGTGCCTCAGGCGCTACCGCTCATCCTGCCACCGCTGACCGGGCTGATGATCTCGACGATCAAGCATTCGGCCATTGTCAGCGTGATCGCTCTGGCCGAGCTGTCAACCCAGGCGCTGAACCTGATTTCCAACACCTTCATGGCCTTCGAGATCTGGTTCATCACCGCCGCCATTTACCTGAGCCTGACCGTCACGCTCTCTTTCGCGGTCACGCTTTTCGAATGGCGGTTGAACAAACCCAGGCGCTGACCTGACCCCACCAACCGAGGAGACCCGCAATGACATTTCTGACGAAAGTGAAGACGGCGCTTGCCGCGGCAGCTTTGGCCGTGGGCGGGCTTGCCGCCGCCGTGGCCCCGGCCAGTGCCGAGGGGCTTCTGGAGACCATCCAGCAGCGGGGCAAGCTGATGGTGGGCATGTCCACCTTCGTGCCTTGGGCGATGCGTGACAAGGAGGGCAACCTGATCGGCTTCGAGATTGATGTGGCCACCAAGCTTGCCGAGGACATGGGCGTTGAGATCGAGTTCGTGCCAACCGCCTGGAGCGGCATCATTCCGGCGCTGCTGGCCGAGAAGTTCGACGTGATCATCGGCGGCATGTCGATCACGCCCCAGCGCAACCTCACCGTCAACTTCACCGCGCCCTATGCCAATTCGGGCCAGATGATGGCCACCAATCTCGAACTGGCCGCAGGTGCCACGATCGAAAGCCTCAACAGCTCCGATGTGAACCTGACCTGCCGGCGCGGCGTTGTGGGCTGCACCATTCTCGAAAAAACCTTCCCCAAGGCCAATATCTTGCAGTTCGACGATGACGCCCAGGCCTTTCAGGAAGTGCTCAATGGCAATGCCCATGGCGTGATTTCAAGCGCGCCCAAGCCCGCCTTCTGGGCCGAGGCCAACTCGGGCAAGATCGAGGTGGCCTTTGGCGGCACCCCGCTTTCGACCGGCAATGAGGGCTTTGCCCTGCGCAAGGGCGACGCAGACGCGCTGAACTTCTTTTCCAACTGGATTCTCGTGAACCGGTCGAATGGCTGGCTCGCCGAGCGGCATGAATACTGGTTCAAGGGCCAGTCTGCCTGGATCGATCAGGTCGCGCTGGAACAATAAGCAGGAAAGGGCGGGGCAGCCGCGCGCTGCCCCGCACCCACCGACATGGATTCGCGCCCCCCTCCACCCCCTCTGCCCAAGCGCCGCCTGACGGCGCTTGACTGGCTCTTGTTCGGCCTTGTCGCGCTGGGCATCGGGCTGGTGGTCTGGCGGGTGAACGCGGTTCTTGTTTATGACTGGAACTGGCCGCGCGTTTTCGGCTTTGTCGCGCGGTTTGATGAAGAGAGGGGCCAATGGGTGGCCAACCTGCTGCTTCAGGGGCTCCTCACCACCATCAGGCTAGCCTTCTGGGGGACCATCCTTGCCGCGCTGATCGGGCTGGTGATGGGCTGGTGGCGGACCTGCGATTCACTGGCGCTTCGCATCATCAGTCGCACCTATGTCGAGCTGATCCGAAACATCCCGCCGCTCGTCTTCATCTTCATCTTCTACTTCTTCATCGCGAGCCAGATCTTCCCGGCGATCGGGCTGGAAACGATCAACACCAAAAGCCCCTGGGTGGATAACACCGCCTTTCGCATCGCCTTTGGCGATCCGGCGCTGTTTACCAACTTTCTCTCGGGGCTCATCTGCCTTGCGCTCTTCGAGGCGGCCTACATCACCGAGATCGTGCGCGCGGGCATCCAGTCGGTCCCGAAGGGGCAGTGGGAGGCTGGGCGCGCCATCGGTCTTTCGCCAACCAGCCTGCTACGCGACATCATCTTCCCCCAGGCGCTGCGCAAGATCTTGCCGCCGCTTGCGGGCCAGTTCATCACGCTGATCAAGGACAGCGCCATCATCTCGCTCATTTCGGTGCAGGAGCTCACCTTTCTGGCCACCGAAGTGGCCGCCAGCACCACCAAGGTTTTCGAAACCTGGATTCTCGTGGGCGGGATGTATTTTGCGCTCTGCTACCTCTTTGCCTTCATCTTTGCCCGGCTCGAACGCCGCGCGGGCCGATCCGCGCGCCAGGAGACATGATGTCCGAAACGCCGCTTGTCGAAATTACCGGTCTTTGCAAATGGTTCGGAGAGTTCTCCGCGCTATGGGATATCAACCTGTCCGTGATGCGCGGCGAAAAGGTGGTGATTTGCGGGCCGTCGGGCTCGGGTAAATCCACGCTGATCCGCTGCATCAACCAGCTTGAAGAGCATCAGAAGGGCAGCATCCGCGTGGATGGGCAAGAGGTGCGCCCGGGCATGAAGGGCATCGAGAAGATCCGCCGCGAGGTGGGCATGGTGTTTCAAAGCTTCAACCTCTTTGCCCATATGAGCGTGCTCGACAATCTCACGCTTGGCCCGGTGCGCAATCGCGGCATGGCGCCGGCCGAGGCGCGCGAGTTGGCCATGAGCTACCTTGAAAAGGTGCGTATTGCCGAGCAGGCGGCCAAATATCCCGCCCAGCTTTCAGGCGGGCAGCAACAGCGCGTGGCCATTGCCCGCGCGCTTTGCATGCAGCCCAAGCTCATGCTCTTTGACGAGCCCACCTCGGCGCTCGATCCCGAGATGATCGCGGGCGTGCTCGAGGTGATGGAGGGGCTCGCGCGCGATGGCATGACGATGATCGTGGTGACCCACGAGATGGGCTTTGCCCGCCGCGTTGCCGATCGCGTGGTCTTCATGGACAAGGGCGAGATCGTCGAAACCGCCCCCCCCGAGGCGTTTTTCGGCGCCCCCCGCACCGCGCGCGCGGCCGAGTTTCTGAGCCAGCTGCTGGCGCATTGAGAGCGGGCCCGGGGGTGCGCGACACCCGGCTGATCGGCCCAGAAGCTAAGGCCCCCGCGTGATGGCGGAGGCGTGTCTTGTGAGCGCATGGCCTGCGTTTGCGGCCCGTTGTCAGGCAAAGAAATTGCGTGACCTGCCCCAAGGCTGCCCGTTGCGGTGATCGGTGGTGAGTTGCGCGCCATCGGTTCGCCAACCTGCGGCCTTCAAGACGCTGAGGTGCGGCCTCGCTCAGGAAAACCACAACCCTTCAGGCCAATATCACGCTGCCTGTTCCAGATCATTCGACGACGGACAAGTATAGTGATGCGGCGGTCCAGATGCATGTTGATGGAATCGTTCCATTTTGCGAGCTTCGTTCTCAAAAAATGAGAAATGAAAATCAAGAAGCAAGATAAATCTGCGACCGTCTTCGGATTGATGCGAGCTCACGGCTTAGCTCCGCGGCCGAAGCTTGCGATCGCTGTATTGCTGCTCTGATGGCGTGCGTGGTCGTGGCGCAGCCGTGACGAACTTGTCCCATAGTGCTTCCTTCCATTCCTGCGAAAGGATCACACCATCAAACCTTGGGATCAAACACCGAGCCCTGCAACAGTGATTTGAGGTCTTGGCCCGGATCAGCCACAACCGCCGGATCGGGCGAAACGCCTGCGGCGATCAGGCGCTTGCCGATCATGTAGCCGCGCGGATCGTTCATCGCATCGACTGCCAAAAGCCTGTCATCCGCATAATACCAATGCGACCGCTGAGGCCCACCATCGCGCACCACCACTCGGTCATAGCCCGTGTTCAGCCCCGCGATCTGCAGCTTGACGTCGTATTGATCCGACCAGAACCACGGCTGGGGCCGATAGGGCATCCCCGCGCCGAGAATGTTCTGCGCCACCGTCTCGGCCTGATCGATGGCGTTTTGCACCGATTCCAGTCGGATGCGCCCGCCTTGATGGGGAAAACTCGCGCAATCGCCCGCAGCCCAGATCGCGGGGTCGCTGGTGCGGCCATGTTCATCGGTCTTGATGCCGTTCTCGATCTCCAACCCCGCCGTTTCGGCCAGCGCGGTGGCCGGGGCAATGCCGATGCCCGCGATCACCATGTCGCAAGACGGCTCCGTTCCGTCCGACAAGACCGCGCCGGTCACATGCCCCGCGCCCAACAGCCGGGTCAGCCCGACACCTTCGCGGAGGTCAACCCCATGGGCGCGGTGCAGCGTGCGGAAATAATCCGAGGTCTCGGGTGCGGCGACACGTTGCAGGATACGCGGGGCCATTTCGATCAGCGTCACCTCCATGCCGCGCTTGCGCGCGACGGCCGCGGCCTCAAGCCCGATGTAGCCGCCCCCCACGATCAGCGCGCGCCGCCCCGGCTGCAGGCCCGGCGCCATGGCATCGACATCGGCCAAGCCGCGCACCACATGCACGCCGTCCAGATCGCCCCCGATCGCCGCAGGCAGACGGCGCGGTACCGACCCTGTCGTCAGCACCAGCGCGTCATAGGGGATGGTCTGGCCGCCGACGATCACCTGCCGCGATGCCCGGTCGATCGCATCAACCGGGCAGCCCAGCATCAAGGTGATGCCCGCGTCGCGGTAATAGCTTTCGGGGCGCAGCAACAGCCGCTCAAGGCCCATCTCGCCCAAGAGATAGGCCTTGGACAAGGGCGGGCGCTGATAGGGCGGCACGGGTTCCGCGCCGATCAGGGTTATCGGACCGGCAAAGCCTTCGGCCCGCAGCCGGGCCACACAGGCCGCGCCCGCCTGACCGGCGCCGATCACCACGATATTCTTCAAGATCAACACCTTTCGCGTTGGCCGAATTTCCCCGAGGGCGTTCGGAGCATCACATTTGTCGAAAATCAAATCGCCGTGCCTAAAGTCGAATGTCTTGGGAAGTCGGCTTGATTTTGGTCTTGAGGTCGCGGCATCTGTAAATGGACCTTATTCTGTGGCGCAAATGGCTGAAGCGTCAGTTCTGGATAGTCCATGCCTTGATTGTTGTTATTTCGCCCAAGGTCGCACACCGCCGGCTGAAGCATAAGTCAGCGAGGTCGGACTGCTTGGAGTTTCGTGCCAGCAGGCCATTCTTGTAGTGTTTGCCGAAGGCGGCTTGAGCAGTCTTGAGTTCATCAGGCAGGAAAAAGTCCTAAGGCAGCATGCGGATCCCAAGGATCCGGTGTTTTCGTGGTGTATGCGGGAACTATTGCTCAACCCAGGATACGCGGCAGGTACAGACTGTGTTCGCGAGCGCAATCCAGCGCGATCTCATAGCCTGCATCGGCATGGCGCCAGACGCCGCTGGCCGGGTCGTTCCAGAGGACACGCTCCAGCCGTTTGGCCGCTTCGGGCGTGCCGTCGGCGCAGAT
>NZ_CALAHQ010000091.1 GCF_937892565.1 uncultured Roseicyclus sp. | reverse complement strand
TACCGGCCTGTCACGCCGGGGGTCGCGGGTTCGAGCCCCGTCAACCGCGCCACTTCCTTCCCTATGAATGTCTGGATGGCTGCACCCAAGGGGGCGGCGTTTTCGGATGGCTTGGGCGTTCAACCCTTGTGGATCCAGCCGCCGCCCAAGACCCGGCTTCCGTCGGGCGCGTAGAAAACACAGGCTTGGCCGGGGCTTACGCCGTCTTCGGCGGTGACCAGCGTGACCAGCGCTTCGGTGTCGGACAAGGGCGTGATCGTGGCCGGGCGCGGCGGGCGGGTGGATCGGATCTTGACCTCCACCTCCCATTCGGCGCGCGATGTCAGAGGCATGTCGCCCAGCCAGTTGATCTCTCGCAGCGGCACCGTGCGGGTTGACAACATGTCTTTCGGACCGACGATCACCTGCCGCGACACGGGGTCAAGTTTGACCACATAGAGCGGATCGGCCAGCCCGCCGATGCCCAAGCCCCGCCGCTGGCCGATCGTGTAGTGGATCACCCCGCGATGTTCGCCCAGCACCGTGCCGCTCATGTCCACGATGGCCCCCGGATCCGCCGCGCCGGGGCGCAGTTTCTCGATGACGGCGGCATAATCGCCGTTTGGCACAAAGCAGATATCTTGGCTGTCGGGCTTGTCGGCCACGCTGAGGCCGTATTTGGCGGCAAGCGCGCGGGTCTGTGCCTTGGATGTCAGATGCCCCAGGGGAAAGCGCAAGAAATCAAGCTGTGCCTGCGTGGTCGAGAACAGAAAATAGGATTGATCGCGGGCGGCATCCGCCGCGCAATGCAGCTCGGCGCCCTGAGGGCCCATCTTGCGCTGGATGTAATGGCCCGTCGCCATGCAATCGGCATCCAGATCGCGCGCGGTCTCCAGAAGATCCTTGAACTTGACCCGCTCGTTGCAGCGGATGCAGGGAACGGGGGTGGCACCTGCCAGATAGCTGTCGGCAAACTCGTCGATCACCGCGGCGCGAAATGTGTTCTCGTAATCCAGAACATAATGCGGAAACCCCATGGTTTCGGCCACGCGGCGCGCATCATGAATGTCGCGCCCGGCACAACAGGCGCCCTTTTTCGCCAGCGCCGCGCCATGATCATAAAGCTGCAGCGTGACGCCCACCACTTCATAGCCTTCATCCGCCAGAACCGCGGCCACGACCGAAGAATCAACGCCGCCCGACATGGCCACAACCACGCGGGTTCTTGAAGGCGGCTTGGGCAGGCCAAGCGAGTTGAGCATCCCGGGCTGGTCAAGCGCCATGGGCCGATCCTGTGACAAGGGCAAGAAGCACGCGCAGTAATCGGCAATATAGGAAAATCCTGCGAAAGCTCAACCGCGACGCTTACGCCTGGTTAAGCAAATCCTGCGCAAGCTCATCCAACACAGACGACAGGGGATGTGGCCGCCGATGTATATCCGACGAATTCTTGGACCAAAATCGATCAGATTGCCCGATGGCCGTGCGATGACGCGCGCCGATCTTCCGGCGGCGGGGACCCAACGCTGGGTCGCCAGCCGCAAAGCGGCCGTGGTGCATGCGGTCGATGCCGGCCTGATCACCACGGCCGAAGCCATGACAACATGGGGATTGTCCGAAGAGGAGCTGGACAGCTGGCGCGACGCGGTGGCGCGTCACGGGGTTGCCGCATTGCGCGCGACCACTCTTCAGCGCTATCGGAAATGCACTTAAGATGTAAATCATCATCTTGAGTAACGACAAATTAACCATTAGCCGCGAATCTTGGCGAACAACAAAGAGATTTGGAGCGGCCTGATGCGTGTCTTGCTTGTCGAAGACGACCCCACCACATCGCGCAGCATCGAGATGATGCTGAAACATGCCAACCTGAACGTCTATTCGACGGATCTGGGGGAGGAGGGAATAGACCTCGCCAAGCTCTATGACTACGACATCATCTTGCTGGACCTGAACCTGCCAGACATCCATGGACATGACGTGCTGCGCCAATTGCGCACCGCGCGGGTCGATACGCCGATCTTGATCTTGTCGGGCATCGATGATGCCGACAGCAAGCTCAAGGGGTTCGGCTTTGGCGCGGATGATTATCTGACCAAGCCCTTTCACCGCGAGGAACTGGTCGCGCGCATCCACGCCATCATCCGCCGGTCCAAGGGCCACGCCCAGTCGGTCATCCATACCGGCAAGATCGCGGTCAACCTTGATGCCAAGACGGTCGAGGCCGATGGTCAGACCGTGCATCTGACCGGCAAGGAATATCAGATGCTGGAGCTGCTCAGCCTGCGCAAGGGCACGACCCTGACCAAGGAAATGTTCCTCAATCATCTTTATGGCGGCATGGATGAACCGGAACTCAAGATCATCGATGTTTTCATCTGCAAGCTGCGCAAGAAACTGTCGGTGGCCACGGGGGGCGCCAATTACATCGAAACCGTCTGGGGGCGGGGCTATGTGTTGCGCGATCCCATGTCGGGGCGTGGCAATGTCGCAATGGTGATGAACGGCTGACCGCCACCGCGACCCAAAGGCGCGCGCGGTCTGGAAATCGCGCCGCGCACCCCCTAAACCGTCATAGACGTGAAAGCAGGGGGCGGGAATGTCCGGGGATGCGACCACAGGGGCGGGCGATGCGCTATCCGGGCTTGATGAGCGCGCCGCGGCCCGACGTCTGGATGATCTTGCCGCGCGCATCGCGGCGGCCAATCGCGCGTATTTTCAAGATGACGCCCCCGACATCACGGATGCGGCCTATGACGCGCTCAAGCGGGAATTGCTGGCGCTCGAGGCCCGCTTTCCCCATCTGGTCAAGCCTGACAGCCCCACCGCCCAAATCGGCGCCGAACCGGCCGAAGGTTTTTCCAAGATCACCCATGCCGAGCGCATGTTGTCGCTGGCCAATGCCTTTGACGCGGCCGATGTGGCCGATTTCGTCACCGCGATCCGGCGCTATCTGGGTTTGGCCACCGATGCGCCGCTGTCGCTGACGGCCGAGCCCAAGATCGATGGGCTTTCGCTGTCGCTGCGCTACGAGGAGGGTCGATTGATCAGCGCGGCCACCCGTGGCGATGGCGAAACGGGCGAGAATGTCACCGCCAATGCCCGCACCATTGCGCAAATTCCCCAGCGCATCGCGGGCGCCCCCGCCGTGCTGGAGGTGCGCGGTGAGGTCTACATGAGCCATGCGGATTTCGCGGCGCTCAATGCACGCCAATCGGCCAGCGGTGGCAAGATCTTTGCCAATCCGCGCAACGCCGCCGCCGGATCGCTGCGTCAACTCGATGCCGAGATCACCCGCGCGCGACCGTTGAAATTCTTTGCCTATGGTTGGGGTCAACTCTCTGCGCCGCTGGCCAGCACACAGTCTGATGCCATCGCGCGTCTGGCCGCGATGGGATTTCCCACCAACCCGTGGATGCGCCGTTGCGACACGCTTGAGGCGATGCTGGCCCATTACGCACTGATCGAAGACCAGCGCGCCATGCTGGGCTATGATGTCGACGGGGTGGTCTACAAGATCGACGATCTGGCGCTGCAAGCCCGGCTTGGCTTGCGGTCGACCACGCCGCGTTGGGCGATTGCGCATAAGTTTCCCGCCCAACTGGCCTGGACCCGGCTCGAGGCGATCGACATTCAGGTGGGCCGCACCGGCGCGCTGTCGCCGGTTGCGCGACTGGCCCCTGTCACGGTGGGCGGGGTGGTGGTGTCGAATGCCACCTTGCACAACGAGGATTACATCGCCGGCCGCGATGCGCGTGGCGGCCCGATCCGCGATGGCAAGGACATCCGCGTGGGCGATTGGGTACAGGTCTATCGGGCGGGCGATGTGATCCCCAAGATCGCCGATGTCGATCTGTCCCGACGCCCGGCAGATGCGCAACCCTTCGTGTTTCCCACCCATTGCCCCGAATGCGGATCGGAGGCGCTGCGCGAAGAGGGCGACGCGGTGCGCCGCTGCACCGGCGGGCTGATCTGCCCGGCGCAGGCGGTCGAAAAGCTCAAGCATTTCGTCAGCCGCGCGGCGTTCGACATCGAAGGGCTGGGCGCCAGGCAGGTCGAGGCCTTCTATACCGATGGCTGGATCAAGGAACCGGCGGATATCTTTGAGCTCAGGGCGAAATTCGGCTCTGGCTTGCAGCAGCTCAGGAACCGTGAAGGCTGGGGTGAGAAATCGGCACAGAATCTGTTCGATGCCATCGATGACCGCCGCCGGATCGGGCTGGGCCGGGTGATCTTTGCGCTGGGCATCCGCCATGTGGGTGAGGTGGCGGCCAATGATCTTGCCCGCCATTTCACAAGCTGGCGCGCGTTCATCGACTGTGTCGAGCGGGCAAGCCTTGAGCCCGCGGCGCATGCCCCCGATGCCCGCGCGCGCAAGCCCCTGTTGCCTCAAAGCCCCGCCTGGGCTGAAATCACGGGTATCGATGGCATCGGCGAAGCGGTGGCGCTGGCGCTGACCAGCACGCTCAGCCAAGTGGCTGAACGCGCCTCCATCGACCGGTTGATCGCCCATCTTGATGTTCAGGCCCCGCCCGCGCGCGCCAGCAGCGGCAGCCCGGTCGTGGGTCTGACGGTGGTGTTCACCGGCACATTGGAAAAGATGACCCGCGCCGAGGCCAAGGCGCGCGCCGAAAGCTTGGGGGCCAAGGTGGCGGGCAGCGTATCGGCCAAGACCGATCTGCTGATCGCGGGCCCCGGCGCCGGATCCAAGGCGGCCAAGGCTGCCGAGCTTGGGATCCGGATCATCGACGAAGACGGCTGGCTGACGCTGATCAAGGGTATCGATGCAGCCAATGGTCCGGGCGATGGCTGAAACCCCGATCCAGAAAGGCCGGCCCGATTACCTGTGGCCACTGTTTGCCGGGCTGGATGCGCTCGAGGGGGTTGGGCCGAAAACGGCCAAGCTATACAAGGGATTGGGGGTTGAGACGCCCAAGGATCTGATCCTGACCCTGCCGGTAGGTGGCGTGGATCGCACGCTCACCGCGTCGATCCGCGATGTGGCCTTGCCCGGCATGGCCACGGTCGAGGTGCTGATCGGCCGCCACCGCCCGCCCGCCAGCCGCGGACGTCCCTACCGGATCGAGGTGGAGGATGCCAAGACCAGCTTTCAACTGGTGTTTTTTCACGGCAAATCCGATTACCTGTCGCGGCTTTTGCCCAGCGGGGCGCGCCGGATCGTGTCGGGCAAGGTGGAACTGTTCGATGGGGTGGCCCAGATGCCCCATCCCGATCATATCCTTTCCCGCGACGACGCGGCGTCGATCCCGGCCTTTGAGCCTGTCTATCCGCTGGCCGCGGGGCTGACGCAAAAAGGGCTGCGTCGCGCGGTTGCCTCGGCCTTGGGGCAGGTGCCGATCTTGGGCGAATGGATCGATCTGCCGCTCCTGGATCAGAAAGGCTGGCCTGCGTGGCATGACGCCATCGCCATGGCGCATGGCCCGCGCACCCCCGGCGATCTGTCGGCGGCGGCCCCTGCGCGTGAACGGCTGGCCTTTGACGAGCTGTTTGCCCATCAGCTGACCCTGGCCTTGGCGCGGGCCTCCAACCGCCGGGGCAAGGGGCGCGTGACGCAAGGCCATGGGCGATTGCGGCAAAAGGTGCTCGACACTTTGCCCTTTCGGCCAACAGGCGCCCAGATGCGCGCGATGGATGCCATCGCCGCCGACATGGCCGCGCCCGAGCGCATGAACCGGCTCTTGCAAGGCGATGTGGGCGCCGGCAAGACGCTGGTGGCGCTGATGGCGCTCATGGTCGCGGTCGAGGCGGGCGGGCAGGGCGTGATGATGGCCCCCACCACGATTCTGGCCGGGCAGCATTACGCCAATCTCAGGCCCTTGGCCGAAGCGGCGGGCGTGGTCATCGAGATGCTGAGCGGTCAGGACAAGGGCACCGAACGGCGCGCCAAGCTTGCCGCGCTCAAGCGGGGCGACATCCAGATTCTTGTGGGCACGCACGCGGTCTTTGTCGAGGATGTCGAATTCGCCGATCTGCGGCTGGCCATCATCGACGAACAGCATCGCTTCGGCGTGCGCCAGCGTATCTTGCTGGGCGAAAAGGGGCGGGGCGCGGATGTGCTGGTGATGACCGCCACACCTATCCCCCGCACGCTCAGCCTTGCGCAATATGGCGATATGGATGTGAGCGTGCTGGATGAAAAACCGCCCGGCCGCACCGCCGTGGCGACGGCGCTGGTGTCAACCGCGCGCATGGACGAAGTGGTTGATCATCTGCGCCGCGCCGTGACCGAGGGGCGACAGGCCTATTGGGTCTGTCCGCTGGTCGAAGAAAGCGAGAATTTCGACGCCACCGCCGCCGAAGAACGGTTCAAGATGCTGCGCGCCGCCTTGGGGGATGGTGTCGTGGGGTTGGTGCATGGCCAGCTGGCCCCCGATCAGAAAACCGCAGCGATGGCGGATTTCGCCGCAGGAAAAACCCGCGTTCTGGTGGCAACGACCGTGATCGAGGTCGGTGTGGATGTGCCCAACGCCTCGATCATGGTGATCGAACAGGCCGAGATCTTTGGTCTGGCACAATTGCACCAGCTGCGCGGCCGGGTCGGGCGGGGGCTTGCGGCATCGACCTGTCTTTTGATGTATCGTCCGCCCTTGGGCGAGACCGCCAAGCGCCGCCTGATGGTGCTGCGCGATAGCGAAGACGGTTTCCTTATCGCCGAACAGGATCTGGCAATACGGGGGGCCGGGGATCTGATCGGCACCGCGCAATCGGGGCTGCCGCAGTTTCGCATCGCCAATCTGGAGGGGCAGACCGCGCTGATGGCCTTGGCGCAATCGGCTGCGCGCACATTGTTGGTGCGCGATCCGGGGCTCATCGGACCACAGGGGCAATCCGCCCGCGTTTTGTTGTGGTTGTTGGAACAGGAAAAGGCGATCCGCCTGATTTCGGTCGGCTGACCGGGTTTGTTCACATATGTTCTTAAAAAGTTCTTTACAGGCTTAAGGAAAAATGAGAACAAAAAGGCAACTTCATTCCAGAGGGAGGCCTGAAGATGACCCGGATTGCCGAAATTCTTATCCAGTCGCGCGACACGTTCCTGGCGGATGCGGTCGCCGTGCTGGCTTTGGCGGTGTTTACCTATGGGTTGCTCTATCTGCCCGGGCTTTTGTGATATCCGATCCCTGCCTGCGGTCTGGCAGCCCCCATGGTGCGGCATCTGTTCGCTGATGCGGCGTACCCACATGGGTCCCGGCGCCTTTTGGGGTGGGTGTGCTGCAAGATGCGCTGACTGACGCCGCCCTCGTGCCCGAGGGGCTGCGTTTTTTGTGCCCTGCGCGGGGTGGGGATCAGGCGCTCTGGGCGCGCTCGGCGGCTTCGGCCGCTTCGACCGTCGCCTCGAGCGACAAAAGGATCGAAGCGTGGCGATTGCGATAGGCGCGCGCGGGCGTCAGCACCTCATAGCCCTGAAAGGGCGCGCCGGGTGGGTCGCCGTCTTGGGTCAGCATCGCGCGAAGCTGGTCGCGGGCAAGCGTCAATTCGGCGCGGGTGCGGCCGATGATGTCGGCGCCCATCAGGCTTGCCGCTGCCTGACCCAGCGCACAGGCCTTTACGTCTTGTGCAAAGCGGGCAACGCGGCCATCCGCCATGTCCAGATCCACCGTCACCATCGACCCGCACAAGGGCGCACGCTTGCGCACCGTTGCCTGAGGGCCATCAAGCCGCCCGTGATGCGCTATATCGGCAGCCAGGGCCAGGATGCGCTGCGAATAGAGATTGATCAGGTCGTTCTCAGCCGACATGGGTTCCGCCTTCCGTATCCTGATCGTATAGCTAGCGGCGAACCCCCGCTTTGCAAAGGGCCTGGTCATGGCTGTCTTCGATCCTGCGACACTTGTTTACGATGCCAACGGCCTCATCCCCTGCATCGCGCAAGATGCGGCCACGGGTGAGGTTTTGATGATGGCCTGGATGAGCCGTGACGCGGTGGTGCGCACATTGGAAACCGGCCGTGTGACCTATTGGTCGCGCTCGCGTCAGGCATTCTGGGTCAAGGGCGAAAGCTCGGGCCATGTGCAGGAATTGGTGGAGTTGCGCCTTGATTGCGACCGCGATTGTCTGTTGGCGCTGGTGCATCAGACGGGGCCTGCGTGCCATACCAATCGGCGGGTCTGCTTTTACACGGCGCTCCGCGACGGGGTCGAGGTGGAGTTGATGGCGCCCGAATAAGGACGGCGGCTTGGGCCTTCGGGCAAGGGATCAACCCGATCACAGCCCCACCATGCGCCGGATATCTTG
Source organism: uncultured Roseicyclus sp. (assembly GCF_937892565.1). Classification (GTDB taxonomy): domain Bacteria; phylum Pseudomonadota; class Alphaproteobacteria; order Rhodobacterales; family Rhodobacteraceae; genus Roseicyclus. The sequence goes on along the minus strand of NZ_CALAHQ010000091.1, from coordinate 84,582 downwards.
CGGCGTGGCGCCCTCTGCCCGGTAGGTCGCGATGGCCCGGGCATCGTCACGCTTGGCCAACCGCGTGCCCGCCGCGTCGCGGATCAGGCGATGGTGGTGATAGATCGGGCTGGGCAACCCCAGAAGCCGTTGCAGCACCACATGGATCGCCGTCGCCTCGAACAGGTCCGCCCCGCGGATCACATGGCTGATCGCCTGCGCCGCGTCATCCACCACGACCGACAGATGATAGGATGCGCCCATGCCGGGGCGCGCCAGAACCACATCGCCCACGGCGTCTGTCATTCGGGCCGGATCGATCGGGTGCTGGCCGGGATGGTCCGGGCCGGTTTCGGTAAAGGCGGGCAGATCGGGCAGGGCCGCAAGGGCGGCCTGCATGTTCAGGCGAATGGCGTCGGTGCCCTGTGCCGCGGTCATGGGGCGCGCCCGGCAGGTGCCGGGATAGACCAGGCCATCCGGGCCAACCGGGGCAGGGCCCTCTTGCGGGGCCGAAGCCGCCTCGCGGATGTCGCGCCGGGTGCAGCGGCAGGGATAGGTCAGCCCGCGTGCCGCCAGCCCGTCAAGCGTCGCGCGATAATCGGCCAGATGATCGGATTGGCGCCGTGGCGGGCCGTCCCAAGTCAGGCCCAGCCATGCCAGATCATCGTGGATCTGTTTTTCCCAGATGGGGCGGGCGCGGCTTTGGTCGATGTCGTCTATCCGCAGCAAGAACGCCCCCCCCGCAGCGCGGGCGCTGTCATGGGCAAGGATCGCCGAATAGGCATGGCCCAGATGCAGCGGTCCGGTGGGCGAGGGGGCAAAGCGGGTGCGAAAACCCATCCGCGGGCCTGTGATCACGCCGCATCCGCGCGCACAGCGCCAAGCCAGGTCAACCAGGCGGCCTTGGCGCGGTCGGTATAGGCCTTGTAGCGGTCCTTGCGGCCGCGCCGGCCCGCTTTCAGCCCCTCGACGGGGGGAAACAGGCCGAAATTCACGTTCATCGGCTGAAAGCTTTTCGCCTCGGCCCCACCGGTGATGTGATGAACCAGCGCGCCCACGGCGGTGTCTTGCGGCACCGGGGCCAGCGTTGCGCCGTGCAATTCCGCCGCTGCCAGACGCCCGGCCAGCAATCCCATGGCCGCCGATTCCACATAGCCCTCGACCCCGGTGATCTGACCGGCAAAGCGGATATTCGGGCGCGACCGCAGGCGCATCTGACCATCCAGAAGCGTGGGGGAATTGATGAAAGTGTTGCGATGAATTCCGCCAAGACGCGCAAAGGATGCATCCTGAAGGCCGGGAATCATCTTGAAAACAGTTGTTTGCGCACCATACTTCATCTTGGTCTGAAAGCCCACGATGTTGTAGAGCGTGCCCAGCGCGTTGTCGCGGCGGAGCTGCACCACCGCCCATGGCTTGACGGTCGGGTCATGCGGATTGGTCAGGCCCACGGGCTTCATCGGGCCAAAGCGCAGTGTTTCGCGCCCGCGTTCGGCCATCACCTCGATGGGCAGGCAGCCGTCAAAGTAGCCTGCCGTTTCGCCTTCGTGGAACTCGGTCTTGTCGGCGGCCAGAAGCGCATCGATGAAGGCGTCATATTCGTCGCGCGTCATGGGGCAATTGATATAGGCGCGCTGTTCTTCAGGCGTCTCGCCCTTGTCGTAGCGTGATTGTTCCCATGCGACCGACATGTCGATGGTGTCGGCATAGACGATGGGGGCGATGGCGTCGAAAAAAGCCAGGCTGTCCTGTCCGGTTTCCGCCGCGATGGCTTGGGCCAATGCGCCCGAGGTCAGCGGGCCGGTCGCGATGATCGCCGGGCCATCGGGCAGGGCGGTAATCTCGCCGGGCATGATGGTGATCCTGGGATGGGCGCGCAGCTTGGCGGTCACGGATTCGGCAAAGGGGTCGCGGTCGACGGCCAGTGCGCCACCAGCCGGAAGGCGGTGCGCATGGGCCATCTCCATGATCAGCGAACCGGCCGCGCGCATTTCCCAATGCAAAAGCCCCACGGCGTTTTGTTCGTGGTCATCCGAGCGAAAGGAATTGGAACACACCATCTCCGCCAGCGACCCGGTTCGATGGGCAAAGGTGCCGACCGCGGGGCGCATTTCGTGCAAGATGACGTCAACGCCTGCCTCGGCCGCCTGCCACGCGGCCTCGGATCCGGCCATGCCACCGCCGATGATGTGAAGCGTCTTGTCGGTCATGTTGCGGATCCGGGGCCTGTGCTGTGGGTTGCCAAGGGGGCTATCAGCCCTGTGTGCCGGGGGGGCGGGGATCGGCGGCGATGTCGTCTGTGTCGTCGTCGCCCTGATCGGCAATCCAGGCCACGCTCACAACCTCTTCGCCGCGGGCGGTGGTCAAGACCTTGACGCCGCCGGCGCTGCGCGAGCGGAAGCTGATGCCATCGACCGGCACGCGGATCGATTGCCCGGTCGATGTGGCCAGCATGATCTGATCGCTGATCTCGACCGGGAAGCTTGCCACCAGCGCGCCACCGCGCATCGCCTTGTCCATCGCCATCACACCTTGGCCGCCGCGCCCGCGCACCGGGTAGTCGTGGCTGGACGACAGCTTGCCCGACCCGCTGGCGGTGATGGTCAAGATCAGATCCTCGGCCGCCGACAGTTCGGCGTAGCGGTCTGGCGAAAGCTGGCCTGCCGCCACGGCGTCTTCATCTTCGTCGGCCTCGATCTCTTCCTCGGGGGCGCCCGCCATCAGGCGGCGCTGCTTGAGATAGGCGGCGCGTTCTGTTGCCTCGGCGTCGAAATGGCGGATGATGGCCATCGACACAACGCGGTCACCGCTGGCCAGCCTGATGCCGCGTACGCCGGTCGAATCACGGCCCTTGAAGACGCGCACATCGGTGGTGGGAAACCGGATCGCGCGGCCCAAGGCCGTAACCAGCATCACATCATCGCTTTCCGAACAGATGCGCGCATTCACAAGGCTGACCGATCCATCTTCGGGCAGCTTCATGGCGATCTTGCCGTTGCGCATGACATTGGTGAAATCCGACAGCGCGTTGCGCCGCACCTCGCCCTCGGAGGTGGCGAAAACGATCTGCAATTCATCCCAATGCGCCTCGTCGCGGTCCACCGGCATGACGGCGGCGATGCCGGTTCCCGGCTCGATCGGCAAGATATTGACGATGGCCTTGCCGCGCGAGGCGCGCGACCCTTGCGGAAGACGCCATGTCTTGAGCTTGTAGACCATGCCGCTGGTGGTAAAGACCAACAGCGGTGTGTGGGTGTTGGCCACGAACAGCGCTGTGACGACGTCATCCTCTTTCAGCGCGCCACCCGACAGGCCCTTGCCGCCGCGTTTCTGGGCACGGAATTCGACCAGGGGCGTGCGCTTGATGTAACCGCCCTGGGTGATGGTGACGACCATATCCTCGCGTTCGATCAGGTCTTCGTCTTCCATGTCGCCGGACCAGTCGGTGATCTCGGTGCGGCGGGGGACGGCGAATTTTTCGCGCACTTCGGCCAGCTCGGCGGAAATGATCGCAAGGATGCGCTCACGGCTGGCCAGAATGGCCAGATAATCCTTGATCTTGCCCGCCAGCTCTTCCAGCTCGTCGGTCACTTCCTTGACGCCCAGTTGCGTCAGGCGTTGCAGGCGCAAATCGAGGATCGCACGCGCCTGCACCTCGGACAGGTTATAGGTGCCATCGGCATTTGCGGTATGGGTCGGGTCGTCGATCAGCTTGATGAAGGGCAAGATTTCGGCTGCGGGCCAACGGCGTTCCATCAGCTTTTCGCGCGCCTCGGCCGCATCGTTTGAGGCGCGGATGGTGCGCACCACCTCATCGACATTGCTGACCGCGACCGCCAGACCGCACAGCACATGCGCCCGGTCGCGCGCCTTGCGCAACTCAAAGGCGGTGCGCCGCGCCACCACCTCCTCGCGGAAATCCAGAAACGCGGTCAGAAAACCGCGCAGCGTCAATTGTTCGGGCTTGCCGCCATTCAGCGCCAGCATGTTGCAGCCAAAGCTGGTCTGCATCTGGGTAAAGCGGAACAGCTGGTTCAGCACCACCTCGGGCGTGGCATCGCGTTTCAACTCGATCACCACCCGCACGCCGATGCGGTCGCTTTCATCGGCCACGCCGGAAATGCCTTCGAGCTTTTTCTCGCGCACCAGATCGGCGATGCGCTCGATCATCGAGGCCTTGTTCACCTGATAGGGAATTTCGTCGATGATGATCGCAAAGCGATCCTTGCGGATTTCTTCGATATGGGTCTTTGCCCGGATGATGACCGAACCGCGCCCCTCCAGATAGGCCTTGCGCGCGCCCGATCGCCCCAAGATCAGCGCACCCGTCGGAAAATCGGGGGCTGGGATGAATTCGATCAGTTCCTCCGAACTCAGATCGGGCTGCCGGATCAGCGCCTGACAGGCATCGATCACCTCGCCCAGATTGTGGGGCGGGATATTGGTCGCCATGCCCACCGCGATACCACCCGCGCCATTGACCAGCATATTGGGAAAGCGCGCCGGCAAAACCGTCGGCTCTTGCTGTTTGCCGTCATAATTGTCCTGAAAATCGACGGTATCCTTGTCGATATCGGCCAGAAGATAGGCGGCGGGGGGCGCCATGCGTACTTCGGTGTAGCGCATGGCGGCAGGGTTGTCGCCATCCATGGAGCCGAAATTGCCCTGACCATCCAAAAGCGGCAGCGACATGGAAAAGGGCTGGGCCATGCGCACCAGCGCGTCATAGATCGCACTGTCGCCATGGGGGTGGTATTGGCCCATCACATCACCGACCGGGCGGGCCGATTTGCGATAGGCTTTTTCATGCGTGTTGCCGGTCTCGTACATGGCAAACAAGATGCGCCGATGCACCGGTTTCAGCCCATCGCGCAGGTCGGGGATCGCGCGGGAAATGATCACCGACATCGCATAATCGATGAATGACGTTTTCATCTCGGCCGCGATATCGATCTGCGGGCCATCGTGGGGATGCCGGATAATCGCGGTTTCCTGTTCGTTTTCAGGGCTTTCGGGGGTATCGCTCACGTCACACGCCTGTTCTGCCGATGGCATCTATATCTTGTTGTCGCCTAGTATAGGCCCGCCGGATATGGGGTGCAATGGCACATGCCCCCGTCGTTTGGCAGCCGGGGCTGAGCGATGCTAACAAATTGTTTTCATTGATTTTAAATTCGGCTTTGGCATGGTTGTGTGATGGCGACACAAAACACGACGGGAGCTGCCGCATGACAAGATCCGAGGTCGAGCTGATGCTGAAGGGATATGGGCTGACCACCGCAGAGATGATCTACCGGATGCCGGACCACCGACATGTGCTCAACAGCTTTGTCTGGCAAGATTACGATCTTGCCCCCGATTACCCGCGCCTGTTCGAATTCATCGAATATTGGCAAGGCCAGATCGAGGGGCCGCTGCATTCGGTGCGCTTTGTCCATCGCAAGCTGATCGCGCCGGGCGAATGGCGCAATGTCACGGGGGAATTCACCTATCACTAGGCGGGTCTGGTGGCCGATCCAGCCCTTGCCGCCGCAATCCAGATTGCCCCCAGTGCCACACTGGCCAGCCCGTTCCACGAGGCCATGGACAGCCCCAACATCGCCCAAGCCACCTCGGTGCACAGCACGATGGGCGCGCCCTGCGTCGGGTCGAGCAGGGCGGTAATATCCATTGCCCCCAGATCCTCGGCCCCTCCGGTGCAGGCAAGGTTCAGAACCCACCAGCCGCGCTCGACCCCGGTGTGCAACAGCGCGATGGCCGCGTTCACCGCCATGCCAAGCGCGCCCGCCAGCGCCACCAGCCCGTGCGGGCGCACCAGACCCACAGCGCCGATAACCACCGCCGCTGCATGTGGCCAGCGTTGCCACAGACACATCTCGCACGGTGCCAGCCCGCCCAGATGCTGAAACCCGAAAGCCGCCAGCAGCATCAGGGCCGATCCCAGCCCGGCCACCCCGATCAGGCTGCGACGGTCGATCCGCATCATCATCTCAAAACAGCCTCAGCCCATAAATCCCGCCGGCCAGCAACACCACGAAAAGGGTGAACATCAAGCCCAAGCGTCGTTCGATCAGATCACGAATCGGTGCGCCGTATCGCCACAAAAGCCACGCCACCAGGAAAAACCGCAGCCCGCGCGCGATGATCGAGATGATCACAAAGCTCGCCAACGGCAATCCGGTCCAGCCCGACATGATGGTGATGACCTTGTAGGGAAAGGGCGTCAGCCCGGCCACCAGCACCGCCCAAGATCCGACATCATGAAACCGCGCGTTGAAGGCGGCCATCTGTTCAAGCTTGCCCAAACCCGCAAGCACCGGACGGCCCAGTTCCTCAAAGGCGAAATACCCGATGCCATACCCCGCAACCCCGCCCGCGACCGAGGCCAGCAAACACACGGATGCGATGACAAATGCGCGCTGGGGCGCGGCCAGAATCATCGGGATCATCAGCACATCGGGCGGGATCGGAAAGACCGAGCTTTCCAGAAAGCTGACACCAGCCAGCACCCAGAGCGCATGGCGATGGGCAGCATGTGACAGGGTTCGGTCATAAAGGCGGCGCAGCATCGGCAATCCGGGGCAGGGCATTTGGCCCGCCATGCCGTTCCGCACAGGCAGGGTCAAGCGCGGCGTGTTTGTGGCGATTGACGCGGGCGCGCGGTCGGCGTATGCAACGCGCCGTGCCCGAGTGGTGGAATTGGTAGACGCAGCGGACTCAAAATCCGCCGCCGAAAGGCTTGTCGGTTCGAGTCCGACCTCGGGCACCAGCACCCCAGAAATCAACAGCCTGTTGGTGCGACCCGTGCAGATCGGTTGCACCTGTTTTCATGGACCGCGCACCAACGGGGGCGAGCAGGCCCATCCCCGAGCCGCTCGCGCGGCAATCCGCCAAAGCTCTGCGATCTGTCACCGCTTGCGCGCGGCGCGCCATGCGGCCCAATCCTCGGGCGTGTCCAGATCGATGAGCGCGCGATCATCGGCCAATGGCAACAGATGCCGCCGCGCCCCGGCGGCCGTCAGGATGGATTTCGCCCCCCCATCGCCCTGCAACCGGGCCAGATCGGGCAGGCAATCGGCAGGAAACAGAACCGGATGACCGGGCCTGCCATCGCGCGTGGCGGCCTGAAGGATGGCCTGCGGGGCCTGAGCGCCAAGCGAGACCATCAGATACAAATCCTGTGCGGTGATTGCGGGCATGTCGGCCAGCGCCAAAAGCACCGGACCCTCCAGCCCCGCCACCCCGGCCCTGATCGAGGCCGCCATGCCATCACTGTCGGTCGCTTCCACGATCTCGATCGCCAAACCCTCCAGCGCCGCGCGCCGGGTCACCTGATCCGGGCCCAGCACCACACGCACCGGCACCCCCGCCTTGACCGCGCGGCTGGCCATCAGCCGCAGCAGCGGCTGGCCATCAATCTCCTCCAGAAGCTTGTCGCGCCCGCGCATGCGCGACGACCGGCCAGCCGCCAGCAGCACAATGGTGGTCTGTGTCATGGCGCGACCGATACCTCCGTGCCTGTCCCCGTCACGCCATCGCGCATGACGCCTTACGCCCGCATGCGCGGATCATCCCAAAGCGGCCCCATCACCACATGGGCGGGGCGGCGGTCGCCCAGAATCTCGATTTCCACCGCCAGCCCTTCGGCAATGCGCTCGCGGGGCAGAAAACCCATGGCGACCGATTTGCCCGACCCATGCGCAAAGCCGCCCGAGGTGCAAAAGCCCACCACCGCACCGTCAAGCCAGATCGGTTCATAGGCGACCACATCGGCGTCTTTCGCATCGACCACGAACTGGGCCAGCCTGCGCGCCGGGGGGGTGGCGCGATCGGCCTCGGCCCGTGCCCGACCGATGAAATCGACCGGCTTGCCGAACTGGATGAAGCGATCCAGCCCGGTTTCGGCGGCGGTGTAATCGGGCGAAAACTCCCGCATCCACGATCCAAAGAAGCGATCCAGCCGGAGCGACATCATCGCACGCATGCCAAACGGCCTGAGGCCAAAGGCCTGTCCCGCGGTCCACAGCGTGGTCCAGAGCTGGCGCTGTTCCATGGCATCGACAAAGATCTCGTAGCCCAGATCGCCGGTGTAGCTGACGCGCTGCACGATGGCATCGGCCAGACCCACGGTCATGCGCCGGACATCCATGAAGCGGAACGCCCCGGCCGAGACATCGGCGCGCGTGACCGACGCCAAAAAATCGCGCGCGCGCGGGCCCGCGATCTGAAAGCCCGTCCGCCGATCCGAGACGTTTTCCACCCGCACATCGCCCGCCAGATGGCGTTCGAACCAGCGCAGATGCATGTCTTGGGCGCCATAGCTTGCCGTCAGCTGGAATTGCGTCTCCGACAGGCAAGACACGGTGAAATCGCCGATGATCTTGCCCTTTTCCGACAGCATCGGGGTCAGCGACAGGCGGCCCGGGGTTGGAATGCGCCCGGCCATGATCCGGTCAAGCCACGCGCGCGCATCGCGGCCCGTCACCATGTACTTGCCGAAGTTCTGCACCTCGTTGATGCCCACGGCGTCGCGCACGGCGCGCACCTCGCGGGCGGTGGCCGCCCAGGCGTTGGAGCGGCGAAAGCTTGGCGTCTCGTAGCGCGGTTCGGATCCTTGTGCGAAATAATTCGCCACCTCCAGCCCGTATTGCTGGCCCCAGACCGCGCCCATGGCGTCAAAGACATCATACATGGGCGTGGTGCGATGGGGGCGTGCGGCGGGCTTTTCCTCGTTGGGGTAGCTGACCGAAAAGCGCGTCTGATAATTCTCGATCACCTTGGGCAGCGTGTAGCCCGGCCCGATCCAGCGGCCGAAGCGCGCCACATCCATCGCGCTCACGTCGCGCTCGGCCTCGCCCTCGATCATCCATTGCGCCAGCATCAGCCCCACGCCGCCGCCCTGCGAAAAGCCTGCCATCACCCCACAAGCCGACCAGTAGTTGCGCAGGCCCGGCACCGGGCCCACCAGCGGGTTGCCATCGGGGGCAAAGGTGAAGGGGCCGTGGATCACCGATTTCACGCCGGCGCGTTCAAGCACCGGAAAACGCTTGTAGGCGAATGCGATGGACTCCTCGATCTTGTCGAAATCATCGGGCAGCAATTCATGCCCAAAAGTCCAAGGCGTGCCATCGACCGCCCAGGGGCGGCAGGGTTGTTCGTAAAACCCGATGCACAGACCGCGCCCTTCCTGGCGCAGATAGCTTTCGCCGGCGGGATCCATCACATGGGGGTGTTCATGGCCCTGATCGAGAAGCGCCATGATCTCGGGCACCTCCTCGGTCACGATATACTGATGTTCCATCGGGTGCAGCGGCAGGTAACAGCCCGCCATCGCCGCCACCTCGCGCGCCCAGAGGCCCGCGGCATTGACCACATGCTCGGCATGGATCGTGCCCTTGTCGGTCACCACATCCCATGTGCCATCCGGGCGCGGATTGGTTTCGATGACCTTGGTGTGCAAGACGATCTCGGCCCCGCCCATCTTGGCGGCACGCGCATAGGCATGTGTCGTGCCCGACGGGTCAAGGTGCCCGTCAAGCGGATCGTAAAGCGCGCCCAGGATGCCATCGGTATTGGTGATGGGCGACATCTTGCGGATCTCGTCAGGGCCGATGATCGCGGTTTCGTTGCCCATGTAGCGGTGCTTGGCGCGTTCGGCCTTGAGCATGTCGAAGCGTTCGGGCGTATCGGCCAGCGTCAGGCCGCCCACATGATGCAGCCCGCATGACATGCCGGTCAGCTGTTCCAATTCGCGGTAAAGCCGGATGGTATAGCCCTGAAGGGCTGCCATGTTGGTGTCGCCGTTGAGGGTGTGAAACCCGCCCGCCGCATGCCAAGTGGAGCCCGAGGTCAGTTCCGACCGCTCGAGCAGCATCACATCGGACCAGCCCAGCTTGGTCAGATGATAGGCGACCGAACATCCGACGACGCCGCCGCCGATGATGCAGACACGAGTGGTGGTTTTCATGGCTTCCTCCGATAGCTCTGTGGCGCATCAAAGGCAGGGCGGGGGGGTGTGGCATGTCAGAAAACGACAAAAACTGGCCCGCCCGCACCCAAGACGGTGGGGCATGCGGTTTAGCCGAGCTTGCGCACCTTGAGCCGCGTCAGCCGGTTGCGGTCGCGCTCGGCCACTTCGAAGCGAAAGCCGTGAAAGCTGAAGCATTGGCCGACCACCGGAATGGTCTGTGCCTCGTGGATGACCAGACCCGCCACGGTGTTGGCTTCTTCGTCGGGAAGCTGAAATTCGGTTGCGCGGTTGAAATCGCGGATCGTCATGGCACCATCGATCACGAAATTGCCATCCGGCCCCGGCGCCAGCATCGGCGCATCGGGAATGTCGAATTCATCGGTGATCTCGCCCACGATTTCCTCAAGGATATCCTCGAGCGTGATCAGGCCCCGCAGCGCACCATATTCATCAACGACCAGCGCGAAATGCGTATGCCGCTTGAGAAATTGCTTGAGCTGATCATCCAGCGTCGTGGTTTCGGGAATGAAATAGGGTTTGACGGCCACATCGGTGATGCGAAAGCCCTTGATGCCGGGCGCATCCTCGCCGCGCGTCAGCCGGTTGACCGCGCGCAACAGATCCTTGGCATGAACGACGCCGATGATGTTTTCGTGTTCGCCGCGATAGACCGGAAGCCGCGTATGGGGCGATTGCAGGGCCTGGCTCAGGATGTCTTCGGGATCGGCTTCGGCGTTGATCATCTCGATGCCCGACCGGTGAAGCATGATTTCCTCGACCGTGCGTTCATGCAGATCAAGCGCGCCCAAAAGCCGGTCGCGCTGTTCCTTTTCCACCCGGCCCTCGGAATGGCCCAGCGACAGGGCCCCCATGATTTCCTCGTGGACCGACAGCATGTTGGCGCTGGCGTCGATGCGCACGCCAAACACGCGCAAGACGCCGCGCACCACAAGCCGCACCACCGACACCACGGGCGCCATCACCGCGATGACCAGCCCGATGGGCCGCGCGATTCGTGAAGCCGTGCGTTCGGGGTCGTTGATCGCATAGGTTTTCGGCAGCACCTCGGCAAAGATCAACACCAGCGCCGTCATCGCCAGGGTGGCCAGAGCAACACCGCCTTCGCCAAAGAGCGTGGTCAAAAGCGCGGTGGCCAGCGATGTGGCCAGAATGTTGACCAGATTGTTGCCCAAAAGGATGCCGCCAATCAGCCGCTCGCTGTCTTCTTTCAGCGACAGAGCCTTTTCGGCGCCGACGCCGCCGGTTTCATCCCGATCCGCCATCGAGCGCAGCTTGCCGCGCGAGGCCGCCGTCAGCGCCGTTTCCGACCCCGAGAAAAAGGCAGAACACAAAAGCAGCAGCACAATCACCCCGGCTGTGATCCATGTTGCAGGATCAGCCAGTGCGGACACATTCTGGGCAAGCGACGCGGTTTCCATGGCGCGCTTATGAAGCCTTGCGGGGGCGGCATCAAGATGGTCCGCCCGGCTTGATCGCCGATATTGCACAGCGGGCGCTGACAAGGCGGGCCGCATCCGTGGGGCTTTGGCTTTCGCAAGACCCGGTTGCCCCAGCGCGCAAGGGCATGACGGACACGCCCAAGCCCAAGCGGTGCCGCCCCGCTTTGCCCTTAACCATTGGCCAGCGGGTGGTGGTCGAGCACCAGCCGTTTCAACCGATCATCGAGGATATGGGTGTAGATCTCGGTCGTGGCGATGTCGGCATGGCCCAGCAGCATCTGGATCGTGCGCAGGTCGGCGCCATTGTGCAACAAATGCGTGGCAAAGGCATGGCGCAGCGTGTGGGGGGTAACGCGGTCCGGATCCAGCCCCGCGATGATCGCCATTTCCTTGATCAGGGTGAAAAACCGGATGCGCGTCAGATGTCCCGCCTGCCCGCGTGAGGGGAACAGAAAAGGTGAGGGTTTCGCCCCCTGTTTTGCTTTCATTGCCTGCTCGGCGGCATCGCGATGGGCAAGCCATGTGGTGATCGCCGCGCGGGCGGGTGGGGATAGCGGCACCATGCGTTCCCTCGACCCTTTGCCGCGCACCATCACAAGCTGTGGATTGCCGCGCACGGCTGCCACGGGCAGCGCGACCAGTTCGCTCACCCGCAAGCCACAGGCATAAAGGATCTGCATCAGACAGCTGTTGCGCGCCTGCTCGGCCGGGGTCTTGCCATGGGTTTGGGCCGCAGCCAGCAGCGCGTCGACCTCGGCCATGCTCAGGGTGCCGGGCAGGGGGCGCGCGCGCGTCGGGCCCTTGATCTGTAGTACCGGATTGTCGCTGCGCCAGCCTTCGTCATGGGCAAAGCGGTAGAATTGCTTGAGCGCGGACAGGCGGCGCGCACGGGTGGCCGGGCTCAGGCCCAGAGCGTCCAGTTCCGCCAGATAGCGCTCAAGCGCCGCCCGTTCGGCGGTGACAAGGCACAAGCCCCGCCGTGCAAGCCCTGCGCTGGCGTCGCTCAGATCGCGCCCATAGGCCAACACCGTATTGCGCGCGGCCCCCAGTTCGGCGACCTGCGCCTCAAGAAAGGCGGAAATCCGGCGCGGATCGGATCCAGCCATTGCCCTACCCCCGCAAGATCAGCAACTGCAAGGCTGTGCGGCGGGCCAGATCCTCAAGCCCCACCTGTCGCAAAAGCGCCAGCGCATCGGTGATGTCGCCGGGGTCATGTCCGGGATCCGACAAGATCAGCGCCGCGCGCAACAAGGCCTCGCCCATCCGATCGCTTTGGACAAACCAGGCATAGCTGTGCGCAGGTGCCGGGTCGGCGAATGCAGCCGCCACCGCGCTGCGCGTCAGATCAGCGCCGGGTGGGGGAAGCGCGGTCTGGCCGCGCGCGATGGCAAAGGCAAAGGCTTCGTCAGGTGTTTGTGCAACAGCCGCCTGTGCCACGGTTTCATAAAGCGGCGACAACAATCCCACGCGCCGCGCCAAAAGTCCGGTTTCCCCGGTCAGTGGCAAGCGCAGCAGCCGCTCGGCATAAATCTCGGCAAAGGCGATTTCCAGACCGGCCTCCTGCATCGCGGCATAGGCGGGGGCAAGACGCTCACCCGCCTGAACCGGATCGCCCGCAAGGATCGCCGCATCAAGCCGTTGCAGCGCGCCCACCCGGTCCCAGACCCCACCCGATGCCGCCGGCACGCGGGCGGTGTAGATCGCCAGCCATTGCCCGGCCGAAATCGCCCCCGACCGCGTCAGACGCTCGGCCGCGTCCAGCTGGGCATGCCAGCCCGCCAGATCCGACAGATCGGCATGGGCAAAAGCCAGCGGCAAGGCGGTGGTGGCCGGACGCTCGCCGATGGCCGCGCGCATTTGAAAAGCCAAAGGTGTCAGGGCGGGATCAGGGGGCAGGGGCGGCTCGCCTTCGAACAATTCGGGGTCGAGAAACCGCGCGATCAGATCGGCTTCGGCGTCTGTGATGCGCCCAAGCGCGCTGCCGGTGTCCAGCATCAGCGCCGCAGCCCCCCAATCGCCCGTCCGCGCAAGGCACAAGATGCGGGCGGGAAGCGTGGGGGCAATGTCCGGATTGGCCCCCATCGCTTGACAGGCACGGTCGGCATGGCCCGTCAAAAGCGACACATCAAACCAGCGCCGAAACACATCGGGGTTGGTGGGCCCGGCGCGTTCGATCAACGCCTGCGCCGGATCCAGCGCCCCGCGCGCCAAAAGCATGTCGATGCGCGCCAGAAACAACACGGGCTCCCGGGGGGCCAGCGCTGTGGGCGGATCCAGTTCGGCCAAGGCCATGGTTTCGGTAAAGCGCTGGATCGCAGGCAAGCCTTGCACAGGCTGGGCCAACAGCAGCCGGGCCAGCGTTTCGGGCTCCGATCTTCCCCACAAGCCACGCGGCAAGCCCGTGATCGTCGCGGGCAACAGCCCCACCGCCTCCAGCGTGACAGCGCCGAGCGGCGTTACTGTCACCACCGGCGGCACGGCCGATGTTGCGATATTGCCATGGGGTCTGGTGACCGTGTCCGACAGCCAGTCAGGCGCCGCGACTGCCGGCATTTCGACCATGGCAGGTGATGGGGCGCCGGGTGCCTGCGCCGCCACCCCCCCGGGCATGATCGCCAATGTCACCAGAACGGCAAGGGCTGCCTGCTTAGTCGACATCGAGATCCACCGGGAGGGTGATGCTGGTCTGCTCGGGAACCAGATAGCCGGAATAGGAATACCCGATCAGCCCCACCAGAGCGATCAGGACAAGCAGAACGACAAAGCCGATCAAACGCCTCATGGTCTTGCGCCTCAACGTTTTTTAGTGGCCCGCAACCGATCTGGCATCGGCATGTGGATCGGCGTTTGCCGCCGTTGTGAAATGACTATAAGCCATGCTCGACACAATTGCGCCAGTCAGAGAAGATTTTTTTCGGAATCATGGTCGAAACACCGCCACATTTGCCTGAGGACCGCGACCTGCGACTGGTGCGCAGCGTTGTGCTTGTGGGCATGATGGGCGCGGGAAAGACCGCCGTCGGCAAGGTCTTGGCGCAACGCCTGGGCGTGGAGATGCGCGACTCGGACGCCGAGATCGTGGCCTCCGCGCGGCTCACGATCGCGGAAATCTTCGAACGCTATGGCGAGCCTTTCTTTCGGGAAAAGGAAAGCGCGGTGATCGAGCGGCTGCTCGAGGGGCCGCCTTGCGTCTTGTCGACCGGGGGCGGGGCATGGATGTCGGCGGCCAATCGCGACCTTCTGGCCGCGCGCGCGGTGGTGGTTTGGCTCAAGGTCGATCTGGATCTGCTCTGGAGCAGGGTAAAGCACAAATCCACCCGTCCCTTGTTGCGCACGGCCAACCCCCGCGCGACGCTGGCCGATCTTTATGCTCAACGCGAGCCGGTCTATGCGCTGGCGCCCTATTGTGTGACTGTCGCCCCGGATTGGACGATCGAGACCACGATGGTGCAGGTTCTGGCGGAACTGGCGCGGGCGGGCGCGGTAGAAGGATATGAGCCATGACACAGACCGTGCATGTTGCCTTGGGCGAGCGGGCCTATGATGTGCGCATCGCGCCGGGACTGTTGGCAAGGTCCGGGGCCGAGATTGCGGGGCTGTTGCGCCGCCCCAAGGTCTGGATCGTGACCGAAGCGCGGGTGGCGGCCCTGCATCTGGCCACACTCGAGGCCGGGTTGACGGCCGCGGGCATTACCAGCCGGGCGCTGATCCTGGCACCGGGTGAGGGCACCAAAAGCTGGCCGCATCTGATCGAGGTCGTCGAATGGCTTTTGGCCGAAAAGGTCGAACGCCGCGATGTGGTGCTGGCGCTTGGTGGCGGGGTGATCGGCGATCTTGTGGGCTTTGCCGCTGCCATCTTGCGGCGAGGCGTGCGCTTCGTGCAGCTTCCGACATCGCTTTTGGCGCAAGTGGACAGCTCGGTGGGCGGCAAGACCGGCATCAACACCGCGCAGGGCAAGAACCTTGTGGGCGCCTTTCATCAGCCAAGCCTGGTTCTGGCCGATATCGATGTCCTCGACAGCTTGCCGCCGCGTGACTTTCTGGCAGGCTATGGCGAGGTGGTGAAATACGGGCTGTTGGGGGATGCCCAGTTTTTCGATTGGCTGGAGCGGCATGGCCCGGCGCTGGCTCAGGGCGACAAGACAGCGCGGGCCGAGGCGGTGCGCCGCTCGGTACAGATGAAGGCCGATATCGTGGTGCGTGACGAAACCGAACAGGGTGATCGCGCATTGCTCAATCTGGGCCATACCTTTTGCCATGCGCTGGAGGCCGCGACAGGGTTTTCCGATCGTCTGCTGCATGGTGAAGGCGTCGCGATCGGCTGTGCGCTGGCGTTTGAGCTGTCAGCGCGGCTGGGTCTGTGTGCGCAAGAAGACCCCAGCCGGGTGCGCGCCCATCTGACACAGATGAAGATGATGCGCGATCTGTCTGATATCGCAGGAGAATTGCCAGATATCACCGAGTTGTTGGCGTTGATGGCCCAAGACAAGAAGGTGGTGGATGGCAAGCTGCGCTTTATCCTGGCGCGGGGCATCGGTCAGGCGTTTGTGGCCACGGATGTCCCCGGCGATGCGGTGCGCGGGTTGCTTGCGGATGCGCTTGGGCGCGGGTAGCGACTTTTCGTACGAAAAGTCGCAGATGCGAAAATTCGTACGAATTTTCGGGGCCGACCCTCAGTCCTTGCCGCGATAGGGTTCGACATATTGCAGCGCCATGTCCCATGGGAAAAAGATCCATGTGTCTTGGCTCACCCCGGTGATGAAGGTGTCGACCATCGGCTCGCCCTTGGGCTTGGCGTAGATCGTGGCGAAATGGGCCTTTGGGTACAACTGACGCACGAGTTCGAGTGTTTTGCCAGTGTCGACAAGATCGTCGATGATCAGCACACCCTCGCCATCGCCCATCACCACCCCATCGGGGCTTTTCAGGACTTCGGCCTCGCGCTGGGTGTCGGCCTTGCCGCCGCCCGCATGGTAGGATTTCACGCTGATCGTGTCGACGGTACGGATATCAAGCTCGCGCGCCACGATCATTGCAGGCGCCATGCCGCCGCGCGTGATGGCCACCACCGCGCGCCATGCGCCATCTTGCCCCGGGCCGCGCTTGTCCAACCGCCATGCGAGGGCGCGCGCATCACGGTGAAGCTGGTCCCAAGAGACGTGAAAGCCCTTTTCATGCGGCAGCGGCGTGATCATGGCCTAGCCTTCCTTCTTTTCGAGAGACATATCAGGCGCTTCGGGGTTCTTCATGCCGATCACATGATAGCCCGCATCGACATGCAAGATCTCACCCGTCACCGCGCTTGACATGTCGGACAACAGATAGAGGGCCGACTGCCCGAGCTCGTCTTGCGTGACCGTGCGGCGCAGGGGCGAATTGTATTCATTCCACTTCAGAATGTAGCGGAAATCACCGATGCCACTGGCCGCCAGCGTCTTGATCGTGCCCGCCGAGATTGCGTTCACGCGGATCCCATCGCGGCCCAGATCTTCGGCCAGATACATCACCGATGCCTCCAGCGCGGCCTTGGCCACACCCATCACATTGTAATGGGGCATAACCTTTTCGGCACCATAATAGGTCAGCGTCAGAAGGCTGCCGCCATTGGGCATCATCTTTTCGGCGCGCTGGCACACGGCAGTAAAGGAATAGACCGAGATGTTCATGGTGACGGCGAAATTCGCGGCGCTGGTTTCCACATAGCGGCCGCGCAGCTCGTTCTTGTCGGAAAAGCCGATCGCGTGGACCACGAAATCAAGGCTGCCCCATTCCGCCCCCAGACGGTCAAACAGCACGTCGATCGAGGCTTCATCAGACACATCGCAAGGGATCATCAGACGTGACCCGACGCTTTCTGCCAAGGGCTGCACCCGCTTGAGCAGCGCATCGCCCTGATAGGAAAAAGCCATCTCTGCGCCTTCGGCGGCCAGCGCCTTGGCGATGCCCCACGCGATGGATTTGTCATTCGCAAGCCCCATGATGAGGCCGCGCTTGCCCGTCATCAAACCCATACCTGCCCCCAGTATCCCAAGCCGTTGGCGGCACTCGTAAGCCATCGCTGGCACCTCTTCAAGAGAGGCGGGCTTGCGCAGGGGTGCATCGGGCGCTAGCTGGGTCTTGAGTGACATGCCCATGGACATGGAGGCGCGGCATCATGAGCGACCGGGGCGGAATTTTCGCAGGCGATGATCCCTTTGTGATCGCTCAGAACTGGCTGGCCGAGGCCGAAGCCACCGAACCCAATGATCCCAACGCCATCGCGCTGGCGACAGTGGATGCAGACGGATTGCCCAATGTGCGGATGGTGCTGTTGAAAGAGATCGAAGCACAGGGCGCAGGGCAGGGTGCTTTCGTGTTCTATACCAATTACGACAGCGTCAAGGGACGCGAATTGACCGCTTCGGGCAAGGTGGCCTTTGTGCTGCATTCCAAGACGCTGCGCCGTCAGATCCGTGTGCGCGGAACGGTCACCCGCGAAGACGGCCCGCAGGCCGATGCCTATTATGCCTCGCGCTCGCTCAAAAGCCGTCTGGGCGCCTGGGCCTCGCGTCAGTCACAACCGCTGGCCGGGCGCGCCAGCCTTGTGGCCGAAGTCGCGCGCGTCACCGCACAGCATGGGCCCAACCCTGCGCGCCCGCCCTTTTGGGGCGGCTTTCGGATTGCGCCCGTCGAGATCGAGTTTTGGGCCGATGGCGCTTTTCGATTGCATGATCGCTTCCGCTGGCAGCGGGCGGTGCCCGATGCGGGCTGGCATGTCGAGCGGCTCAACCCGTGACCGGGACATGTGTCTGAAACATCCGGATCCTGCGTTTTGCTCAAAGGATAGCGATTTCAATCTTTTGCGCAGAGCGGTTTTTCGCCTTGTGTCTTGAGGCCCGCGTCACCAAAACGTTACCATCTACGCATCGCTCAGGATGGGCATGGTACGGGACGGGCCAGTATGGCGGATGAAATAAACGACGAGCCGCTCACCGTTGAGGGCCGTGTTAAGTGGTTTGATGTGGGTAAGGGGTTCGGGTTCATTGTATCGGACGAACCTGGGCCCGACATCTTGCTGCATGCGAATGTTCTGAGAAATTTCGGACAAGGGTCGGTCGCCGAGGACGCGCGCATCACTGTGCGGGTTCAGGTCACGCCGCGTGGCGTGCAGGCCAGCGAGGTTGTGTCGATCGGCCCGGCGAGCGGTCCTGATGGTGAGGATTACGACACCACCGAGGATCTGGCCCCCGGCGTGCCGTTTGTGCCCGCCCGGGTAAAATGGTTCGACAAGGCAAAAGGGTTTGGCTTTGCAAATGTCTTTGGGCATCCTGAAGACATATTTGTTCATGCCGAGGTGCTGCGCAGCTGTGGTCTGGCCGATCTGTTGCCCGGTGAAGCCGTGGCGATGAAGGTCGTCGAAGGCCCGCGGGGCAACATGGCCGCCGAAGTGCGCAGTTGGGATTTTGTCTGAAAGGGGGGCGCATGCGCCTTGCTTTGCTTGGTGTTGCGACTGCGCTGACGGTGATATCGCTGGCGGGCACGCCCGCTTTTGCGTGTCGCGCCGATCAGATCGAGATCCGGGGCGATTTCGGAACGGCCCGGTTTCGCATCGATGTGGCCGATACCCCCGCTGAGCGGTCACAGGGTCTGATGCATGTGCCCGAGATGCCGCGCATGACGGGGATGTTGTTTGTCTATGACCGCCCCGAACCTGTCCGCTTCTGGATGGAAAACACCCTGATCCCGCTTGACATGATTTTTGCCGACGAAACCGGCACGGTACAACGTATCCATGCCAACGCCGTGCCACTGGATCGGACGCCGATCCCGGGCGGCGATGCGATCCAGTTCGTGCTGGAAATCAACGGCGGTCTGTCGGATCAGTTCGGCTTTTCGCCGGGCGATGTCCTGCGCCATCCCGCCATTGCCCCGGACCGCGCCGCATGGCCATGTTCGGCGCCCTGATCAGAGGGGCTTTCCAAGGCCGTCACCGGGCTTTAAAGGGGGCTCACGTCGGGGCGTAGCGCAGTCTGGTAGCGCGTCTGTTTTGGGTACAGAAGGTCGTGAGTTCGAATCTCGCCGCCCCGACCAATTTCCGCCCTGCCACCACATATGGTCGTCGTTTTGCCACGGATGTCCAAATCTGGGGGCAACCCGATTGGCCCTGGGGGTTCTCCACAGAAATTTTCGTCTCGCGCGGTCAGGAACGACTGCCTTGATCCGATCAAGGCCTGTCTGCATGTTTTCACCCAGATGATGAATGAACGGCGCTAAGGCCCGGGGAATTCAGCGGTTCTTTTCGGACGTGGCCGGGATGGCCCGCCATGGGGAATCATCGGGCAATTCGCGGCACGCGCATCGCGTCCGAATTCAACCCATTATTGCCGTAACCCCGAGAAAAAAACGATTGACCAAGACGGCTGCCCTACGTCAGTTTGTGTGGGCTGGGTGCAAGCGCCACTACATATGGTGCAGCCCGGCGGGGACAGGGAGAAATCCCGGCACAAGCAAGCAGGTCCGCGAGACAGGGCCAACCATCGTTGGACCCTTCAGGGTCCGTCGCATGCCGTGGTATTTTTCTGTTCAAAACCGGTCAGGGCGCAACGACGCGGGCCGGGCGTGCGTATGAGACCATAATGTTGAGAGGGGCAGAGACATGAAAATCGAACGCAGATTGACCAAGGCCGGTGCGGATACCTATGCCGATCTGGAATTCACCACGACGACATCCGAGATCCGCAATCCCGATGGTACGGTCGTATTCAAGCTTGATGATGTCGAAGTGCCCCTTGGCTGGAGTCAGGTCGCATCGGATGTGATTGCGCAGAAATATTTCCGCAAGGCCGGCGTGCCCGCACGGCTCAAGCCCGTCAGGGAAAAGGGCGTGCCCGAGTTCTTGTGGCGTCAGGTGGCCGATGACGCGGCGCTGTCGACGCTGCCCGAAGATCAAAGGATCGTCGGCGAAACTTCCGCCAAGCAGGTATTCCGCCGTTTGGCGGGCGCTTGGGCCTATTGGGGATGGAAGGGTGGCTATTTCACCACTGAAACCGATGCGCGCGCCTATTTCGACGAGATGCAGCTGATGCTGGCGCGCCAGATGGCCGCCCCCAACAGCCCGCAATGGTTCAACACGGGCCTGCATTGGGCCTATGGCATCGACGGTCCGGCGCAGGGGCATTACTATGTCGATTACAAGACGGGCCAGCTGACGAAATCCACCTCCAGCTATGAACATCCGCAGCCGCATGCCTGCTTCATTCAGGGCGTGAACGACGACCTCGTGAACGAGGGCGGCATCATGGATCTGTGGGTGCGCGAGGCGCGGCTGTTCAAATACGGCTCGGGCACGGGCACCAATTTCAGCCATCTGCGCGGCGCGGGTGAAAAGCTGTCGGGTGGCGGCAAATCCAGCGGCCTGATGGGCTTTCTCAAGATCGGTGACCGGGCGGCGGGCGCGATCAAGTCGGGCGGCACCACGCGGCGCGCGGCCAAGATGGTCATCGTCGATGCCGACCACCCCGATATCGAGGCCTTCATCGACTGGAAGGTGATCGAAGAGCAGAAGGTGGCAAGCCTTGTCGCGGGCTCCAAGACCCATGAGAAAATGCTCAACGCCATTTTCACCGCCATCGCCGGCTGGGATGGCGCCATCGACGATGCCGTTGATCCGGCAAAGAACGAGGCGTTGAAAAAGGCGATCCGCGCGGCCAAATCGGCCTCGATCCCCGAAACCTATGTCAAGCGCGTGCTTGATTACGCGCGTCAGGGCTACACCTCGATCGAGTTCCCGACCTATGACACCGATTGGGACAGTGAGGCCTATGCCTCGGTCTCGGGGCAGAATTCCAACAATTCGATCCGCGTGACCGACGCCTTTCTCAAGGCGGTCGAGACCGATGATGACTGGAAGCTGATCAACCGCGTGGGCGGCAAGGTGTCCAAGACGCTGAAAGCCCGCGACCTTTGGGAAAAAGTGGGCCACGCGGCCTGGGCCTGTGCCGATCCGGGCATTCAGTTTCACGACACGGTCAACGCATGGCACACCTGCCCTGTCGATGGCGCGATCCGTGGCTCGAACCCCTGTTCGGAATACATGTTCCTCGACGATACCGCCTGCAACCTTGCGTCGATGAACCTGTTGACCTTTTACGGCAACGGCGCGTTCGATGCCGAAGGCTACATGCATGCCTGCCGCCTGTGGACGCTGACCCTTGAGATCAGCGTGATGATGGCACAATTCCCCTCCAAGGAAATCGCGCAGCAAAGTTATGATTTCCGCACGCTGGGTCTGGGCTATGCCAATATCGGCGGCTTGCTGATGAACATGGGCCTTGGCTATGACAGCGACGAGGGCCGCGCCATGTGCGGGGCGCTGACCGCCATCATGACCGGCGTGGCCTATGCCACATCGGCGGAAATCGCGGCCGAGCTGGGCCCGTTTGCAGGGTTCGCGCGCAACCGCGATCACATGCTGCGCGTCATCCGCAATCATCGCGCGGCCGCCCATGGCCAGATCGATGGCTATGAGACGGTCAATGTGAACCCCGTGGCGCTTGATCATGCCAACTGCCCCGATGAGCGTCTGGTCGCCCTTGCACGGCAATCCTGGGACGAGGCGCTGCGTCTGGGCGAGGCGCATGGCTATCGCAATGCGCAAGCCACGGTGATCGCGCCCACGGGCACCATCGGTCTGGTGATGGATTGCGACACCACCGGGATCGAGCCCGATTTCGCGCTGGTCAAGTTCAAGAAACTGGCCGGTGGCGGCTATTTCAAGATCATCAACCAGTCGGTTCCGGGGGCCTTGGAAACGCTGGGCTATGGCTCGGCCGAGATCGAAGAGATCATCGCCTATGCGGTGGGTCACGGCACGCTGGGCCAGGCGCCCGGCATCAACCACACATCGTTGATCGGTCACGGGTTCGGCCCGCGCGAGATCGCACGGATCGAGGCCGCGCTGCCGTCGGCCTTTGATATCCGCTTTGTGTTCAACCAGTGGACGCTGGGCGAAGAATTCTGCACCAAGACGCTGGGCATTCCGGCGGCCAAGCTGAACGACCCGACCTTTGACATGCTGCGTCACCTGGGCTTTACCAAAGCCGATGTCGACGCCGCCAACGACCATGTCTGCGGAACCATGACGCTGGAAGGCGCGCCGTTTCTCAAACCCCAGCATTACCATGTCTTCGATTGCGCCAATCCCTGCGGCAAGAAGGGCAAGCGCTATCTGGGCGTGAACGCGCACATCTACATGATGGCGGCGGCGCAATCCTTTATCTCGGGGGCGATCTCCAAGACGATCAACATGCCCAATTCCGCCACCATCGAGGATTGCCAGAAAGCCTATGAGCTGTCGTGGTCATTGGGGGTAAAGGCCAACGCGCTCTATCGCGATGGGTCCAAGCTGTCTCAGCCACTGGCCTCGGCCTTGGTCGAAGACGACGAGGAAGCGGCCGAGGTGCTGGAATCGGGCACCAGCATGCAAAAGGCACAGGTGCTGGCCGAAAAGATCGTCGAAAAGATCGTGATCAAGGAAATCATCAAGGCGCATCGCGAAAAGCTGCCCGAGCGGCGCAAGGGCTATACGCAAAAGGCGATCGTCGGCGGCCACAAGGTCTATCTGCGGACCGGCGAATACAAGGACGGCACGCTGGGCGAGATCTTCATCGACATGCACAAGGAAGGCGCGGGCTTCCGGGCGATGATGAACAACTTTGCCATCGCGGTATCGGTCGGGCTTCAATACGGCGTGCCGCTGGAGGAATTCGTCGATGCCTTCACCTTCACCAAATTCGAACCCTCGGGGATGGTGCAGGGCAATGATTCGATCAAGAACGCGACCTCGATCCTTGATTACATCTTCCGCGAACTGGCGGTGAGCTATCTGGACCGCACCGATCTGGCGCATGTCCAGCCGCAAGGCACCAGCTTTGACGATGTGGGGCGCGGCGCCGAAGAAGGCGTGTCCAACATCCGCGAAGTGCCCGAAAGCCGTGGCTCGACGCCCATCGAAGTGCTCAAACAGGTGGCATCGACCGGCTATCTGCGCAAGCGCGCGCCTCAGGAATTGCTGGTGTTCCAAGGTGGCGCCGATACGGTCGCCACGCTGCAAACCCTGATCCCCGCTGAAACGCGCTTTGGCACGACCATCGCGGCGGTCGCCACCAGCACGGCGGTGGCCACCGGCACGGTCAGCATGGATGCCTCCACCCGTGCCAAGATGCAGGGCTACGAGGGCGAGGCTTGTGGCGAATGCGGCAACTACACGCTGGTGCGCAACGGCACCTGCATGAAGTGCAACACCTGCGGCGGGACCAGCGGGTGCAGCTGACAAGAACCGGGCGTCCCCCACAGGGGCGCCTGTCATCCGGGGCGGGTGCGCTCGCCTCAGACGCGGATCAGGCCGCAGGCAGAAACTTCGGGCAGACATTCAGAGCCTGATCAGCGAACCTTGGGGGAGCCGTTGGCTCCCCCTTTTTCTTTTTAAACCGTGAGCCCTAGACCGATAGCTTTGGGGCAACAGGTCACAAAGACGGCAGAAATTCGAACCCGTCCGCCATGGCCCTTGCCCGGCCTATTCCGCCTTCGGGCAGGTGAAATCCAACCACAGCCATGTTCTGGCCCACAATCTGGTCAAACAGCGCCAAGCGGGTTTGCGCGGCGAGGCTTGGGTCCTGATCCGACCCCGAAATCCATCCGGGCCGGGCAAAGGCGATATGGCCATTTCCAATCGCATCGCCCAGGATCATCACCGCATCCGGCCCTTCGCCCAAGACAAAGCACATATGCCCCGGCGTGTGACCGGGTGAAGACAAGGCACGGATCCCCGGCAAGACCACGTCACCATCGCCAAACAGCACCATGTCACCCGCCAGCACCTCGAGCCGCCGCTTGGCGCCCACGGCAAAGCTTGCGCGGTCGGCCCCGATGCTGTCCACCGTTGCGCCATCCATCCAGTAGTCGAATTCGATCTGGCCCATCATATGGGTGGCATTGGCAAAGGCTGGCTCGTCGAAATCATCGAGCGCGCCCCACAGATGGTCTGGATGGCCGTGGGTAAAGATCACATGGGTAACATCCAAGGGGTCGATCCCGGCGGCCGCCAGCGCGTCGGGCAGGCGACCGACACCGGCCTGAAACCCGCTGCCTGATCCCGCATCGAACAGCGCAAGCGTATCGCCCATGCGCAAAAGCGTGATGTTGCAGGGCGGCGCCAGCGGCGCGGCCGGATCGATGCCAAAGCCCGCCAGAATCGGCGCAAGCTCATCTTGGGGCATGGGCCCAAAGATAAGATCGGCAGGCAAGCTGAGCGTGCCATCCGACAGGGTCAAGATCTCCATATCCCCAAGGCTGATGCGGGTTTCGGTCCAGCCGCGACGGGGCAGGGCGCCAAAGGCGAGGGCCGCGGTTGCGGTCGTCATCAGGCGGCGGCGGGTGATCTGCATGGCGGGTCTCCTGTTGCATGTGTGGCGACACTAGCGCGGCCGATATATTCAGGAAAGACTATATGTGAGCCGCCTCTGTGCTGCGGAAATCCTTGCATCGGCAAGGTTTTGCCGCCGTGACGGCACGGCCAGAGATTTTTTCCGCCATGGCGGTGCAATTTGCCATGCTGATCTTGGCGTCCGATCCTGAAACGGTCGGATCAAGGCAGGGATGATCTTCGGATGCGGCTGGCCCATGTTCTGATCGGTGCCGCGCTTGTGGCGGCGGGTGCGCTTGCGGCGGCGTGGCTGCCGCTCGGGCTGATGGGCAGCCTTGCGTTGCTGGCCATGCTGCGCATGTGCTGGATCGAGGACAACATCACATCGGACCTGTTCGGGCGTGACGCATTGCCGCCGTCCTATCGCACCACCCTGCAGGCGCGCCGTTTGTTCTGGTTGCGCTGGTTTGGCCAGGATGTCGACACGTCAGTGGCCGAGGCATCGGCCCATCTGATGGCGACAGCCCTCAGGGCCGAAGCGCAGGTCTGGGCTGTCTTGCTCCTTGGCTTTGCCGCCATGATCGTGGCGCTGCACGGACCCTTTGGGGCGGTGGTCAATCTGGTGCTTGGGGCGGTGTTGATCGTGCTTGCGCTGCGGCGGGTGGATTGTCTGTGCAAGACGCTGGCCCATTGCGATGCGGGTCGTGCCTTGCCCGATCACCTGCTGGTGCCCAGTCGCCGCAGGCTGTTGGCCGCGCGGCGGCGGTGAAGCGCGTCACGCCCCGGGCGCAAAGGTGATGACAGGATCCATGCTGGCCAAAACATCCATGGCCAGATGGCACTTGATGTCATGACCCTCGGCCAAGCGGCGCATCGGCGGCACTTGGGTCTCGCACAGCCCCCCCGGCACCTGTGCCTTCCAGCGGCAGCGCGTCTGGAACGGGCACCCCGGCGGCGGGTTCATCGCCGAGGGAATATCGCCCTCCAACACGATGCGCTGTTTTGCAACCGAGGTATCGGCGATGGGAACAGCCGACAACAGCGCCTCGGTATAGGGGTGGTAGGGGGGGCTGAAGACCTGATCGGTGCTGCCCAATTCGACCACATGGCCCAGATACATCACC
Organism: uncultured Roseicyclus sp.; assembly: GCF_937892565.1. GTDB lineage: Bacteria > Pseudomonadota > Alphaproteobacteria > Rhodobacterales > Rhodobacteraceae > Roseicyclus. The sequence goes on along the minus strand of NZ_CALAHQ010000091.1, from coordinate 58,647 downwards.
AGCACACGGTCGCTCAGATAGCGCACGATCGACAGATCATGGCTGATGAACAGGAGCGTCGTCTTTTCACGGCGCTGGATATCCATCAACAGATCGGTGACGGCCGCCTGAACGCTGACATCAAGCGCCGACACCGGTTCATCGGCCACCACGATCCGCGCGCCACCCGCGAAGGCCCGCGCGATCCCCACGCGCTGTTTCTGGCCACCCGACAATTGCCGCGGCATCCGCTCGGCAAAGGCGCGGGGCAATTTGACCAGATCAAGCAGATCCAGCATCCGGGTGCGCCGCTCGGCATCCGAGGCGCCGATGCCAAAGACCTCGAGCGCGCGGATGATCTGGCGGCCCACGCTCATCGAGGGGTTCAGCGTGTCAAACGGGTTCTGGAACACCATCTGGATCGATGACACCAAGCGGGTGTCGCGCGCCTCGATCGGGGTGTCCTGAATGGCGCTCCCATCAAGCAGCACCTCGCCCGAGGTGGCAGTTTCCAGCCCCATCAGCACCTTGGCCAAGGTGGATTTGCCGCAACCTGATTCGCCCACGATGGCGAGCGTCTCGCTTTCGCGCGCCGCAAAGCTCAGGCTTTCATTGGCCTTGACCACCCGCGTTTCACCACCGCCGAACAAGGCATTGGCCGCGACCTCGTAGTATTTCTTCAGATCGCGCACCTCTAGCACCACATCCCCTTTTTCAGGGGCGGTCTGTTGGGCACCGGCCACCATCGGCGCGGCCCAATCGATGTCATCGGCCCGCAGGCATCGGCTTTGGTGCCGGTCGCCCTGTGCGATGCTGGCCATTGCCACATCGGACATGTCACAGCGACCGGCCACAAAGTAATCGCAGCGCGGCCCGAAGTTGCATCCCTTGGGCCGTTCATGGGGCAGGGGAAAATTTCCCGGGATCGCCCGCAGGGGGCGGGCGGACTTGTCGGCACCGGGCAGGGGTATGGAGCGAAAGAGCGCCTGCGTGTAAGGGTGGCGCATGTGGTTGAAGACATCGCCGATGGCACCGGTTTCCACCGCTTCTCCCGAATACATCACGCAAATCCTGTCACAGGTTTCCAGGACAAGCCCAAGGTTGTGGCTGATGAACAGCATCGAGGTGCCGTATTTTCGGCCCAGATCCTTGATCAGATCGACCACCGCCGCCTCGACCGTCACATCAAGCGCGGTCGTGGGCTCATCAAGGATCAAGAGCGACGGCTTGGACATCAAGGCCATGGCGATGACGATGCGCTGCTGTTGACCACCCGAAAGCTGGTGGGGATAGCTGCGCAAGATGCGCTCGGGATCGGGGAGGCGCACATCCGCCACCATCTCGCGCGCGCGCGCCCAGGCTTGGGTTCGGGAAATGCCTTCGTGGATCATCGGCACTTCGATCAGTTGCTGGCCGATCCGCATGGCTGGGTTCAACGAGGCCATGGGTTCTTGATAAATCATCGCGATGTCGCGGCCACGGATGGCGCGCAACTCGTCCGCGCCAAGGCTGGCAAGATCACGGCCCTTGTAGCGGATTGTGCCGCCAACGATCCGGCCATTGGTGCCCAGATCTTGCATCACGCCCAAAGCGACCGTGGATTTGCCACAGCCCGATTCACCGACCAGCCCCATCGCTTCACCGGGCATGACCGAGCAGGAGAAATCCATCACTGCCGGGATCTCGCGCGCGCGGGTGAAAAACGAAATCGACAGGTTCGAGATCTCGAGGATCGGACCATCATGGGTATCTGGCAAGACCCCAGCGCCTTGAAAAGGGTCATCAAGCATCATCACGTTCCTTTCCGAGGAAGGCACAAATCTTCGTACGAAGATTTGTGCCTTTGCGAATTTTCGTACGAAAATTCGGCATCATCAGTCCTTCAGGCTTTCTTCGCGCAACCCGTCGGCCAGCAGGTTCAGACCAAGCACAAGGCTCATCAAGGCAAGCGCAGGCGGAAGTGCGGGATGCGGATGGACCGTCAAGAGCCGCCGACCCTCGTTGATGGTCGATCCCCAATCGGGGCTTTCAGGGCTGACACCCAGACCAAAAAAGCCCAGCGTTCCCAGAAGGATGGTGGTATATCCGATGCGCAGGCAGAAATCGACGATCAAGGGCCCGCGCGCGTTGGGCAAGATTTCCCACAGCATGATGTACCACGGCCCTTCACCGCGCGTTTGCGCGGCCGCCACATAATCGCGCGTCTTGATATCCAGCACGAGACCCCGAACGATGCGAAACACGGTTGGCGCATTGACGAAAACCACCGAGACAAAGACGATCAACAGATTGCCGGGCACATCGAACAGGTCGAGCGCCTCGGGCCAAAGCCGAAACAGTTGTGGCAGGCGCGTGTCGGACGCGTTCGAGATCAGCGACACATAGGCCATGCCGCCCACAATGATGATGATCCCGACGATCAGATTGCGCCGCAAGGCCTGGGTGCGGTAGCGCGCATTGAACAAGATCGCGACAAACAGGATCGGAAACAAGAACATGACCATCGACAGGTAATTCGGGATACCGGCCGCCACGATTTCCGGGGTGACCAGCAGGTAAAACAGCAAGATCACTGGAAAGGCCAGGACCAGATTGGCCAGAAAGGTCAGCCCGGTATCGAGCTTGCCGCCATAATACCCCGCCGGAAGCCCAAGTGTGATCCCCACCATGAAGGCGAAAAGCGTGGCAAGCGGCGCGATCTTGAGCACCTCGAAGGCGCCATGGACCATGCGGCTGAACACGCAGCGCCCCAGATTGTCGCCGCCCAACAGATACCACGCGTATTGCCCATCGCCGGGGGCGGGCAACGCGCTGCCGGGTTTGGCATTGCGCATCTGGCTGATCACATCGATCGGGCCATGGGGGGCGATGATGTCGGCAAAAACCGCAGCAAAGACCCAGAACATCGCAAGCCCAAGACCGATCATCCCGACCGGGCTGTCAAACAGCTTGCCGTAAAGCCCAAGCCGCCGCTTGAAGGCGATCGACAGCACGAACATCACCACCAAGGCCGTCCAGACCGGCATCAGCCGCGCGGACATGGCACCGATGATGCCCGAACGCTGCGGATCGGCCAAAACCAGCCCGCCCACGACATAAGCCGCACACCCCAGCGCAAGAACCAGCACCGCGTATTTCATCGACAGCAGGGCATAATCGACCGGTCCGCGCTGTGGGCTAAGGCTATGGTCGGCATTGACCACCAAAGGCCCCGGTCGCATTCCCGCAATGGTCATCGCCAGATTGGCCACAAAGCCCAGGACGAAAACCAGCACCGCCAAGCTCAAGGCCGGGTTCACAAAAGCGCCAATTCCGCCAGCCCATGTCAAGGTGTCCATCCGCCCCGTCTCCTCAGGAAATCCGGATGCGCGGGTTCAAGAACACATAGCCGATATCGGAAATCAGCTGTGTCACCAGAACCACGAACACCGCCACGACCGAACAGGCCAACAGCAATTCGATGTCATTGTTCGACGCTGCCTGCACCAGGGTCCAGCCAAAGCCGTTGTAATTGAACAGGGTCTCCACGATCACCACCCCGGTCAAGAGCCAGGGGATCTGCAGCATGATCACCGTAAAGGGTGCGATCAGCGCATTGCGCAGGGCGTGCCTGAGCACGATGGTGCGAAAGCGGACCCCCTTGAGGCGCGCGGTGCGGATGTATTGCGCCGTCATCACCTCGGCCATCGAGGCGCGCGTCATCCGCGCGATATAGCCGATGCCGTAAAACGCGATGGTGATCACCGGCAGGGTGAAATTCCAGAAAGTCACCCCATCCATCGCGCTGCGCGCCGATCCCAGAAACAAGGTGCCGCTCTCCAGCCAGCCCCAGTCGACCAGAAGCGGCGACAGCCCGGTCTGGGAGGAGGCCAGCAAGATGATGAATACCACGCCCGAGACATATTCCGGCGTGGCCGTTGTGCCGATGGAAAAGGTCGAAAGCGCCCGGTCCATCCGCGAGCCTTCGCGCATGCCGGCCATGATGCCGATCACCAGTGCCGTGGGCACCATGACGGCAAAAGCCCAGAACATCAGCACGCCCGTCAGCGCCATCCGCCCGCCGATGATGGCGGCAACCTCAGCGTTCGAGACGGTCGAATAGCCCAGATCGCCTTGCAACAATCCGCAAAACCGATCCGCATCCTCGGGGGATTGACCCCGCAAGATGCAGCGCCCGCGCCATTCGCCGGTCGGCTCATCGAAGCGCACCCAGCCCGGCACGACGCCCAGCCATTCGCCGTAGCGCACCACCAGCGGCCCGCCGTAGCCGTTGCGGTCGAGCCATGACGTGACTTCCGCGTCGCTCATGCGGGCATTGCCTTGCGTCTTGGCCAGCTTTTCGAGGTTTGGGGCAAGATTGGTCAGAAAGAACACCACAAAGGTCAGGCACAGCGCCGTAAGGATCATGACGCCCGTGCGGCGAAGTATGAAAAAAGCCATGCTTCCGAGGGTCCTTGCCTGTGTCCATGCCTTTCATGCGCGCAAACGATAGCAAGCCTGCAGACGCAAGGATACGGTCCGTGGAGGGCATTGGGTGCCAAAAAAAGATCGGGGCGGCATGATTTGCCGCCCCGAGACCTTAGGTTCGGATCAGGCCGAAAGGCCCATGTGGTGGATGTTGATCTCGAACTTGGGATGCATATCCGCATTCACTACGCCCGCGCGATAGTGACGTGTGAGCGAACGCCAGAACGGAATGATCGAGACCGCTTCTTCCTGCATGATCTGCTGCAAGCGGGCCATCACGACGCGGCGGGCATCGGCGTCTTGAATGCCGTTTGCCTGATCGAGGAGGCTATCGAATTCCGTATTCGAGAAGGCGGTTTCGTTCCACGCCACGCCCGAGCGATAGGCGAGGTTGAGGATCTGCACACCCAGTTCGCGGTGGTTCCATTCGGTCGCCGAGAAGGGGTAATTCAGCCAATCGTTCCAGAAGGTCGAACCCGGCAGAACCTCACGCGTGACGGTCATGCCCGCATCGCGCATCTGAGCGGCCACCGCATCACAGGTGAAGCGTGTCAGACCGTCATCGAGCGAGACAAGCTTGATCTCGGTTGCGGCATGTCCCGCTGCGGTGATCCGCGCTTGTGCTGCGGTCTTGTCCACCGCCATCGCCGGCAGTTCGGCGTATTCAGGGTGGATCGGACAGACGTGGTGGTTTTCGCCGACCGTGCCTTGACCGTTCACGCCCAGTTCAAGAACGACCGAGAGGTCCACCGCCTCGAGAATTGCGCGGCGCACCTCGACATTGTCATAGGGTGCGTTGAGCTGGTTGAAGCGTACGGCCACGGTCGCGCCCGTGGTCACATTCGACCGCTCCCAGCCCACCGCCGAGAAGAGGTCGATGAATTCGCCCACGGTTTCATAGGTGACGTCGAATTCGCCGGCTTCGGCGCTGGCAAACCATGCTGCCGGATCGGTACCGAGATCGACGAAAGTCACTTCGTCAAGATAGGCCTCGCCCCAGTAGGTGTGATCGGCGTTGCGCTCGAGCTTGGCCGAAATACCAACCTGGTAGTCGGTGATCTTGTAGGCGCCTGTGCCCACGCCATGATCGAGCGGGTTGGTGCCGATCAGATCGCGGTGCTGAATGGCAGCGGGGTAATCCGCGATGCCCGGTACGATGGTGATATCGGCCGCGGGCAGGTTGATCTGCACTGTCATGTCGTCGAGGATGACGACGCCGCCATCACGGACCTGTCCTGTCGCTGTATCCACAAGCCCGCCCATGCGGGCAGCCATCGAGTTGCCTTCGACCGTTGTGTCACACCAGCCGGTGATGTTGGCGGCGACATCGGCGGCGGTGAAATCATCGCCATTGTTCCACTTCACGCCCGCCCGCAGGCGCAGCGTGTACTGCGTCGCGTCGGCATTGGCTTCCCAGCTCTCGAGCAGGCGGCCCGAGAAGGTACCGTCGCGATTGTATTCAACCAGGTATTCCAAAAGACCGCGTGTCGCATTGGCCAGTTCCGACCAGTCATAGATGCGCGGGTCTTTCAGGGCGTGGATCTCTTGCTGGATCCGCAGGCTGCCGCCCATCGCGGGCGTGGCGCGCTGTGCCATGGCGGGCTTGAGCCCGATCAGCGAATAGGCGGCGGCGGCCGATACGCCCAGCGCGGTCGAGCGCACAAGGAATTCGCGGCGGCTCAGCTGGCCGGCCTTGTATTCTTGCGCGTACATCTGTGCGACCGGATGGGTCGCGGACTGTCGTGTGGAATGGTCGTTCATGTCTCTTCTCCCTGTGTCGTTTCGGTCGGCCCGTTTTCAATGCGGCCCGGTTTATTCTTGCGATCCTGTCCCGGCCGTCCCAGACGGACCACGGATCACAGATCATGCGCATTGCGCCGATTTTGACCCGTTGCGTCAATCGTCTGTTGTTGATCTTCCGACAGTAATTGCGACTGCCGCCTGATCAAAAGCGACATGGGCGCTGGCCACAACCCCCAAAATTCGTTTTTTGTGCGACTAACGGTCTGGCTTGTTCGCCGCCCGGTTGTGCCGCTCGTTCAGGGTCGCCTTGGTGCCGTGCGGAATTCGCTGGGCGTCAGGTCGGTCGCCTGGTGAAAGGCGCGGGTAAAATAGGCGGCCGAAGAAAAGCCCAAGGTCTGGGCCACCTCGCGCGCGGGCATGTCGGTGTCGCGCAACAGGCGGCAGGCCTCTTGCATCACGCGTTCGACCAACAGCGCATGGGCCGGTTTGCCCGATGCCTCGCGGCACAGGCGCGACAGATGCGTGGGGGTGACGCCAAGCTGCGCCGCAAAATCCGCCACACTGAGACCATTTCGGAATTTGGCTTCGACGGCCTGGGCGTAGAGTTCGATCAATTTGTGGCTTTTCTTGCGGATGACGGCGCCATCCGTGCGGTCCAGTTCCCGCGTGATCCAGGTTGAAATCAAAAGCCCGTAACCCTTCAGGGCGCGCGCCATGGCTGGTGCCTGACCGGAAAGCTCGCGTTCGGTCTTTTCCAGATGCCCCGTCAGGCTGGTCTGCGCCTCGGGCGTTGCGACGCGGATGTGAAAGGGTTCGGTCGGCAATTCCAGCGCCGGCTCGATGGGCAGGCCCAGCTCCATCCCCTGAAGCTGGGCCGATAATTCCAGCGCGGCTTGCGTGCCTGCGGGCAGAAAGATCGCCGTGTTCGGCCCATAGCCGCGTGTGATGCCGCGGATGGTCACGCGGCCCTGTCCCCGGGTGATCCAGTACAGCCTGTGGCGCGGTTGGCTGTGCAGCAGTTCCACACGCCAGGCTTCTTGCAAGCGCAACTTGCCCAGCGACACGACGCGATAGGTGGTGGGCGACTCGATCATGGCACAAGGCTGCGTCCGATGTCGGGTTTTTGCAAGCGGTCGGCGGGCAAGCCTTGCGCCCCCGCTGATCAAGGCGCGCCTGCGGTGGCTTTGGGCTCAGGTCGGGGCAACGGGCACCCAGTCGCGCATGCGCGCCCGAAACCATGTGCGCTGCCGCTTGGCATATTGACGCGACGCGATGATTGCCGCGTCGCGCGCCTGTTGCAGCGTCATGTCGCCGCGCAGATGGGCCATCAACTCGGGCGCGCCAATCGCCCGCATCGACGGCAGGCCGGGGTTCCAGCGGGGCAGGTTTTGCCGCACCTCGTCCAGCGCGCCCAGCGCAAGCATGGCATCAAAGCGGGCCGTGATGCGCGCATCGAGCCACGCCACCGGCGCCTCCAGCCGCAGCGCCACGCAACGCTGCAACGCCATCACGGGGGCGGGTGTGTCGGCCTGCCAATCGGCCAGACCGCGCCCGGTGGCACGCAAAACCTCCCATGCGCGCTGGACCCGGGCGCGGTTGTTCAGATCGATCCCGGCCGCGGTCGGCTGATCCAGCCCGCCAATCAGCCGATCCAGCCCCAAGGTGTCGGCCTCGGCCCGGATCTCGGGCGGTGTTGGCGGCACCTCGGCCAAGCCTTCGGTGAGCGCGCGAAAATACAAGCCCGTGCCGCCCACAATGATCGGCCGCGCGCCCGCCATCACGGCGGTCACATCGCGCAGCCAATGGCCAACGGAATAGGGCTCATCCCAGGCGACGTGACCATAAAGATGGTGGGGCGCGCGGGATTGCTCTTGTGGATCGGGCCGCGCGGTCAGCACGCGCCAATTGCCATAAACCTGCAACGCATCGGCATTCACGATCGCGCCGCCGCGCTGCGTGGCAATGGCCAGCGCCAGCGCCGACTTGCCGCTGGCGGTTGGCCCCGCAATCAAGACAGGTTGATCATCCGGTATGGAGTTAATGTCGATCAATGCTTTGCCCGGTGACGTTCACGTCACTTCCCTTGTTCAGCCCATGCCCTCTGCGCGCGGGTTTGCGCCGATGGGGCGTTGAACCCGCGCCGATTTTAGACCATGGTGAGGCGCGCGCAATGCGCCGCGGTCACACACCCACCCCCTCAGGAGCTCCGCCATGTCCGACAGCACATCCCCACAGGTCGACGCAAGATATGACCGGGTGATGTTGAAGATCTCGGGCGAGGCGTTGATGGGCGATCAGGGCTATGGTCTGCATCCGCCCACGGTCGAACGCATCGCCCGCGAGATCAAGTCGGTCCATGATCTGGGCGTCGAGATCTGCATGGTGATCGGCGGCGGCAACATCTTTCGCGGCCTGAGCGGCAGCGCGCAGGGGATGGAACGCACCACCGCCGATTACATGGGCATGCTGGCCACGGTGATGAATGCGCTGGCGATGCAATCCTCGCTTGAACAGATCGGGGTCTTTACCCGGGTGATTTCCGCCATCACCATGAACGAGGTCGCCGAACCCTATATTCGCCGCCGCGCCATCCGCCATCTGGAGAAAAAGCGCGTGTGCATTTTTGCGGCAGGCACGGGAAATCCCTATTTCACCACCGACACGGCCGCCACCCTGCGCGCTTCCGAGATGGATTGTCAGGCGATCTTCAAGGGCACCAAGGTCGATGGCGTCTATGACAAGGACCCCAAGAAGCACGCCGATGCCAAGCGCTATGAGACCGTCACCTATGACGAGGTGCTGGCCCAGCATCTGGGGGTGATGGATGCATCCGCCATTGCGCTGGCGCGCGAAAACCGCTTGCCCATCATCGTCTTCAGCCTCGATGAACCGGGTGGGCTCAAGGGTATTCTGGCAGGGCGCGGCACCTATACCAAAGTGTCCTGAACACCGCAGGGCAGCGCGATCTGTGCGCACAAGGCAACTGGGTTCTGGAAACCGGGCACGGGCCGGGCTATCACAGCGCCAACAGACCGAAGAAGGGGCATAGCCGATGGCAGACGACGAACTTGACATCGACCTTGACGATTTGGGGCGTCGCATGGATGGCGCCTTGGGCGCGTTGCGCACGGAATTCGCATCGTTGCGCACCGGACGGGCCTCGGCCAGCATGCTCGAGCCGGTGATGGTCGATGCCTATGGTCAGCCGACGCCGATCAATCAGGTGGGCACCGTCAACGTGCCAGAGCCGCGCATGGTCACGATCAACGTCTGGGACAGGACACTGGTCAGCAAGGTCGAAAAAGCGATCCGGGACAGCGGTCTGGGCATCAACCCGCAGCTCAACGGCACCATCATCATGTTGCCCATTCCCGAATTGAACGAAGAACGCCGCACCCAATTGACCAAGGTTGCCGCCCAATACGCCGAAAGCGCGCGTGTTGCCGTGCGCAATGTTCGCCGCGACGGGATGGACCAGATCAAGAAAGCCAAGGCCAAAGGCATGTCCGAGGATGATGTGAAGCTTTGGGAAGACGAGGTTCAAGAGCTGACCAATGCCCATATCGCCAAGGTCGATGCCGCGCTTGAAACCAAGCAAGGTGAGATCATGCAGGTCTGACATCCTGGCCGGTTGGGCCCATCGTGCTGTTTTTTCATACCGCCCATTCGATTATCAGGACCCCGCCAGATGACCAAGGATGCCCCCCAACCCCGCCATGTGGCCATCATCATGGATGGCAATGGACGGTGGGCGCAATTGCGCGGGCGGCCGCGCCTGTTTGGGCATGCGGCGGGCGCGCGCCGGGTCAAGGAAATCGTACGCGCCTGCCCGGCTTTGGGGGTCAGCTACCTGACCATATTTGCCTTTTCGACCGAAAACTGGAAGCGCACCCAGACCGAGGTGGCCGGTCTGATGCGGCTGTTCAAACGCTACATCCGGCGCGAAGCCCAAAGCCTGTTCGAAGAAAATGTCCGCGTGCGCTTCATCGGGGATCGGGTGCGGCTGGAACCCGCGCTGGTCGATCTGATGGACGGGCTGGAATTGATGACGGCCAACAACACCGGCACCAATCTGACCATCGCGCTGAATTACGGTGGCCGCGACGAGGTCACGCGCGCCGCCCGGCGGCTTGCGCATGATGTGGCGATGGGCAAGCTTGATCCGCGCACAATCAGCGATGAGACCTTTCCACGTTATCTTGACACCCATGTGTTGCCCGATCCCGATCTGGTGATCCGCACCAGCGGCGAGGCGCGGATTTCCAATTTCCTGCTCTGGCAATCGGCCTATGCGGAATATGAGTTCATCGACACGCTCTGGCCCGATTTCACGCCGGCGGTCTTTGCCGAGGTGCTGGCGCGTTACAGCCTGCGCGAGCGCCGCTTTGGCGCGGTGACGGTCTGAGGGCGATGTGGGCCTGACGCGCGACAGCTTTTCCGATCTGGCCGTCCGGGTGGCCACCGGGGCCGTGATCGCGGTGGTCGGTCTGACGGCGGTCTGGGCGGGCGGATGGTGGTTCACGGGGCTTGTGGCCGTACTGGTTGCGACGCTGGTGTGGGAATTGGTTCGCATGCTGGGCGGCGGCGGTCGGGGCGCGCTGGCGCTGGCCGCGCTGGCGGCAGTGGCGATCCTGGCCACCAAGCTTGCGCCGTTGGCCGTGGCGCTGGGCTGTGTGCTGGCGGTGCCGACGGTGGCCATGGCGCTTTTGGCGCGCAACCGGCGGCTGTTTGTCGTGATGATCGCCGTCATCTTGCTGGCCGGTTTCGGGCTGATCTTGCACCGCGACAGCTTCGGTCTGATGTGGATGCTGTGGTTGGTGCTGGTGGTGGCCGCGACCGATATCTTGGGCTATTTCGCCGGGCGCCTGTTCGGGGGGCCAAAATTCTGGCCCCGCGTCAGCCCCAAAAAGACATGGTCGGGCACGCTGGCCGGATGGGTCGGGGCGGGGCTGATCGGTTGGGTCTTCATGGCACAGACCGGGGTGGGCGCGGAATTGATCCCCATTTCGGTCGCGATCAGCCTTGCCAGCCAGATGGGCGATATCGCCGAATCCGCCCTCAAGCGGCATGTGGGCGTGAAAGACAGCTCCAACCTGTTGCCCGGGCATGGCGGTGTTTATGACCGATTTGACGGGATGTTGGGGGCGGCTTTCCTGCTGGTGATCGTGGAAAGCCTGACCGGCTTTCCGCCGCCGCCGCTGTAAACGGGGGGCATATGCGCAGCATTTCGATCTTTGGCGCGACAGGCTCGATCGGGCAGAACACCGTCGATCTGATTGCACGCGATCGGTCGCGCTATCGGGTGGTGGCGGTGACGGGCGGCGCCAATATCGCGCGGCTGGCCCAGGATGCCATCAGGCTCAACGCCGAGATCGCCGTGACCGCGCATGCAGACCGGTTTGAGGATCTGCGCGCGGCCTTGTCCGGTTCGGGCGTTGCGGTCGCCGCCGGCGAGGCGGCGCTGATCGAGGCCGCAGACCGCCCCGTCGACTGGGTCATGTCGGCCATCGTGGGGGCGGCGGGGCTGGCACCGGGGTTTCGTGCGCTGCGCCATGGTGGCACGCTGGCCTTGGCCAACAAGGAAAGCCTTGTCACCGCGGGCCCGCTTTTGCTGGCCGAGGCGCGCGCCCATGGCGCCACCATCTTGCCCGTCGACAGCGAACATTCAGCGGTGTTTCAGGCGTTGGCGGGCGAAGACATTGCCGCGGTGGAACGGATCATCATCACCGCCTCGGGCGGGGGTTTGCGCGACTGGCCTGTCGAGGCGCTGGCGCGGGCCACGGTCGCGGATGCGGGCGCGCATCCCAACTGGGCGATGGGCCAGCGCATCACCATCGACAGCGCCTCCATGTTCAACAAGGGGATGGAGCTGATCGAGACGCGCGAATTCTTTGGTGTCCCGCCCAGCCGGATCGAGACCGTGATCCATCCCCAATCCATCATCCATGCGCTGGTGGGTTTCAACGACGGGGCCTTGATGGCCCATCTCGGGGCGCCCGACATGCGCCATGCCATCGGCTATGCGCTCAATTGGCCGGAACGGCGCGATCTGCCGGTCGCGCGGCTGGATCTGGCACAGATCGCCACGCTGGAATTCCGCGCCCCTGATCCGCGCCGCTACCCCGCGCTGCGGATTGCACGCGAGGTGATGGAAACCCGCGGCGGGGCAGGGGCCGTGTTCAACGCCGCCAAGGAAATCGCGCTGGATGGCTTTGTGGCCGGCCGCATCGGCTTCATGGACATGGCGACGGTCGTGGACCGCACGCTCGACGCCATGGCGTCGCAGATTTGCCTGACATCTTCCATGGCAAACCTTGAGGAGGTGCTGATGACGGACCACATGGCACGTAAGACCGCATGGACCCAGATCGCAAAGATGGAGAGCTGACCCCCTCATGGATTTCATTCCCCAGTTCGGAAACATCGCCTTTACGCTTGCGGCCTTTGTCGCGGCGCTGTCGATCATCGTGGCGATCCATGAATACGGCCATTACATCGTGGGCCGCTGGTCGGGCATCCATGCCGAGGTGTTTTCCGTGGGCTTCGGCCCGGTTCTGATCAGCCGCACCGACCGGCACGGCACGCGCTGGCAGATCGCGGCCTTGCCCTTCGGGGGCTATGTGAAGTTTCTGGGCGATGCGGATGCGGCCAGCGGCAAGGATGGCGCGGCGATTGATGCGCTCGATATGGCAGAGCGGCGCCGCTCGATGCATGGCGCGCCGCTCTGGGCGCGTTCTGCGACGGTGGCGGCCGGGCCGGTGTTCAACTTCATCTTTTCGATCCTGATTTTTGCGGCCGTCGTGCTTTTCACCGGGCGGCCCGCCGAAGAGCCGCGCGTGGGCGCCTTGACGCCGCTTCCGCCCGAAATGGCGCAGCTTGCGGCGGGCGATCTGATCCTTGCGCTCGATGGTCAACCGGTCGAGGTGTTTGGCGATATCTTTACCATCGCCGAAAGCCTGCCGCCCGCGCCCAGCGTTGTCTACACGGTCGAGCGCGACGGCGCCGTGATCGCGACCGAGGCGGCGTTTCCGCTGATCCCGCTGATCGAGACGGTGGCCCCCCAATCGGCCGCCTTTTCCGCGGGCCTCAAGCAAGGCGATGTGATCCGCGCCGTCGATGGTGTGCCGGTCTTTGCCTTTCGCCAGTTGCGCGATGCGGTGGCTACGGCCGAAGGCCGCCCGCTGAGGCTGACCATCTGGCGCGCGGGCCAAGAGATCGAGGTCACGCTGACGCCACGGCGCACCGATTTGCCGCTGCAAGATGGCGGGTTCGAAACACGCTGGCTGATCGGGGTCACGGGCGGGTTCAGTTTCGATCCGATGCGCGATCGGGTGGGGGTCTTTGCGGCCTTGGGCCATGGTGCCGAGCAAACGCTTTTTGTCGTGCGCTCGTCGCTGTCTGGCTTGTGGCACATGATCACCGGGGCAATTTCGTCATGCAATCTGCAAGGTCCCATCGGCATCGCGGAAACCTCGGGTGCGGCCGCGTCGCAGGGGATCGACAATTTCATCTGGTTCATCGCGGTGCTGTCGACCGCGGTGGGGCTGTTGAACCTGTTTCCGATCCCGGTTCTCGATGGCGGGCATCTGGTGTTTCATGCCTATGAGGCGGTGGCGGGCAAACCGCCCTCGGACAAGGCGATGCGGGTGTTCATGACCATCGGGCTGACGCTGTTGCTGTCGTTGATGCTGTTTGCGCTGACCAACGATATCTTCTGCCCCTGAGAGTTGGGGCTTGGCCGTGCCTGTTCGCGGTCAGCCGACCGGGTTTCGTCATGCAGGTCTTGGGGTGGTGCGGCCCATCTGGCACCGCCCCGCCGCGCCCGGCCAAGGGGTGATCTTGCACCGCTTGGCGCCTGCGCGGGCATGTCCGTCCGGGCAAATCCGCCCGATGTCGTCCAAGCCCTTGAGATGGTTTTGACAACCCGGGGACCCTCCGCTAGGCAAGGGGTATGGGTCATGAAGAACGGGGTTGGAAACGATGAACTGGCATGTCGGTCTCTGCCTGTCTCGGTCAGGCGCTCTGTCCAAGGCCGCCCCCTGTTTCGGGATTGTTTCCAACCTCTTCGCGCTTGCGCTGCTGTTGGGCGTCGTGTTTTCAGCATGGCCTGCAAGCGCCCAGAGCGTCGATGTTACGGGTGTCGATGTTGTCGGCAATGACCGCATCACCGATTCTGCGGTTCTCACCGTGGCCCAGATTGCGCCCGGCGCGGCACTGACGGCCGCACAGATCAACGCGGCGCTGCAGCGTTTGCAAGACAGCGGCCTGTTTGAAACGGTCGAGATTGTGGTGCAAGACACACGGCTGGTCATCTCGGTTCAGGAATTCCCCACGATCAACCGCATTTCGGTCGAAGGCAATGAACGTCTGGATGATGAGGCGCTGCTTGGCGCCATCGCATCCACACCGCGCCGCACCTATTCGCCCAGCCTTGCCGAACAAGATGCCAATGCCATCGCCGAGGCCTATCGCCTGTCGGGTCGGCTGTCTGCGACGGTCACGCCTGCCATCATCCGCTTGCCGGACAATCGTGTCGATCTGGTCTTTGAAGTGGCCGAGGGGCGCGTCGTGGAAACCGAGCGCATTTCCTTTGTCGGAAACCGGGAATTTACCGACCGCCGCTTGCGCCGGGTGCTGGAAAGCACGCAAGCCGGCCTGCTGCGCCAGATCATCCGCCGCGACACCTTTGTCGCCGAGCGTATCGCGCTTGACCGTCAGCTTCTGGCCGATTTCTATCAAGATCGCGGCTATGTGGATTTCGAGGTCTTGAGCGTGACCCCGGAATTGGCCCGCGGGCGCGATGCCTATTTCGTCACGTTCAACATCCGTGAAGGGCAAAGCTTCAGCCTGGGCGAGATCACCACCGTCTCGGAAATTGCCGAAGTCGATGCCGCGCAATACCAAGATGCGATGCGCATCCGGCCCGGCCAGACCTATAGCCCGCGCCTGATCGATGCCACCATCAGCCGTCTGGAAGCGTTGGCCACGCAACAGGGCCTGCGCTTTGTGCGCGTTGAACCGCGCATCACGCGCAATGACGAAGACCGCACGCTGGCGGTGGCTTTTGTGATCAGCCGCGGGGAACGTATCTTTGTCGAGCGGATCGATATCGAAGGCAATGTCACCACGCTTGACAGCGTGATCCGCCGCTACTTTACCAGCGTTGAAGGCGATCCCTTTGATCCGCGCGCCATTCGTCAGGCCGCAGAGCGTATCCGCGCCACGGGCTTTTTCGCCGATGCCTCGGTCGAGGCACGTCCGGGCACCGCCGCCGATCAGGTCATCGTTGATGTCGATGTGGAAGAACAGCCGACCGGCTCGCTTGGCTTTTCTGTCAGCTTTTCGACCGACACCGGTGCCGGGCTTGCGGTGAATTTCTCGGAATCCAATTTCCTGGGTCGCGGGCAAGCGTTGAGCTTTGCCTTCAACACCACCGATGGCAGTCAGGATTTCAATTTCAACTTTACCGAACCGCGCTTCAGGGCGCGCGATCTGGCGTTGAATCTGGGCGCGTTCTACACCGAAACCTCGACCCAGAACCGCAACTTTGACACGCTCGATGTGGGCTTGCGGGCGGGGCTTGGCTTTCCCATCGGCGAATTCTCGCGGATGAATGTGACCTATGGTCTGGAGCAGAACGAGGTGTCGGGCCTTGATGTTGCCAGCTCGTCGCCCATCCTGGTCGCCGAGCAAGGCGATCGCATCGCATCCTATGTGGGGCTTCAGTATTCCTATGAGACGCGCAATGTCGGGCTTGATCCCACCCGTGGGGTGCGGCTTCAGTTCGGGTTGGATTATGCCGGCCTTGGCGGCGATGCGGAATACCTGCGCGCGACGTTGCTTGGAATTGCCGAGCGTCAGGTGCTGCGCGAAGAGGTGACTTTGCGCGCCAGCTTCGAGGCTGGCGCAATCGAAACGCTCAACGGCAACAGCCGCCTGTCGGATCGCTTCTTTTTGTCCAGCCGCCAGATGCGCGGATTTGATGCCTTTGGCCTTGGTCCGCGCGATACTGCTGCGACCAATGAGGACGCGCTTGGGGGCAACCTGTTTTCGGTGGCCCGCTTCGAGGCGTCGTTCCCGCTGGGTCTGCCGGATGAATACGGCATTTCGGGCGGGGTGTTTTATGACATTGGCTCGGTCTGGGGGCTTGACAACACGCTGGGCGCGGGCGGTCCGGTCGATGACAGCTTGCGGTTGCGTTCTTCCATTGGCGTATCGATATTCTGGAATACAGCGATCGGGCCGTTGCGGTTCAATTTCTCGCAGCCTTTGACCTTTGAAAGCTATGACCGCACGCGCGAATTCGACCTGACCGTCGAGACGCGGTTCTGAGGCGCGCCCCGATGCAGGCGTTGCATCGTCTGGCGCGGATGCTGGCCCTGGTGCTGGCACTGGGGCTGGCGCCGACGGGTGGCCCGCTTTGGGCGCAAGGCGTGACCGCGCCAGATGGCTCTGCAAGCGGGGCGGCACTGCCTGCCTATCCGATCTTGCTGCTCAACCAGGAACGCCTCTTGTCGGCGTCGCTTTATGGTCAGCGCATCCAGCGTGAGGTCGATGTGGCGGGCTCGGCCCTTGCCGCCGAGAACCGCCGGATCGAAGCGGAACTGACCGAGGAGGAATTGCGCCTCACCGAACGGCGTGGCCAGTTGAGCCCCGAGGCGTTTCGGCCGCTGGCGCAAGAGTTCAACACCCGCGTCGAAGGCATCCGTGCCGCGCAAGAGGCGAAAACCCGTGCGCTTCAGGAACAGGCCGAAGGCGCACAGGTCGCGTTTTTCGAAACCGCCTTTCCGATCTTGATCGACCTTCTCCGGCTGCGGGGGGCTGCGGTCCTGATGGACAGCCGGGCGGTGCTCTTGTCGGCTGACAACGTCGATATCACCGATGAAGCGATCGCGCGGATCGATGCAGCCCTTGGCCAAGGCGGGCCAGAGCCCCTGATCGATCTGGACGCCGCATCCCCAAGCCCCGCGCCTTGAGCCAGTGCCCTGAGCGCGCGGCTTGCCGCGCTGGCGCCAAGTTGCTACCAGTGGCAACAGCCTGTTTTCCAAGCCCCGAGGACATATGACGGCCGATACGCCCACAACAGCCGACATCGACCTGATCCAACGGATCATCCCGCACCGCTACCCCTTTCTGTTGGTGGACCGTGTGCGCAGCATTGTTCCGTTTCAATCGGCTGTGGGCATCAAGAATGTCACCTTCAACGAGCCCCATTTTCAGGGACATTTCCCGGGCACACCGATCATGCCGGGTGTGACCATCATCGAAGCGATGGCCCAGACGGCGGCGGTGATGATCGGGGTGTCGGGCGATCTGGCCGACAAGAACCTGCTGGTCTATTTCATGGGGATCGACGGCTGCAAGTTCCGCCGCAAGGTGGTGCCGGGCGATGTGCTGGAAATGCATCTGACGACGCTGCGCGGCAAGCCGGGCGGCAAGGTGTGGAAATTCGGGGGCCAGGCCATGGTCGAGGGTGAACTGGCCGCCGAGGCGGAATTCACCGCCATGATGGACCTTGGTGCCAGCAAGGGGGCGAAGTGATGGGGATCGATCCAAGCGCCCTGATCCACCCTTCGGCCGTTGTGGAACCCGGCGCCAGGATCGGTCCCGGCTGTGTGGTGGGCCCGTTTTCACTGGTTGGCCCCGAGGTCACGCTGGCGGCCGGCGTGACGCTGAAATCTCATGCCGTCGTCACCGGCTGGACCGACATCGGCGAAGGCACGGTGATATTCCCCTTCGCCAATATCGGCGATGTGCCACAGGATCTGAAATATGCGGGCGAAAAAAGCCGCCTGATGGTTGGTGCGCGCAACCGCATCCGCGAAGGCGTGACGATGAACACCGGCACCGAAGGCGGCGGCGGGCTGACGCAGGTGGGCGATGACGGCTTGTTCATGGCGGGTGCGCATGTGGCCCATGATGCCCATGTCGGCAACCGCGTGATCATGGCCAACAACGCCGCTGTGGCGGGGCATTGCATGATTGCCGACGATGTGATCATCGGCGGGCTGTCGGGGGTGCATCAATTCGTGCGCATCGGCAAGGGCGCGATCATCGGTGCGGTGACCATGGTCACCAATGACGTGATGCCCTACGGGCTTGTGCAGGGCCCGCGCGGGGTGCTGGACGGGCTGAACCTTGTCGGGCTCAAGCGGCGCGGCGTCGCGCGCGAGGATATCATGGCCCTGCGCGCGGCGTTTCAGGCGCTGGCCCAAGGCGAAGGCGCCTTTCAGGATCGCGCCCGCCGCTTGCTTGATGATGTGGCCGGTCAATCGACCTATGTGCGCGATATCGTGGAATTCGTGCTGGGCGACAGCGACCGTTCTTTTCTGACACCGGGCTGATCACAAGATGGGCGGCCGGGCAATCATCGCGGGGGCAGGGGCCTTGCCGGGGCTTCTGGCGGCCGCTGGGCCGGCGCTGATCGTGCGGTTCGAAGGCGCACAGGGCGGCACCGAAGGCGCCGATCTTGTGGCGCGTTTCGAACATTTGGGCGCGCTGTTCCACGGTCTCAAGGCGCGCGGCGTCTCGGAGCTTTGCCTTGCTGGTGCGATGCGCCGCGTGCATTTTGCGCGCGAGGGCGTGGATGCGGTCACACAAGCGCTGTTGCCGCGGCTGGCCCATGCCATGGGGCAGGGCGATGATGCGTTGCTGCGACTGGTTGTGGGGATCTTTGAAGACCAGGGTTTTGTCATCCGAGGCGCGCAGGATCTGCGCCCCGATCTGGTGGCCCGCGCGGGCGTTCTGGCCGGGCAATGCGGTGACGGCGCCGACAGCGCGCGCGCGCGCGCCGTTCTGGCAGCCCTTGGCCCGCTCGATGTCGGGCAAGCGGCGGTGGCGGCAGGCGGCCAGATCATCGGCATCGAAACGCTGCAAGGCACCGATGCGGTCTTGCGCTTTGTGGCCGACAGCGCGCCCGGATCGGGGGGCGTTCTGGTCAAGCGTGCCAAGCCCGGTCAGGATCTGCGCGTCGACATGCCCGCCATCGGCCCCGATACCGTGGCGCTCTGCGCCAAGGCGGGCCTGTCGGGGATCGAGCTTCAGGCGGGTCATGTGCTGATGCTTGACCCGGTCGCGGTGGTCGCGGCGTGCCGGACCCATGCCATCAATCTTTGGGCCGTGCCATGACGTTGCGCCTGTTCCTTGTCGCGGGTGAGCCTTCGGGCGACCGTCTGGGGGCGGCGCTGATGGCGGGGATCAAGGCCTTGACCCTTGGCCCCGTCGAATTCCACGGTATCGGCGGGCCGATGATGCAGGCCGAAGGCCTGACCACCCTGTTTCCCATGCAAGAGCTTTCGGTCATGGGATTGACCGAGATCCTTGCCAATTACCGGCGTCTGTCGCGCCGTGTCGCCGACACCGCCGAGGCGGTGCTGGCAATGGCGCCCGATGCGCTGATCACCATCGACATTCCCGAATTTTCCCTGCGCGTGGCCGCACGCGTCAAGGCGCGCGCGCCGGGTCTGCGCACCATTCATTACGTCGCGCCCACCGTCTGGGCGTGGCGGCCGGGGCGCGCCCTGAAAATGGCGAAATCGATCGATCATGTGCTGGCGCTGTTGCCGTTTGAGCCGCCCTATATGGAAGCGGCAGGCATGAGTTGCGATTTCGTCGGCCATCCCGTCGTCACCGAACCACAGGCCACCGAGGCCGAGGTTGCGGCGTTTCGCGCCACCCATGCGCCCGATGGCGGGCCCTTGATCCTGGCTTTGCCCGGATCGCGCCGCGCCGAGATCGAGCGCTTGATGCCCGTCTTTGGTGCAGCCCTGCATCAGGTCATGTCACACCATCCAGATGCGCGCATCATCTTGCCCGCCGCCCCCGCCGTGGCCGCGCAGGTCGCGGCCCGCGTGGCCGATTGGCCGGGGCGCGCCGTGGTGCTGGATCCGCGCGGGGTCCCGCCCGAGGAATTTGCCGCACAAAAGCGTGCAGCCTTTGGCGCCGCCAATGTGGCGCTGGCGGCCTCGGGCACGGTCAGCTTGGAACTGGCGGCGACCGATACGCCGATGGTGATCGCCTATACGATGAGCTGGCTCAGCCGAAAGCTGATCGGGGCGCTGCTGCGGGTGGATACCGTTACACTGGTCAATCTGGTGACCGACAGCCGCACCATTCCGGAATTCCTGGGCGAAAACTGCCGGCCCGCGCCGATTGCCGCGGCGCTGTCGCGGCTGATGGATGATGAACGGGCCCGTCTTGATCAGCTTGACGCCATGGCGCTGGCCATGCGGCGCCTGGGCCGCGGTGGCGAGGCGCCGTGGCTGCGCGCGGCGCGATCGGTGCTTGGCCATATCGCGCCCGATTAAGCGGTGAAATCGGCGGGCATGGCCCCTGACAAGCGCACCAACAGGTCGGGCCTTATGCCAAAGATATGGCGCGGGCTGCCCGCCGCCGCATAGACCAGATCGAAATCCAACAGCCTCGGGTCGAACCATGCCCGGATCGGGCCAGGATGGCCCAGCGGCGCCACGCCCCCGATGGCAAAGCCCGTCTGGGCGCGGATCAGATCGGCATCCGCTTTGCCCAAGACCTCGCCCGCCAGCGCACTGGCCTTGGCGGGGTCAACCCGATTGCCGCCCGCGGTGATGAACAACACCACACGCTTGCTGGTCTCGGCGCGAAAGATGATCGATTTGGCGATCTGATCCACCCCACAGCCCACCGCGCATGCGGCGTCTTCGGCGGTGCGTGTGCCCTCGGCCATTTCCACAACCTCTGCCCCGACACCCGCCGCCAGCAAGGCGTCGGTGACCCGTTTCACGCTTTTCGACATTCTGGCCCCCGGTGTGCCGCGCCCCCGCCCCGTGATAGCAGGGCGCGCGCGCGCTCACAAGACATTGACCACAAGCGGCCCGCGGGCCTAACTCGGACCATGAGCTTTGCATCCCGACTGACCTGTCATCCGCTGCCCCATCACCGCGACCGTGCCGCCGAAGGCTGGGCCGCGTTGCACGCAGTTGCCCCGGAATTTCGGCCGCTGATCGAAGGCACGGCCGGATCGTCGCCCTTTCTTGGTGGTCTGATCCGGCGCGAGGCGGCGTGGCTGTCCGAGGCTCTGAACATCGCCCCCGAAACCACCATCGCCGCCCTGATAGACGAAGCCGCAACGCTTTCGCCCGCCGATCTGGACAGCGGCCTGAGGCGGCTCAAGCGGCGCGCGGCGCTGATCGTGGCGTTGGCCGATCTGGGCGGGGTCTGGCCGCTGCACAAGGTCACGGGCGCCCTGACGGATTTTGCGGATGCCTGTCTGCAGGCATCGCTCGTTACCCATGTCGCGCTTGAGGCGCGGCGCGGCAAGATCCCCGGCATGACCGAGCAAGACGCCCATGATTCCGGCGCGGGCATGGTGGTGCTGGCCATGGGCAAGATGGGGGCGGGGGAATTGAACTATTCCTCCGACATCGACCTGATCTGTTTTTTTGATGATGAGCGCTTCGACGCGGCCTGTGCGATGGACGCGCGCGCAGGTTTCATCCGCGCGACCCGCCGCATGGCCGCCACCTTGTCGGACACCACCGCCGAAGGCTATGTGTTTCGCACCGATCTGCGGCTCAGGCCCGATGCGGGGGCAACGCCTGTGTGCATCTCGCTGACGGCGGCCGAACGCTATTACGAAGCCGAAGGCCGCAGTTGGGAACGCTCGGCCTATATCAAGGCGCGGCCGGCCGCGGGCGATATCGCGGCGGGGGAGCGGTTTCTGGACACGCTCAGCCCCTTTGTCTGGCGGCGGCATCTGGATTTCTCGATGGTGCAAGATACCGTTGATATGCGCCAAAAGATACGTGACCACAAAGGGCTGCATGGTGACCTTAAACTTGAGGGTCACAATATGAAACTGGGCGTGGGTGGCATCCGCGAGATCGAGTTCTTTGCCCAGACCCGGCAACTTGTGGCCGGTGGGCGCGATCCCTCGCTGCGGTCGCGGCGCACGGTCGAGGCATTGTCTGCACTGGCGCATGCGGGATGGATCGAAGACGCCGTGGCCGCCGAATTGTCCGATCACTACGCCCATCACCGTGAAATCGAGCATCGCGTGCAAATGATCGACGATGCCCAGACCCATGATCTTCCGAAATCCGCCGACGGGTTTGACCGACTGGCGCGGCTTTGCGGCACCGATGACACGGCCGCTTTTCGCGCCGCGCTGACCGGCCGGTTGCGCCGGGTTGAGGAGATCTGTGGCGATCTGTTCCAACCGGGCCGGGGTGGCGCTGCGCGTGCCATCGACATCCCCCCCGAACAGGCCGAGATCGTCGCGCGCTGGCCCAATTATCCCGCGCTGCGATCCGAGCGTGGGCATGCGATTTTCGAGCGCCTCAAGCCCGATCTGCTGCGCCGCTTTCAAAGGGCTGCCCGCCCCGATGAAGCCTTGTTGAATTTCGACAGCTTCCTCAAGGGCTTGCCCGCTGGCGTTCAATTGTTTTCGCTGTTCGAGGCCAATCCGTCTCTGGTTGATCTGATCGTCGACATTTGCGCCACCGCGCCGGGGTTGTCGCGGTATCTGTCGCGGCATTCGGGCGTGCTCGATGCGGTTCTCGATGGGCGGTTCTTTGCAGCCTGGCCCAGCGCCGAGGCGTTGATGCAAGACGTGTCGCGCGCGCTGATGGGCCGGTCCTATGAGCAGCAACTCGATCAGGCGCGGCGCTGGCAGAAGGAATGGCATTTTCGCATCGGCGTGCATCAGCTGCGCGGGTTGATCACCGAAGAGGAGGCGATGGGCCAGTATACCGATCTGGCGCAAACGGTGCTCAGCGCACTCTGGCCGGTGGTCTGCGCCGAGATTGCCCGCCGCCATGGCTCGGCGCCGGGTCTGGGCGGGGTGGTGTTGGGAATGGGCAGCCTTGGGTCGGGTCGGATGAGTGCGGGTTCGGATCTGGATCTGATCGTGATCTATGACCCCGCAGATGCCGAGCTGAGCCTTGGATTGCGGCCGCTTGATCCGCGTGGCTGGTATGCCAAGGCGACCAAGGCGCTGATCACCGCGCTGTCGGCGCCGACGGCGGCGGGCACGCTCTATGCTGTCGACATGCGCTTGCGGCCTTCGGGGCGGCAAGGGCCGGTGGCAACCTCGATCACCGCCTTCGAGGCCTATCAACGCGACGAGGCATGGACGTGGGAACATATGGCGCTGACGCGGGCGCGGCCCATGGCGGGGGATGAGGCCCTATGCGCGCGCGTCGAAGCGATCCGCCGCGCCGTGATCGCCACCAAGGCGGATGCGTCCAAGGTGCGGACGGATGCGGCCGACATGCGGGGCAGGCTGGCCGCAGCGGGCCGGGCGGGCAGCACATGGGCGGTCAAGGACGGGCCGGGCGCCTTGCAGGATATCGAGCTTTTGGGTCAGGCGGTGGCCCTTGCCGCCGGTGTGGCGGATCGCGCCACGGCCGACCAGCTGGCCCATGCGCCGGGGCTGGGGTGGCTGGATGTCGACCAGACCCATGCGCTGATTGCGGCGCATGGGCTGTTTGCCCGTGTCTTGGCCGCATCCCGGCTTTTGACCGACGAGGGCCTTGATCCTGCGGCCATTGGCGCGGGGGGGCGGGATTTTCTGGTGCGTGTCGCGGATGCGCCTTCGGCTGACGCGCTTGCGTTGCAACTGGATCAGACACGGGCCTATACCGCCTGGACCATCGACGCCGTTTTCGGCCCCATCCCCCGTCAGGAGGCACCATGAGCCCCGCCAAGCCGCCCGCCGATCCGCTGGACCCCAAGGGGTTGATGCGCGAATCCTTTCGCATCGATGGCATCACCGAGGCGGAATGCCGATCGATCTTTGTCGACTGGGCCCTGAGCCTTGATGCCAGCGCGCCGCGCCCTGCGATCGAGGCCCTGCTTGTGCGCCATGCCGGCCAGCCCGCCGATCACCCGATGTTGGGCGTGCTGCGCGAAGGGCTTGCCGATGCCCCGCGCCCCACACGCCGGGGTGGTCGCGCGGCGCGGGTGGCCGAGGTCTGAGTGCCGGTCGCTAATCGCGCGGCTTGTTGCCATGCGTGCCGCGCTCGCGATAGGGCGTGGTCGAATAATGCGCGCGGTAGCATTTCGAAAAATGCGACGGTGAGGCGAAACCGCAGGCGAGCGCCACATTGATCACGCTCATGTCGGTCTGCATCAACAGGTTGCGCGCCTTGCCCAAGCGCAGTTCCATGTAATAGCGCTTGGGGCTGCGGTTGAGATAGCGGCGAAACAACCGCTCGAGCTGCCGGGTGGACATGCCCACATCCTTGGCAAGGGTGGCCGGGCTGATCGGTTCTTCGATGTTTTGTTCCATTATGCGGATGACCTGCCCCAGCTTGGGGTGGCGCACGCCGATGCGGGTGGGGATCGACAGCCGCTGGGTGTCCTGGTCGGTGCGGATCGATGTATAGATCAACTGATCGGCCACCAGATTGGCCAGATCCTCACCATGATCATCGGCGATGATCTTGAGCATCAGATCGATCGACGCGGTGCCGCCCGCGGTGGTGATGCGGTTGCCATCGATCACAAAGACCGATTTCGTCAGCGTCACATCGTCGAATTCCTCGATGAAGCTGTCCTGGTTTTCCCAATGGATGGTGGCGCGCTTGCCGTCGAGCAACCCCGCCTTGGCCAGCGTGTAGCCGGCCGTGCAAAGCCCGCCGATCACCGCGCCCTTGCGCGCTTCGCGGCGCAACCAGCTGATCACCTTTTTGGTGGTGGCAGAGGCCACATCGATGCCGCCGCACACCAGCACGATGTCATCGCGCCCGATCTCGGGCAGGTCGGCATCTAGCTTGAAGCCGATGCCGGCCGAACACCAGGCCACATCGCCGCCTTCGCCCGCCAGCGTCCAGGTATAAAGCGGGCGACCCGACATGCGGTTTGCAATCCTGAGCGCTTCGACCGCGCTGGAAAAACACAGCATGGTGAATTGGTCGAGCAATATGAAAACGTATTGCCGCGTGGCTGCGTGGTCTGGCATGTGTGGGTCTCGATGTGTCGCAACGCGGCAGCAACATGGCGCGCGTGGCGCGAGCGAAAGCAGCTTTTTTGACCATGTGCAATCCCCGCTTGCGGTGATTTAAGGCATTGGAAGGCCCGCTTGCCCGGCCTATAAGCAGCGCCCATGAGATCTTGACTGGAGACACAGTGCCATGACCCGAGCGACCGCAGCGGCCTGGACGAAAACCGACTGGCGCGCAAAGCCGCGCGTGCAGATGCCCAGCTATCCCGATCCGGTGGCACTTGGTGCGGCCGAAGCGCAGTTGTCGAAATACCCGCCGCTGGTTTTCGCAGGCGAGGCGCGGCACCTGAAAAAGCAGCTGGCCGCCGCGGCGCGGGGCGATGCGTTCTTGCTGCAGGGGGGCGATTGCGCCGAAAGCTTCGCGGAATTCTCGGCCGACAACATCCGCGACACCTTCAAGGTGATGCTGCAGATGGCGATGGTGCTGACCTATGGCGCCAAGGTTCCGGTGATCAAGGTGGGCCGTGTCGCGGGCCAGTTCGCCAAGCCGCGTTCGGCGCCGACCGAGATTGTGGGCGGCATCGAGATGGACAGCTACAAGGGCGACATCATCAACGATATCGCCCCCACGCCGCAGGCGCGTATCCCCGACCCGTCGCGGATGCTGCAGGCCTATACTCAGGCCGCGGCCTCGCTCAACTTGTTGCGTGCGTTTTCGACGGGGGGCTTTGCCGATATCCACCGCGTGCACAGCTGGACGCTTGGCTTCACCGATCACGAGGACGCCGACAGATACCGCGACATGGCCAACCGGATTCAGGACAGCCTCGATTTCATGGCCGCCGCGGGCCTGACCGGTGAGACCAATCACGAACTCAGCACGGTTGATTTCTATACCAGCCACGAAGCGCTGTTGCTCGAATACGAAGAGGCGCTCTGCCGCGTCGACAGCACCACGGGCAAATGGCTGGCAGGGTCCGGCCACATGATCTGGATCGGGGACCGCACCCGCCAGCCCGATGGCGCGCATGTCGAATTTTGCCGGGGCGTGCAAAACCCCATCGGCCTGAAATGCGGACCCAGCACCACCGAGGAGGACCTCAAGGTGCTGATGGCGCGTTTGAACCCCGAAAATGAACCGGGCCGTCTGACGCTGATTGCGCGCTTTGGGGCGGGCAAGGTGGGCGATCATTTGCCACGTCTCATCCGCACGGTGCGCGCCGAGGGCGCCAATGTGTTGTGGTCGTGCGATCCGATGCATGGAAATGTCATCAAATCCTCGACCGGATACAAGACGCGGCCCTTTGATGCCATCTTGCGCGAGGTGCAGGAATTCTTTGCCATCCACCGCACCGAAGGCACGGTTCCGGGGGGCGTTCATATCGAGATGACGGGCAGGGATGTGACCGAATGCACCGGCGGCATCCGCGCGGTCAGCGACGAAGATCTGTCCTCGCGCTATCACACCGCCTGTGATCCGCGGCTCAATGCCTCGCAATCGCTGGAACTGGCCTTTCTGGTGGCCGAGGAATTGCACAGCAGCCGTCAGGCGCTCCGCGCGGCCGTCTGAGGCGGCGCGCCTTGGTGTGGGTGCCTGACGCCAAGCCGTTTTTCCTGCGGCTTGGCCGCCATGCTTGCCTTGGACCGGGGCCGCATATCCAGCCCGGCGGGGCAATCCATCTAGGGGCGGGGGGATCGGGCCTTGGTTGACCAGAACGCAAGCGGGACCATCACCTCGATGACCGGGTTTGCCGCCATGGACGGTGGCGATGGGCAGGGGCTTGGCTGGAATTGGGACCTTCGCTCGGTCAATGCGCGGGGGCTTGATCTGCGGCTGCGCCTGCCCGAGGGGATGGGCGCGCTGGAGGCCCCCTTGCGGCGGCTCTTGTCCGAGGCCGTGACGCGCGGCGCGGTCACGCTGTCGCTGAAGCTGGCGCGCAGTGCCGGCGTGCTGGGCGGGGGTGATGAGCAGCGGTTGCAAGCGGCACTGGACCAGATCGCGCGCCTTCAGGTGATGGCGGATGCGCAAGGGATCATCTTGGCGCCCCCAACTGCCGCCGAAATCCTGGCGCTGAAGGGGGCGACCGAGGCTGGCGAGGGGGCGGCGGGCCTGCCTGATCCCGACCGGCTTATGGCCGAAGCCGGGGAATTGATTGGCGCCTTCAACAAGATGCGCCGGGCCGAAGGGGCGGCGGTTGGCGTTGTTCTTTTGGCTCAGATCGACAAGCTGGCCGCCTTGACCGAGGCGGCAGCACAAGCCGCACAAGCGCGCGGCGCATCGCATGCCGCCCGGATGCGCGCGGCACTGGCGGCGCTGCTTGATCAGACCGATCTGGATGAGGCGCGCTTGCTTCAGGAAATGGCGATTTTGGCGCTCAAGACCGATGTGACAGAAGAAATCGACCGCCTGCGCGCCCATGTGGGGGCCGCGCGCGATCTTTTGGCCCAAGGCGGCGCGGTGGGGCGCAAGCTGGATTTCCTGATGCAGGAATTCAATCGCGAGGCCAATACCTTGTGTTCCAAGGCGCAAGACGGCGCGCTGACGGCGCTCGGGCTTGACCTGAAACTGGTCATCGACCAGACCCGCGAACAGGTTCAGAACGTGGAGTGATGATGCATAGCGCCCATCCGGTGGCCCGCCGCGGTCTGTTGATCATTCTGTCTTCGCCATCGGGCGCGGGGAAATCGACATTGGCGCGCCGTCTGATGGCATGGGACCCAAGCTTGCGCTTTTCGGTGTCGGCCACCACGCGCGCCCCGCGCAGCGGTGAGCAGGACGGGGTGCATTACCATTTTCTGTCCGAGACCGATTTCAAGGGGTTGGTGGCCGAGGGCGCGATGCTGGAACATGCGCATGTTTTTGGCCATTTCTACGGCTCGCCCATGGCACCTGTGCGCACGGCGATCGAGGCGGGAAGCGATGTCTTGTTCGACATCGACTGGCAAGGTGCCCAGCAGATCCGCAATTCCGCGTTGGGGCGCCATACATTGTCCATCTTCATCCTGCCGCCCTCGATCCCCGAATTGCGCCGCCGTCTGGTTACGCGGGGTCAGGACGGCCCCGAGGTGATCGCCCGGCGCATGCAAAAAAGCTGGGACGAGATCAGCCATTGGGACGGGTATGATTACGTGCTCGTCAATGATGACGTGGACGAAACCTTTGCCCGGCTGGCCACGATCATCACCGCCGAACGATTGCGCCGGGAACAACAGCCGGGCCTGGCTGACCATGTGCGCCGCCTGCAACAGGAATTCGAGGAGGGTCATGGATGATCTATGCATTGGACGGGGTCGCCCCCGAGATCGACGCCGACACATGGATCGCGCCCGGCGCCCATGTGATGGGGCGCGTGGTGCTGGAGGCGGGCGCAAGCCTTTGGTTCGGTGCCTGTCTGCGCGGCGACAATGAGGAAATCCGCGTGGGCGCGGGCTCGAACGTGCAGGAAAACTGCGTGTTTCACACCGACATGGGCTATCCGATCCGCATCGGCGTCAATTGCACCATAGGTCACAAGGCGATGCTGCATGGTTGCATCATCGGCGATGGTTCGCTGGTCGGCATGGGTGCCACGATCCTGAACGGCGCGATGATCGGCCGGGGCTGTCTGATCGGCGCGGGCGCCCTGATCCCCGAAGGCAAGGTCATCCCCGACGGCAGTCTGGTGATGGGGATGCCCGGCAAGGTGGTGCGCGCGCTTGATGCCACGGCTCAGGAACGGCTTTTGGCCTCGGCCGCCCATTACCGCGACCGGATGCGCCGGTTTCGCACGGGCCTGGTCGCGCTTTGATCGCCATGCCGTGCTTGCATCCGGTGGCGTAGCCCCGTTGGGACAAGCGGCGCGGTCAATTCGTTGACAGCGACACCCCATCCGCGCGCGCGACGTAGTTGATCGTCAGATCAAGCGGCGTGGCGGTGGCGTGAAGGGCGGCAAATTGCACCTCGGCCGGGCGCAGCGGGCGGCCGGCCGCGTTCATGCCGAAATGCAGCACCGACCACAGGGCCGGATCGACCGCCACGCGCGGGGCCTGCGCATCCAGACGGATATGCCCGCCCGCGTCTTGCGACAGGGTTACCTCGCCGCCCATGGGAAGCGCCGATTCCGCGCAAAGCAGCATCAGATACCCCAATTTGACCCGCAAGCGGGGCAGATCGCCGCCTGCTGTCCAACTGACCTGAAGGCGCCCGCTTTGCCACGGGGCTTGCGCCGTGGCCCGGGCTTCGCGCGCGCTCAAGGTCTGGTTGGCGCCAGCGCCGCCGAATGCGATGCGCAAAAAGCGCAGCCGCGCCTGTGCGTCGCGCACCGCGTCGCGGATCAATTCCATCTCGGGGCCGCGGGCTGAACCGGTCATCTCGATCAATTCGACCCCGTTGCCGATTGCCCCCAGCGGGTTTACGAGATCATGGCAAAGCCGCGAGCTGATCAATTCGGCAAGCGTGCGCTGGCTCTGGGGGGCTTGATCCATCATGAAGGTGACCTTTCCATGCAAGATGATCTGAGCACGATCCTTGAGCCGGGCATGTTCGTGCGCGCGCTCGACCAACCCGATTGGGGGTTGGGACAGGTGCAGTCGAATGTCGGCGGCAAGATCACGGTGAATTTCGAAAACCAGGGCAAGCTGGTGCTGGAGGCACGCCATATCCGGCTGCAGATCGAATACCGTGTCTGAATCATCATTGTCCTCGCACCGTCCAAAACGTGCCAAAGGCTAGGTCGCGCCAGTTAAGATCAGTTTAACGCCATCCACAGGCCTGCGCGCAATCCCACGGCAGTTTGCAAGCGCCCTCTGGCCTGCTAAAGGCCAAAGCGCCAAGGCCGGGGTCAGGGGCGCGCCCTTACATGCAGATCGACGACAGCCATTTCCAGCTACGCCTTGCCGCCAGCGCGCAGGATCTGCACGCGGCGCAGCGCCTGCGCTATGCGGTCTTTGTCGATGAGCTTGGGGCCGATGGGCCGATGGTCGATCATGTCGCCCGCCGGGAAGTGGATCGCTTTGACGCGTTTTTTGATCACCTCCTGCTGATTGATCGGCGCAAGCCCGAGGATCAATCGGTGGTCGGTGTCTATCGCGTGATGACGCAATCCGGGGCGGCGGCGGCCGGGCAATTCTATTCCGAACAGGAATATGATCTCGGGCCGCTGCGCAGATCGGGGCGGCGGCTGCTGGAACTGGGGCGGTCCTGTCTGCATCGTGACTATCGTGGCGGCACCGCGATGATGCATCTATGGGCGGGGCTGGCCGACTACATCGCCGCCCATCGGATCGAGGTGATGTTTGGTGTGGCCAGCTTTCAGGGGCTTGATCCCGCGCCGCTGGCGGGGCCCTTGTCGCTGTTGCATCACCGGCATCTGGCGCCGCCCGAATTGCGCCCGGTGGCGCGCAGCGCGGGATTTCAGCGCATGGATCTGATCGCCCAGAGCGAACTGGATCGGCCGACGGCCATCCGCGAGATCCCGGCGCTGATCAAGGCCTATCTGCGGCTGGGGGGATTTGTGGGGCAGGGCGCCTATTGCGACCGCGCCTTCAACTGCATTGATGTCTGTCTGGTGATGGATGTCGCCCGGATCCCCGACAAGGCGCGCGCCATCTATCAAAGGGGCGGTGCGACATGAGCCAGACATGGCATGGGCTGGAGGAACCCGCACCGCGCGTGCTGGGACCAGCCGATTGGCTGCGCGTGGGTCGGCGGGGCGGGGCGCTTTTGGTGCTGTTGGTGGTGTGTTTTCCGCTGCTGTTGATCTTGCGCCTGCCCGAGCGGTTGATCTTTGGCCTTGATCGACCCGTTACGCCGATGATCACGCAATTTGTTTGTGTGATGTCATGCCGCGTGCTGGGGCTGGCGCGGTGGATGCGGGGGCGACCCATGCGACAGCCCGGGGCCTATGTGGCCAATCATGTCAGCTGGCTGGACATCTTTGTGCTGAACGCAGGCAAGCCGCTTTATTTCGTGGCCAAATCCGAGGTGGCGGGCTGGCCGGGCATCGGTTGGCTGGCGCGCGGCACAGGCACGGTGTTCATCGCCCGCGATCCGCGACAGGCCGCATCCCAGACGCGGCTTTTCGAGGACCGGCTGCGCGCGGGCCACAGGCTGTTGTTCTTCCCCGAAGGCACATCGACCGACGGGCGGCGGGTCTTGCCCTTCAAGTCAACGCTTTTTCAGGCATTTCGGTCCGACCGCTTGCGCGATGTGATGTGGATCCAGCCCGTGACGCTGGTCTATCGCGCGCCCGAGGGGGAGGATGGGGTGTTTTATGGCTGGTGGGGCGACATGGCATTGGCACCCGCCATCCTGTCGGTTCTGGCCGCCCCGCGACAAGGCGGGGTCGAGGTGATCTATCACACGCCCCTCAGGGTCGCCGATTTTCCCGACCGCAAGACCTTGGCCGCCATGGCCGAAGCCGAGGTGCGCGGCGGTCTGCCGCCCGAGATCCGCGCCTAAAGCGCGGTCCAGCCGCCATCCACGCTGATCGTGGTGCCGGTGATCTGGGCTGCGGCATCGGAACACAGGAACACGGCCGTACCGCCCATCTGTTCGACGGTGGCGAAATCGCGCGAGGGCTGGCGCGCCAGCATCACCTCGCGCACGACGGTATCGCGGTCCATGCCATGGGTTTTCATTTGATCGGGGATCTGCGCCTCGACCAGCGGTGTCAGCACATAACCGGGACAGATCGCATTGGCGGTGATCGGTTCCTCGGCGGTTTCCAGCGCGGTCACCTTGGTCAGGCCCACGATCCCATGCTTGGCCGCCACATAGGCGGATTTGAAAGGGCTGGCGGTCAGGCCATGGGCCGAAGCGATGTTGATCACCCGGCCCCATCCCGCCGCCCGCATCATCGGCAGGGCGGCAGCGGTGGTGTGAAAGGCGGAACTCAGATTGATGGCGATGATGGCATCCCATTTCTCGACCGGGAATACGGGGATCGGGGCGACATGCTGGATGCCGGCGTTGTTGATCAAGATATCACAGGCACCGGCCTGTGCGATCAGCCCACGGCAGTCGGCGGGGTTGGACATGTCGGCACGGATATAACGCGCGCGCACGCGAAACTCCGCGGCCAGCGCTGCGGCCAGCGCGTGATCCTCGGCCCGGTCGGAAAAGGAATTCAAGACCACATCAGCCCCGGCACGCGCCAGTTCACGCGCCACGCCCAAGCCGATGCCCGAATTCGATCCGGTGATGATGGCGGTCTTGCCCGACAGGCTGGTCGTGATGGCCATGATTTCGCGGTTCCTTTGGTCAAGCTGTTGTCATGCCTGCAAGCTAACCGCTGGATGACCCACAGAACAGCGCCAAGAAGCCCGCGCCACGCCAAAAAAAACGCCGGCGCAAGGCCGGCGTCCAGTTATTGAGGCAGGTTTCATACAGGCAAGAAACCTATCGAGCAGTGCGTTAGACATAGGCAAAAGGTCGGCTGATGTCCAACCCAAAAGTTGCCTTGCCGTTCCCGAAAAGATAGCCTGCCCCCATTGGCCTTGGAGACAGAGGGGATGTATCGGGCATGACGACACCGTTTTTCGCGCGACTGGCAGGTGCCATGGCCCTGTCTGTGGTGCTGTCTGGGGCAGGTATGGCGCAACCGATGCATGGCATCGCAATGTATGGTGCGCCGGCTCTGCCGCCTGATTTCACCCATTTGCCCTATGCAAACCCGGATGCACCCACGGGCGGGCGGATCGTCACGGGTGAAACGGGCAGCTTCGACAGCCTCAACCCGCATATCCGCGAAGGGTCGGTGCCGTGGCAATTGCGGCTTTTGGCCTACGAATCGCTCTTGGGCCGGTCATGGGACGAACCCTTTACGCTCTATGGTCTTTTGGCCGAATCGGTCGCGGTCGCCCCCGATCATGCTTGGGTGGAATTCACCTTGCGCCCCGAAGCGCGGTTTTCGGACGACAGCCCGGTGAGCGTGGACGATGTGATCTGGTCCATGGAAACCTTGGGCACCATCGGTCATCCCCGCTATCTCAATGCCTGGACCCGCGTGTCCGGCATTGCGGCGGTGGGCGAGCGCACTGTGCGCATCACCTTCAGCGAGCCCGACCGCGAATTGGCCATGATCATGGGTCTGCGCCCGATCCTCAAGGCGGGGCAATGGGATGGGGTGGATTTCACCCAATCGGGGCTTAACGTGATCCCCATCGCCTCGGCGCCTTATGTGGTGGATGAATTCGAGGCGGGCCGCTTTGTCAGTCTGCGCCGCAATCCCGATTACTGGGGCCGCGATCTGCCGTTTCGGCGCGGCACCAATGTGATCGACGAGGTGCGGATGGAATTCTTTGCCGATGGCACCGCGATGTTCGAGGCCTTTACGGCCGGTATCTTGTCGACCATGCGCGAAACCTCGGCGCAAGCCTGGGCCACCAATTACGATTTCCCCCGGGTGCGCTCGGGCGAGGTGTTGCTGGCCGAGGTGCCGCATCAACGCCCCTCGGGGATGACGGGGTTGGTGATGAACACGCGGCAGGCGGCCTTTGCCGATTGGCAGGTGCGCGAAGCGATGATCCAGGCCTTTCCGGCTGAATTCATCAACCAGACGCTCAATGGCGGGGTTGATCCGCGCATCACCTCCTATTTTGCCAATTCGCCGCTTTCCATGCAGCCCGGCCCGGCCGAGGGGCGGGTGGCAGAATTCCTCGCGCCCTTTGCGGCCGATCTTTTGCCCGGAACGCTTGAGGGCTATGTGATGCCCGTCTCGGACGGGACCGAGCGCAATCGCGGCGGCATCGCGGCAGCGCTGGCGGCGCTTGAGGCGGCGGGATACACCGTTCAGAACGGGGTGATGACCACGCCCGAGGGCACGCCCTTTGCCTTTGAGATCTTGCTGCAAACCGGGTCGGCCGAAAACGACGCAATCCTCAACATCTATTCCGAGGCGCTGACCCGTCTGGGCATTGCCGTCGATGTCACGCGCGTGGATGCCGCCCAGTTCCGAGAACGGCGCGACGCCTTCGATTTCGACATGGTCTATGAACGCTATGGCCTGTCGCTGAGCCCCGGGAACGAACAATACAGCTATTGGGGCTGCGACACGCGCGACACGCAAGGGTCGCGCAATCTGATGGGGGCCTGTCATCCCGCAATCGAGGCCATGATCGGGCGGATGCTGACGTCGGACAGCCAGGATGATTATGTGGCCGCCGTGCGCGCGCTGGATCGCGTCTTGACCGCCCAGCGGTATGTCGTGCCGTTCTTCCACAACCCGGTCAGCCGGATCGCCCATTCCGCCGAATTGCGCTTTCCGGATGTGATCCCGATCTATGGCGACTGGATCGGCTGGCAGCCCGATGTCTGGTGGGTCCAGCCCTGAGCGGCGCCTGAGGGTCCGGGTGATGTGACCGGGCCCGATACAAAGGCAAACTTGACCGGGGCGGTGCCGCAGGGTGCCGCCCTTTTTGCGCGCCCTGGCCGACCGCGACGCATGGTCTGAAAACGGCGCATGGCCCTGTCGGTTCCGGGCGCGACTGGATGCTGGGGCCGGGTGCAGATGGCCGCGCTGATCACGTTCAGGGGGACCATCATGCGCTACGCGACCGGTGTGGGGCTGGCGGTTCTGGCCACGTGCCTGTGGTCGTTGCATGGGCTGATCTTTCGCCAGATCGACAGCGCCGAGGCGTGGGCGGTATTGTTCTGGCGGTCTGTCGGCATGGTGCCTGTCATTGCGGGTTTTGTGATGTGGCGCGCGCGGGGGCGGGTGATTGCCGCCTGCACGGCGATGGGCGGGGCGGGGGTGGTCGGCGGTCTGGGGCTGATCCTTGCCTTTGGTGGGGCGATCTATGCCTTTCAATCGACCACCATCGCCAATGCGGTGTTCCTGTTTTCGGCATCCCCTTTCCTGACGGCGCTTTTGGCTTGGGCCGTTTTGGGCGAACGGGTTCGGCGGCGGACATGGGTGTCGATCGCCGTGGCGATGTTCGGCATTGTGGTCATGGTGCAAGGCGGGCTGGCGGGTGGGGCATTGCCGGGCAACATCGCCGCGCTGATCAGTGCGGTTGGCTTTGCGGTCTTTACCGTCATCCTCAGGCAGAGCGCGCTCGCCGATCCCATGCCCATCGTGCTGTTGGGTGGCGTGCTCAGTGCACTGGCGGGCTTTGCCATGACGTCGGTGACGGGTGCGGCGCTGCTGGTGCCATGGGCCGATGTGGCGTGGTCGATGGGCATGGGCGCGGTGACGCTGGCGGGCGGCATGGTGCTTTACACCATCGGCAGCCGGGTGGTGCCCGCCGCCGAATTGACCCTGATATCGCTTCTGGAGGTGATGTTGGCGCCGCTTCTGGTCTGGCTGGTCTTGGGTGAAACGGCCAGCCACGCGACCCTGATCGGTGGTGTCTTTGTGTTGGGCGCGGTGTTGATGAATGCCACCGGACAGCCGCGCGCCACGCCGGTTGCACGCTGAACACGGAACGCCGGCGCGCGCTGACCTTGTCGTTATTGGGCGGCTGTCTTGTCCGGCCCCTCGATGGCGGCCTTGGCATCTTGACCGTTGGGATAGACCAGACCCGCCGAAATGATCAGCTTGGCCGCATCCTCGACCGACATGTCCAGAACGATCACATCCTTGCGCGGCAAGAACAGCAAGAACCCCGATGTCGGATTGGGTGTCGTCGGCATGAAGACCGAGATCATCTCTTCCGGGCCATGGCGGCGCGCGATCTCGCCCTTGGCGGTGGTCGAGATAAAGGCGATGGCCCAAACCCCCTTGCGCGGGTGCTCGATCAAACAGGCTTTCTCGAAATTCTGCTGTCCCTGTTGCAGCACCGTTTCCACGATCTGCTTGAGGCCCGAATAGAGCGAGCGGATCAGCGGAATGGACAAGACCACGCTTTCCGCCCAGCGGATCAGCGAACGCCCGATCAACCCCTTTGCGATCCAGCCCACCGCGATGGTAAAGATCAGGAATGTGGCCACGCCGATACCGCGAATATCGATCTCGATGCCGGTATGTTGGCGCAGCAGATAGGCGGGATTGTAGGCGTCGGGGATCAGCGGCAAGACCCAGCTGTCGATCCAGCCAATGAGCGACCAGATCAGCCAGACGGTAATCCCGATGGGCGCAATCACGATAAGCCCGGTCAGAAAGCTGGACCTGAGCGAGGCGAAAAGGCCCCGTTTGGGCGGTGGGAGTGTTTCGGGAAGTTTCATGCGCGTCGTCTCGTCCCGCACCGAAGCCAGATTGAGGGTTCCGTCATCTCGCGCCCTATGTATGCGCCGGCCCCAAAAGGCACAAGCGTGCCGTGATCACCCTTTGGCCAGTGCCCGTGCAATCGCGGCCCCAAGCCGGGCATTGTTCAGAACCAGCGCGATATTTGCTTCTAGCGTGCGGCCATGGCTCAACTCGAACAGACGTTGCAGCAAGAAGGGTGTGACCGCCTTGCCGGTGATCTGGCGTGCCTCGGCTTCGGCCTGTGCCTGTGCGATCAGGGGCGCGAGTGCTTCGGCGGAAATCTCGGCACTGGCGGGGATGGGATTGGCCACAAGCTGCCCACCCGGCAGCCCAAGCGCGCCACGCATGCTGTGAGACGCGGCGATCATTTCGGGGGCATCCATCCGCAAAGGGGCGTCCAGCCCGCTGTCGCGGCTCCAAAAGGCGGGAAATTGCGACTGGCCCACCGCGATCACCGGCACGCCCAGGGTTTCAAGCACCTCCAGCGTCTTGGGCAGATCGAGGATCGCCTTGGCGCCTGCCGCCACCACCGTTACCGGGGTTTGCGCCAGTTCCTGAAGATCGGCCGAGATGTCGAAACTGAGTTCGGCGCCGCGATGCACGCCGCCGATGCCGCCCGTGGCGAAGACGGCAATGCCTGCCCGCGCAGCACAGATCATGGTGGCCGCAACCGTGGTGGCGCCCGTGCCCTGTCGCGCCAGACAGACGGCCAGATCGGCGCGGCTCAGTTTCGCGACATCGCGCGCTTGCGCCAGCCGGTCCAATACCTCGGGTTCAAGGCCGATGCGGATCACGCCGGCGACGACCGCGATGGTGGCGGGCACAGCCCCCGCATCGCGCACCGCCGCCTCGACCGCGCGGGCGGTCTCGACATTTTGCGGCCAAGGCATCCCATGGGTGATGATGGTCGATTCCAAGGCCACAATCGGCGCGCCATCTGCATGTGCCGCCGCCACCTCGGGCGACATCACAAGGGGCAGGGAGGAGGATGGTGTCATGGATCAACTCCCGAGACATAGGCCGCGGCGGCCGCCACAGCGCGTTCCAGCGCCACTTGCGGGGCCGCGCCCGCGCGTTCGGCGGCAATATGCGCCGCCATGAAGGTATCGCCCGCCCCGGTGATGCGCCGCGCCTCGACCGGCGGGGGAATGGCGCTGATCTGGCCTGCGGCGGTTGCTTGCACCGCCATTTCGGCGCCGGCTGTCACCAGAACCCGCCGCGCCCCGGCCGCGATCAAGGCCTGCGCCGCGGCGGCGGCATTGGCGGGGCGGGTATCGGTCAGAATGCCCGCCTCTTCGCGGTTGACATACAGCGTCGCGTTGGGGTGGCAGAGCAGCGGGCGCAAGCGGTGGGCCTTGCCCGGGGAGGCGGGCGCGATCCTGAGGTCAGCCAGCACGAAAAGCGGGCTTTGGGCGATCTCGGCCAATAGCCCCTCGGTCAGATTGCCATCCAGCGCCACCAAACCCGCCCAGGGCGCGGCCGCTGATCCCAAACGCCCATCGGCCAGCGGCGCAAGAATGCGCGCGCCTGCGGCCTCGAGCGAATGGGCATCGGCCAGGGCGGCCACCAGCGCGCCTTGCGCTTCGATTGCCATGTATTGATCGGTCGGCAGATCGGCCGCGATCAACAGGGCATCGCACAGCAGACCCATCGCCTGACAACAGGCCCGCAATTCGCGCCCCGCCGCGTCATCGCCCACCACCGACACAAGCGCGGGCGCAACGCCAAAGCGCCGGATCATCATGGCGATGTTGAGCGCAACGCCACCCGGCCGCCGCAGGATGCGCCCCGGCTTGTCATTGCCCGGCATCATGTCCAGATCGGTGCGCCCGATGATGTCCCAAAGGACCGAACCGATGCACAAGATATCGGGTTTTGTCTGCATGATGCCGATGTAACCTTGGCCGCGGCATGCGTCCATCCTGCTTGTGCCTGCGCCACGCCGCTTGCGACCGGGTGCGCGACGGGACGGGGCAGGGCCTTGCCACCGACACGGGGCTTGCCAAGCCTGAGGAAACCCCATAAGGCGACGCTCACTTCACAGGCGAAGGCGGGCCTTCGGGGGAGACATCCCTGTTGCGTCCACCGGTTGGGGAAACCCTGAACCTTCGCCCCAGGCGCAAACCGGAAAGGAACACGACATGGCGCTTCCCGATTTTTCCGTGCGTCAGCTGCTTGAAGCTGGCGTTCACTTCGGCCACCA
The DNA here is from genome assembly GCF_937892565.1 of uncultured Roseicyclus sp. Classification (GTDB taxonomy): domain Bacteria; phylum Pseudomonadota; class Alphaproteobacteria; order Rhodobacterales; family Rhodobacteraceae; genus Roseicyclus. The sequence continues at coordinate 20,168 of NZ_CALAHQ010000091.1, read as the reverse complement.
GACGCAACGCTGGAACCCACGCATGGCACCGTATATCTACGGTGAGCGTAACGGCATCCACATCCTTGATCTGACGCAGACCGCCGAGCTTTTGGAACAAGCGCTCAAGGTTGTGCGCGACACCGTCGCCAAGGGCGGTCGCATCTTGTTTGTTGGCACCAAGCGTCAGGCACAAAAGCCCGTCGCAGACGCCGCCGAACGCTGTGCGCAGTATTACATGAACCATCGCTGGCTTGGCGGCACGCTGACCAATTGGAAAACCGTTTCCAACTCGATCAGCCGCCTCAAGGAAATCGACGCGATGACGGCGCAGGGTCTGGATGGTCTGACCAAGAAAGAGCGTCTGGGCATGGAACGCGATCAGACCAAGCTTCAGGCTTCGCTCGGCGGCATCCGTGAAATGGGCGGCTTGCCCGACCTGATCTTTGTGATCGACGTGAACAAGGAAGACCTCGCCATTCTCGAGGCGCGCAAGCTGGGCATCCCGGTCGTGGCCGTGGTCGACACCAATTGCCCGCCCGAAGGCGTGGATTACATCATTCCCGGCAATGACGACGCAGCCCGCGCCATCACGCTTTATTGCGACCTGATCAGCCGTGCGGCCCTTGATGGCATGTCGGCGCAGCTCAAGACCGCCGGTGTCGATATCGGGGCCTTCGAAGATGCGCCCGTCGAAGAGACGCTGGTCGAAGATCTGGTCGCCGACGACGCCGTCGAAGACTGAAACCATTTGTCATCTGATTGACATGCGCGCAGGGCAAAGCCTTGCGCGCACCCCAAGACTTCAGGAGAACGCTCATGGCGATTACCGCTGCAATGGTGAAAGAACTGCGCGAAGCGACCAGCGCAGGCATGATGGATGCCAAAAAGGCATTGACCGAAACCAATGGTGATTTCGAGGCCGCGGTCGATTGGCTGCGCACCAAGGGTCTGGCCAAGGCCGCAAAGAAATCCGGCCGCACCGCCGCCGAGGGCCTTGTGGCCGCCGCCGTGTCGGGTGGTGTCGGCGTCGCGGTCGAAGTGAATTCCGAGACCGATTTCGTTGGCAAGAATGCCGAGTTTCAAGGCATGGTCGCAAGCATTGCCGATGCTGCCCTGGCCGTCGATGATCTGGCGGCGCTGAACGACGCGCAGATTGGCGGCACCCCGGTTGCGACGGTGATCACCAACGCCATCGCCAAGATCGGCGAAAACCTCGCGCTGCGCCGTATGGCCAAACTGACCGGCGAGACGGTCGTGTCCTATATCCACAATGCCGCTGCACCCGGAATGGGCAAGATCGGCGTTCTGGTGGCGATCAATGGCACAGATGATGCCTTTGCCCGTCAGGTTGCGATGCATGTCGCGGCCGTCAATCCCGCGGCACTCAACGAATCGGCGGTTGATCCGGCCATGGTTGCCAAGGAACGTCAGATCCAGATCGACATCGCGCGTGAATCGGGCAAGCCCGACGCCGTGATCGAGAAAATGATCGATGGCCGGATGAAGAAATATCTGGCCGACATCACCTTGGTCAATCAGGCCTTTGTGGTCAATCCCGACCTGACCGTGGGCGATGCCGCCAAGGCAGCCGGTGTCGAGATCACCGGATTTGTGCGCCTGGAAGTCGGTGAAGGCATTGAGAAAAAAGAAGAAAACTTTGCCGAAGAAGTGGCCAAAGTCGCCAAGGGCTAAACCGCTTTTTCCTGAAGAAGAACCAAGAAAACGGGGCAGGGGCGATCCTTGCCCCGTTTTTCATTGACACTATGGCCTGTTGAGATGCCCGTGCAGGGCGGACAAGGCCAACCGGTAGCCCGCCGCGCCAAACCCTTGGATCACGCCCACACAGACCGGTGCGATCAGTGACACATGGCGAAAGCTTTCGCGCGCATGGGTGTTGGACAGATGCAATTCCACCACGCTCAATTCGCTGGCCGTGATCGCATCGCGCAGCGCCACCGAGGTGTGCGTATAAGCGCCGGCGTTCAACACCACACCCGCCATGGTGCCACGCGCCGCGTGCAGATGATCGATCAGCGCGCCTTCGTGGTTGGATTGCGCACAGCTCACGCTCACGCCCAGCGTCTGACCATGCGCCACGCAATCGGCCTCGATCTGGGCCAAGGTGGTGCTGCCGTAAATCTTGGGCTCGCGCGTACCCAGAAGGTTCAGGTTGGGGCCGTTCAGAACAAGTAACTGCATGATGTCATCCTTTGGCGTGGACTATAGCCAGCAATTCAGCACCTGCGAAAGGGGCTTGTGCCACCGCGCAAGGATGGGCAGCAAAATGGCTTAATTTCAGATAGTTGCGAGTGATTGTGCATGTAATCTCTGGCGGGGACGCAAAGCTTCTATTCGGACTATTTAACATAATATAGATTACAGGATATTTGCTGATGCCAAATGGGGCGCGCGCCCCACAAGCACGCGTGGGCCCTAACCCAGCGCGTAGCCTGACCCGCGGACCGTGCGGATCGGATCGCCATGATCGCCCGCCTTGAGCGCCTTGCGCAGACGCCCGACATGCACATCCACCGTTCGGCTGTCGACATAGATGTCACGGCCCCAAACGCGGTCGAGCAATTGCTCGCGGCTCCAGACGCGGCCGGGGCGTTCCATGAAGGCGGTCAAAAGACGAAACTCGGTCGGCCCAAGGTTAAGCCGTTCACCTTGGCGATAGACACGATGCTCGGCCAGATCCATGAGGATATCGTCATATTCCAAGCGTTCCCCAACCGTGGCCGGACGCACCCGCCGCAGCTGGGTTCGCAGCCGCGCCAACAGCTCGGCCACGGAATAGGGTTTGGTGATGTAGTCATCCGCGCCGGTTTCCAGACCGCGGATCTTGTCCACCTCTTCCGAGCGTGCGGACAGCATGATGACCGGAATGCGCGCGGTCTCGGTGCTCATCTTGAGCTGGCGGCACACTTCGATGCCCGAGACATTTGGCAACATCCAATCCAGAACGATCACATCGGGCGGCGTTTCCCGCACCAAGACCAAAGCTTCGTCCCCGGCTTGGGCGCTGATGACCTGATAGCCTTCGGCCTGGATGTTATAGGCCAACACCTCGCGCTGCGCGGGTTCATCTTCGACGACAAGCACAAGTGGTTCGCCAGCCATGGCCCCTACCCCCCCCTGAATGTTCAGCGACCCTGCCCCGCGTCCAGCGCAGTTCGGTCATTTTTGGGGCGATCATCATCGGGCATACCGCCCGTCACCAGATAAATCACCTGTTCGGCGATGGATGTGACGTGATCACCCATGCGCTCGATGTTCTTGGCCATGAAATGCAGATGCATGCAGGTGGTGATGTTGCGCGGATCCTCCATCATGAAGGTCAGGTATTCGCGAAACAGGGCCGAATACATCTGATCGACATCGCGGTCGCGCGCGCGCACATCGGCGGCCAGGTCTGCGTCGCGCTGGATATAGGCATCAAGCGCGTCCTTGAGCATCAGTTCCACCTGACGGGCCATCCGCCTGAGCGAGGCGCCCGTGCCGTTTACGGGTGGCTGGTCAATGATGGTTTCGGTGCGCTTGGCGATGTTCTTGGCATAATCGCCGATCCGCTCCAGATTGGTGGAGACGCGAAACACCGTCAAAACCGTCCGAAGGTCTGATGCGATGGGCTGGCGTTGGGCGATGATGCGCGCGGCCTCGTTGTTGACCTGTTCTTCCAGCCGGTCGATGGCCACGTCTGCGCTGCGCACGGACCGGGCCAGTTCGGCGTCGCGCGTTTCCAGTGCCTCGGTGGCCTTGGCGATGGCTTCTTCAACCAGCCCGCCCATGCGCATGATCTGCGCCTGAATGCCCTCAAGGTCGCGATCAAAGCCTGTAACGATGTGTTCTGAACTCGGCATGGTTCCCCCCTGCCCTAAACGATATGGCCTCAACCGATCCGACCGGTGATGTAGCTTTCGGTGCGTGGATCGTCGGGGTTGGTAAAAATCTTCGATGTGTTGCCGTATTCCACCAGACTGCCGAGGTGAAAAAAGGCCGTCTTCTGGCTGACGCGGGCGGCCTGTTGCATGGAATGGGTCACGATCACGACCGAGAATTTTTCGTGCAATTCATCGATCAATTCCTCGACCTGTGCGGTGGCAATCGGGTCAAGCGCGGAACAGGGCTCGTCCATCAAGAGCACTTCGGGGCCGGTCGCGATGGCGCGCGCGATGCACAGCCGCTGTTGCTGTCCACCCGAAAGCCCCGTTCCCGATTCCTTGAGCCGATCCTTGACCTCGTCCCACAGCGCGGCCTTGCGCAGGCTTTGCTCGACGATCTCGTCAAGTTCCGCCTTGCCGCGCGCCAGACCATGGATCTTGGGTCCATAGGCGACATTGTCGTAGATCGATTTCGGAAAGGGATTGGGCTTTTGAAACACCATGCCCACCTTGGCGCGCAGCTGCACCGGATCGACGCGCTTGTCATAGATGTCTTCGCCATCGATGCGGATGTCGCCTTCGACACGCGCGATGGCCACGGTGTCGTTCATCCGGTTCAGACAGCGCAGAAATGTGGATTTGCCGCAGCCCGATGGCCCGATAAAAGCCGTCACGGTGTTGGTCAGAATATCGACATTCACATCCTTGAGTGCGTGTTTGTCGCCATAATACACCTGCACGCCACGGGCGGTGATCTTGATGTCCTGTGCGCTCACAGCTCTCTCCACGATTAGTTGGTCATCCATCTTTTGCCCCTTACCACCGCCGCTCAAAGCGACGACGCAACACAATCGCCAGAATATTCATGATCAGCAAAAAGGCCAAAAGCACGATGATCGCCCCCGCTGAACGTTCGATAAACGCAGGATCGGCGCGCGAGGCCCAGGAATACACCTGCACAGGCAGTGCGGTGGCCGGATCAAGAACACCCCCATCCAGCGGACCCGAGGGGTAGTTGGCCACAAACGCCACCATGCCGATCAACAGCAGCGGCGCGGTTTCCCCAAGCGCCGAGGCCAGCCCAAGAATGGTGCCCGTCAAGATACCCGGCGCGGCCAAGGGCAACACATGGTGAAACACCACCTGCATCTTGGAGGCACCAACCCCCATCGCCGCATCCCGGATCGAGGGCGGCACGGCGCGAATGGCCGCGCGCGTCGCGATGATGATCGTGGGCAGTGTCATCAACGTCAGCACCAACGCCCCCACAAGCGGCGAGGATTGCGGAAACTGGGCAAAATTGATGAAGATGGCCAGACCCAAGATGCCATAGACAATCGAAGGGACAGCCGCGAGGTTCGAGATATTGACCTCGATCAGATCGGTCCAGCGGTTCTTGGGCGCGAATTCCTCAAGGTAGATGGAGGCAGAAACGCCAAGCGGCAGCACCATGATCGCGACCAAGAGCATCATGTAAGCAGAGCCAATCATCGCCACGCCCAGCCCCGACGCTTCGGGGCGCTGGTCGGACGCATCGGGATTGGTCAGAAAGCCCCAGTTGAACTTGAGCGACAAGAGCCCGTCATCGACCATGCGATCGGCCAGATCGAGCTGGGCGACCGAGATATTGGTGTCGCGCTCTGCGCTGTCTCGCGTCACCCGGCCCTTGAGGTAGCCATCGATCCGGCCTGTGGCAAAGCCCTCGAACCGGATGGTCTGACCCAGCAGCGAGGGGTCTTCGATCACCATATGACGAAGCCGCGCGGGCGTGTCGCGCGAGATGAAGGCCGCGATCTCTCGCTCCGTTACGCCTTCGGTCGAGATGGCACGCGCGTTCAGATAGACAATCAAATTGTCATTCAGCAAGCCGGTGTAGCCGATCGTGGTCACGCGCATCATCTCGTCGCGCTGGCGGTTGCCATTTGGGTCCAGCCGCGCGGCATCAAGCGTGACGTCAAAGGAAAATGTCGCCTGCCGAAACGCCGAGACGCCATCGGAAAAGATCGTCCAGAGCATGATGAACAAAACTGACAGGCTGACGCAGATGGCGACGATACCATAGGCCTTGAACCGGGATTCGGCGGCGTTGCGGCGCTTCATCCGGTCTGTCTGCAGCAACAGCGAGGATGCGGGCGCAGACGTTTCAGGTTGTGCCGGGACATTGGCTGATGTTGCGTCAGTCATTCGTATTGCTCCCGGTATTTGCGCACGACCCAAAGCGCAAAGATGTTCAACCCCAGCGTTATGACAAAGAGCGTCATCCCCAACGCGAAGGCCACCAGTGTCTCGGGCGAGTTGAATTCACCATCGCCGGTCAATTGGCTGACGATCTTGACGGTGATCGTCGTCATCGCCTCAAAGGGATTCAGGTCCAGTTTGGCTGCCGCCCCTGCCCCCATGGTCACGATCATCGTCTCACCGATTGCGCGGCTGGCGGCCAGCAAGATGGCACCCACAATGCCCGGCAAGGCGGCAGGCAAGATCACCTGGCGGATGGTTTCCGATTTGGTAGCCCCCAACCCATAAGAGCCATCGCGCAAGGCTTGTGGCACCGCATTCATGATGTCGTCGGCCAGCGACGAGATGAAGGGTACGTTCAAAATGCCGATCACAATGCCCGCCGTCATTACCGACGACCCCGATGTGCCCAGCCCGCTCGGCTCGGCGATGTAATCGCGCAAGAACGGCCCAACCGTCACCAATGCAAACAGGCCAAAGACCACCGTGGGGATGCCCGCGATTACCTCGATCAGCGGCTTTACCACGGACCGGACGCGGGGGCTGGCGTATTCGGCCAGATAGATCGCAGTGAAAAGACCCGTGGGCACAGCAACCAGCATCGCAACGATGCTGATGTAGAATGTGCCCCACAACAGCGGCAACAACCCAAGCTGGCTGACGCCCTGGAATGTCGGGGACCATGTCAATCCGAACAGGAAATCTGCAAAGGGATACATGGTTGAAAAGCGGATCGTTTCCGACAGCATTGAAATCACGATGCCGATCGTGGTCAGGACCGCGATGGTCGACGCCATCATCAACACACCCAGAACCACCGATTCTACACGGTTTCTTGCCCGCAGATCGGCTGCCGTGATCTTGATTGCATAAGCCAGCCCGCCCAAGGCGACGATGATAGTGGCGATCGCGCGAAACAGCCCGCCCGTGCTGGCCAATTCGCGGTAACGCTGCGAGGCTTGCAGCACCTCGGCGGTGACGTCGGCGCCAAGGGCCACGCCAACCTCGCCCAAACGTGCGCGCACATTATCGGCATCGGTGTTCAGCGCGATCGCATCCTCTGCACTCAGCGCCCCAGCGGCGACTGCACTGTCGATGCCCTCTGCCACGCGGCGCACATCGGCCATCAAAAGGATACGGTCAGCATCTCGTTCAAATTGCTCAGCCGGAAAAAAATCTGCCAGTTGGCGTTCAATCAAGATCGGATGCGTGATCACCCAAAGGGTCAAGACAAGCATCGCAGGCAAGAACGCCAAGATCGCACCGTGCCAGCCGTAGTAGTTCGGCAAGGAATGCAGGCGCCGCATGTCACCCTGAGCGCTTGCCAGCGCCCGCCCGCGACCAAGGAAAAACCCGGCAGCGCCAAGGACGAGCAGCAGCAAAACAAGAGATGTGACGGTCATCAGGCGCGCCCCGCATTATCAAGAAAACAGCACCCCGGGACAAGCCCGGGGCGCCGCAGTTTCGTCAGATCAGTTCAGCGGGCCCATGGCGACGCGGTTGCGCACCATGTCCTGGGTCGCGGCCAGTTCCGGGTCCGAGACGAGGCCATACTGGGCCAGCGGGCCATTCGGGCCTGCCATGTCGTCGGACACGAAGAACTCAACATAGTCCTGCAGGCCGGGGATCACGTCGAGATGCGCCATCTTCACGTAGAAGAACAGCGGGCGAGACACCGGGTATTCGCCAGTGGCAATCGACTCGGTCGAGGGAACGATGCCGTTCATCGTGGCAACGCGCAGCTTGTCGGTGTTGTTTTGGTAGAATGACAGGCCGAACACACCGATGGCGTTCTTGTCATTGTCCAGACGCTGCAGCGTTTCGGTGTAGTCGCCGTCGATGTCGATGTTGCGGCCATCGGTGCGCAGCTCAACGCATTTTGCATTCGCGGCATTCTGCTTGGCACGATCATCGGCGCCTTCGGCTACAGCCAAGAACAGATCATAAGCACCGGTTTCCTTGCAGCCTGCCTGGATCACGCGCACATCGTAAACTTCGCGGGTGCCGTGCTTGGTGCCGGGCGACAGAACAAGAATGTCCTGGGCGGGAAGGGCTGCGTTGAATTCCGCCCACTGGCTGTAGGTGTTGGGCTGGATCGCGCCGTTCACGGCGACGTTGGCGGCAACGGCGTTATACAGATCGCCGGGCGTGAATTCGAATGCGGGCCCGTTCACATCGGATGCGAAAACGATCCCATCATAGCCGAAACGCACTTCCATGACCTCGGTCACGCCATTGGAGGCGCAGGTGTCAAGGTCGCGCTGCGTGATGCGCGAGGAAGAGTTGGCGATATCGACCGTGTTGGGGCCCACGCCTTCGCACATCTTGGCGCGGCCGGCACCCGAGCCACCACCTTCCACGACCGGGGTCGGGAAATCGAAATTCTCGCCAAAGGCTTCGGCCACGATGGTCGAATACGGCAAAACGGTCGAGGAACCGGTGATCTGCACGTTTTCGCGGCTTTGGGCAAAGGCGCCAGTTGCGCATACGGCAGTCACTGCCAGCACGGAAACGGAAAGTTTAACGAGCGACATGGAAGGGATCTCCTGATTTTAGTCACACATCCCGAACGCATCCGAATGAGCGTTCTTGGACGACCGCCTAAAGCGCCTGCGCAATGCTTTTGTGACGTCTGCGTAACAGTTTTGTGACATGATCGCGCGACAGGTGCCGGTTTCCTGGGGTCCCGGCATCGTGGTGTCATGCAGCAGGCAGCACCACGGTAAAAACGCTGCCCTGCCCCAGTTGCGAGTCGATCCGCAGCCGTCCGCGGTGGCGGTTCACGATATGCTTGACGATGGCCAGCCCCAGCCCGGTGCCGCCCATGGCCCGGCTGCGGTGATTGTCGACGCGGTAGAATCGTTCGGTCAGCCGCGGGATGTGCAGCGGGTCGATACCTTCGCCCTGATCGATCACCTGTGTCACCAGCACCGGCCCCTTGATCGCGCCTGTCCCTGCCTGCCATCCCAGCCGCACGGTCACGGATTTACCCGTGCCCCCGTATTTCAGCGCATTCTCGCACAGGTTCAAAAACACCTGCATCAATTGATCCCGGTCGCCCTTCAGCCGGTAGCCCGATGCGATCATGACTGGCACCAGGCCCGGCTCGGGTGGCGCAAACTCCAAGACCAGCGAACACCCCTGATCCTCGGCGGCCGGCCTGAGTGCTGCAATCACCCCTTCCAGCACCACCTTGAGATCCACATCGGTCGATGGGCGTTGGCGTTCTTGCGATTCGACCCGGCTCAGCGACAAGAGATCCGACACAAGCCGGTTCATCCGCCGCGCTTCAGCCTCCATGATGCCCAGAAACCGTTCGCGCGCGGCCGCGTCATCGCGCGCAGGGCCGCGCAGCGTCTCGATAAAGCCCATCACGGCCGTCAGAGGCGTGCGCAATTCATGGCTGACATTGGCCACGAAATCCCGGCGCATTTCTTCGGCTTCGTGCAGATGGGTGATGTCGGTCAGATGCAGCAGCAGCGCGCGTATCCCGCGCGCGTTCGGCGCGCCCACCGGCGAGATCCTGACGCGGAATTGTGATTCGCCCGTCTGATCGGTCAGATGCAGCCGCGCTTCGGTTTCGGTGCCACCGCCTTGTGCGGCCTCGATCGCGCTGAGCAGACCCGGTTGGCGCAAAACGGCCGCATAGCTGCGCCCTTCGATCCAGTCGCCCAAAAGCACGCGCGCGGCGTGATTGGCCTGTGCCACCTGCCCTGACTGCGACAGATGCAGCATCGGCTCGGGCACGGCCGCCATGATGTCGCTCAGCGTTGCTTCAACCATTCCAAGCCCCCCTGTGCGTATCGGGTGTGATGTTGCCTGTGACGCAATTCCTGCACCTTGGCAATGATCGCAGTGGTCGTATCATTTGCAGAAGTTATCTTTGCCAAGGAAATTTTTGCGCTATAAACAGACATGGTGCGGCGCGACGCGGCCTGAAAAGACGTCCCGGACCACAGGTAAAAGCAGGGTGCCGACAATGAATGGACGTAACAGGCAAGCCCTTGCTCAGGCCCAACAAATCGGGTCAGAGACGGAAGCGCAGACCAAGCGTGTGCTGGCCGTGGACATCGCGCCCGCCGTGGTGGCGGCGCTGCCGCGCAACGTGCTTCAGCCCGGTTCCAAGATTCGCAGCGTTACCCTCGATGGTCTTCCCGACGAAGCGCTGACGGGGCCCGCGGCGCCTGTCCTGATCTTGTCAAATCTGGTGACGCCCGGCTTTGATGCGCTCGATCTGGCACGGTTCCTGGCGCAAAACGGCTACCGCGGCAGGTATCTGGCACTCGTTGACCGTTTGCCCAACCCCACATTGATTCGCCGCGAAGTCGCCGCACAATCGCCCGGCATCAATTTCGACGTCATCATCCTTGATGGATCATCGCCCCTGCATTCGCTTTAGGCGGGCCGCCGCGCCGCCTAAATGGCGGCCAGGCCTGCTTCAAAATCCGCAATCAGCAGATCAACATCCTCGATGCCCACCGAGATGCGGAAAAACCCGTCCGTGATCCCCAGCGCGGCCCGCCCCGCGGGCGTCAAGCCACGATGCGACGAGGATGGCGGATGGCTCAGCGTCGTGCCCACATCGCCCAAGGTTGGCGCAAAGGCCATCTCGGGCATGGCTTCGACCATGCGATTGGCCGCGGCCGCATCGCCATCGATCATGATGCTCAGCATGTTGCCATAGCGCCCCGCCAACAGCGCCTTGGCGCGTACATGGTCGGGGTGATCGGTGCGTCCGGGATAGAGAACTTTCGCCACCTTGGGCTGGGTCGCGAACCAATCGGCCAGACGCGCGGCGTTTGCCTCGGCGCGGTCGAAGCGCAGCGGAAAGGTATAAAGCCCCCGCTCGGCCAGCCAGCAGTCATAGGGGCTGGGCGTAAGCCCTGTGGTCACCGCGAAATCATAGATCTTTTTGGTGTCGGCGGGATCGGACGCGGCGACATAGCCCAGCGTCACATCCGAATGGCCCGCGAGCAGCTTGGTCACCGAATGGATCACGATATCGGCCCCGTGATCAAAGGGGCGGTAGCCCATGGGTGTGGTAAAGGTGTTGTCGACCGCGACCCGCACGCCCGCCTCTTTCGCCACCGCGATGATGCCGTCCATATCAGCCACCCGCAGGGTCGGGTTCGATACCACCTCGAGCAAGATCATCCTTGTCTCGGGCCTGATCGCGGCGCGCAGCGCCTCGGGGTTGCCGACATCGACCAGGGTCGTGGCGATGCCAAAGCGCGCAAGGTCCTGGTGCATCAGACGCAGCGAACGCCCATACAACTGGTCGGCACCGATGATGTGGTCCCCTGCCCCCAACAGCCCCATGATCGCGGCGGTGACGGCCGCCATGCCCGATCCGGTGATCAGACCGCCGGTTGCCCCTTCCAGCATGTCGATCTTTTGGGCCAGAAGCGTCGCATTGGGGTGGCCCTCCCGCGCATAGGTATAGCCCTGCGCGCGGCCTTCGTATTGGGCGTGCAGCATGTCGATGGAGGGCGAGGCATAGACCACAGAGGGCTGGATCGGCGTGACCACGGCCCGGCTGACGCCTTCGGTCAGCGGATGGCGGCGCACAAGCGTCTGGGGGCGGTCGTTGCGGCGGTCAGTCATGTCAACTCCATCGGGCAAGGGTTCGAATTTTCGTACGAAAATTCGTGGAAAAATCCTTTCAAGGATTTTTCTAGGGTCGGATCGTGCCGTTTCCGGTCACGAGATATTTGAAGGTGGTCAATTGTTCGGCCCCCACGGGCCCGCGCGCATGCAGTTTGCCCGTGGCGATGCCGATCTCGGCCCCCATGCCGAACTCACCGCCATCGGCAAACTGGGTCGAGGCGTTGCGCATCAGGATCGCACTGTCGAGTTGGGCAAAGAATTGTGCGGCGGCACTGTCATCTTCGGTCAGGATGCTTTCGGTATGGCTGGAGCCATGACGCCGGATATGGGCGATGGCGGCATCGATATCATCGACCACGCGGGCGGCGATGATCATGTCCAGAAATTCGCGGCCCCAATCGGCTTGGGTCGCGGGCACGACGCCCGGCAGGTCTTGCAGCATCTGGTCGCCCCGCACTTCAACCCCTGCCGCCACCAGCGCCGCGATCACATCGCGCCCGATCGTCGCCAGCACATCGCGGTGGATAAGAAGGCATTCGGCCGCGCCGCAAACCCCCGTGCGCCGCGTCTTGGCGTTCAGCGTGACGCGCAGCGCCTTGTCGGGATCGGCGGCCGCGTCGATATAGACATGACAGATGCCTTCGAGATGGGCAAAGACGGGGACCCTTGCTTCGGCCTGTACCAGCCCCACCAGCCCCTTGCCGCCGCGCGGCACGATTACATCGACATATTCGGTCATGGTGAGCAATTCGCGCACCGCCGCGCGGTCGCGCGTCGGCACGAGTTGCACCGCATCCTCGGGCAGATCCGCGGCAGCCAGGCCCGCGCGCAGGCAATCGACCAGCACGCCCGAGGAATGCAGGCTTTCCGAGCCCCCCCGCAAGATCACCGCATTGCCCGATTTCAGGCAAAGCGCACCGGCATCGGCCGTGACATTGGGCCGACTTTCATAAATCACGCCGATCACCCCCAAGGGCGTGCGCACACGCGCGATGTGCAAGCCATTGGGCCGATCCCACTGAGCGATGACGCTGCCCACCGGGTCATCTTGAGCGCCGACCGCGCGCAGCCCCTGGGCGATGGCATCCAGCCGCGCGGGCGTCAATTCCAGCCTGTCCAGCATGGCAGCCGACAGACCCTTGTCGCGCCCGAATTCCATGTCGCGGGCATTGGCGGCAAGGATCGCATCGGCACGCGCCACGATCAACTGTGCCGCTGTTTCCAGCGCATGGCGCTTTGCCTCGGGCGTGGCGATGGCCAGCGCCGACGCCGCAGCGCGCGCGCGCTCGCCCATCTGCTTCATCAGTGCGCGGATATCACTGGCTTGGCTCTGGATCGGGTCGTGCATCAAGCGGGCCTTTGCGTGGGATGGAGGGCTCAGGATAGGCGTATTTGTAGAAAGATGAAGGGCAAGGCAGCGCTACGGGTTCGGGGCTTCGGAGCGGTCGGTCAGGGTGTAATCGCGCGCGACGGCAAAGATGCGCAGATCCTCGGCGCCCTGCGCGATCGCATCGCGGGCCAGGACCTGTGCGGTGGCCCGGTCGCCGTGCGGGGCCAGCGTCACGAAGCGGCCGGGATTGTTCACGCTTTCATAGGCGCGCGCATGTGCCAACAGGATCGGAGCCCGGCCATAGGCCACGACCAGAAGACGGTCCGCCGGAAGATCCTCGAGGTTTGTGCTTTCCGTCTGGGTCAGATGCGCGACCATGGCCCCCACGCGGATGCGGTAGCCGTCGAAATGGATCTTGCGGCCTGCCGATTGGCTGGCGCGATGGGTGCTGTCGGCGCGCCAACTGGCGATGGCCTCTTCATCGGCCCAAAGCTGATGCGACAAGAGCGCGCCCGCATCGTCAAGCGGGCGGTAGCGGTCCAGAAACACCAGCCCCTTGTGTTGGGCAAGGATCGGTTTCAGCCGGTCCACATGGGTGAAATAATGGGGCATATGCCCCGGTTTTGGTTCCACGTCGAAAAACAGCCCGTGCATGTTTTTCCCCTCAGACGGCCATATCGTCACGATGGACAAGCGCCGCGCGCCCCGGATAGCCAAGGATCGCCGTGATCTCATCCGAGCGGTGCCCGGCGATGGCGCGTGCCTCGGTGGCGGTATAGCGGCTCAGGCCAAGACCCAGCCGCGCGCCATCGGGCCCTTCCATGGCCACAGGGTCGCCACGTTGAAAATCGCCCATGACAGCCACCACCCCGGCGGGCAGCAAGGATTTGCCGCGCGCCAAGGCCGCCGCAGCCCCCGCATCGAGCCGCAGCGCGCCCTTGGGTTTCATCGCCGAAATCCAGGCCTTGCGCGCGGTTTGCGGGTCGAGCGTGGCGGTGAACCATGTCACGCGCGCCCCTTGGGTCATGGCCGACAAGGGGTTCAAACCGGCGCCTTGGGCAATCGCCATGGCACAGCCCGCCGCCGTCGCGGTGCGCGCGGCCATCAGCTTGGTCTTCATGCCGCCCTTGGACAGGCCGGTGCCCGCATCGCCCGCCATGGCTTCGATATCGGGGGTGATGGACGCGACCACGGACAAGTGACGCGCGCTGGCATCCACGCGCGGGTTGGCGGTGTAGAGCCCGTCGATATCGGACAGGAGCACGCAGATGTCGGCCCCCGCCATCACCGCCACATTGGCCGCCAGCCGGTCGTTGTCGCCATAGCGGATTTCGTCGGTGGCGATGGTGTCGTTTTCGTTCACGATCGGGACCGCGCCGCGCGCCAGCAGCGCGGCAAAGGTTGCCCGCGTGTTCAGATAGCGCCGCCGATCGGCGCTGTCGTCAAGCGTGAGCAGGATCTGTGCCGCGACAATGCCATGGGGTTCCAACGCGGCCTCATAGGCGCGGGCAAGCCGGATCTGGCCCACGGACGCGGCCGCTTGCGCCTCATCGAGCGACAACGCCCCCTGCCCCAAGGCCAGCACATTGCGCCCCAAGGCAATCGAGCCCGAGGAGACAAGGATCACATCCATGCCGCGCGCTTTCAGCATCGCCACATCGGCGGCCAAAGCCCGCAGCCAATCGGCCCTGAGCGCGCCCGTCACCTGATCGACCAACAGCGCCGATCCGATCTTGACCACAAGCCGCCGCGCTTGGGTCAAGGCGGGCAATGGAGCGTCGTGGTGGGTTTCGGTCAGGGCCGCCACGGTTGTGGCTCCTCGCGGTGGATGCGCATGCGCAGGCGGCCGGCATCGATCTGTGCGCGCAAGGCGCGCAGCACTTCGGTCAGACCTGTGCGCGCCACGCCCGACATCACCATCACAGCCCCACCCGAGGCATCGGCCAATGCCGCGCGTTTTTCTGCAATCTCGGCGGCGGTCAGCGCGTCGATCTTGTTGAGAACCGTGATGCGCGGCTTGTCGGCAAGCGCCCCGCCATAGGCTTCCAGTTCACCGATGATGACGTCGTAATCGGTGGCGACATCATCGGACGTGCCATCGACCAGATGCAAAAGCACCGCACAGCGTTCGACATGGCCCAAGAACAGATCGCCCAAGCCCCGCCCCTCATGTGCGCCTTCGATCAGGCCGGGGATATCGGCCACCACGAATTCGACATTGTCCACGCCCACCACCCCCAAATTGGGATGCAGCGTGGTAAAGGGGTAATCGGCGATCTTGGGACGCGCATTCGATGTCGCGGCCAGAAAGGTTGATTTGCCTGCATTGGGCAGGCCCAGCAGACCCACATCGGCGATCAGCTTGAGGCGTAGCCAAAGCGTGCGCTCCACCCCCTCCTGACCGGGGTTGGCGCGGCGCGGCGCCTGATTGGTCGAGGTCTTGAACTGCAGATTGCCCCAGCCGCCATTGCCGCCCTTGGCCAAGAGCACGCGGCTTCCCAACTCGGTCAGATCGGCGATCACCGTTTCCTCATCCTCATCGAGGATCTCGGTTCCCGCCGGCACGCGCAGCACGATGTCGTCGCCATCCTTGCCCGACCGCTGCCGCCCCATGCCGGGTTGGCCGCTTTTTGCAAAGAAATGCGGCTGGTAGCGAAAATCGATCAAGGTGTTCAGCCCATCGACCGCTTCGGCCCAGACATCGCCGCCACATCCACCATCGCCGCCGTCGGGGCCGCCGTTCTCGACGAATTTCTCGCGCCGGAAAGACACGCAGCCCCCCCCGCCCGAACCGGATCGGATGTATACCTTGGCAAGATCGAGGAACTTCATGCTACGGCCTGTTTTCGCTGTGGGCCCGCGCCGCCGTCAGCGAGGGGCGCGCGCGGGATGGTGCCGGGGGCAAGATGTCCCCCGGGCCTTCGATACACCGGGCCGACAGGATTATGCCAGCCGTTTCAGATAGGTCCATGTGGCCATCTTGGCGCCGCGTGCGACACAAAACGCCTCGGCATCGCCCAGATAGACGAAGCCCGCATTGGTCAAAACCCGCGCAGAACCCGGATTGTCCTGAAGAACGCTGGCAAAGATCGTCTTGTTGGCCAGCGGATTGGCCACGATGAGCGCCTTGACCGCATCCGATGCAAGGCCGCTGTTCCACATCGCAGGTGCCACCCAATAGCCGATTTCAGATTGGTCCCGGTCCATCTGCTTGAGCGTGATCATGCCATGCAATTCGGCCCCGCCCCTGTCGGACGCATCCATCGCCCAGGTGAAATCCGTGCGGTCGGGCCGTGTGGCGCGGGCCACGAACTGCTCGGCCGCACCGGGCGGATAGGGATGGGGAATGGAGGTGGTCATCTGTGCCACCCGACGATCGGCCGCATAAAGCGTCATCAGCCCCACATCCGAGGCACGCAGCGGGCGCAAGATCATCCGGGCGGTTTCAATGACCGGCTGAAGGATGATGATGTCCTGTTTCATTCCTGCGTCTCCCTGACCCTGTGACCTTCGCCGCGCCCCTTTCAGGTGGGGCGCGCGCAGCATTGGCACAAGATTGTCACCAAAAAACGAAAGGGGCCGGCAGATCCGCCGGCCCCTCGAAACGATGCCCCGTCTGGGAATGCGGCGTTATTCTGCGGCCTCGGCTTGTGGCAGCACCGATACGAAGGTGCGCCCCTTGAGGCCCTTTGCGAATGTCACGCTGCCCTCGACCACGGCAAAGATCGTGTGATCCTTGCCAATGCCCACGCCCGCGCCGGGATGCCATTTGGTCCCGCGCTGGCGCAGAATGATGTTGCCCGGGATCACGGCTTCGCCGCCGAACTTCTTGACGCCAAGCCTGCGACCCGCGCTGTCGCGGCCGTTGCGGGAACTACCACCAGCTTTTTTATGTGCCATTTCTTATGTCTCCTTAGCCTGCGATCAGGGCTTTGGCCTGATCGACCCAGCCATCGCGCTCGATCCGGCCCTTGAGGTTCAGCTTTTCGTCAAAGGCCGCCACATCGGCCGCGCTCCAGCCAGCGATCTGGGCAAGGTCAACGACGCCACCCTCGATCAGCTTCTTTTCCAGCGCAGGGCCAACGCCCGTCAGCTTTTTCAGCTCACCGCCAGCGGCGGCGACTGTCGCAGCCTTAGGTGCGGCGGCTTTTGCGGCGGCGGCGCCCTTGGGGGCTGCACCTTTGTTGGATGCAGGCGCCATGGCGTCCTTGGCTGCCTGAGACAGCGACCCCGTGCCGATCGCGACCTTGACGCCTGTGGTTTCAGCGCCCGAAGCAAGGATTTCGGTGATGCGCACCAGCGTCAGTTTCTGGCGGTGGCCCTTGGTGCGCTGCGACGAATGCTTGCGGCGGCGCTTGACGAAATGGATGAGCTTTTCGCCCTTGATCTGGTCGACAACGGTGGCCTGCACCGCCGCACCCGTGATCATCGGGCTGCCAACACTGTTGGTCTCGCCACCCAGCATCAGAATCTCGTTGAATTGGACGGTCTCACCCGCCTCTGCCGCCAGCCGTTCCACGCGCAGGACGTCACCCGCCTGCACCTTGTACTGCTTGCCGCCCGTCTTGAGGACTGCGAACATCGCAATCTGTTCCTTCTTGTTTCCCGCGCCCTGTGGCCCCTGCCGCAGCAGATGTTCTTGGGGATGGTCCCCGCCTCGGACAGCGCGCCCCTGTTGGGGGCGTGTGTCAAACCATGTTCCATCGCCGCCCCGTATTCGAGCCGTCGAAGAAGGCCTGCACTTGCCTCAAACGCCCCTCGCTGTCAAGCGCGCAAGGGGCGCGGGGCATCAGGTATCTTCGCCCGCGATGAACCCTGCCGCCGCCCGGCCCAGATCATTGCTGATCGCCTCGAACAGCCCATCGAAGCCGGAAAACAATATGGCATTGACCGCCTGCCCTGCGGGGCTTTCGGACAAGGCGATATAGGCATCCATCTCGGCGTCGCTCAGATCTTCGTAGGCCAGCATCTGATAGGCAAAAAGCCAGTCAAGGGTTTCGGCGCGGATCCCGGGTTCTTGCGCCCAGACTTCGGCCAGCATCATCTCTTCGGGGATGGGCGCGGCAAAGGCGCCGCCATCGGACAGCGCGCGGTAAAAGGCGAAATTGGAATTGAGCGCGCCCGACACATTGCGTTCGACCAGATCGTTGACCGCGATGAACCGCGTCAGCTGCGCCACGCGCGGATCTCCTTCGGCGGCGCGGCGTTGGGCCAGCTCGGTTGCGGCCTCTTCGATTGCGCGATCCAGAAAGGCACGCCGTGCCGCGATTTCGCCCTGGGCGACGCGTTGGCCAAGCGCGCTGTCGAAAAACGCGCTCAGCGTAGCGCGGAATTCCGGCGTCAGCCGATCGATGGGCGCCGCCGCTTCGAACCGGGCGATCATGCGCTCGGTGGAATAGATGCTGGCCGTTGTGGCCATCCATGCGCTGCCGCCCTTGCCCGGAAAGAATTCGGCCTCAAGATCCGGGGCCGCGGCCAGCCCCTCGGCAGACATGATGCCCAGCACCTCATAAAGCCCGATGGCGACAAACAGCTGATGGATGTCAGGGGCGACCTCGGACAGCGGGCCTGAGGGGATCAAGGCGCGGCTCTCTTGGGGCGGGTTCGTCGATTGCGCCACCGCAGGCAGCGGGGCGAGCATGGCACTGGCCGCCAGCACGCCCAAGGCAAGGACAAAGCTGCGGTACATGGGACGGGTCATGAAGAACTCTCCGGCGACGGATGGTGTGAACCCGGAAGATGTGCCCTTTGAGGTCGGATTTCCACCACCCTGCGCGCCTTTGCCGTGAAGGTGAAGCCACCACACCCCGCAAGAGGCCCTTGCGCGTCCCGACCAGTGTCGATAAACGCCCGCACACTGACCCTGACCCAAAGCGCGGAGAGGTGCCGGAGCGGTCGAACGGGGCGGTCTCGAAAACCGTTGTGGGTGCAAGCCCACCCAGGGTTCGAATCCCTGTCTCTCCGCCATTTATTCTTTTTCCCTTAAAAACATGTTCTTAAGCGGAAATTGGTTAGCGATATCCACCTCCGATTTACCACCTGTATTCCCCTTCGGTCAGACAATTGGGATTGGCACCAGCCACATAAGCAAGCATGGACCGTCTGGGATGTCTTGCTGTGTATACTGGCGCTGAGTTACAGGGGGACATTGCCAGGGCGTCAGCCTTGCCGGGGTCAAAGACAAGGCCCTCGGTCCTGCAGGGACGGCGGCACTTTTCTTGTCAAAAGTGCTGGTGCGGTCCTGAAAATCTTTCCGGTCACGGGCCTGCCGGTCGATAGAGTGACCGCCAACCAAATCCCCTTCCCTTGCATGTTCGACGAACGCGTTCAGCGCAGAACGCTCCGAGGCTGACATGTCAGGCGGTTTCTTATACAAGATCTTGGCGATGTTGTGGCCGAACGCCTGATGCTCAAGGGGATGATCGACAGAACTGCCACGGCGGTTCGCCAAACGGAGCACGAAGATTTCCGTGATTGGCAAGTAATTACACGAAAACCTAACCATTCTGGTAACAAAAAACGTTGGTTATGACTGCAATAATGAAACAGGATGACAGTCACTCAGATCCAAGCTTTATGTGTCCATCAGGGGATGAGCCTCAGTAATCATCTTCTATGCAACTCAAAGAACAACTTGTTCGTCAAAAAATGAACAGCTTTTGATCATTGTCAATGTGTAGTGTTGAGAATCTCTGGTTTCTGACTCACGTCGAGTGATCCCGCTGAAGGATGGCGCGCGAGAAGGTAACTGAGATATGGCAGAGCATTTGACCAGGCGACCGCAACTCGATGGTCTACGCACCTTGGCGATGATCGGGGTGTTGTATGTCCATTTCTGGGACGGTGCGCCGATAACCGAATATGTGCGGGTAACGCTGTTTCTGGTAATATCAGGATTCTTGATCACGCATGTCTTGATGACCGCCAAGGCGCGCGCTGGCAACATCGTGATACGCAATTTCTATATCAGAAGAGTCTTGCGGTTATATCCGGCCCTGATGATCTGCTTTGCAGCAGCATGGATATTTGATGCAGATGGGTTTCGCTCAAGCGTGTTCTGGCACCTCTTCTCGGCGACAAACATCTATTTTGCGATCCAGAAACAGTTTGAGCCATGGGTCGTGGCACAG
>NZ_CALAHQ010000090.1 GCF_937892565.1 uncultured Roseicyclus sp. | reverse complement strand
GGCAACTCCGCCCGCGCTGGATCAGGCTGGCCGATCTGGTGGACGCGAGCGCGCACGACGTGCTGGCCTGCATCAGGCTCCGCCCGTTCTTGCCTCGGGATGATCACTGCATGGCCTCAGTCATGCGGATTGTAGACCGCAGGTCACGCGGTTTCCCATGCGGGATGCCTGAGCGTGGCGGGTGTGGGCGGCCTGCAATCTGGGCGTGACAGCCGCACGTGGTTGCACCAAACTGAGCGCGGAGTGTGTGCCCGAGGTAGCTTGAATGTGTACAGGATTATCCCTCACGGCGGCCGATGGTTCGATCATCGTTGGCCGCACGGTCGAATGGGCGCTGAGTGATGCCCACCATGATCGGCTTGTCGTGATGCCGCGTCGAACGCAGTTCACCGCCTTGACCCCCGAAGGCAGCAACGGCATGTCGTGGCGCGGGACATATGGTTATGTTTCGATCACGGCCTATGGTCAGGACTACGGCCCGGATGGCGTGAACGAGCAAGGCCTTTATGTCGGGATGTACTATTTCCCCGGCTTTGCCTCTCACCAGCCCTTTGATCCCGCGCAGGCCAAGCGCACGCTTTCGGTTGGCGACTTCATGCGGTGGATGCTGTCATCCTTTGCTTTGGTGGATGAGGTTCTTGCAGCACTCGCCCATCCGGATGCGCCGCGGGTGGTGCGGGTCGATGATCCGCGCTTTGGTGGGGCGCCGTTGCCCTTTCACTGGAAAATCACTGACAAGACCGGAGCGGCCCGGGTGCTCGAGTTTCTGGACAACGGGGTTTTGCACGTTCACGACCCCGTGGCCGGGGTTATCACGAATTCACCCGCATATGATTGGCATGTCACCAATTTGCGCGCCCATCTGGGTCTGACGCAGGCGGCCGCGGCAACGGTCAGGATCGGCAATACCACCCTTACGCCGCTGGGGGGCGGTTCTGGCTTGCTTGGCTTGCCGGGCGACTTTTCGCCACCGTCCCGCTTCGTGCGCGCTGTCGCACTCACGGCCAGCGTGCGGCCACTGGCCACCGCCAGCGACGCGGTGTTCGAGGCCTTTCGATTGCTGGACAGCTTTTCCATTCCCATCGGCATGACCGCCGAACCCGGATCACAGGCCAAGGATATCCCAAGCGCCACACAGATCACCGTCGTGAGCGACCTTGGCAACCGCGCTGTGTATTTTCACACCATGCATGACCGCGCCGTCAGGCGGATTTCCTTGCCCAATCTTGATTTCGATGCCGAGGCGGTGGTGGTGATCGACGATCCCGAACGGCGCCAGACCGTGCGCGATATCGTGTGACACAAGGGCAGGGGATGAGGTGATCGGGCGGTTCTCGGGCCCTGCGGGGCCCATTGCACGCCATCTGCACCCAGGCCCAGACAGGGAATGCCTGATATGATTGCGCCCGGCAAAATGGTCAGGCCAAGTGCCTCGCGTTGGGCCACACAACAGGGTGGACAGCGCGATCCACGCGCGGCGCTAGGGACAGACGGTTCGGGGGGAAATTTTCCATGCCGTCTTGCCGTGCCGCAGGTATCGGGCATGGGGCCTTGCGCGTGATCAGCGCCGCATCGTGCATGGTGGGGTGCGTTGCGGGGTCACTCGGCCCCTTTGACGATGACCCCGCGCAACCCTTCGAGCGTCATGGCGTAGTGTTCGGTCAACAGCCTGCACGCCAGATCGGCGTCGCGCTCGATGGCGGCACGCAAAAGCGCCTCATGTTCGGCTGCCGCACCCTCTCGGCGCAAAAGGCTGGGATGCACATTCATCGACAAGCTGCGATAGCGCACCGCCTGATCCATCATCGTCGAACAAAATCCCAAAAGCCAACCCGACCCGCAGCGGTCCAAAAGCAGCATATGGAATTCCTTGTGGCGCAGTTCCCATTCCTCGGACAATTCGCGCCCGACTTCTGCCGGCATCCGGCGGTGCGTGCGGGCAAGACGATGGTAGGACAAGACAAGCTGTTCCTCCCACGTCTCATCGCCATGCAGGATCGATTCCCGCAGCGCCAGCGTTTCAAGCCAGATCCGGGTTCTCACCAGTTCGTTCAGCGCTTCCATCGAAATTTCGGCCACGAAAAAACCGCGCTGGCTTTTGCGTTCAACCAGACCTTCGGACGAGAGCCGGTTGAGCGCCTCGCGTACCGGGGCCATGCCGATGCCATAACGCTCGGACACGGTGTCGATCTGGAGCTTTTCACCGGGGAACAGTTCGCCGCTCAAGATATCCCGGCGGATGCGCTCATGGGCTTGCTCCGACAGGTTCTTTCCGTCGCTCAACGTCTTGTCGGGCGCGTTCATCCTTAAGCCACTCCACCAGGCCGATCCGATTTGTTCCAGAAAACCAGCCGCTTCTCGACAAAGGCGACAAAGAAGAAAAGGGCAAGCCCCAACAGGCTGAGGTAGAGGATGAACGAAAAGACACGCGGTGTGTCGAGCATGCTGGCAGATTCGCGGATCAGCGCGCCAAATCCCTTGCCGCCACCCAGGAATTCACCCGTGATCGCCCCGGCCATCACGCCCACCGAGGCGATTTTCAGGCCGGTAAAGATGTAGGGCAACCCGGTCGGCAGTTTCAGCCGGATCAGGGTCTGCAACCGGCTGGCGCCGATCGATTTGAACAGCATGCGTTCGTTTTCCGAGGCTGCGTAAAGACCGGCCGCCGTCGAGACCACGATGGGGAAAGTGGCAATGAATGCCGCCAGCGCCACCTTGCTTTGGATGTCAAAGCCAAGCCATGCGATGAAAAGCGGTGCAAAGGCCACCTTGGGCATCGTGTCGATCGCGACCAGATAGGGCATGACCGCGCGTTCGCCGAACTTGGTTTCGCCGACCAGAATGCCAAGCGAAAAGCCGATGCCCATGGCAATCAAGAACGCCCAAAGCACGGTGCGCGTCGTGGTCCACAAGGCGGTCAGCATATGCCCGCCCGACAGCAGGTTATTGCCCACGATGATCAGGTCCGACAGTGTTTCGGAGGGAGACGGCAAGATGATGGGCGACACCCACCCCATGCGGGTGGTCGCCAGATCCCAGATCGCGATGACCACGATGGCCAAGCCCAGCATCGCCACCCATCGGGGGATGCTGTCGATCAGGGCCACATGTTCGACCCACAAGGTGTCTTCGTCATCGTCTTTCAGATTGGGATGAAGGGTCACTGAAAGGCCTCCTTGCCCAACAGATCGCGGATATGGGCCACGATGTCTCCGAAATGGGGGGTGTTGACCATCTCAAGCGTGCGCGGGCGGGGAAGGTCGATCACGATCTCCTCCACGATGCGGCCGGGGCGCGGCTTCATCACAAGGATGCGGTCCGACAAGATCACGGCCTCGGCCAAGGAATGGGTCACCAGAAAGGCGGTCGCCTGCTGTTCGGCGCAGATGCGCTGCAGTTCCATGTTCATGAAATCGCGCGTCAACTCGTCGAGTGCGCTGAAAGGCTCATCCAGCAACAGCACGGCGGGGTTCGAAATCAGCATCCGGCAGATCGAGGCGCGCTGTGCCATGCCGCCCGACAATTCGCCGGGAAAGACATTGGCGAAATCGCCCAGACCCACCAGTTGCAAAAGATCCAGCGCGCGGGGGATGGCGGCCTTGGCGGCGCTGCGGCCTTGCCGCATCTCGATGGGCAAGAGCACGTTTTGAAGGGTGGTCTTCCACGGCAGCAACGTCGCCTGTTGGAACATCATCCCGATGTCGTCACGCGGGCCGGTGACGGGCCGCCCCTCCAGCACGACGCGGCCCTTGGTCGGCGGCAAGAGCCCCGCCATGATCTTGAGCAATGTCGATTTCCCACAGCCCGACGATCCCACGACGGACACGAATTCGCCCTTGTGCAGGGTCAGTTTGACATCCGTAAGCGCGGTCAGGCTGTTGCGGGCATAGGTTTTGGACAATCTGTCGATCTGATAGACCGGCCGCGCATGCGCGGCCGGTCCTTCGGTCAGGGTCATGGCCCCTTCCATGGTCATCAGGCGTTCCAGCCCGCCACGAACTCGTTCGTGTAGACGGCCGACAGATCAGGCAGCGGTGCCGACAAGGCGCCCGAGGCGACGGCACTGTCGTGGATTTTCTGCCAATGCTCGGGCGGCTGGTAGCCGTGACCTTGGCCGATATAGGCATCGGTCGGGGTCATGCGGTTGAGGACGCCGTCATAAAGCGAGGGGGCATAATCTTGCTCGCCTTCGCCCGGGTTGCCCGCCGCGCAATGGGCCAATGCCTTTTCCTTGTTGGCCGGATCGGCGACAAAGCGCAGGCCACGTACCAGGGCCTTGCCGAATTTCGGCGCCAGATCGGGCGTGGCGGCCATCTGGCTTTCCAGCATGGCGATGCCGTTGCCGAAAAACGCGAGATAGGCCTCGGGGGTGATTTCACGCAATTCAAGGCCGCGCGCCGCCAGAATGGCCGCATCCGAGACCGCACCCGCATAGGCCGCCACGTCGTCGCGCAAGAATGCGACCGCCGCCGTGCCGCCGTCGCCCACCGGCAAGAAGCTGTAGTCGGCGCCTTCCGCCAGTCCCAGATCGGTCATGATCGCCTTGGTGAACGACACCTCGGCCCCGTCTGCCGTGCCAACCCCGATCACCGCACCTTTCAGATCGGTGGGCGACTGAGCCGCGCTGTCGGCCTTGACCAGCAAGCCGAACACCGACTTGGGGTAAAGGTTGAACAGGAACTTCACGTCGATGCCGCGCGAACGTGCGCCAAGTGTCGGTCCCGGTCCGGGTGCGCCGATCTGAGCCTGTCCGGCCGACATCGCCTGCAGCACGGAGGATGATCCATCGACCGCCTCAAGCTGCAAATCCAGCCCTTCTTCGGCGAAATAGCCTTCGCCAACTGCCACCCAGTAGGGCAGCCACGTCAGTGCCGAAGGGTTCGGCACGGCGAATGTCACCGCGGTCTGCGCGCGAAGCAGCGCGGGCGCGCCCAGCGCAAAGGTTGCGGCGCCACCTGCAGCCATCAGGCCGAAGCTGCGGCGGGTCAGTTTGGTGGTCTGTGTCATTATAGTGTCTCCTCCCGTTTGGTCCCTAGGCGGCACGCCCGTCTTGCCCAATGCGGATGCCCCTGAGCATGACGCTATACGATTCTTTGAAAAAATCAAAAAAATATATTTATTGATCGAAAACGACTTATCGTATCTTGATAAGGGGTCTGATCGCGTGAATCCTGCGCGCCAGCCGACTCATCCGCGACCTTGCGCGGAGCCCTGTTTGAATGGAGCACGCCATGGCGACCTTTGCCTTTTCACCCGCGCCCGCCGCGCATCTCGATATTGTCGGCACCGATGCCAAGTTTCCGGTCCGTCGCATCTATTGCATCGGCAAGAACTACGTGGCCCACATCATCGAAATGAATGCCGACGAGCGCGATCCGCCGGTGATCTTCATGAAGCCGACCGATGCCATCGTGAAAAACGGCGGCGAAATCCCTTATCCGGTCTTCACCAGCAACTATCACTATGAATGCGAGCTTGTGGTGGCGCTGAAATCGGGCGGCTACAACATTGCGCAAGATCAAGCTGAAAGCCACATCTTCGGCTATGCGGTCGGCCTTGACATGACGCGCCGCGACCATCAGGCGGCGGCCTTGGCCAAGGGCCTTCCTTGGGAGGTGACAAAAGCCTTCGACCAATCCGCCCCCGTCGGTCCGATCACCCGCGTCGAGGACTGCGGCATCCTGAAAAACGGGCATGTGCGCTTTTCCGTCAACGGACAGGTCAAGCAAGATGCCGACATCTCGCTCATGATCTGGAAGATCGACGAGATCATCGCCAAGCTTTCGGAACAGTATTGCCTGATGGCGGGCGACATCATCATGACCGGCACACCGGCGGGTGTGGGGGCGGTTGTCACGGGGGATGTGCTGGACTGCCATGTTGACGGGCTGCAGCCGATGCAACTGCGCATCGGCGCACCGGCCGCGTGACCGCGTCAGCCCTTTTGGCGCTGGGCACGGCCACAGTGGCCGAAGCCTGGCCTGCCACGCGGTTGGTCGCCGCGCCGCTGCATCCCTTGGCGCCCGGCATGGCGCTGGCGGGTCCGGCGCTGACCGTGCGCTGTCGGCCGGGCGACAATCTGGCGCTGCATCTGGCCATCGCCGCGGCAAAGCCCGGCGATGTGCTTGTGGTTGATTACGGCGGCAGCCTTGACAGCGGCCCGTTTGGCGAAATCATGGCACTGGCCTGCCAGATGCGTGGATTGGCCGGGATGGTGATCGACGGCGCGGTGCGCGACACCGCGCAAATCGCGGCCCTGGGCTTTGCGGTCTTTGCCCGCGGGTGCAACATTCGCGGCACGGTGAAAGAGGACAGGGGCCTTGTGGGGGCCGAGATCACGATCGGCGGCGTGGCGATTGCCAGCGGGGATATCGTCTTGGCCGATGCCGATGCCATTGTCACGCTGGACGCGGCCGATCTGAAAGCGGCATTGACCGCCGCGCAGGCCCGCGCCGCGCGTGAGGCGGTCATCATGGATCGTTTGCGGCACGGCGAAACCACGCTCGCCATTCTTGGCCTCACTCAGGGAGATCACGCATGAGCACGTCGATAGGGATTGCCGGAACCGGCCGGATGGGCACCGCCTTTGCCCGCCGTCTGATCGAGACGGGCCATGGCGTCAGTGTCTGGAACCGCAGCATCGGGCGCACCGCCGATGCCGTGGCGGCGGGTGCCGTGGCGTGCGATCTGGCGGGGCTTGCAGCCTGCGACACCATCGTGATGTCGCTGACCGATGCCAAGGCCTGCGCCGGGGTTTTGGACCAGGTGACGGGCTTTGGCCTGACGGGGCGGCTTGTCATCGAGATGTCGACCCTTTTGCCCGAAGATGCCGAGGCGATCGGCACCATGGTCACCGCCGCCGGGGCCGATTTTGTTCATTGCCCGGTGGGCGGCACGGTTGCCCCCGCGCTCAAGGGGCAGCTTCTGGGGCTGGCGGGCGGAACAGCCTCGGCTTTCGCGCGGGCCAAACCGGTGCTCGATGCGCTGTGCCGCCGGGTGGAACATCTGGGCGCGCCGGGGGCTGCCGCAAGGATGAAGCTTGCGGTCAATTTGCCCCTCGCCATCTATTGGCAGACCCTGGGCGAGGCCCTGGCGCTGTTGCGCGGCGCGGGCGTGCCCAATGACCTGGCCATCAGCCTGATCGCCGACAGTTCCGCCGGGCCGACCGTTCTCAAGAACCGGGCGCAGGTGGTGATCGACACGCTGAACGGCACCGATCAGCCCGGCACCTTTGACATTTCGGGGTTGATGAAGGATCTGCAACTGGCCTTGGCGCTGGCCGGGGCCGAAGGCGCGCCCGTGCCGCTTGCGCAAGCGACCGCGCCCCGGCTGCAAGCGGCGATCGACGCCGGGCTTGGTCGCTTTGACGGCGCAAGCCTTGCGCGGTTGACAGTCGGGCCATGAGCGACCTGCTTGATCCCGCAACGCTGCTGCCGGTGATTGCAGCGCTTGCCGTGGCGGGCGCGCTGATCGGGGTTCTGGCCGGGCTGTTTGGCATTGGCGGCGGGGCCATTTCGGTGCCGGTGTTCTTTGAGCTGTTCCAGACGCTTGGCCACCCGGCCGAAGTGGCGATGCCTCTGGCGGTCGGCACGTCGCTTGCGGTGATCATTCCCACATCGATCCAATCCTCACGCAAGCATTTCCAGCACGGAACCGTGGATATGGATGTGCTGCGCCTGTGGGCACTGCCGGTGCTGGCTGGGGTGCTTCTTGGGGCGGTCATTGCGCGGTTCGCGGCACCCGATGTGTTTCAGATCGCCTTTGTCGTCGTATCGGCTGTCAATGCCGCCAAGCTCTTGAGTGGCGGGGCGGGCTGGCGGTTGCGCGACAGCTTGCCGAAAAAATCCGTGCTGCGCCTGTATGGTGCGGGTGTTGGGCTGGTGTCCGCGCTGATGGGCATTGGTGGCGGCGCGGTGTCCAACCTTATTCTGACCTTGCACAATGTGCCGATCCACCGGGCGATATCCACCTCGGCCGGGGTGGGCGTGCTGATCGCCATTCCAGGCACGATTGGCTATGCCCTTGCGGGTCTGGGGCGATCTGACCTGCCGGCGGATGCGATCGGTTTCGTGTCTGTTGCCACCTTTGCACTGACCATTCCGATGTCGGTTTGGACAACCCGCTACGGTGTTGCGCTGGCCCATCGGCTGTCGCCGCGCCATCTTGAACGCGCCTTTGGGTTGTTTTTGCTTTTGGTGTGCTTGCGGTTTGTGTGGGCTGTCTTGGCACCAGACGGGGCGTAAGCAGACGCGCGATTGACTTGCCCGCAGGCCCCCGCCATCACCTTGGCTGGAACCGCCGACCGGCAGGGGGGGTGATGGGGCAAGATGGGGTGATCTCGCTGTGGGATCGGTCCGCCGAAGAGGCGCCGGTTGACGGCGTCTGTTTGCCTGCACAGGTCGATCTGGCCATTGTAGGCGGTGGCTATACCGGCCTGTCCACCGCATTGCACGCCGCACAGGCCGGGCTTTCGGCGCATGTGATCGAGGCCCATGCAATCGGCCATGGCGGATCGGGGCGCAATGTCGGTCTGGTCAATGCCGGGGTCTGGATGCCGCCCTCGGGGGTGCGCGCGGTCCTTGGCCCCGATCACGGCCCGCGCTTTTTGCGCCGGTTCGGCGAGGGGCCGGCGATGGTCTTTGATCTGATCGAGCGGCACCAGATCCGCTGCGAGGCAACGCGCACGGGCACGATTCACGCCGCCCATGCGTCCGCAGGTCTGCGCGATCTGGAGGCGCGGCAGCGCGATTGGGCGCAGATGGGCGCGCCGGTCGAAATGCTCGATGCTGATGCCATGGCCGCAAAGCTGGGCAGCCGGCGCTATCAGGGCGGTTTGCTTGATCATCGGGCGGGGACGGTCAATCCGATGGGCTATGTGCGCGGTCTGGCGCGTGCCGCCCGCGCGGCCGGGGCGGGGATCACCACCGGCCTGCGGGTCACCGGGCTGGTGCGGGCGGGGGGCGGCTGGCGGGTCGAGACGCAAGCCGGTTCCCTTGCGGCGCGTGCCGTGGTGCTGGGCACCAACGCCTATACCGACACGCTTTGGCCGGGGCTGGCGCGCAGCTTTACGCCGATCTGGTACTTTCAGCTGGCCACCGAGCCCCTGGGCGACCGGGTGGCGGCGATCTTGCCCGAGGGACAGGGGGTTTGGGATACCGCGCCTGTCATGCGCTCGATCAGACGCGACGCGTTGGGGCGGTTGATCATCGGTTCGATGGGGCGCGTTCATGGGGATGCGGCGCGCGGCCTGTCGCAGCGCTGGGCGCGCCGCGAATTGGCGCGGCTGTTCCCCGATCTTGGCCCCGTGCGCATTGAGGATGCATGGGACGGTCAGATCGCCATGACCCCCGACAACCTGCCGCGGATCCATGAACTGGCCGAGGGGCTTTATACCCCCATCGGCTATAACGGACGCGGCATCATCACCGGCACGATCTTTGGTCAGGCCATGGCCGGGCTTTTGACGGGGCAGGATGCGGCGGATCTGCCCCTGCCGGTCACGCGGCTTGCGCCCGTTGCGTCGGCGCCGCTGATGCGGCGGGTCTATGCATTGGGCTTTGCCGCCCAACAACTGCTGCGCAGCCTGTAGGCCGCGCGAATCGCCGCCGCGTGCGGGTGCCATACCCTGCGCGGTCGCGGTCCCTGTCCGCCGAAAAACCGGCCCAACCGCCCCCGAAAGCGCATTTTCCGGGCAAGATGGGGAATGATTCAGCCCCGAGATCCGTGGCTTGGCAGTGTTCAGCCCGAAATAATATGCCTATAGTGATCGGGCCGTGCCGTCGCCTGGGAGGGACACCAAGATGATACGCTCCGAGCTGATTCAGAAGCTTTCGGAAGAAAACCCGCATCTTTACCAGCGTGACGTGGAACGCATCGTCAACGCGATCTTCGAGGAAATCATCGAGGCCATGGCCAGCGGCAATCGTGTCGAGTTGCGCGGCTTTGGCGCCTTTTCCGTGAAAGAGCGCGACGCCCGCACCGGCCGCAATCCGCGCACCGGCGAAAGCGTCGCGGTTGATCAAAAGCACGTGCCTTTCTTCAAGGCCGGTAAACTGCTACGCGACCGCCTGAACGGCGACGCGTAAATCAGACCGGAGCTTTGCTGCCATGACCATCCTGCGTATGCTTAAATACCTGTTCTTGATCATGGTCGCGGTGGCGCTGGTGCTGATGGCTATGGCCAACCGCGAAACGGTCGTGGTGGAAATGGTGCCCGAGGCGCTGGCCGGCTGGTTCGGTGTTCAATACAGCGTGGAGTTGCCGTTGTTTTTGGTCATCCTGGGCGGTGTGACGGTAGGCATTCTGGTGGGCTTTGTCTGGGAATGGCTGCGCGAACACCGTCATCGCGCCGATGCCCGGACCCACAAGCGCGCGGCCCAAGCGCTGGAGCGCGAGGTCAAGACGCTCAAGGGCGCCACAGGGCATGACGCCAAGGATGATATCCTTGCGCTGGTCGACGGAACCGGGCCGGCGCGCTGAGGAAATGGACATCGCGATCAAATTCTGCGGGCTGACCCGGCCGCAGGACGTAACCGCCGCCGTCGCGGCCGGGGCGCGCTATGTGGGCTTTGTGTTTTTCGCAAAATCCCCCCGCCATCTGACGCTGGAACAGGCGCGCGCATTGGCGCTTGCCGTGCCTGCGGGAACGGCCAAGGTGGCCTTGACCGTCGATGCCGATGATGCAGAGCTGGACGGGCTTTTGGCTCGGGTGCCCGTCGATATCTTGCAACTTCATGGCCAAGAGAGCCCCGCGCGGGTGGCAGAGGTGCGCATGCGTTTTGGCCTGCCGGTGATGAAGGCGATTGGCATTGCAGATGCGGATGATCTGGCACAGATCGATCACTATCAGGGTGTGGCCGATCAGCTTCTGATCGATGCCAAGCCACCCAAGGGGGCCGATTTGCCCGGCGGTAACGGCTTGGCCTTTGATTGGCGGCTTTTGGCGGGGCGCAAATACTGGGCGCAGCCCTGGATGCTGGCCGGTGGCCTGACCCCCGACACCGTGGCACAGGCCGTGCGCCTGACCGGTGCACGACAAGTCGATGTGTCGTCTGGTGTGGAATCCGCGCCGGGGCTCAAGGATGCCGCGCGGATGGCGGCTTTTTCGCGGGCGCTGGCCAACCTGTGATGCGTCGTTAACCAAGCCTTTACCTTGTTCCGACAGGCTTTGGGCATGTCAATGTTGCCTGATCATCTGACCCCCGAGATGTGGCTGGAACAAGCCTTGTCATCGGGTGAGGCCCGCAAGGGCGGCGTGGTCAAGCGCCAGATCCGCGATGTCGAACGTCTGGTGGGCCGCGATGCCTTTCTGGCCGAGGTCGAACGGCGCGGCTTTCAGGTGGTGCAAAACAACCGGCACTTCGTGATCTTTTGCAATTCGTTGCCCATCCGCCGTGTTCGCGCGGAAGACGGGCTTTCGAAAGCCCGTCATTGAAGCCCGACTGCGCGGGCTTGCCTGCGCGATTTCTAAATCGCGCCACGCAAGGCGTTTCGAAACGCCTTGCCCTTGCCCCCTGACCATCGCCGCGCTACCCCTCTGTGCGACCAATAGGAGGCGACCATGCCTGACGACATTCTCAACAGCTTCATGACCGGCCCGGATGAACAGGGCCGTTTCGGTGACTTTGGCGGGCGCTTCGTGTCCGAGACGCTGATGCCGCTGATCCTGGAGCTGGAGCGCCAGTATGAGCATGCCAAGACGGACCAAAGCTTTTGGGACGAGATGCATTTCCTGTGGAAGCATTATGTTGGCCGCCCCAGCCCGCTCTACCATGCGGAGCGTCTGACCGAGCTGCTGGGCGGGGCCAAGATCTATTTCAAGCGCGATGAGCTGAACCATACCGGTGCGCACAAGATCAACAATGTCTTGGGCCAGATCATTCTGGCCCGCCGCATGGGCAAGACACGCATCATCGCGGAAACGGGTGCCGGCCAGCATGGTGTGGCCACCGCCACGGTCTGCGCCAAGTTCGGGCTGAAATGCGTGGTGTACATGGGCGCCCATGACGTGCAGCGTCAGGCGCCCAATGTGTTCCGGATGAAGCTTCTGGGCGCCGAGGTGATCCCCGTGACCTCAGGGCGCGGCACGCTGAAAGATGCCATGAACGATGCGATGCGCGATTGGGTGACCAATGTGCGCGACACCTTTTACTGCATCGGCACGGTGGCGGGTCCGCACCCCTATCCGGCGATGGTGCGCGATTTCCAGTCGATCATCGGCAAGGAAACCCGCGAACAGATGATGGAGGCCGAGGGTCGCCTGCCCGATACGATCATCGCGGCCATCGGTGGCGGATCAAACGCGATGGGGCT
Organism: uncultured Roseicyclus sp.; assembly: GCF_937892565.1. Taxonomy (GTDB): domain Bacteria; phylum Pseudomonadota; class Alphaproteobacteria; order Rhodobacterales; family Rhodobacteraceae; genus Roseicyclus. The sequence goes on along the minus strand of NZ_CALAHQ010000090.1, from coordinate 928 downwards.
GTTCTACCCCTTTCTCGACGATGCCCATGTACGCATCATCGGCGTAGAGGCCGGTGGCCGCGGCGTCGATGACCGGATGCAGCATTGCGCCAGCCTGACCGGCGGGCGCCCCGGCGTGTTGCATGGCAACCGCACCTATCTGTTGCAGGATGCCGATGGTCAGATCCTCGAGGGGCATTCGATTTCGGCGGGTCTCGATTACCCCGGCATCGGGCCGGAACATGCGTGGCTGCATGATATTGGCCGGGCCGAATATGTCTCGATCACCGATACCGAGGCCTTGGACGCGTTCCAACTGTCATGCCAGACCGAAGGCATCATCCCAGCCCTGGAGCCAAGCCATGCGCTGGCCCATGTCACCAAGATCGCGCCAAAGCTGCCGCGCGATCACATCATCTGCATGAATATGTGCGGACGCGGCGACAAGGATATCTTCACGGTCGCCCGCGCGCTGGGCTGGGACATGACAGGCGCATAAACCCAAGGTCTATGGCGGCGGGCCGGACGTTTATGGCAGCGGGGGTAAACCCCGTGCCAATGGTGTCGCAGGCCCCGCGTCGGGCACCTGTGTCGGCGAGCGGGCTGAATGACGGCTCGCGCCACCGGCACAACACAGGAGATGCCCCATGAAAAGGACCACCCTACTGTCCATATCCACAGCCGCCCTCGTTTTGGGCGCCGGGTCGGCCATGGCCGTCGAACAGGCCGTGATCGACGCCATCGTGGCCGACCTCAGCGCGCAGGGGTTCACCCGCATCGAGATCGAGGTTCAGCGCAACCGCCTTGACATCGATGCCTATGGCGGCGGGCGCGAGGGTGATTTCTACTACAGCCTCGACGGCGTGCTGCTGTCGTTCGAGGTGGAGGAGGATGACAGCTACACCTTCGCGCCGGACGGCACCTATATCGACCTCGACGATGACGATGA
>NZ_CALAHQ010000089.1 GCF_937892565.1 uncultured Roseicyclus sp. | reverse complement strand
TGGCGGAGGAGGTGGGATTCGAACCCACGGTACGCTTTCACGCACGCCGGTTTTCAAGACCGGTGCCTTAAACCGCTCGGCCACTCCTCCGGCTGGGTCTGTCTAGGGGGGTTGTCGTGATTCTGAAAGACGCGCCGATATGGCAACACTTGGGTGGGCTTGCGACTTGCTTTTGGCAAACTGGTTTTCAGCCTAAGCAAAACCCGATATCGTGATTTCTGACCAAGACAGACCGGGCCACAGCCAAGAGCCCGGCGGGCAACTGTGGCATCCAGGGTGCCGATCGCGTGCAGGCAGGGCAAGGACATGCAGAGCTTTCCCATCATCGGGTTGCGGGCACGCTTGGGATTTGTGTTGTGCGCGTTTGCTGCGCTCGCATCGTGTGGGATGGGTCCTGGCGCGTTTGGCAATTCAGGCGCAGCACCCATCGGAGCAACCCGACTGATCGAGCGCGATGTCGAAGCCCCCGAAGTCTTCGAAGTCACGGAGGAAGGTCTTTGGGACGGGCGGGCATCGCTTGGCGGGGTCTGGGTGGCCCACCCCACCGCCACCGGCCCCGAACGCGTGATCATCCGCAACGAAGAAAATGGCCGCTTTGTGATCGGGGCGCTGTTTCGACGCGACCGCGATGCGCCGGGGGCCAGTTTGATGGTGTCTTCGGATGCGGCCGCGGCGCTCGGTATCGGGGCCGCTGATCCCACCCGACTTCAGGTAACCGCGCTGCGCCGGGAGGAGACGGCGGATCGCCCGGGGCCAACCACCGCGGCTGTCGCTGTCGCGACGATCTCCGGTCCGGTTGCCCCTGCACAACCCGTCGCCCCGGTTGCCGCCGTGACCACGGGTTCCGCCGCGCTTGCGCGTCCTTTTGTGCAGATCGGCATTTTTTCGGTGCAGGAAAACGCCAACAGCACCATGCAGGTCTTGCGCAATGGCGGGCTGGTACCGACACTCTACGATCAGGAATCGAATGGGCGTCGCTTCTGGCGCGTCGTGGTCGGACCTGCGCAGTCGATCGCAGATCGTGACGCCATGATCGGGTCGGTACGCCGGCTTGGCTTCCAAGATGCCTATGTCGTCGCAAGGTGACCCATTGAAACGAGATACCGTAATGCCCGCCGTCTTTTTCACCCTGTCCCGTCGCGCCGCCACGGTTGTGACCGCATTGGGCGTCGTGCTGTCAGTCAGCCTTGCCAGCGCGCAAGGATATGAAACCGAGGCCACGGCTGCCTATGTGATCGACCATCGCTCGGGTCAGGTGCTGTTTGCGCAGAATGAAAATATTCCTCTGCCGCCTGCCTCCATGTCGAAACTGATGACCCTTCTTATGGCGTTCGAGGCGCTCAAGGAGGGCCGATTGAGCTTGGACACGCGCGTGGGCGTCAGCGAGCATGCGATGAGTTTCGGCGGATCGACGATGTTTCTGAACACCACCGACCGCCCCACGATCGAGGATCTGATCCGAGGGATCGTGGTCGTATCGGGCAATGATGCCTCTGTCGTGCTGGCTGAGGCGCTCAGCCCTGATGGGACCGAAGCCGGGTTCGCCCGTATCGCCACCGATCGCGCCCGCGCGCTGGGGATGGAGACGACGACGATCATCAACGCATCGGGCTGGCCCGCCCCCGGCCATGTGATGAGCATGCGCGATCTGGGCATTCTGGCCGAAGAAATCATCACAGCGCATCCCGATTACTATCGCTATTTCATCGAGACGGAATTCGATTACGAAAACCGCGCACCTGCCAACCGCTTCAACCGCAATCCGCTGCTGGGTCTGGGGATCGGGGCGGATGGGCTCAAGACCGGCCATACCCAAGAGGCGGGTTTCGGTCTTGTCGGATCGGCGGTGCAAGGCACGCGTCGCGTGACCTTTGTGATCACCGGTCTGCCCACGGCCGAGGACCGGGCACGCGAAAGCGAACGCATCCTCAACTGGGCCTTCCGGCAGTTCGTGGAACGGCAAGTTGTCACGCAAGGCACGGAACTGGCGCGTGTTCCCGTGTTCATGGGTGCGGGCGCGGATGTGGGTCTGGCAGCGGGGGCGGATCTGACGCTTTTGTTGCCGGTTTTGGGTGATGCCCCGCTTTCGGCACATATGACCTACACCAGCCCCATGCCGGCTCCCGTGGCACAAGGCGATGTTTTGGGCGAATTGATCGTGCGCCTGGGCGAAGGCGATGGGGATGGGTCCGTGGAACATCGGATCCCGCTCTTGGCGACTGCATCTGTGGCCCAGGGCGGCCTGAGCATCCGGTTGACGACCGCGCTGCGTGCCGTATTGGATCAGGTGATGGCACCGCCCCCAGACCCGGCCGACGGGTGATGGAGCGGAACATGGGCCTGTTCATCAGCCTCGAGGGGATCGATGGCTCGGGCAAATCGACGCAAGCGCGCCGGCTGGCCGATCGGCTACGCGCCTGCGGCCGGGCGCCTGTCCTGACGCGCGAGCCGGGCGGTGCGCCCGGTGCCGAGGACATCCGCCGATTGCTGGTCGAAGGCGACCCGGACCGCTGGTCGCCCGAAACCGAGATCTTGCTGTTCACAGCCGCGCGCCGCGATCATCTGGAACGCACGATCCGTCCTGCGCTCGCAATGGGGCGTGACGTGATCACCGATCGTTTTGCCGACAGCACGCGGGTCTATCAGGGGGCCACGCGCGGCGATCTGCGCGGGCTGGTCGATGACATTCATGCCCGGATCATCGGCATCGAACCCGATCTGACGCTGATCCTGGACATGGACCCGGAAATCGCGCTGACCCGCGGACTGGCGCGCCGTTCGGGCGAAGACCGCTTCGAGGAGTTCGGGCTATCGTTTCAGCACAAGCTGCACGCAGGGTTTCGCGCCTTGGCCCACGAGGCGCCGGGGCGCTGTGTCTTGATCGATGCAAACCGCAGCGCCGATGCCATCGCGGACGACATTCAGGCCGTTGTGACACAACGGCTCGGCTGAGCCGAAAAACGCAAGTTTTTCGTGTGGGAAATCCACAGATTTCCCGTGCGGAAAACTTGCGTTTTCCGCCCCCCACGAGCCGTGCTAGGACAGGCCATGACCGATGACACGCTGCCAGAACCCGATCGCCTCGAGGGTGCGCCCCATCCGCGCGACACGACGCACCTGTTCGGCCATGCCGAAGCCGAGACCGCGTTCCTGGCTGCCGCCATGTCCGGTCGGCTGCCGCATGGCTGGCTACTGACCGGGCCAAAGGGGGTAGGAAAGGCAAGTTTTGCCTGGCGCGCGGCGCGTTACTTGCTGGCCACACCGATCGATCATGGCGACGGGCTGTTTGGCACACTTGCCCCCCCCACAAGCCTTGAGGTCGCCCAAGACCACCCTGTTGCGACGCGGATGCGCGCCCTGTCGGAACCGGGGCTTTGCCTGATCCGGCGCGGCCCCCGCCCGGATGGCAAGGCGCTGTCTGACATGATCCGCATCGACGAGGTGCGCCGCCTGAAAAGCTTTTTCCAGATGACGGCGGGCGGCAATGGGCGGCGTGTGGTGATCGTGGATTGCGCCGACGAGATGAACCCGAATGCCGCCAATGCGCTGTTGAAGGAATTGGAGGAACCGCCACGCGACGCGGTGCTGTTGTTGATCGCGCACCGACCCTCGGGGCTGTTGCCCACGATCCGCTCACGCTGCCGCATGCTGCGCTTTCAGCCTTTGGGCCCCGCCGATCTTGAGGCCGCACTGGCGCAAGCGGGTCACGCCGTGCCCGGCAATGCCGCCGGGTTGACGGAACTGGCGGGCGGGTCCGTCGGCGCGGCGGTGCGGCTGTTGTCCCATGACGGGCTGGGGCTTTACGCCGATCTCTTGCGGCTTTTGCAGGGCTTGCCGCGTCTTGACCGACCCCTCGCGTTGCAATTGGCCGACGCCACCATGGGCAAGGATGGCGATGCGCGCTTTGATCTGACACTGGCGCTTTTGGACCGGGTTCTGGCGCGGCTGGCGCGACAAGGCACCACCGCGACCGCCCTGCCCGAAATTGTGCAAGGTGAAGCCGCAACGCTGGCCCGTTTGGCCCCGACACCCGGCGCAGGGCGCCACTGGGCCGATCTGGCCACCGCGCTGACGCAGCGCGCGCGGCGCGGGCGGGCGGTCAACCTTGACCCCGCCGCGCTCACATTCGATATGTTCCTTGAACTCGACCGGGCGGCAGCCGCCCTGCCCGGCGTCTGATCTTTGGTGAAATGAGCCCCATGCCCGCCCCCCAGCCCGAAATCGTCGACAGCCATTGCCATCTGGATTTCGACAGCTTGGCGGGTGAATTGCCCGAGGTGGTGGCCCGCGCCCAAGCCGCTGGCGTGACGCGGATGGTCACGATCTGCACCCGTTTGCGCAAGGCGGCCAGCGTGCGCGCCATCGCCGAGGCGCATGGGCCGGTGTTCTGGGCAGCAGGCACCCATCCGATGAGCGCCGCCGAAGAACCGCTGACCAGTGTGGCCGAACTGGAGGCCCTGGCCACACATGCGAAATTCGTGGGTATCGGGGAATCGGGGCTGGATTATCACTACACCGCCGACACCAAGCCCGTGCAGCAGGAAAGCCTGCGTATCCATATAGAGGCGGCGCGCCGGACAGCTCTGCCGCTGATCATCCATGCGCGCGACGCCGATGACGACATGGCCCGCATCCTGACCGAAGAATACCGCGCGGGGCGCTATTGCTGCGTGATGCATTGCTTCAGCTCCAGCGCCGCGTTGGCGCAGGCGGCGCTTGATCTGGGGTTCTACCTGTCGATGTCGGGCATCGCGGCCTTCCCCAAATCGGGCGCCCTGCGCGAGATCTTTGCCGCCGCGCCGCTCGATCGGATCTTGCTGGAAACCGACAGCCCCTATCTGGCCCCCCCGCCCCATCGCGGCCAGCGCAACGAGCCAGCTTACGTCGCACATACCGCGCGCGTGGGCGCCGATCTGTTCGGGCTGGACCATGCCGATTTCGCGCGCCAGACCTCGGCCAATTTCGACCGGCTGTTCTGGAAGGCTGCGGCCTGGGCAAAGGCGGCCTGAGACGATGGCAGAGCTGATCTTTACCATTCTGGGATGTGGGTCATCGGGGGGCGTGCCGCGCCTTGGCGGGGATTGGGGCGCGTGCGACCCGACCAATCCCAAGAACATGCGGCGGCGCTGTTCATTGCTGATCCAGCGCCGTGACGGCGGGGGTGAAACGGCCGTGTTGATCGACACCTCGCCCGATCTGCGCGCGCAACTGCTTGATGCGAGCATCGGGCGGCTTGACGCCGTGGTTTACACCCATGCCCATGCCGACCATGTGCATGGTCTCGATGATCTGCGGATGATCGTCCACAACACGCGCAAGCGGCTGCCGGTCTGGGCCGATGGTGCCACGCAGAACGATCTTCTGAACCGCTTTGCCTATGCCTTTGTGCAACCGCCCGGGTCGGCCTATCCGCCGATCCTCGATCTTAATTCCATCGCGGGCGATGTGGTGATCGACGGCGCGGGCGGGGCAATCCGGCTGACCCCCTTCGAGGTGGCGCATGGCAACATCCACGCGCTGGGCTTTCGCATCGCGGATCTGGCCTATCTTCCCGATGTCTCGGACATCCCCGATGCGGCATGGCCAGTGCTTGACAATCTTGATTGCTGGGTGCTGGACGCGCTACGCCACACGCCCCATCCCAGCCATGCCCATCTGGCGCGGTCGCTCGAATGGATCGCGCGCGCCAGACCACGCCGGGCGGTGCTGACCAACATGCATGTCGATCTGGATCATGCGACACTCATGGCGGAGACGCCCGATCACATCATGCCCGCCCATGACGGCATGACCATCACCTACAGGGTCTGACGCATTGGGCGATATTCTTTCCATCGTGCTGCCCGTCTTTGTGGTCGTGGCGGCGGGGTATCTCGCGGTCTGGCGCAAGCTGTTCTCGGATGCCGCTGTCGATGGGTTGATGAGCTTTACCCAGAAATTCGCGATCCCCTGCCTGTTGTTTTCGGCCATCGCCACGCTGGATCTGGGGGCGGATTTCGACCTTTGGCTGATGGTCAGCTATTACAGCGGGTCGGTGGTCAGCTTTTTCGCGGGTCTGTTCGGTGCGCGGCTGATCTTTGGGCGGCCATGGACCGACAGCGTCGCCATCGGCTTTTGCGGGCTGTTTGCCAATTCGGTTCTTCTGGGACTGGCAATTGGCGAACGCGCCTATGGTGTCGACAGCCTTGGGCCGAATTACGCCATCATCGCGCTGCATGCGCCGATCTGTTATGTGCTGGGCATCGTGACGATGGAAATCGTGCGCGCCGAAACAGGCGGGCTTGGCTTGCTGCAAGTGGTCACTACCGCGATTTTCCGCAATGCCTTGATGATCGGCATCGGCCTGGGCTTTGCCGTCAACCTCAGCGGTCTTCCGGTTCCTGCCATGATCGATCAGGCGGTGGCCCTGATGGTGCGCGCGGCGTTGCCAGCGGCGCTCTTCGGGCTGGGCGGGGTTCTCTATCGCTACAAGCCCGAGGGCGAATTGCGCCTGATCGCCATGATCTGCTGCATTTCCCTGTTTTTGCATCCCGCCATCGCATGGACCATGGGGCACTCCATCGCCGGGCTCAGTCAGGAGCAACTGCGCGCCGCGGTTGTGACGGCGGCCATGGCGCCGGGCGTGAACACCTATATCTTTGCCGATATGTATGGGGTGGCGCGGCGCGTTGTGGCCTCGTCGATCCTGATCGGCACCGCGCTGACCGTCGTGACCGCCTCGGCCTGGATTTGGGCGATCGGATGACAAGGTCGCGCGTGGCTCCACAATAGGGCCGCCGCACCGCTTGCTTGCCGCGCAAGACAGCTTGGCGTAAGACGCACATCTGTTGCCCAGCCCAGCCGCAGGAGCGGACCACCCTGCCCAAGCTTTCCGACACCCAAACGCCACAGCCCCCCACCGTTACCCCGGCGGGCACGCTCTTGGCGCGTTTGTGGCGCGACCATGTGGCGGGGTACTGGCCGCGCTTGCTGATCGCAGGCGTGCTGATGAGCCTTGAGGGTGCGGCGCTTGGGCTTTTGGCTTGGTTGATCCAACCGCTTTTCGATGATCTTTTTTCGTCCGACAACATGTCGGGGGTGGGCTGGGTCGCGCTGGCGATTGCCGGTGTCTTTGCGCTGCGCGCCGTTGCGGGGTTCGGGCAGCGGGTGATCCTTGTGGCGGTAGGTCTCAAGGTCACGACCGCGCTGCAATCGCGGCTTTTGCGGCATATCCTGTCGCTTGACCTGAGCTTTTTTCGCGACATGGCACCGGGCGCGCTGATCGAACGGGTGCGCGGCGACACGCTGGCCTTGCAGGGGATCGCGGCCAACACGGTGATGTCGCTGGGCCGCGACACGATCGGGCTTGTGGCGCTGTTGACCGTGATGGTGCTCAACGACTGGGTCTGGACGCTCTTGGCGCTGATCGGTTTGCCCCTGTTGGTGCTGCCGATCCTGGCCTTGCAACGCTATATCAGGATCACCACCACCGCCAGCCGTGAGGCGGCATCGCGGCTGGCCACCCAGCTTGACGAGATCTTTCACGGTGCACAATCGGTCAAGCTCAACCGGCTTGAAGCCCATGAGATGGCCCGCTTCGACGGCGAGGTGCGCGGCTTTCTGCGCCAGGCGCTGCGCGCCCAGCGCGGCTTGGCCGCGAACCCGGCGACGATCGATCTGGTGTCGGCCATCGGGCTTGTCGCGGTTTTGTATTATGGCGGGGCACAGATCGTCTCGGGCGAAAAATCGGTCGGCGAGTTCATGTCGTTTTTCACCGCTTTGGGCCTGCTGTTCGATCCGCTGCGGCGGCTGTCGAACATCGCGGGCCAGCTCCAGGCGGGTGTTGCGTCGCTTCAGCGGCTCTATGATGTGCTGGATGCGCACCCCACGATCCTTTCGCCCGCCAATCCACGCCCGTTGCAACCGGGCGATATCGCATTTGAGGATGTGGAATTCGGCTATGGCGACGCGCCCGTGTTGCGCGGGTTGCGCTTTGTGGCCAAGCAGGGCCAGACCACGGCCATCGTCGGCGCGTCGGGTGCAGGCAAGACCACGGTCTTTGGCCTGTTGACCCGGTTGATCGATGCCGATGCGGGCACCATTCGCATCGGCGGTGACGCGGTGGGTGATCTCGATCTTGACCAGCTGCGCGATGCCATCGCGGTGGTGGGTCAGGAAACGGCGCTGTTCGATGCGACGATTGCCGATAACATCCGCCTTGGCCGTCTTGACGCCACCCCCGACGAGGTGCGCGCGGCCGCCCGGGCCGCGTCGGTTCTGGAATTTTCCGATCACCTGCCATTGGGGCTGGACACGCCCGTCGGGCCACGCGGCTCTGCGCTGTCGGGCGGACAGCGCCAACGCGTGACCATCGCGCGCGCCATTCTCAAGGCCGCGCCGATCCTGTTGCTCGATGAACCGACCTCGGCGCTGGATGCGCGCTCGGAGCAACTGGTGCAAGATGCGCTGACCCGGCTGAGCGCCGGGCGCACGACGCTGGTGATCGCGCACAGGCTGTCGACGATCCGCGAGGCCGATCTGATCTTGGTCCTTGACCGGGGGCGGGTGATCGAACAGGGCAGCCACGCCGAACTGATGGCGATGAACGGCGCCTATGCACGGCTCGAGGCGCTGCAATCGGCGGGGCTTTTGCCCCGGCTTTAAGCAGCGCCCCGGCCCCGGTCAGATATCGGTCACAAGATTGGATTGCCGGCCCAGACCCGCGATCGACAATTCAACCCGCTCACCCCCCTTGAGGTAGCGCTGCGGCTTCTTGCCCATGCCCACGCCGGGCGGCGTTCCGGTCACGATCAGATCGCCCGGTTCCAGCAGTGCAAAGCGGCTGAGATATTCAATCAGATGCGCAACGCCGAAGATCATGGTCGCGGTCGATCCGCGCTGCATCACCTCGCCATCGACGGTCAGCTCCATCTCAAGCGCCTGCGGGTCGGGGATCGCATCGCGGGTGACCAGAACCGGGCCACAGGGGCAAAAGGACGGATAGCTCTTGCCCTTTGACCATTGACCGCCGCGCTCGATCTGCCAGGCACGTTCAGACACGTCGTTGGCCGCGACATAGCCGAACACATGATCCATCGCCGCCTCGGGTGCGATGCCCAAGGCGGGCTTGCCGATGATGATGCCCAATTCCACCTCCCAATCCAGCTTGGCGGCATGGGCGGGCCTGAGGATCGGGTCGTTCGGGCCACACAGCGTGCTGCCCGGTTTGGCGAACATGATGGGCTCGGACGGCACCGGCATGCCTGCTTCGGCGGCATGGTCGGAATAATTGAGCCCGATGCACCAGATGTTGCGCGGCCGTGCGATGGGCGCCCCGATCCGCTGGCCCGTGACATCGACGACCGGCAGCGCGTTCGGGTCAAACCCGCCAAGCGCCGCCGTCAACCCCTCGATGCTGTCGGGTCCGATATCGGACACGATGCTGGACATGTCGCGCCAGCTTCCGTCTTGCGCCTGAACCACGGGGCGTTCCGACCCCGGTTGACCGATCCGCATGAATTGCATGAAGTCCCCTCCTCCAACTTATCCGCGCACGGATAAACACCAGCGCGGCCGCCATGTCACGGGGTTATCTTGACCCGTCACCGGCGGGGCCAAAACGCCCGGTCAGAATAAGCTGGAAAGTAGTTGGTGCGGTCGAGAAGACTCGAACTTCCACTCCGGTTAAGGAACAGCGACCTCAACGCTGCGCGTCTACCAATTCCGCCACGACCGCACTGTCTGAGGCTTGGTGAGCGCGTCTCTAGAGAAAGCCGCAGCGCACCTCAAGCACAAAAATCAAGCACGCCCGGCCGCGACCCGCCGCAGCCATCGACGCCAACCCCAAAGCAACACGACGACACCGATCACGACGGCCCAGAGGCCTGCCTCCGGTCGATTGCCCAGCAAGACATCATTCATGACTCGCCCCGGCAGCAGGGTGAACACTCCTGCCA
>NZ_CALAHQ010000088.1 GCF_937892565.1 uncultured Roseicyclus sp. | reverse complement strand
TTGCCGCAGAGGCCGCAGCCGCCGAAGACGCAGCCCGGCTGGCCGCAGAGGCCGCGGCGGCAGCGGGTGAACAGCCCGGCGCGCCCATCGCAGCCGACGCCGCCCCCGCGATAGCGCCGGAAACACCCGCCGATCCCTTGCCACAGATCCCGGCCCAAATCCCTGGACCGATCCCTGCACCCGCGCTGCCGGAAGTCCCCTCATCCGGCGTTGCCGAACTGCTCAGCGATGCCGATGCCCTTGCCGCAGCCCTTGCCGCCGCTGCGGCAGGGGAAACGGGCCTTGGGCTTGCCGTGATCGACCCCGCGACCCTTACCCCCGAGGACACGGCCACGCTGGCCGAGGCGCGAGAGACGGCCGCCGCCGCCGAATTGGTCGCCACGCCCCCGGTCGATCCCGTCGCCGAAACCGAGGCGCAGATCGCCACCGCGACTGCCGAAACCGAAACCGCGCTGCAATCGCTGGCCTTGGCCCCGGAAACCGCCCCCATCGCGCAGATCGTGACCGAGGTGATCACCCAAGACACCAGCCGCAGCTCGGATCAGGATTTCGAGCGCCTGATGACCGCCACGACCGATCCTGCTGTGACCACCGCTGCCCCGCGCGACCGGACCGGCCTGACCGGCACGCAAGGCCTGTTGCTGGGTGCGATTGGCGGTCTTGTCGTGGGCTCGATCATCGCGGGCAACCGCGAAGTGGTGAGCCGCGCCGATGACCGGGTCGTCGTTTTGCGCCCCGAGGGCGATTATCAGGTGATCCGCGACGATGACGTCTTGTTGCGCCGCCCCGGCAATTCCGTGGTGACCGAAAGCTTTGCCGACGGATCGTCGCGCAACATCACCACCCAGCCGGATGGCACGCAGGTGATCACCGTGCGCGACCGGGATCTGCGCATCTTGCGCCGGACGGTGGTGGCCCCTGATGGCACCCGCACCGTGCTGATCGATGACACCGCCGCGCTCAGCCCGGTGCGGGTGTCGCAATTGCCAAAGCTGCGGCCGGGCGATGGGCTGATGCTGGACGGCACATCCGCCGATGCTCAGGCGCTTGCCCGCGCGCTCGCCGTGCAATCGGGGGTGGATCGGAGCTTTTCATTGGCGCAAATCCGTTCGATCCGTGCGGTGCGCGATCTGGCCCCGGCGCTCAACCTTGAGGCTGTCACCTTTGCCAGCGGCTCGGCCGCGGTCACCCCGGATCAGGCCGGCCGTCTGTTGGCGCTGGGCCGCTACATGAGCGATGCCGTGGCGCGCAACCCGCGCGAGGTGTTCTTGATCGAGGGTCATACCGACGCGGTCGGCAGCGCGTCCTTCAACCTTGCCTTGTCGGACAGGCGGGCCGAATCCGTGGCGCTGGCCTTGACCGAATATTTCGGCGTGCCGCCGCAGAACATGATCATCCAGGGCTATGGCGAAGACTTCCTGTTGCGCGCCACCTTGCAAGACGAACGCTTGAACCGCCGGGTGGCCGTACGGCGCATCACCGATCTGTTGCGGGTGGCTGTGGCCGATTGACGGGCGGGCTTTGACAAGGGCTCCTGCCTCGGCCATCGTTGGGCGTGATGTCCGGCGCCGCGGGGGAGGGGGCCTGAATGATTGATGCATCCATGGAAAACATGCCCGAGCGCGCGCTGGCGTGGCACCGCGCCGGGCAAGGCGCGGTGCTGGCCACCGTGATCGAGACATGGGGTTCGGCCCCGCGCGCGGTCGGATCGCAGATGGTGGTTTCCGGCGCGGGCGAGATGGAGGGATCGGTCTCGGGCGGCTGCGTCGAAGGCGCGGTGGTGCTGGAGGCGATGGAGGCCGTCGGCAGCGGTGCGGCCACGCTTTTGGAATTCGGCGTGTCCGATGATCAGGCCTTTGCCGTGGGGCTGGCCTGTGGCGGACGCATCCGGGTGCTTTTGGAACCCGTGGGTGGCGCCATGCCCGTGGCGGTGCTGGAGGATCTGGTTGCCGCTCGCACAGCCCGCAGGCCCGTCGCCTATGTCGCCGATCTGTCAGGGGCTCGGCGCAAGCTGGTCGGACCCGATGCCGACCCCGAGCGGTTCCGCATGGATCGATCAGGCATCACCGAGGATGGCGAAAGCTTTGTCCATATCCACAACCCGGCCCTGCGTCTGTTGGTCGTGGGTGCGGTGCATATCGCGCAGGCGCTGGTGCCGATGGCGCGGATCGCGGGCCATGACGTGACCGTGATCGATCCGCGCCCCGCCTTTGGGGCGGCGGCGCGATTTCCGGCTGTGACGATGATCGAGGAATGGCCCGATGAGGCCTTGGCCACGCTTGGGCTTGATGCGCGCACGGCGGTCGTGACCCTGACCCATGATCCCAAGCTTGATGATCCCGCCATTCGCGCCGCGCTGGGATCCGAGGTCTATTATCTTGGGTGTCTGGGGTCCGGGCGGACGCATGCCAAGCGTGTGGCGCGGTTGAACGAGGCCGGGTTTTCGGCCGCCCAGATTGCGCGCATCCACGCGCCTGTGGGCCTTGATATCGGCGCGCGCGGTCCGGGCGAGATCGCGGTTTCCATCCTGGCCGAGATCACCCAGAGGCTGCGCCGGGGATGAGGTTCGGGGCCGTGCCGCTGGATCAGGCGCTGGGGGCGGTTCTGGCCCATGCCGTTCCGCTGGCTGTGGGCAAGCTGAAAAAGGGTCGGGTGCTTGGGTCGGATGATCTGGTGCGGCTGGCCGAGGCCGGGTTGTCCGAGGTCATCGTGGCGCGTCTTGGCCCCGGCGATGTGCCCGAGGATGCGGCGGCGTTGCGGCTGGCGCGGGCCGTGGTGCCCGACCCGGGGGCCGCAGGGCTCAGGCTCGAGGCGCCCTTTACCGGGCGGGTGAACATTCGTGCCACCGGGCCGGGGGTTCTGGCGCTCAAGCCCGAGGCCATCGCGGCGCTCAACGCGGTCGATCCGATGATCACGCTGGCCACCTTGCCGCCATGGCAGCGGGTCGAGGCGGGGATGATGGTCGGCACCGTCAAGATCATCGCCTATGGTGTTCCCGATACGGCATTGCAGGCCGCGTGTCAGGCAGGCGCCGCATCGATGCAGCGGCTTGCCCCGGTGGTGGACCGGGTCGATCTGATCGTGACCGAAACCGCGCCCGGCGTGGCGGCACGCGATGACAAGGGCGTGCGCGCGGTCTGGGCGCGGGTGGCGCGGCTTGGCATGGCCGAAGGGGAAACGCGGATCGTGGCGCACCGTGCCACGGCGGTGGCGGCGGCAATCGGTGCCTCGAGCGCCGGAATGGTGATGGTCCTGACAGGGTCGGCCACATCCGACATCGCCGATGTGATGCCCGCAGGTCTTGTGGCGGCGGGCGGTAAGGTGATCCGTTTTGGCATGCCGGTCGATCCGGGCAATCTTTTGGTCTTGGGTGCGCATGGCGGGCGGCCTGTCATCGGGCTTCCGGGGTGTGCGCGCAGCCCGGCGTTGAACGGTGCCGATTGGGTGCTTGAGCGCGTGGCCTGTGGGCTTGCCCTGACGGGCTCCGAGATTGCGGCGATGGGGGTGGGGGGCTTGCTCAAGGAGATTCCTTCCCGCCCACAGCCGCGCGCAAGGCCGCCGCGCGCCGATTGAAGCCACCGCCACAAGATTTCCATTTGCCTTTTGCGCAATTGGTGATTGGATAGCCGAATAACCAAGGGAGGAATGGATGACCCAGGTGACAATGACGGTGAACGGGAAATCCGTTTCCGGCAAGGTGGAAGGCCGCACCCTGCTGGCTGAATTTCTGCGCGAAGGTCTGCGGCTGACGGGCACGCATGTGGGCTGCGACACCAGCCAATGCGGCGCCTGCGTGGTGCATGTGAACGGCAAGGCGATCAAGAGCTGCACCGCACTGGTCGCCGATCTGGACGGCGCCGATGTGCGCACGATCGAAGGCATGGCCAACCCGGATGGGTCGCTGTCCAGCCTGCAGCAGGCGTTTCAGGACCATCACGGGCTTCAGTGCGGTTTTTGCACACCCGGCATGGTGATGAGCGCTGCCGCGCTGTTGAAGGAAAACCCCAAGCCCACCGAACACGAGGTGCGCGGCTATCTTGAGGGCAACATCTGCCGCTGCACGGGGTATCACAACATCGTCAAGGCAATCATGGCCGCCAGCGGTCAGGACGTGTCGCAGATCGCCGCCGAGTGATCCCGACCCGGCGCGCGGGGAGGCGGGCCGGGTATGCGTATTTGGAGAAAGGTGAAGGGGCCCGGGCGGCCCTGACCCAAGCGGCCCCCTATCGTGGCGGGTCCGGGGAAGACATTCAGGGGAGGACGACCATGCCGAAGGATCATGGGATTGGCGCCAGTTCGAAACGGCGCGAGGATATACGCTTTCTGACCGGGCGCGGGGCCTATACCGACGATCTGGCCATGCAGGGACAGGTCCATGCAGTGATGGTGCGCGCCAATGTGGCACATGGGCGTATCGTGTCGATCGACACATCGGCCGCGGCCGCCATGCCCGGCGTGCTGGCGATCTTTACCGGCGCGGATTTTGCCGATGTCGGCGGCAACCCCGCCGGTTGGCTGATCCATTCGCGCGACGGCTCGCCCATGCGCGAACCCAAGCGCCCCGTGCTGGCCCATGGCAAGGTGCGCCATGTCGGCGATGCCTATGCCGCCGTCGTGGCCGAAACCCATGAGCAGGCACGCGATGCCGCCGAAGCGGTGGCCGCCGGCACCGAGATCGAAGAATTGCCCGCCATCGTCGATATGGCGGGTGCGGTCGCCAATGCCGACAACCGCGTGCATGACGAGATCCCCGACAATCTGTGCTTTGACTGGGGTTGGATCGAGGCCAACCGCGATGCGGTCGATGCCGCGATGAAGGCGGCCCCCCATGTCACCACGCTGGAGTTGGTCAACAACCGGCTGGTGCCCAATGCGATGGAGCCGCGCGCCTCGATCGGGGAGTTCAATCCCGGAACGGGCGATTACAAGCTGACGACCACCAGCCAGAACCCGCATCTGACCAAGCTGCTGGTCTGTGCCTTTGTGCTTGGTATCCCCGAGCACAAGCTGACGGTCGTCGCCCCCGATGTGGGCGGCGGTTTCGGCTCGAAGATCTATCACTACGGCGAAGAGGCGCTGGTTTTGGCCGCCGCGAAAAAGCTTGGCCGCCCGGTGCGCTGGACGGCGGAGCGGTCGGAAAGCTTCCTCACCGATGCCCATGGCCGCGACCATGTCACCACGATCGAGGTCGGCGCGACGCTGGATGGTGAGATCCTTGCGATCCGCACCAATACGCTGGCCAATGTCGGGGCGTATCTGTCGAATTTCTCGACCGCGACGCCCACATTCCTGCATGGCACGCTGATGGCGGGCCCCTACAAGGTGCCGCATGTCTATGTGAACCTGAAGGCGGTGTTTACCAATACCGCACCCGTCGATGCCTATCGCGGGGCCGGCCGGCCCGAGGCGACCTATAGCCTTGAGCGGGCCATCGACAAGATGGCGCGCGAGCTGAAGCTCGATCCGGTCGCGGTGCGGCGCAAGAACCTTTTGACGCCGGACCAGTTCCCCTACACCACCCCCGTCGGGCTGGTCTATGATGTCGGCAACTACCAGGCCACGCTCGACAAGGCGCTGGACATGGCCGATCTGGCAGGGTTCGAGGCGCGCGCGGCCAAAAGCCGGGCGGCGGGAAAGCTGCGCGGTGTGGGTCTGTCGACATGGATCGAGGCCTGCGGCATCGCGCCCTCGCATCTGGTGGGCCAGTTGGGCAGCCGCGTGGGGCTTTATGATGCCGCCACCGTGCGGGTCAGCGCGACCGGCACGATTCAGGTGATGACCGGCGCGCATAGCCATGGTCAGGGCCATGAGACGGTTTTTGCGCAAGTCGTGGCCGAAAAACTGAGCATCCCCGAAGGGGCGGTCGAGATCGTGCATGGCGATACCTCAAAGATCCCGTTCGGGATGGGCTCTTACGGGTCGCGCTCCCTTGCGGTCTGTGGCTCGGCGATGGACCGCGCACTCGACAAGATCATCGCCAAGGGCAAGAAGATCGCAGCCCATATGCTGGAAGCTGCCGAAGGCGATATCACCTTTGAGAACGGCAGCTTTTCTGTGGCAGGGACGGACAAGGCGAAATCCTTCGGCGAGATCGCGTTTTCCGCCTATGTGCCGCATAATTACCCGCTCGAGACCCTTGAGCCGGGGCTGGAAGAGACGGCGTTTTACGATCCCAACAACTTCACCTATCCCGCAGGCGCCTATCTTTGCGAGGTCGAGATCGACCCCGACACGGGCAAGGTCACCATCTGTTCGTTCACCTGCGCCGATGATTTCGGCAATGTGATGAACCCGATGGTCGTCGAGGGGCAGGTGCATGGCGGTGTCGCCCAGGGCATCGGTCAGGCGCTGGTCGAACACACCGCCTATGACGAGAATGGTCAGCTTTTGACAGCCTCCTACATGGATTACACCATGCCGCGGGCCGATGACGTGCCATTTTATCAGGTGGATCATTCCTGTGCCACGCCCTGCACCCACAATCCGCTTGGGGTAAAGGGCTGTGGTGAGGCGGGGGCCATCGGTAGCCCCCCCGCGGTGGTCAATGCGGTCATCGACGCGCTGCACCGTGCGGGCATGACCCATGTGACCCATATCGACATGCCGCTGACGCCCGCGCGCGTCTGGGGTGCGATGCAAGCTTGACGCATCGGGCGACGGCCGGGGGGCCAGCCCCCCGGACCCCCCGGCATATTTCTGGAAAGATGAAGGGGCGACCCTTTCGGGAGAAACACAGATGTACAATTTCGAATTCGCCAAACCCGCCACCATCACAGATGCGGTCAAGGCCTTGGCCGCCGAGGATGCACAGGCGCTGGGGGGGGGGCAGACGTTGTTGCCCACCATGAAACAGCGGCTGGCGTCACCCGCCACTCTGGTCAGCCTCAATGCCATCCCCGAGATGATCGGGGTCTGCGTCAACGACAAGGGCGAGGTCTGCATCGGGGGCGCCACCACCCATGCCACCGTCGCCCAAGAGGCGCGGGCGCACTACCCGGGGCTGGCCGCATTGGCAAGCCAGATCGGCGATCCCGCGGTGCGCAATCGCGGCACGATCGGCGGCAGCCTTGCCAACAACGACCCCTCTGCCTGCTACCCGGCGGCGGCATTGGGGTCGGGGGCCCTGATCAAGACCAACAGCCGTGACATTGCGGCGGATGCGTATTTCCAAGGCATGTTCGCAACCGCGCTGGCCCCGGGCGAGATCATCACCGAGGTGCGTTTCCCCGTGCCCCAAAAATCGAATTACCAGAAATTCGTGCAGCCCGCTTCCCGCTTTGCGCTGGTGGGCGTGTTTGTGGCGAAATACGCCGATGGCGTGCGCGTGGCCGTCACCGGGGCATCCACGGATGGGGTGTTCCGCTGGGCCGAGGCAGAGGCCGCGCTGAGCGCCGATTTCGCCAAAGGGGCCATCGACGCGCTGTCGCCGCCCAAGGGTGACATGATCGCCGATCTGCACGGATCGGCCGATTACCGCGCCCATCTGGTCAAGGTGATGACGGGCCGGGCGGTTGCTGCGGCGGGCTGAAACGCCGGCGTGACAGACCAGAAAGGGCGCCGGTGCAATCCTGGCGCCCTTTTTTCATGCCTTGGGCAGGGCGCGCGCCAAGGGGTCGCAAGGGGGGCGGGGGGGCCGGCATCGTGCGGCCAAGAAAAAGGCGCGCCAGATGGGCGCGCCGGTCGGTGTGGGCCGTCAGCCGCATCGCGCGGCCCGGGCCGATCCACCATGTCTATTTGCTGGGCCCGATCATCATGACCATCTGACGGCCTTCGAGCTTGGGAATGCTTTCGACCTTGCCTAAGCCGTCCACATCCGTGGCGACCCGTTCCAGAAGTTCACGGCCAAGGTTCTGGTGCGCCATTTCGCGCCCACGGAAGCGCAGCGTGACCTTTACCTTGTCGCCATTTTCCAGAAATTTGGTGACGCTGCGCATCTTGACCTCGTAATCATGAGTGTCGGTGTTCGGGCGGAACTTGACCTCTTTGATTTCGATGATCTTTTGCTTCTTGCGGGCCTCGGCCTCGCGTTTCTGGGTTTCGTATTTGAACTTGCCGAAATCCATGATCTTGCAGACGGGCGGTTCGGCCGTAGGCGAGATTTCGACCAGATCGAGGCCGGCTTGTTCAGCCAGTTCCATCGCCCGGAACGGGGTGACCACCCCGAGATTTTCGCCCTCGGCGCCGATCAGGCGGATTTCAGGGCCACGAATACGGTCATTGACGCGCGGGCCCGTTTCACGGGATGGCGGCGCGTTGTGCGGTCTGCGGGCTATGGGGGGCCTCCTGAGGTTGCCGAGATTTGAGACCGCAACCTAGCCGCGCCGCGCCCTTCTTTCAAGGCGATTTGGCGCATGCGCGTCTGAAAGCGCATGATCGACGCGTCGCGCCACCTTGGCGCATGTGATGCGGCTGTCAGCATCACGGCGCCGGAATGCGCCACATCCGGGCGCCAAGGCTGGCCGGCTTTGGCCCGGTCTTGGGATGGATCAATCGAGAAAGGCTTTTTCGACGACATATTCTGCCGGGTTTGAATTGGCGCCTTCGCGCAACCCATAGCTTTCGAGCAGCGCCTTTATGTCAAGGTTGAAGGCCAGATTGCCACAGACCATCGCGCGGTCACATTCGGGGCTGAGTGGGGCCACGCCCAGATCGGCGAACACCGCGCCCGACCGCATCAGATCGGTGATGCGGCCCATCTTGGGGCTGGGTTCACGGGTGGTGGTGGGGTAATAGCGCAGCTTGCCGGCAAAGCCCGTGCCGATCAGCTCGTCCAGCATCGCGTCGGAGCGGATCTCGTCGATCAGCCGCGCGCCATAGGTCAGCTCGCCCACTTCGCGGCAGGTATGGGTCAAGATGACCTCGTCATAATCCTCATAGGTTTGCGGTTCGCGCAAGAGGCTCGCAAAGGGCGCAATGCCCGTGCCTGTGGCAAACAGCCAAAGCCGCTTGCCCGGCAACAGCGCGTCATGCACCAGCGTGCCCACGGGCTTGGGCCGCAAGATGATCGCATCGCCGGGCCGGATATGTTGCAGCCTTGAGGTCAGCGGCCCGTTGGGCACCTTGATCGAATAGAATTCCAGCGCGTCATCCCATGCGGGCGAGGCGATGGAATAGGCGCGCATCAGCGGTTTTTGCTTGCCTGTCTCGGGGTCAGGATCGCCCATCAACCCGATCATCACGAACTCGCCCGACCGGAACCGCAAGCTTGGTGGTCGCGTGCAGCGAAACCGGAACAGCCGATCGGTGTAATGCTCTACCTCGGTCACGATCTGCGCATCGGGCAAGGCGGGGGTGGCGCGCGGGGCTGCGGGGGCGTCGGTGTCTTGCATGGGTCTTGGCTCGGTCATGTCCCAACTGCGGCACAGGTCCAGCCGCCATGACCGTCTTAAGGCTTGATCTGGTTCAGGGAAAGACTTTGTCGGCCAAACCGCCCAGCCCGCACGCGCCCGCTGCCCGACCCGCTGGTTCCGCCGGCTTGGCGCAAAGGCAGAATACTTTCCCATATAGCGGTGGATATTGCTTGTCAGATGGGACATATGTTCTTTATCTGACGCCGAACGGGTCGTATTTCGGTCCAATCCAAAGGGGGCCATGGAATGACTGAGCAGATCGACGCGCTGGACCGTCGCATTCTGGCCGCCCTGCAAGAGGATGCGTCGCGCTCGCTTGATGACATCGCGCGCATCGTGGGGTCGTCCAAAACCCCGGTCTGGAGCCGGATTCGCAAGCTGAAAGAGGCGGGCGTGATCGGGCGGCAAACCGTCTTGCTGGATGCGGAAAAGCTGGGTTTCGAGGCCTGTTTCTTTGTGCTGATCCGCACATCGGAACATGAGGCCGATTGGCAGCGCCGCTTTCTGGCCGCGCTCAAGGCGCGCCCCGAAGTGATGGAGGCACACCGTCTTGCCGGTGAGATCGATTATATCCTCAAGGTCCGCGTGCCCAATGCCCGCGCCTATGACGCCTTTTATCAGGCGTTGATTTCCGAGGTGCGCATCTACAATGTGACGGCGCTGCTGTCGATGGAAGAGATCAAGGCAAGCCCGCTTTTGCCGCTTTGATCGGCTGACAGATCAAAAAAAGGGGCCGCGGACGCATGAGCGATGTTTTGCACAGCCATCTGCCGTCGGTCCCGTGGATGGTGCCCGCGCTGGCGCGGCTGCCCGGTGTCGTGCCGCTTGCGATGCGCGATTGGCTGTCGGTGGATGAGGTCTTTGCCGCACAGATGGCGCTGCGCGACCGGCTTCTGGCGGAACGGCGCGCGGCCGTCTATGCCATGACACCGGCGGCCGAGGCGGCGGCGGCGGCGCTATTGGCCTTGATCCTTGATCAGCTTGGCCCGGCCTATCGGCGCGAGGGCGATGGTATCATGCGCCCCGATGGTGTGCGCGTGCCACTTGGCGCCGATCCGCCGCTTGTCACGGCGGCGCGTCTTGTGCAGGAGGATCTGTGCCTGCACCAACCCGGGCCCATGGGCGAGCATGTGCTGAGCGGTGCCGTGCTGTGTTTTCCGGCCAGTTGGACCTTGTCCGAGAAAATCGGTCGCCCGCTCAGCGCGATTCATGCCCCCGTTGCACCCTATGATGCGCAGATGGCCGCGCGGGTGCAGCGGCTTTTCGATGCGATCCGCCCCGACCGGCCGCTTTGGCGGCAAAACGCGCTGGTCTATGCCGATCCCGCGCTGCACCAACCCCGCCCCGAGGCCGCGCCGCGCCGGGATGCGCCGGAAAAAGGCCGCTATCTGCGGTCCGAGAAACAATGCTTTGTGCGGGTTCCGGGCAGCGATGCGGTGGTCTTTACCATCCACACCTATGTCTTGCCGCTTGAGGCTTTGCCGCCCGAGGCGCGCAGGGCCTTGCCCCATGCCCCAAGCGTGACCTGATCTGATCCGGTCGGGCCGGGCCCGGCCGTCAGCCCCGGAAATGTTTGGACAGCTTCAGGCCCTGGCCCTGATAATTCGACGCGATCGTGGTGCCATACAGCCTGTTCGGGGCATCGGCCATGCGCTCATAGACCAGCCGCCCCACGACCTGACCATGTTCCAGCACAAAGGGCGCTTCGTGGCAGCGCACCTCCAGCACGCCGCGCGCGGGCACGCCAAGCCCGAATCCGGGGTCGAAAAACCCCGCGTAATGCACACGGAATTCGCCCACCATCGCCAGATAAGGCGACATCTCGGCGGCGCAGTCGGGCGGGATCGTCACGGCCTCGCGGCTGACAAGAATATAGAAGGCGCCGGGATCCAGAATGATCCGCCCACCTTCGCCGCGCACCTCTTCCCAGAAATCCGCGATTTCATGCACGCCGACCCGCGTCAGATCGATCACGCCTGTGTGTGGCTTGGCGCGGTAGCCCACGATCCCCGCGGTCGTGGGGGTCAGGTCGACGGAAAAGCCCAAACCCTCGTCGATCACCGCCACCCCATCGACCAGCGGCGTCTGGGCATGGCGCGCGGTCAATTCGCTGTCCGTCAGCACCGCCTGACCGCGCCGAAAGCGGATCTGATTGAGCCGCAGACCCGGGGCGACCTTGACCGAAAAGGAACGCGGGCAAATCTCGGCGTAAAGCGGGCCACGGTAGCCTGCGGGAATGCGGTCGAATTCGGTGCCGCCATCGGCGATGACGCGGGTCAGGCAATCGACCCGGCCCGTCGAGCTTTTGGCATTGCACACGGCGGTCACGTCACCCGGAAGGGCCAAACCCTCCATCAAGGGCACGACATAGACACAGCCCTTTTCCAGCACGGCGCCTTGGGTCAGGTCCATCCGGTGCATCTCGAATTCGGCGATGCGATCGGTCACCGTTCGACCCGCGCCCGCCAGAAACGAGGCGCGCACCCGGTAGGCGATGGTGCCCAGCCGCAGATCAAGGCTGGCAGGCTGCACCTGACCGTGATCGGGGGTCGCGCAGGCGATGGCGCCCGACGCGATCATCGCTTCGATCTGGTGGTCGGGCAAAACCCCGTGGCCTGTCTGTGTCATCTGACCGCACTCCGTTTTGGGCAAGAAAAAACCGCCCGCGCCGTCGGCGCAAGGGCGGTTTTCAAGGGCCTTCCCCAAGGTGGGGAGGTGATGGTCGGGCTAGCAGGACTTGAACCTGCGACCTTCCGTCCCCCAGACGGACGCGCTACCAGGCTGCGCTATAGCCCGACGTGCGGCCCTTCTACCGATTTCCCCGGGGGGTGCAAGGGGTCAGGCCCGCATCCTGTCCCGCAGCGCCACAAGCGCGGGGCGCAGCGTGGCGCGCACATGGTGCGGCATGCGCGCCGGGTCACCCACAAGCGCACCAAGCCGCGCAAGCGCGCTGCTTGATCGGGCCTGAGCGGCGTGGTCGGGCACCGCAAGCGCCGCTGCGGCATGAACAGATGCGGATGGCGCCACAGGCAAGGGCGCGGCTGCTGTTTCAGCATCCACCGCCAAGCGTGGCCGTTGCGGGGCGGCGTCGTGCAAAGCGGGCACTGCCAAAGGCCGATCAATCGCCGCTTCGCGCAATATGACGTCTTCGACGCGGTCTTCGGTCCAATCCTCTGACACGTCGCCCATGGGGGTGTCAGCTATGGGCAACGGGGGCGTCAGGGCGGCCACACTGGCCACGCCAGCTTCGCGGATCATGCGCTGCACACCGCGGATGGTCATGCCGCGATCATGCAGCAACACCTTGATGCCGCCGATCAGCTCCATATCGGCGGGCCGGTAATAGCGCCGGCCGCCGGCGCGCTTCACGGGCTTGATCTGTGGAAATTTCGATTCCCAAAAGCGCAACACATGCGTTGCAACATCCAGCCATTCCGCCACCTCGCGGATCGTTCGAAAGGCTTGCGAGGATTTTGTCATGGCCAATCCACTTTGCCTGTTCGCGCCGTGCCGCGTTGTGACCTGCGGCACCCGCCGTCATGACCCGGTGCCGCACCGTTCCTCCGGGGGCAGGCGGCCCTCAGTCGCGGTTGCCCGCTGCCACCGTGTCCTTCATCAGATGCGAGGGCCGGAAGGTCAGCACGCGGCGCGGGCTGATCGGCACTTCTTCGCCGGTTTTCGGGTTGCGACCCACTCGGGCCGTCTTGGCGCGCACCGAGAATGTGCCAAAGGACGAGATCTTGACCTGTTCGCCATTCACCAGCGCATCCGACATCAGCTCAAGCACCCGTTCCACCAGTTGCGCACTTTCGTTGCGCGACAAACCGACCGCGCGGAACACCGCCTCGGACAGGTTCATCCGTGTCAACGTCTTATCACTCATTCTATCGGCCTCCCCAAGTTTGCCACAAGATGATGCAAGGATTTTCTCAAGTCAATCAAGCGGCTTGCAGCAACGATTTTATCTTTGCGGTCACATCACCAGCGCATGACCACCGCACCCCATGCCAGACCGCCCCCGATCGCCTCGCATACCAGCAGATCGCCGGTCTTGATCTGGCCGCGCGCCACGCCCACAGACAGGGCCAAGGGAATGGACGCGGCCGATGTGTTGCCGTGATCTTGCACGGTCATGATCACCCGATCGAGGCCCACGCCCATTTTCTGCGCGGTCCGCGCGATGATGCGCATATTCGCCTGATGGGGCACGATCCAATCCACATCATCGGCGCCCACCCCCGCCCGGGCCAATGCCGTATGGGCTGTTTGCGCAAGCTTTTCAACGGCATGGCGGAATACCTCACGGCCCTCCATGCGCAAGACGCCGGTGGTCTGCGACGACGACACGCCGCCATCGACATAAAGAAGATCCCGATAGCGCCCGTCGGAATTGAGGTCGGTCGCAAGAATGCCGCGATCGCTTGCGTCACCCGCGCCATCTTGCGCCTCAAGGATCAGCGCACCAGCACCATCGCCAAACAGCACACAGGTGCCCCGGTCGGTCCAGTCCATGATCTTGCTGAAGGTTTCGGCCCCGATCACCAGAACCCGCCGGGCCTGACCCGACAAGATCAGCGCATTGGCAGTGGTCAGGGCATAGACGAAGCCGGCGCAGACGGCCTGAATGTCAAAAGCGAATCCCCTCTCCATCCCAAGGCCTGCCTGCACCATCGTCGCGCAGGACGGAAAGGTCAGATCCGGGGTGGATGTCGCGACCACGATCGCATCGATGTCGGATGCTGCCAGCCCGGCCATGTCGAGGGCCGCGCGCGCGGCGGCGATGGCCATCTGGCTGGTGGTTTCGCCTTCGGCGGCGAAGTGGCGCCGCTCGATGCCGGAGCGGTCCCGGATCCATTCATCCGTCGTGGCCAGCGTCTTTTCGAATTCTGCGTTTTCGACCACGCGGGCGGGCAGGTAATGGCCGATGCCGATGGGAACTGCACGGATCATGATTGTCCTGTCTCTGCCTGCATGGCCGCGGCGGCCGCTTGTTCCGCCGCGCCGATGCGCGCGGCCAGTCGTTCGTGAAATCCCGCCGATGCCAACCTTGCGGCCAGCTTGATCGCCGCCGCGACCCCGGTCGCATCGGCCGAGCCGTGCGATTTGACCACGGTCCCGTTCAAGCCCAGAAACACGCCGCCATTGACCCGGCGCGGATCGATGCGCTTGCCCAGCCGCTTGAGCGACGGATAAGCCAACAGGGCAGCCATCCGGCTCAACACCGAATAGCGGAACGCCTCGCCCATCAATTCGCGGATCATCCGGGCGGTGCCTTCGCCGGTCTTGAGCGCCACATTGCCCGTAAAGCCATCGGTCACGATCACATCGACCTTGTCAGACGGCAGATCGCCCCCTTCGACAAAGCCCACGAAATCGAAATCGGCCGCATGGCTGACGCGTTCGATCAGTTCGGCGGCGAATTTCAGCTCGGCCCGGCCCTTGTGTTCCTCGGTGCCGACGTTCAGCAAGCCCACCCGCGGACGCGCCAGATCAAGCCCGTTGCGCGCATAGCTGGCGCCCATCAGCGCATATTGCAGCAGATCGCCCGCATCGGCGCGGATGTCGGCGCCAACATCGAGCATCACGTTGAAGCCCTTGGGATTGCGCGATGGCCACAGGCATGCGATCGCCGGGCGGTTCACGCCTTCGATCTTGCGCAGCCGCAGCATCGAGAGCGCCATCAAAGCGCCGGTGTTGCCACAGCTGACCGCCGCGCCCGCTTCGCCCGACCGCACCGCTTCGATGCAAGACCACATGGATGTGTCCTTGCCGTGGCGCACCACATGAGAGGGCTTGGCATCCATGGTCACGACGCCATCCGTATGCCGGATTTCGCAGCGATCGATCAGATCGCGGCGGCGGTCCACCAGCCGCTCAAGCACGGGGCGGTCGCCATGAAGGATGAAACGCAGGCCCGGGTTTTTCGCCGCGGCCTGCGCCATACCAGACACGACGGCCGACGGGCCAAGATCACCGCCCATCGTATCGATGGACAGCACGGTTCCCGGGGCCTCCCGAGTCGTCAATGCGGTGCCGTCGCTCATGCCCCGGTCGCCTTGCCGCCTTGGGCGGGTCGCGGGCTCAGGCCGCGTCTTCGTCGAGATCGACTTCGGTGCCCTGTGCGACGACCTGACGGTCGTTGTAGGTGCCGCAGGACGGGCACACATGGTGCGGCCGCTTCAGCTCTCCACAGGAGGGGCACTCATTCGGGTTCGCAGCAACCAGCGCGTCATGGGCGCGGCGCATGCCACGGCGAGAGCGCGTTGTTCGGTTCTGTGGGACAGCCATGTCACAACCTCAATATCTCTGGGGCGATCGCACTGCGGTCCGCCCGGTCCTGTCAAATCTCAATTCCTCGCCCGCCTGCCGGCATCCCTTGCGCGACCATAAGGTCAGGCGCCGGAGTGGAAAGACGGGGCGGATTTCCCGCGCCCGGAACCGGGGTCGAATGAGGCCGGGAACATAGCTAGATTCCGGGGCGGCGCAAGACCTTTTCGCCCCTGCCATGTCAGGCACCATCCGGCGGGTTTTCTCCGCCCTGCAGCTTGTCGCGCAGCGCCGCCAGCCCGGAAAGCGGCCGGGCGGCATCTTCGGTCAGGGGCACGATGCCCGGACCGGCAAAGCGTGCCTCGCCCAGTTCGGCACCCGGCGCGCGGGGATAAAGCGGCAGCGCCAATGCCAGCGCCTCGGTCATGACCGCCATCAGATCCAGCGTCACCGGCAAAGGTTCGGCGCTGTCATCTTCGGGGATTTCGACCTCGTCGCCGATGGGTTCGGGCATTTCCGCCAGATAGCGGCGCAAGACCGGCTCATCGATGCGGGTCGTCACGGGCTCGGCCGTTACCACGCATGGCTGAACGATGGTCGCACCCAGATCCGCCTCAAGGCGCCAATCGCGCCGTGCTTCGGGGATCAGCCGACCTGAAAAGCGCAGCTTGCGCAACGCAAGCAATCCAAGCCCTGCGGCCAGCGCGGCGCGCGCGGGCGCCTCGGGCGTCAGTTCGAACCGCGTCTCGGCCGCCCGCGACAGACGGGCCAGCACAAGATTTCCCGGTGTTTCGGCCATGTGGGGGCCTCCTTGTGGTCCAGATGTGGTCTTGTCGCGTTCTTGCTCTGCAGGCGCGGGTAAGTTAAGCCGATAGAAAGCTTTCGGGTCCGCTGCAAGGGCAAGGTCCGGGCGGCAGGGTCCGGGTGGCCGTAGCCAGGAGCAAGAGGACAGGCATGCACAAGCGCGCGCGCGGTTTTAGGATGGCTCTGGTCGGCATGACCTTGGCGCTGGCCCTTGGCGCTTGCGCCGCCACATTCGACAATCACGGCTATGTTCCCCCCGCCGAAGAGCTGGCGCAGCTGCGCATCGGCAGCAGCCGCGCGGATGTGGCCGCGATCATCGGCACACCGGGTGCTGCGGGCATGATGCGCGACGAGGCGTGGTTTTATACCGCCTATCGCATGCGCAATCAGGGCTACCGCGCCCCGCAGGTGATCGAGCGCCAGATCATCGCGGTGTCCTTTGATGCGGCCGGGCAGGTGTCCAACATCGAGGAATTCGGGCTCGAGGATGGGCGGATCGTGCAATTGTCGCGCCGCGTGACCACCAGCTCGGTGCGGGAAGTGACCTTCTTCGGGCAGCTTTTCTCGAATTTCGGGCGCATCAATCTGGGCGAGGCGCTGAGCGACTGACCACGCCGGATGTGTCGCCGGGCCGTTACGCACACGCCCCAGAATGTCCGCCATCAGCGGGCGGTATCGGCACCGCAGGAGCGTAGCGCGATGCTTGATCTTTCCAAAGGACGCTACCGGGCGCGACTGGCGCAAGACGGCGGTGATCTGGATGCCGCGCGGCGCTTGCGCACGCTGGCCTTTCGCGGGCCGCAAGCCGACCGGCTGGATGGTGATGAATTTGATGCGGCCTGTTCCCATGTTCTGGTCGAAGACATCGGTTCGGGCGCGCTGGTGTGCTGTTTTCGGCTGTTGCGGCTTGGCTGCGGGGCCGAGATCGGGCGCAGCTATTCGGCGCAGTTCTATGACTTGTCGGCGCTGTCGGATTTCGACGGCCCCATGGTCGAGGTGGGGCGCTTTTGCATCCACCCCGACTGGCACGATCCCGATATCTTGCGGGTGGCTTGGGGGGCCTTGACGGCCTATGTCGATCACAGCGGGGTCGAGATGCTGTTTGGCTGCTCATCCTTTACCGGCACCGAGGCACGCGATTATTCCGATGCTTTCGCGCTTTTGCGCGACCGCCATATCGCGCCCAAGCACTGGCTGCCGCGCGTCAAGGCACCTGCGGTGTTTCGGTTTGCTGCCCGCCTCCGGCGCAAGCCCGATCTCAAGCGCGCACAGGCCAAGATGCCCCCCTTGCTCAGAACCTATCTGATGATGGGGGGCTGGGTCAGCGATCATGCGGTGATCGATCGCGACCTTGGCACGCTGCATGTCTTTACCGGGCTCGAGATTGCCGCCGTGCCACCGGCGCGTGCACGGTTGCTCAGGGCGGTGGCATCCTAGACCGCAGGCCGCGCAGCAGGCCATGCAGCGGCGCCAGTAGCCCCGCCATGGCCCATGTGCCGCCCAGCACCATCGTGGCAGCGCCCGCGCCGCGCTTGAACCGCGCCAGCCCGTCAGCTTGATCCCCGGCGCATTGGCCCAGATCGATTGCCGCCACACCCTGTCGGGCCAGATTGTTCATCGCATGCCACAAGATCAGGTTATGGGCCGACAGATTGCGCCCCTGCGCATCCGACCAGCCGATCAGATAGCTCGCACCCGACGCGTGGCGGGCAAACAGCATCGCGGCGATGGTGGTGCCGGCGGTCTGCGCCGTAAAAAGTGTCAGCGCGCCCGCCGTGGCACCCATCGCCGCGATCAGCGTGGGCGGCAGGTTGCGGTAGCCGCGCGCGCGTTGCTGTGCTGCTTCGGCCTGAAAGATCCAGTGGTTGGGGTCGGGCGCAAGGGCGCCAGCCGTGATCGTCAGGGGCTGGCGTTGGGCATGGCGTAGCCGGTTGCGCCATTTCCCATCCATCCGCGCCAGCCAATCCTCTGGCTGTCGCGCAAGCGACAGCATCGCAACCTCACGCGGGGGGGCCAGCCGCAAGAAGCCCGCCCGCCGAAATGCCGCCCCGTTGGCGGCTGTGGCCGCATTCACGATCACCAGATCGGCCCCAAGATCCTTGCGCAGCGGCCCCGGATCCGCATCCGCCGCCAGATCGGGCCGCGACACCAGCGCAACCCGGCCGATCACCGGAAATTCCCGCCGCAAGACCAGCCAATCGCCGCCCGCCCAAGCCATCACGGCTGCGTCCGCACCGATCCGGCGCAGCGCATCACGATAGAGCGGGGATTGCTGCAATGGCAGCGTCAGGGGTGGGGGCGGGGGCAGGGCGGCGGGCATGAGCGCAAGCTTTCGGCGCTCATGCTTAATTTTCGGTTAGCCCGCCAGAATCACCAGCGCGTGGCGTTTCTTGCCCGCCGACAGCTTGATCGGCTGGGCAAGATCGGCCGCGGTGATCATCTGCCCCGCATCGGTGATGGCGGCGTCATTCATCCGCGCGCCGCCTTCGGCGATCAGGCGCTTGGCCTCTTTGCCAGATGCGGCAAGGCCCGTGCGGGTGATCAGCTGGGCCAGGGAAATGCCATCGCCCAGTTCCGCCGCACCCAAAGTCAGCCTGGGCAGGTCATCGCCCATCCCGCCTTTCTCGAAGACCTC
>NZ_CALAHQ010000087.1 GCF_937892565.1 uncultured Roseicyclus sp. | reverse complement strand
CAATCGTGCCGATGTTCACATGCGGCTTGTTACGTTCAAACTTTGCCTTTGCCATTGCCCTGGCGCCTCGTTTGTTCGGGGGCCATCGCACAAGCAGCGCCTGCGGCCCGGTTCAACATCGCGGGCCACCTAGTCGCGTCGCGGGGAAAAATCAAGCCGTTAACCGCTGACCCGTTGCGATGGCAAGATCAGTTGGCAACGGCCCCCGGCGGCGCGGGCAGGACCGTGACCGAAAACGCTTCGGTCGACAGGCTGTCAGCCGAGCGGAGCGGCGGGATTTGGGTAGATGGGCTGTCACCCGCGCGGAGCGGCGGGGCGTCGGGGTCGATGCTGAACCATTGGGGATTTTCCAGCATCCAGCGCTGAACCTGACGCGCGGCATTGCGCGCCAGCACCTCCATCTGTTGATCGCGGCTGCGCGCAAGACCCGAGCCGATCAGAAAGGTTTCTGGCGATGACCCCTCGAACACCACAATCTGCTTGGGTTCGGCATGCAGCTTTACACCCGAAGCATCGTCCCAGACATTGACCGAAAGCACCAGCACCGATCGCGGTTTCACGACCAGAGGAATACCCGGCGGTGCCAGCGCATAGCCGTCGATGGCAATGCCCAGATGATAGAGCCGCTCCCCCTCATAGGCCCCAAAGCGGCGATCAAGCTCGGCGGTCAAGACGGCCACCCATTCCTCGGGTTCGGCGCTGCGCGACGGCGGCACCTGCTGCATGCTGTCGGCCACGACAATGTTATGGCCCAACCGGAAATCGCCCATATCGGGCAGCTCATCGGTGAGCGGATCGGGCGCGGGGCTGCACGCGGCAAGCACCGCCAGCAAAACCACGGCGGCAAGGCGGTTCAGACCAAAGGGCATAGGCGTCTCCCGTATCCATGATCACACGTCAGATAACGCACGGGCGCGTGGGGCGCAAATGCCCACCCCCGGCGCGCGACGCAAAGCTTGCACAATCACTAGGTTCCAGACCCGCACCGCCGGCACCGCCAGAGGCATGGGGGCCGAAAGCCCCCCGCCCCGACGCGATCAGGTGAAGCGGTTGTCACGCGGAAATCCGCGCGGGGCCATGCGCCCCGCCGATGCACGCTTGCCATCCCATTCCGCCAGATCGGGCTCGGTGCGCGTGCGGCCGGCCGGATCGTGCCACGACAGCCCGGCGGCGCGCCGGAAGCTGCGCACATCCGCCAGCCCGCCATCCTTGTATTTTTGCAGCCGAACGCCCTTGCCGCGCCCCATTTCGGGCAGCTCATCCATGCCAAAGATCAAAAGCTTGCGATTGTCGCCCACGACCGCCACCGCATCATCATCAGGGGCAACCGCACGGCAGACGGTGGCCGCGACCCCTTCCCTGACGTTGAGAACCTGTTTGCCGGCCCGGGTCTGGGCCACGACTTCGGCCTCGGGCACCAGAAACCCATCGCCCGCCCATGATGCCACCAAAAGCTTGCCTTCGGGGCGATGGACAAACAGCGTGACGATCTCGGCCTCGTTGGGCAGATCCACCATCAGGCGCAACGGTTCACCCAGACCCCGCCCACCCGGCAGACCCACCGCCGGCAAGGTGTAGAACCGCCCCGTCGAGGAAAACACCAACAGCTTGTCGGTCGTTTCGGCATGGATCAGGAAACGGCCCGCGTCGCCGTCGCGGAACTTGAGCTCGGTCGACAGATCGATGTGGCCCTTCATCGCGCGGATCCATCCCATCTTGGAACAGACCACCGTGATCGGCTCGCGCTCGATCATCGCCTCGATCGGCACCTCTTGCGCCTCGCCTGCTGCGGCAAAGCTGGTGCGCCGCGCCCCGCCCACGGCTTTTGCGCCGAACTTGGCGCGCACATCGCGCAGCTCATCGGCGATGCGCGCCCATTGCAACCCATCCTCGGCCAGAAGATCCTCCAGCGCGGCGCGTTCGGCCATCAAGGCGTCGCGCTCGGCGATCAGCTGCATCTCTTCCAGCCGGCGCAAGGACCGCAGCCGCATGTTAAGGATAGCCTCGGCCTGCACCTCGGTCAGCTCACCCTCACCCGGGGCGGGCGAGACATAATCCCTTTCCGACGTGGCGCGTGCGATGTCGCGGCCCCAATCCTCGCGCATCAGCGCGGGTTTGGGGTCATCATCATAGCGGATGATGTCGATCACCCGGTCGAGGTTCAGAAAGGCGATGATGAAGCCTTCGAGCACCTCAAGGCGGTGGTCGATCTTGTCCATCCGGTGGCGCGACCGGCGGATCAGCACCGCGCGGCGATGATCGAGAAAGGCGCGCAACACCTCCTTGAGCGAACAGACCTTGGGCGTGCGGCCATCGATCAGCACGTTCATGTTGAGCGAAAACCGCGTTTCCAGATCCGAGTTGCGAAACAGCGTGCCCATCAGCACCTCGGGATCGACATTGCGCGAGCGGGGCTCCAGCACGATGCGGATGTCATCGGCGCTTTCGTCACGCACATCGGCCAGGATCGGCACCTTCTTGAGCTGGATCAGCTCGGCCAGCCGTTCGATCAGCTTTGATTTCTGCACCTGATAGGGGATTTCCGTGACCACGATCACCCAGGTGCCGCGGCCCTGATCCTCGATCGCCCATCTGGCGCGCAGACGAAACGCCCCGCGCCCGGTGCGATAGGTTTCGGCGATGCTCTCGGGCGGCTCGACGATCACGCCCCCGGTCGGAAAATCCGGCCCCTTGATGCAGGCCAAAAGCGTGTCGTCAGGCGCCTCGGGGGATTTCAGCAGATGCAGGCAGGCGCCGATCAGCTCATCAAGATTATGGGGCGGGATGTTGGTGGCCATGCCCACCGCGATCCCCGACGACCCATTGGCCAACAGGTTCGGCACCGCCGCCGGCAGCACCTCGGGTTCCTCGAGCGTGCCATCGTAATTGGGGCGGAAATCGACCGCGTTTTCGTCAAGCCCCTCCATCAGGGCCTCGGCGACCGCCGTCATCCGCGCCTCGGTGTAGCGACTGGCGGCCGGGTTGTCGCCGTCGATATTGCCAAAATTGCCCTGACCATCGACCAGCGGGTAACGGATCACGAAATCCTGCGCCAAGCGCGCCATGGCGTCATAGATCGCCATGTCGCCATGGGGGTGATAATTCCCCATGACATCGCCCGAGATCTTGGCCGATTTGCGAAAGCCGCCCGTCGACGCCAGCTTCAACTCGCGCATGGCGTACAAGATCCGCCGGTGGACCGGCTTCAGCCCGTCGCGCGCATCGGGAAGCGCGCGGTGCATGATGGTCGACAGCGCATATTGCAGATAACGCACACCAATGGCCCGGGCCAATGGCTCCGAGGTCTGGCGCCCACCGGCCCCCTGATCTTGTGTGTCATCCTGCTCGGCCATCTAGCGGTCGTGATACCCGAGGCGGCTTGCCACGTCCAGCGCCAGAAAGGCCGATCCAAGGCGCGGCAAGCGGCCTGTTGCCTGCAAGGCCCGACTGACTTAGGCAGACGGGGCAACGCGGCATGGGGGGCGCGCGACATGACGGGCCGGGTCTTGATCACGGGATGTTCCTCGGGCATCGGGCGGGCGGCCTGTGCGGGGTTGCGCGCGCGCGGCTGGACCGTCATCGCCTCGGCGCGGGCGCCCGAGGATCTGGACCGCCTCAGGGCCGATGGCTTTGCCGCCGTGCGGATCGATCATCACGACAGCGCCAGCATCGCGGCGGGCTTTGCCGAAGCCGTCGATCTGGCCGGCGGGCGGATCGAGGCGCTGTTCAACAATGCGGGCCATGGCATGCCGGGTGCGGCCGAAGACCTGCCGCGCGGCGCGCTGGAAGAGGTGTTTTCCTCCAATGTCTTTGGTCTGCACGATCTGACCTGTCACGCGATCCGCCACATGCGGGCCCATGGCGGGGGGCGCATCGTGCAACATTCCTCGGTGGTGGGGTTCACGCCGCTGCGGTGGCGGGCGGCCTATGTGGCGACAAAGCATGCGCTCGAGGGGCTGACCAACACCATGCGGGTGGAATTGCGCGGCACGGGCATCCATGTGGCGATCCTGAACACCGGGCCCGTCACCTCGGGTTTTCGCGACCGGTCGATGGCGCAATTCGACCGCTGGATCGATGTCGATGCCTCGCGCCATGCGCAATTCTATCGCACCAAATGGCGCACCCGCCGCGAGGCCGGGCGCGACCGTTTCGAACTTGGCCCCGAGGCTGTGGTCAAAAAACTGGCCCACGCGCTGGAAAGCCGCAGCCCCCGGCGGCGTTACTACATCACCACGCCCGCCTATGTGGCGGCGGTTCTGACGCGCATTTTGCCTGACGCGGCCCAGGATTGGATCGTGTCGCGGCTCTAGCCTTTTGCCGCCGCCGCGCTAGGGTGCACGGTTCGAAACAGCGAAGGAACGACAATCGTGGAAGACCCGCTTTTGATCATTGCGCTGATCGCCTGTCTTGGCGTGGTGGGGATTTTGCTCATGGGCATCAATTCTTTCCGCAAAGGCACGGCCGAGGCGGCAAAACAATCCAACAAATTCATGCGCTGGCGGCTGATCGCGCAATTCGGCGCGGTGGTGCTGATCATGATCTTCGTCTGGGTGCGCGGACAATCGGGGGGCTGAACAGATGGTGGTGCTGAACAAGATCTACACCCGCACGGGCGATGCGGGCGAGACCGCGCTGGGCGATGGCAGCCGTGTGGCCAAGCATTCCGCCCGTGTCGCCGCCTATGGCACGGTGGATGAGTTGAACGCCGTGCTGGGCATGGCGCGTCTGCATGCGACGGGCGACATGGCCGCACAGCTTCAGGCGATCCAGAACGATCTGTTCGATCTCGGCGCCGATCTGTGCACGCCCAACATGGAAAAGGACGACGAACGCCCCTATCCGTCGCTGCGCATCATCGCGGCCCAGACCGAGCGTCTGGAACGCGAGATCGACGTGATGAATGCCCGGCTTGCACCCTTGCGCAGCTTCATCTTGCCCGGCGGTTCGGCCTTGTCGGCGCATCTGCATCTGTGCCGCACGGTGGCACGCCGCGCCGAACGGCTGAGCGTGGAATTGGGCACGGTGGAATCGATCAACGCCGAAGGGGTGAAATACCTCAACCGGCTGTCGGACTGGTTCTTTGTTGCAGGCCGCATCGCCAACAACGACGGCAAAGACGACGTCTTGTGGGTTCCGGGGGCGAACCGCTGAAAGCGGCGGCCGGTCCGGTGGACCGGGCGGCCCCCGGAAGGGCGAAGCCCCGGCCCAACGGGCGGGGGCGAACCGCTGAAAGCGGCGGCCGGTCCGGTGGACCGGGCGGCCCCCGGAAGGGCGAAGCCCCGGCCCAACGGGCGGGGGCGAACCGCTGAAAGCGGCGGCCGGTCCGGTGGACCGGGCGGCCCCCGGA
>NZ_CALAHQ010000086.1 GCF_937892565.1 uncultured Roseicyclus sp. | reverse complement strand
GCGGTGTGTCAGTCATCGATCTGGATCCTTGCAAATGGCCCCGGCCCGAAACGATCGGACAACTGGGCAACCTCGATGGAATAGGGAAAGCTGGTAGCATCCTCGGCGCGCATGGCGCCGCGATAGGCGAAACCGGGTGCGCTCAGAACAATTTCGCGCCGCAAGCCGGTGGCATCGACGATGCGCAGCAGATAGCGCTCCGACGTTTCGCCCAAAGGAACATCGAAGCCCTCCCAACTGTCACCGTCGACCCGCGTGCGCCGTACCCAAGACACGACCCGATCGCCTTCGACCTTGGCCGCTCTAAGATGCGCGGGTGCATAGGGCCGCAGCCCTACACCTGAAAAGGCGAGGATTCGCTCAACATAACTTGGATCATCGACGCTTCGCCGAGCAGGGCCGATGCGGTAGTAACGCGCCAGACCGCGCGCCGATACGGGCAGGTCGATCTGCCCCACGCCATCATCAAGCAGCACGAACAGGCTCCCCTCAGGCCAGATTGCTGGCATCACCCCATCGGTTCCCTGCTGGCCACGCAGGCGGATACCAATATCCCAGAGGTTCTCGCCAACCAATGTCGCGCTTGCGAACTGGATGACCTCCCAAGTGCCATCATCGCCCGATCCGATCGCGGCAATATTGGCCCCGTTCAGCACCGCGGCCGGTTCGGCAGATGACAACCGCCCCGTCGCCAAGCGGACCCGCATGGGTCCCGTACGATCCCACAGCCCGGACCGCGCAGCAACCAACGGGGTCTCCAGCCGCCCAATGATCGCACGCCGTTCGATCAGGCGATTGAGCGTAAAGCCATCCGGTCCCGTCGCGGAGTAAGCCGCCACCGATCCGGGCCATGGGCTTGCCGATACGGCAAGATGGGGGGCATGATCGACCTCGGCGCCGCTGATCAGTGGCAGGTCCAGAAAGACCGGCCGAACCGGAACGGGAGCGATAAATCCGCTCGTCGTTGCCACCTCTTCCACCGCATCCGAAGGTTCACGGACCGAGGCTTCGACCCGCACCGCCTCAATCAGGCGCGTGCCGCGATCCTCGACGCGGTCGATGCGCCACGTGGACCCATCGTCCAGCGCCACCATAGCCCCCGCCCCTAAAGCGCGGCGCGAAGGCGGCAGGGAAAAGCGCATCTGATCGCGGGCAACGCGTGCCTCGGCCAGCATCCGCTCGGCCACGCCCTGCCCCTCGGGTCCGGTCAAAGACAGGGGCAGGTCAATCACCGTCACCCCATCGGCAGCGTCGCCGGGAAACACCGCTTCGGCCACGCGGTCGTCGTAGCTTCCCTCGGCCGCGACATGGCCCAGACGCAAGCGCCCCACCACCTCTGCCTTTGCGGCGCGGGTTTCCCTCAGCCCCCCCGCGCCATCGTCATCGCGCGCGGTTGTCGCGGCTTCGATCACCGCTTCGGGGCGTTTGGGTAGCGGCAGAAACACCAGCGCCCCATCCCGTTCCACCGCCTGAAATCCATGGCTCAACATCAGGGCCTGAAGCCGCGCGCGCGCGCTTTCCGTCTCGCCCGAGATATGACCGCGCACCAGACCGAACAGCGCCGAGACGTCATAGTCCTTTACGCCCGCCGCCTCGCACAGTTCGGCCACCACCTGATCGAGCGGCGCGGCCTCAATGCGACCGGTGATCCAATGGCCCAACCGCCAGTTGTTGCCATCGGACCATCGTCCCACTTCATTTGGAAAGGCCGGCCAGGGCCGTGCGTCCCATGCCCAGACATGGGCATGGCTCATGTCCAGCATCGGCTCACCATAGACATCGGAAACGGGATTGATCGCGGGATCATTCCAGTAAGACATGATTGCGCGCAGATACTGCGCCTGTATCAGATCATCGCGCCGTCCGTTCGAATGGCGCGGCAAAGCGCTTTCCGAGCTTTTGGGGTCAAAGAACTTATTTGGCTCGTTGGTACCCTTGTCCACCGCCGGACAACCGATCTCGGTAAAGCGGATGGGTTTAGACCCCGGCCTCCATGGGGTTTGGTGCAATGCACGCGCCGTGACCTCAAGACCGACAAAAACGACTGTTTGGCCGGGAATATTCATTCCCGGACCAAAGCCGAAGTTTGCCTGAACATCGGTTGAGCGCGGGATGATCTCGCATCGGAACTCGAACGTACCGTCTGGATGTTGAAGATTAACGACTTCGTGCACAACATGCCCCGACACAAGCGAGGGCTGAAGGTTTCCGGGCGCGCCGGTCACATAGATCCACTGCACCTCTGGACTGCGATGATCCAGCGTCAATCTCAGATGGGTGGCCGTCCCCGCGCGATAGAACAACCGCACCTTATAGGGCGCATTCTGCAGATGGATGAAATCATCGGATACTGCCATCGACAAGAAATTGCCCGTCACATCGGTGACCAGCACCGCGTTCGAAAACCTTCCATCGACAAACTGCCCGGGAAATGGCGCAAGAACCGCCCCCCCGGACGTAGACCACAGATGCGGGCGATCGCCATTGCGCACGGCCCAACCCCTTGGGCCATTGATGCGGTCGTGGTGATGCGATGACCACCACGCGCGCAGGTCCTTGAAGCGAAAGGTCCATGGTTCGTCGAAAAGCCCATCGGTGATGGATTCCCTGCGCTGCGCGGCGCGCGCCTCGGCTGTGGGATAGAACCAATCATATCCCTCTCCGCCCTCGATGTTGGCACGCAGGTAATCAAGATCATGGATCTCGCCCCAACCTGCATCGGCATGGTCCAGACCGTCGCGCCAGTCGCTGAGCGGCATGTAATTGTCGATACCGATGAAATCGATGGTGTCATCGGCCCACAGCGGGTCAAGGTGAAAGTGCACGTCCCCCGTGCCATCTTGCGGCTGGTAGCCGAAATACTCGGACCAGTCGGCGGCGTAGCTCAACTTTGCATCTGGCAAGAGCAGCCGCACCTCGGCTGCCAGCGCCCGCAAATGGGCCACCGCTGGAAATCCCTGCGCGTCACGCATCTGTGTCAGACCGCGCATTTCCGAACCGATACAGAATGCATCGACCCCACCTGCCGCCGCCGAAAGCGCTGCTGCGTGCAAGATGAAACGCGAATAAGACCATTGCGTTGGCCCGGAATAAGTCACCGAACCGGGGCTGATGGTGAAATCACGGGCGCGCACCGTACCGAAAAAAGCGGCCACAGCTGCGCCATTTGCGGCACTGCCGTCAGGGCTTCCCGAACGGCCCGGCGCAACCGCCCCAGTGATCCGTCCACGCCACGGCAATGGCGATTGTTCTGAACCACCATAGGGATCGGGAAGACCATTGCCCGCCAAGATCTCCATCAGCAAAAAAGGATAGAGCATCACCTCTTGGCCGCCCGCACGAATGGCTTGAATTGCTTCGATCACGGATCCATCGGCAGGCGTGCCGCCATAGACAGGCCGGCCGTCGATCCGCGCCAAGACCTCCGCTTCCGACCGAACGATCCCGCCCGCGCGCCACGCCATCTCGATGCCATCGACCTGCGCATCTTCAACCTTGGGCTGAACCCGGCACTCGCCTGCACGCAGATCATTACCAAACCACGAGTAGATCAGGCTGACAGATTGAACATTGGGCAGCGCCGCGCGCATTTGGTCCAAGGCTATGCTGAAATCCGCTCCGCCGCTGGGCGTATTGGTATTCACCGCCCGTCGATTGCCCAAGGCATCGGGAACGGTGATCTGGCGCGTCGAAAGCGCATATTCGCCAGTGCCGGGCATCAAGGCCACCGCCCGCACAAGATCGGCGGCAGCAGGCAGCATGGCGCGTTCGGGTTGTGCAGCGCGCACCACCTCAAAAGCAAATTGCGGCACTCGGTTGCCAAAGGGGGCAAGATCCAGATCCTCGAATACGACATAGGCGATACCGCGATAGGCCGGAACCGCGCCTGCGCCCTCGACCGCTTCGATCAACGGATCGGGCATCTGGTCTTCGGTCCCGGTATAGAGACGCATCGCCACACTGGTCTGATCCAACTCCACCCCGTCGGCCCAGATGCGTCCCACCCGCCGGATCTCGCCTGCGCAAAGCGCGACAGCAAGACTGACCGAATAGGCATAGCTCGTCGTCATGGGCTGGCGCGGCGCACCCTTGCCGCGCCCCCCGCCGCTGGTGGTGGTGTTTTCCACGAAATGCGTGGCCCAGATCACCTGCCCGCTCAGCCGCATGCGGCCAAACAGTTGCGCCACCGGCGCACCCTCGCCCGCTCCGGTGATCCGAAAGCGGTCAACCCGCCCCCGCTCCACCGGATCCGAGCCCGAGCCCATCAACCGCTGGTCGATCATTCGGCCCAGGCTGGCGCCCACCGCACGCCCCACCACAGCCCCAGAAAGCCCAAGAACCGTCCCCGACGCCATGCCGCCCAAGGCCGCCCCTGCGGCCGACAAAAGGATCGTCGCCATGCTGTCACTTCCTTTCCGGAAACGCGAAACGCGCCACAATGCGCCGCCGCCAAGGGGGCGTGAGCGCACTTTCCACCACGCCATGCCCGCTGTAGGCATGGATGAAACTGGGGGTCGTACCGACCTCGGCCTGTAGGCCCAGATGCTTGGCTACCCCGCTTTCGCGCATGCGAAACAAAAGCACATCGCCCGGCGTAGCCGCTGACAAGGGCTTGGCCACAAGATGTCGCCGCGCCGCGTTCCAAAGCCGCTCTTCGCGCGACGTTTCGGACCAATCTTCCGTGTAGCCCGGCACTGGCTCAGGTTCGGCACCCAGAACTTCGCGCCAGATCCCACGCAGCAGCCCCAGACAATCGCACCCCACACCCCGGCAACTGGCTTGATGCACATATGGCGTACCCAGCCAGCCACGGGCGGCAAAAACGACCCGTGTCACCGTCGGCTACCCCCATCACGTGCCGAGACGCGGGTGGGATGGGCCACCAGCCAATCGTCGCCCGGCAGGTCCGGAAAACCCCGAAAGTTCAGCAGATTGGCGAACTTCAACCGACAGGTCTCAAGCCGCTTGTCACAGCCCGCCGTCAGCCGCAAACGATCCCCCAAGGCGATTGGCGTGCGCAGCCCGTCCCACAATTCCACTCGGCGCAAATCCCGGTCGATCCGATCAATCTTGATTGCCCCGGACAGACCCGCCGCCGCACCGTCCAGAACCCGACATGTGCCCCTCTCGAACCAGCGCGGTTCAAAAGCCTCGGGAAGCTTGATCCAAAATACCCGAGCTGAATCGACAGCCAAGACCTCGGCGTCCACGACATAGCCCGGATTTGTCAGGTCAACGCGACACGCCCCATCCCCCAGAACTGCGGAACAGCCGCGCTGATAGACACGGCCCGTGGGCATGTTCATCCGCTCCGACAGCCCACGCAGTTCAGCGATGAATGCGCCGCCTGCGCGCGTCAATTCACCCAGACTGCCACGAAACTGCAGCACACGGTTCTCCGGCGCCTCCCACTGCACCAGCCAGGCTTCGACCTCAGCGCCATCATAGCGACCCG
This sequence comes from uncultured Roseicyclus sp., assembly GCF_937892565.1. GTDB lineage: Bacteria > Pseudomonadota > Alphaproteobacteria > Rhodobacterales > Rhodobacteraceae > Roseicyclus. The sequence goes on along the minus strand of NZ_CALAHQ010000086.1, from coordinate 28,813 downwards.
CCACGATGTCGGCTTCGGTGATGGCATCGTCGCTCAGCGCGCCGACGGCTTCGGTGTTGTCCACAGATAGCCCAGTTGTCTGGCTCAGCGCCGCTGCCGAAAGCCCGCTTTCCGGGCGAAACGTGGCGCCGTCAAACGCCAGCGCCCGGTCATGATCCGTAAAGCCAAAACGCATCCCATCCGTGCGGGTCACCCGCCAGCATCTGCACACACCGGTCGTACCGGTTGCCAGATGCGTATCCAAACCGGCGGCGCCGCTCATAGCCGGATCTCCAGCACTGGCACATTGGGCACTTCACCGGCCTGAAAGCTTGCCACGCTGGTCTGGATCGCATCCGTGTCGAACCGGACCGGCACGTCGAATTCAAAGCCGGCCGTGATCACTTCGCCCGCATCGGGCGGCTCGGAAAAGCGAATGATCCCACGATCGAGCTCCAGCTCGAAATCCACGCCAAGCACCTGCTCGTCATTTGAAACCCCCAGCAAAACCGTGCCCTCAACCGGCTTTGTGATGGGCCGCACATAGCTGTGCCCCCCCGAGGCATAGGTCTTGCTCAACTGAAACTCGCGCGTGATGCCATCTGCCAGTCCAATCCGCTGATCGCGAAATCCAGGCTGGCCCGAAGGCGCACAACTCTTGAAATCCGACCAATCCTTCCAGCGAAACCCGTAGAGCTGGCCGCGCCGGGCCTCGAAAAACGCGATCAGAACCGCAACATCGTCCAACGACCGCAGGCTTACTCCCGCGTCATAGCGGTGGCGCGACTGCGCCCATGGCGTGTTGCGCTCTTCGTGCCCATTGGTCAGCGCCACAACCTCTGTGCGCCGCTCAGGACCGCCCACCGAGCCAAAGCTCAAGTTGGCCGGAAACCGAACCTCATGAAATCCCATCGCTATGCCTCCTCAGCGGTTGCGCTGACCGCGCGCCAGCGCGCGGCCCATCTGTGCCGCGATCTGGGTCTGGCTGCGCGCAAAGCCCTGCACATCGGGCGTCGTGATGTTCATCACCACCTGCACAGGGGCACTTGCAGCGGCCGCCGCAACGCCCAGGCGTCCATCCGGGCCACGCCGCAGCGGCATGATCGCCTCGGGGCCCGCCTCGCCCATCAATCCCATTCCACCCCTCATCGGAAACGCCGTAGCCCCTTGCACGACCCCGCCCCGGGCAAAGGGCATGACGCGGCCCTGCGAAATGGCGCCGCCCTTCTGAAAGGGCAAAAGCCCGCCCACCAAGCCGTTCACGCTATTGGCAAGCGCCGATCCCAGCGCATTTTGGACCGGACGCATCGCGCTGTTATAGGCTGCATCGATCATGCTTTGGGCCACACCGCGCAACGCATCGGACAGGCGCATTCCGTCAAACACGACACCATCAAAGGCACGGCGCAGGCTGCCGCCGATCGCACGGCTAACGCCCTGAACCTCCCGCCCGGTATGGACCAGGCTTTCTTGCATACCGCGCAGCTCAGATTGAAACGCAGCCGTCATCCCGGCCGCCCCGGACATCGTCGAGTCCAGATCGATGATCTGCGCCTCGAGCCTGTCCAGCCCGTCATCCATTCCGGCCATCGCCGCTCTCCTTGTTCGTCACATCGGGAAATTGCGCGATCAGCGCCTCCAGCCGCGCGCGCCCCAAGGGCGCCGCCTCCGGCGCATCACCCAGCATCAACAACAATTCGACAGGCGTGAGCCGCCAGAAATTCTCCGGCGCAAGCCCAAGCCCCTGCAATCCGGCGCGCAGCACCGCGGGCCAGTCAAAGCCTGTATCGCTCATCGCGGTACCTGAAAGGCCAACACCAAAAGCCGGGCAGCGACGCGGGCGGCCTCCAGGGGCCCACCTTCGATTTCGGCCGACAAGAGATCGGCCAGATCACCCCGCCACCCCCCACCCCGCAGACCCGCACACACCAACATCAACACGTCGCCTGCACGCAACGCCTCGCCCTCGAAGCGCGCCACCAGATCGGCCAGGCTATCGGCCTCCAGTCGCGCTTCAAGCTCGGCCAACGCCCCAAGCGTCAGCTTCGCCACATGGCGCTGGCCATCAACGACCAGCGCGACTTCGCCCGCCCAAGGGTTCGCCATGGCTCAGATCGCCGTAAAGATCAGCGCCCCCGCCGAGGCCATCGACACCTCATAGGTGGCCTCGCCGTCATGGCTGCCCGCATATTCGATGCCAGTGATCTGAAACGGCCCCGCGACGATCCCGAAATCCGGTATCACCACCTGGAAGCGCGGCGTTGCGCCATCGAAAAAGATTTGCCGCGCGCGTTCGTCTGTCGCCGCATCGCGGAACACGCCCGAACCCGCAATCGCCGCCGATTTCACCCCGCCACCTGTCAGCAACTCGCGCCAGCCACCCGCCGACTCCAAGCTCGTCACATCCACCTGTTCCGCATTAAAGCTCAACCGGGTGGCACGCAGCCCGGCCAAGGTTTCAAACACGCCATTCCCATCCATATCGACCTTTACCAACAGGTCTTTCCCACTTTGGGCTGTCATTTCATTCTCCATTGAAATCAAAATTTTGCCTGCCGACGTTTACGCCGCTTCATCCAATCGGGCCCGAAACCAAAGCTCGATTTCCCGTGCGCCATCGACCCGTCTCGCGCGGGCGCGCACAAACGCCAACGCCACCAATCGCCCGCGTGACAAGACCAGATCGGCACCGCTCAAAGCATCCGAGATCGCCGCCGCCAACGCCTTGGCCCCAGAGAACCCCGCCGCTGCACTGACCACTGTCACCGAAAAATCGTGCACAGCCCCTGCGCCTGTCTTGTCCGAAGCATCGCGCACCTGTTCAGGTCCGATCACCACCAACAGCGGCGCCACCGGACCCGATGGCAGCGCATCGTGGATCGCGCCACCCGACAGCGTCATGACCTGTTGATTTGCTGTCAAAGCCGCAAAAACCGCCGATTGCAGCGCGACCGCCATTCCATAGCTCATCGCCCCACCTCCTCGACCGCGAAACAGGTCAGAAAACGGCCTGTCGCATCGCTTTCCTGCACCGCTTCAATCCGGTAGACGCGCGCACCATCACGAAACCGCATCCGCGCATCGGGCCGCGCTTGTGCGCCCTGGGGCAGCGCGCGCATCGTGATCGACAGTTGCAACCGCGCGGCCTGATCCACCTCCCGGCCTGCGCCGCGCACATGGACAGCCGCCCAGATATGGCCCCGTGCGACCCAGCTTTCCGTGAAACCGCCCGCGCCATCTGCAATGCGCGCGGGCGCTTCCAGCACCAGCCGCCGGTTCAGATCCGCTGCCCTCATTGACCCATCCCCCGCAATCGCAATGGGCGATGAGGCTCCAGTAGAACCGCCACCGCAAACGGCACACCGCGCTCGGCGTCAGCTTCCTGCCCCCAGTATTCTGCGGCCAGCATCATCACCGCCTGCTGCAGATCGGCGGGTATTCCGCCCCAATCACTGGCGTAACCCGCGGTAAACTCCACCTCGATCGATCCGCCCTGCGCCGGCACAGGCAGCCGCACGCCCGCAGCCTTCAGCACGGGCCGATGCCTGTCGGGCTGCAAAAGATAGCCGGCATCCTCGACGACCAACTCCGTCCCCGCGCGGGTGATCAATCGCACCACATCGATCCGTCTGATCGGGGCCAGCGGCAAGACATGCTCATCAGCGCTTTGCCAAGCCAACAGGGTCAAAGCAAAACGGCGTTCGAAAAGAGCCTTGCCAATCCGCGCCTCGATTGCCGCGCAGGCCGCGCGCAAACAGCGCTCCAGCGTGGCATCTTGACTGCCATCATCGCTGAACCCACGCGCCAGCCGCAAATGTTCCGCCAGCGCCGCAACCGGCAACGCCGCGCCGGGCACAGCGGTCAATTCAACCATCATCATGTGGGAAATCTCCGATAATCCTGCTGTCAGGGTTGGGACGGTGTTCCGTTCGCGCTGCTCGAGCGGAGAAACGCGCAGCTGGATGGCGCACGACCCACCGTCCCGCCCGCCCCATGACCATTTCGGATCAGGGGCGGGGTTCCGTCGCTCCGCTCATCGACGGATCACGACAGCCCGAACTTCAACAGCTTGATCGCCGCAAAATCCGAAACTGCACCGCCCACCCGCTTGGTGGCGTAGAAAAGCACATGGGGCTTGGCGCTGAAGGGGTCTCGCAACACGCGCAATTCGGGTCGTTCAGCGATCGTGTAGCCGGCGCGGAAATCACCAAAGGCGATGGCTGTTGCATTGACGGCGATGTCGGGCATGTCTTCTGCGATCAAGACCCGATACCCCATCAACCGTGCGGGTTCCCCCGCCGCCAGCCCGTCCGACCACAAGAACCGCCCGTCAGCATCCTTCATCTTGCGCACCGCACCTGCGGTCTTGGAATTCATGACAAAGGTGCCGTTTGCCCGGTATTGAGCGCCCAGCGCATAGACCAGATCGACAACGGCATCGGCGGGATTGCTGGCATCGAAATCTCCAGCTGTGCCCGTCGCGACATAACCCAAAGTGCCCCAGGACCATGACGCATTCGACACCGCAAACCCGCTCAGAAAGCCCGATGGCCGGCCAGACCCGTTGCCATTGACAAAGGCGTCAGCCTCGGCGCGGGCAAATTTGTCTGCGATGCGCCCGGCAAGCCAGCCCTCGACGTCGAACGCCGAATCGTCCAACAAGCGCTGCGACGCTTTCGGCATGGCCGACAACTCATGCAAATAGATCGAGATGCGCTCGATCTGAGGGGCGGCCGTCTCGCTGGTGTCTGCCAGCTCGTCGGCCCAGCCTGCACCGGTATCCGAGGCATCGATCAAAACGTCGAAGCTGCTCGAATCGACCTGCACGATGTTTGCAACGGCCCGCAAGCTCGACGAAGATCGCAGCACAGACTGGATCATCTCGGCGGTTTGCGGATCGACCAGAAAGCCGCCATCGGCATTCATCGCCGTGTTCATCCCCTTGCGCTCAACTTCCAACCCGCGCAGCGCATCATCATCGCCATTGCGCAGATAGCTCGCCAGCGCCTTCTTGTGGGGCGCAGTGTGGTCGATCTCCGCCGACAAAGCCGGGCGGGAATAGGTCATGGTCTTGGTGTTCAGCATGGCAATACGCTCTTCCTGCTTCTGAAATTTTGTCTTCATCTCGTCATGGAACCGATTGACTTCGCTCAGAAAGCCACCAAGGGCTTCCGTCACATCCGCAATCGGTGAAGGGGCCGTGCGGGGGGTGTCCGCCGCCCCGGATCGGGTCTCGGTCATATCCATCACCTCTGCTCTGGATGGTTGGGCTCAGCGGGGCTCGCGCGCCGCCAGACTGGCCCGGGTCGCTTCAAGCGCCCGCGCCAGATCTCGCAAATCAGCATCCGTCCCAGCCGCCTTGGCCTTGGTCGCGGCGCTGACCCGCGCATCAGGAAGCATGGGAAATGTCACAAGCGACACCTCCCAAAGCTCCACTTCGGACAAAAGCCTGCGCCCCTGCCCGTCCTTTGTCGCACGCAGCGTGCGATAGCCGATCGACAGCCCGTCGATCGCGCCCGCTTCGATCAGCGCCGCCGCTTCCCGCGCGCGTGCCACATCCCTCAGCAGCCGTCCCTTGACCAACAGCCCGCGCGTGTCCTCTCGTACATCATCCCAGATGCCGATGGGCTCGGTCGGATCGTGCTGCCACAGCATGCGCACCCGTCGCCCGGTTGCGGCCAGCCGCTTCAAGCTGGCGGCATAGGCACCCTTTTCCACGATATCACCGCCCTGATCGCAACTGCCAAACAGGCTGGCATAGCCGGCAATTTCAAAACCATCGGTCACCTGCAGGGCTTCGGCATCGAAGCGGGCGAATTTCGTCTCCAGACAATCTGGGAAAAATTCATTCATGTCATACCCCTATCCAGTAATGTTCATCCGCAACAAATCATGCAGACCTTGCGCCAACACGACCGAGATCATTCCGAAAACCGCCAACCAAAGCCGCTTTTCCAGCCGCTCCAGCGCGGTCTCGATCCCTTCCAGCCGAAAGTTCAAAGCTTGCCAACGCTCCTCTTGAACGCGTTCATTGGCATCGATCCGGGCGTTCGCGGCATCAAAGGGTGCGTATAGATAACGCGACCCACCCGTGCCGCGCTCGCTCATGTGCCCTCCGGTCGATCAGGCAGCCCCAGCATGCGGCGCTTTTCGGTCTCGGTCAGGAAACCGGCATCGGCGATGCGGCGCCACTGCGCCTCGCGTTCGGCCGCCAAGGCTGGCACCTGATCAAGATCAGGCTCCAGATCGACCAGATCGCCGGTCAATCCCGACAGCCACGCCGCCAGATGCGCCAACACTTTTTGCGCCAAGGGCAAGACCGTCAGCCGGTAGAAAGCACGATTTGCCTCGGCGTAATTGGCATAGGTGGCATCCCCAGGGATCCCCAACAACATGGGCGGCACCCCAAAGGCCAAAGCGATGTCACGTGCTGCCGCCTCCTTGGTTTTCTGGAACTCCATATCCGATGGGCTGAACCCCATCGGCTTCCAATCCAGCCCACCCTCCAGCAACATGGGCCGCCCGGCATTGCGCGCGCCCTGATGATGGGATTCCAGTTCGCCCTGCAAACGCACGAACTGTTCCTCGGACATGGTGCCTGTGCCATCGGCGCCCCGATAGACAATCGCCCCCGATGGCCTGGCTGCATTGTCCAAAAGTGCCTTTGACCAACGCGCTGCGGAATTATGCACGTCAATCGCCGTGGCTGCCGCTTGCAAGGGCGCCAACCCATAATGATCGTCATGCGGGTGAAAGGTCTTGATATGGCAAATGATTTCAGGTGCGTAGCGATGTGTCTTGGCGCCCAGCACATAATCATAGGCCATGGGCCAGCCATCCGCACCCGGCACAAGGCTCATCCGGTCCGAACGCAGAACATGCAATTCGGCCAAGACCCCATCGGGTCCCGGCACCGCCTCCAGATAGGCATTGCCCGACAACATCAGCTGCGCAAAGACCGCCTCCAGCAACTCTGCGCGACCCTGCGCCTGATTGGGCCGTGCCAGCAACGTCAAGACCGGATGGACATGCTGACGTTCCGCCCGGTCGCGGCACACCACCGGCAACGCGGCAGCGGCCTCTGCGATCAACTTGACCGCGCGAAAGCCCACCGGGTTGCCCTGAAACCCGTTGCGGGTCAGTGACACGGTATCGCGCGGGCTCCATGCCACGCGCCCCGCCGTGCCCCATACCGCCAGCCGCGCCCCAGCCGAAGCCTTGCGCTCCGGCAGCGCGCGCTGCGCCTTTCGAAAGAAATCCAACACCATGTGCCGCTCTCCTCAGGAATTGCTTCATGACAGGACCGCCCCAAGCGGACGCCCGTTCCGACCCCGCAGGGCCATGGTTTCTCGTGCCAGGAAATGGGGGCTCAAAGCCCCCGGATTTTCGGGTTCAACGCATGTGCGCCGGGCCGCAACAATCCATCGCTCAATGCCCAGACCAGCGCATCCAACCGGTCCGGGCTCCGACCGCCCTGATAGCCCCTCAGGGTCATCAGACACATCTCGTCCTCCAGGGCGGACAACACCCCCAGATGGCGCACACGACCCTGCTCATACAAGGCCGCCACAGGCTCGGCCCGCGCGGCCTTTGCCGTGACCGCCCGCACCATGCGCAAGTTCACATGCGGGTCCACCTGACGCATGATCAGCCCAACCAGATCGCCACCCTGATTGACCTCGGCCACCATGCGCGCGGCACCATGCCGGTGATAGGTGGCTGCCGCCGCCTCGGCCCATGCCATGGGGCTTGCGGCTGTCACCGTTGCATCCTCCAGCACCACGGCGCGCCAGCCATGCGGCGCACCGGTTTCCTCCACCGAGATGGCCACGATCCCACAGGCATCAGACCCCGCATGCCCCGTCACGGGTGGATCGACCGCCACGATCACCCGCCCGCCTTGGGGCCTGACACTCACCCGAAGCCGATCCAGTTGCGCCCGGGTCCACAGCGCGCCCTCGGCATCCTCTAGCAATTCGCCATTCAACTCCTGTCGGCCAAGCCGGGTCTGCCCATAGCGCGCTTGCACCTCGCGCAGAAAACTGGGCGCCAGATAGGCCCGGTTTGCCTCGGTCGCTGCATGCGTGACCACCGTGCTGTTGCGGCTCAGCAGCGTTTTCAACACCGCCACATTGCGCGGTGTGGTGGTCACGACCTGTTGCGGGTGATCCCCCAATCGCAAACCGAATTGCAGCATGTCCCATGTTTCCTGACCTTTCGGCCATTTCGCCAATTCATCGGACCAGGCTGCATCGAATTGCGGCCCGCGCAACGCCTCGGGGTCATGCGCCGAGTATAGCCGCGCTTCGGCCCCGTTTGGCCATTCCAGCCTCCGTTCCCCCGCGATCCAGCGCGGACAGCGATCGGGCGGGGAACAGGCGATGATCCCGCTATCACCCTTGACCATGACGGCCAGCGCCTGATCATAGGTTTCGCCGACCAAGGCCATGCGCCGCGCCCGCCCCGGGGCGGATGCGGTAGACCCTTCGACCATACCGCGCACCCATTCGGCGCCCGCCCGGGTCTTTCCTGCACCGCGACCGCCCAAGATCACCCAGCTTGTCCAATCGCCTTTCGGCGCCACCTGATGGGGCAGCGCCCAGAACTCGAACAGATAGGGCAACGCGGCCAAGGCCTCGTCACTCAACCCGTTCAGGAACTGCGCCACCACTTCGGGCGGCGCGCAGGCGAGCCAATCTGCGCTCGATCTCGAACCGGGCGCCATCGAGATCAAGCTCTCCGGTGCCACGTCGTGTGTATCTTTGGCTTCCTGCATCACGCGCTTTCACCTCCACCTGAAGCGCCGTCTGAAAGGCGGCGCCGACGGCCCGCACATCCTTGACCACGTCATTGGTATCACCTTGTGGCGCCGCGCGGGCCGCGTCGAGCGTGCTCTCCAATAGCTCGACCGCAACCTCCAGCGCCTTATAGGCCCGCGCCACTGTCCGGTCAGCCCGGGCAAGGTCTTCACTCTCGGTCATTGTGTCGATCATTGAATTGCCTCGTGTCCGAAATCTTCCCGGCCACGAGCAGCACATGGGCCCCGTGAGCGATGCCCATGGGGCAACGCGTCAAAGAAAAACGGCCTCGGGGGTGTTTCCCCGGGCCGTTTACCCACGTCTTCCAGCATGCAAAATATTTGCCATGGAGCGGCCGCAGGGTCAAGATGTTTTTTATTTACAAAGGGTTAATGAAATCTTTGCCGTATACACATCCTTAACCCAAGGGGCTGATCACTGCCCGGCCGCCTCGCGCTCGGCTTCGATCTGCCGCCAGCGTGCGACATTTCTGTTATGTTCCTCAAGGGTTTCCGCAAAAGCGTGACCGCCTGTCCCATCCGCCACAAAAAAGATCAGCGGCGTGTCCTCGGGGTTCACCGCGGCCTCGATGGCCGCGCGTCCGGGGTTGGCAATGGGTGTCGGCGGCAGACCATCAATCACATAGGTGTTCCATGGCGTCTCGGCGCGCAGCTCGCTGGCACGAATCCCCCGGCCCAAAACACCCCGACCTTCGGTGATTCCATAGATCACCGTAGGGTCGGTCTGCAGCCGGATTCCCTGGTTGAGCCGATTGATGAACACACTCGATACCAACCGCCGCTCTTCGGCCACGCTGGTCTCTTTCTCGATGATCGAAGCCAAGATCAGCGCCTCCTGCGCATCGGCAAGCGGCAGCCCATCTTGCCTGCCGGCCCAAGCCGCCACAAGGATGTCTTGCTGGGTGGCCAGCATCTTGTCGATGATCTCCTGACGGTCCTGCCCGCGCCGCACCTCGAAGGTGTCGGGCGCAAGCACACCCTCCGGCGGCACTTCGGCAATCTCACCCGACAAGAAATCGGCCGCGCGCAAGCCTTCGACGATCTGCCAGCTGGTCAGGCCCTCGGGCACCGACACGCGATAGGCAATCGGCGTCCCATCCGCGACCAGCGCAGAATAGACCTCGGGAACGCCGTCCTCATAGGCGAAATCAGCCAGCGCAACGACCTCGTCCGTGCCGGGGACCCGCTCGCGCAAACGCAGCTCGCCCGTGCCCTCGAGCCGCAGCACATAGGTCGCCGTGTAGCGGAAACTCGACGGACCGCCGGTGGTCACGATGGCCAGCACCTGCTCCATCGATGCGCCCGGCGGGATCTCGTAATTGCCAAAGCGCAACGCGCCCGACATCTCGGCATAATCCGCCCCCAGGCGAAACAGCATGGCGGATGTGACAATGCCCGCCGCCTCAAGATCCTCCGACACCCGCCTGAGCGAGGCCCCCCGCGGCACCTCGAAAAACACCGCGTCCGTCAAGGGACCTTGCGCCCGAAATTCCCGCTGCCCCCACGCGATGGCCCCGGCCAGCGCGATCAGGGCAAGGATCAGAAAACTCATCCCATTGGCGGCAACACTTCTCCACATGCGAACGTTACACCCGCCCCATGATCAGACAGGCATTGGTGCCGCCAAAGCCAAAGGAATTGGACTGCACCACATTGATCACCGCCCTTTGCGCCGCATTGGCGCACAGGTTGATGGCTGTTTCGGCCGCTGGATTGTCCAGATTGATGGTCGGCGGCGCGATCTGGTCACGAATGGCCAGCATCGCGAAAATCGCCTCGATCGCACCGGCCGCGCCCAACAGATGCCCGGTGGCCGATTTGGTCGACGACATCAGCACCTTGGCCGCGTGATCGCCCATCAACCGCTCCACCGCACCCAGTTCGATCGTATCGGCCATGGTCGATGTGCCATGCGCGTTGACGTAATCGATCGCCGATGGCGCCAGCCCCGCACGCTTCAGCGCGGCCCGCATGGCGCGCTCGGCCCCTTCGTGATCGGGGGGCGGCGCGGTGATGTGGTAGGCATCGCCAGACAGCCCGTAACCAAGAATCTCTGCATAGATCTTGGCGCCGCGGGCCTTGGCGTGTTCATATTCCTCCAACACGACGACGCCCGCGCCCTCGCCCATGACGAAGCCATCGCTGTCGGCGTCCCACGGGCGGCTGGCTTTCTCCGGCTCATGGCCGCGCTTGGTCGACAAGGCCTTGCACGCATTGAAACCCGCGATCCCGATCGCGCAAATCGGGCTTTCCGCGCCCCCGGCCACCATGACCTCGGCATCGCCCCATTGGATCAGCCGCGCGGCATCCCCGATGGCATGCGCACCTGTCGAACAGGCCGTGACCACCGCATGGTTGGGCCCCTTGAACCCGTAGCGGATCGAAACCTGCCCCGAGATCAGATTGATCAACGCGCCCGGCACAAAAAACGGCGACACCCGGCGCGGGCCCTTTTCCTTCAGCGTGATGGAGGTGTCGGCAATAGACGACAAACCACCTATACCCGATCCGATCAGCACACCCGTGCGCTCAAGGCTTTCGGTATCCTTGGGCATCCAGCCCGAATCCTCGACCGCCTGCACGGCAGCGGCCATACCATACAAGATGAAATCATCGACCTTGCGCTGGTCCTTTGGCTCCATCCAGTCATCGGGATTGAAGGTGCCGTTGCTGCCATCGCCCCTGGGCACCTCGCAGGCATAGGTGGTCGCATGGCCGGTCGTGTCAAAGCGCGTGATCGGCCCCGCGCCCGACTGCCCCGCCACCAGCCGCTCCCACGTCTTTTCGACGCCCGATGCCAGCGGCGTCACCAGCCCCAACCCCGTCACAACCACTCGACGCATGCCATTCGCCCTTTTTGTCAAAGTTCGGACTGTCGCGACCTGATACCGCGCGCGGCCCCCCGGGCGCAATCCCTCGCCGGGGCGCCATTCCACCGGAAAATGTGAAACGGCCCCTGCATCGCTGCAAGGGCCGCCCGAACACCACGTTCAGCAATGCGCTTATTGTGCGCCTTCGATGAACTTGACCGCATCGCCAAAGGTCTGGATCGTCTCGGCTGCGTCATCGGGAATCTCGATGCCGAACTCTTCTTCAAAGGCCATGACCAGCTCAACCGTATCAAGGCTGTCGGCGCCAAGGTCGTCGATGAACGACGCGTTTTCCGTCACCTTGTCTTCTTCGACGCTCAGGTGCTCGACCACGATCTTCTTAACGCGCTCTGCGATGTCGCTCATCTTCTTCCTCGTTCGTTGCGGCGCCGCTCGTCTTTCGGCGCCTTCGTTTCATTGTGCCTTTCGGGCCGCTCACCGGGCGCCCGCTATGGCAACGCCCTTCCCTGCCAATAACCTTGGGGGTCTCGGCAAATCTTTGCCGCCTATAACATAGAACCAAACGAAGGCAACTGCCTTCGCGTCATCTTGGTTCCACGGGTCACAGCATTGCCATGCCACCATTCACATGGAGCGTGGTTCCGGTGACATAACCCGCCTCTGCGCTGGCCAGATACAGGGCCGCGGCCGCAATTTCGGCGGCATGCCCCATGCGCCCCGCGGGAATTTGCGCCAAGATCTTGCCCTTCTGGTCCTCGGTCAGCTTGTCGGTCATCGCCGTTTCGATAAAGCCCGGCGCGATGCAATTGACCGTGATGCCCCGACTGGCCACCTCATAGGCCAGGCTTTTCGACATGCCCACCATTCCGGCCTTTGACGCAGCATAGTTGCCCTGCCCCGGGTTGCCGGTGGCGCCCACCACGGACGAGATGTTGACGATGCGGCCCCAACGGGCCTTCATCATGCCCCGCAACACCCCCCGGCACAGCCGCATGGTGGATGTCAGATTGATCTCGATAACCTCTGACCACTCCTCATCCGACATCCGCATGAACAGGTTGTCACGCGTGATCCCGGCATTGTTGACCAGAATGTCGACCGCCCCCATTGCCGCGACCGCTTGCTTGGGCAGCGCCTCGACCGCCACGGCATCGCCCAGATTGCACGGCAGCACATGCACCCGCCCGCCCAATTCCGCCGCCAGCGCCGAAAGCGGCGCCTCGCGCGTGCCAGACAGCGCGACCTGAGCGCCTGCGCTGTGCAAAGCACGGGCGATATCGGCCCCGATCCCGCCCGATGCGCCCGTCACCAGCGCCGATTTCCCTGTCAGATCGAACATGATCGCCCCCTTTCGTCTTGCCTATTGTGCCTGCGTCTGCAGACCAAACCGCGCCATATCCTCGGCGGTCAATTGATAGCTCTCGCGTGCGGCGCGGGTCGCGGCCATGAAATCGGCAAAGCGCCCATCGCCCAGCATCGCGGCCACAAACTGCTGCCGATCGGCCTGTGCGGCGACGCTGGCATCCACGGCGATGCCCCGCTGACGCTGCACCGCATCGCTGTGCAGCACCAACGCACCGCCCTCCACAACGCGTCTCACCCCGCCCAGATAGAGCAATATCGCATCATTCACCACCGGGCCGACCGCACGCGTCTCAAGTCCGGCCGCCCGGATCAACCGCCCCATTCCCGCCGCCCAGACCACGTCATCGGCCCCCGGCAAATCCCCCAGCGCCACCACCTCAAGCCCGGGATGTTCCTCGAAAAGCCGTTGCATCCGATCCGCCGCAGCCCCATTCAAGGGGCCCGCGACATGCAAGACCGCACCCTCCAGCCGGAACTCCGTCGCCCCCGCACCCGCCAGCCGGATCAACCCAAAGCCGCCCAACCCCACCGCAAGCGCGACCACCGCGATCATCCCAAGCCGCCTAGCCATCGGCCAGCATCTCGGCCAAGGCGCGCACCTCGGCGGCGGTGGCCGCACTGCGGGTTTCGACCGCCCGGTCGATCCGCTTGACCATCCCGCTCAGCGCCTTGCCTGCGCCGATCTCCCATGTCTCGGTCACGCCCTGTGCCACCATCCAGCCGATGCTTTCGCGCCAGCGAACACGCCCTGTCACCTGCTCGACCAGTCGCTGCGCAATTGCCTGCGGGTCTGTCTCGGCCGTGGCGGTGACATTGCCGACCAGCGGCACGCGCGGGGCGCGCAGCCTGACGACAGCCAGGGCCTCGGCCATCACCTCGGCTGCGGGTGCCATCAAGGCGCAATGAAACGGGGCCGATACCGGCAACAAGATCGCACGTTTGGCACCCTTCGCCTTGGCAAGATCCACCGCACGCAGCACCGCCGCCTCATGGCCCGAGATCACGACCTGCGCAGGATCATTGTCATTTGCCGCGGCACAAACCTGATCCTCGGCTGCTTCGGCCGCCACTGCGGCCACGCTGTCGAAATCCAGCCCCAGCACAGCCGCCATCGCGCCTTGACCTGCTGGCACCGCCGCCTGCATGGCCTCGCCTCGCAACCGCAACAGCCGCGCCGCATCGCCAAGCCCCAACGCCCCCGCCGCCGCCAGCGCCGAATATTCCCCAAGACTGTGGCCCGCGACATAGGCCGCCTGCGTCACCTCGACCCCCTCGGCCTCGAGCGCCGCCATCACGGCCATGGATGTCGCCATCAGCGCGGGCTGTGCGTTGCGCGTCAGGGTCAGCGCGTCTTGCTCGCCCTCCCAGATCAGGGCCGACAGATGTTCGCCCAGCGCCTCATCCACCTCTGCAAAGACGGCGCGCGCTTGCGGATAGGCCTCGGCCAGATCGCGCCCCATGCCGATGGTCTGCGCGCCCTGCCCGGGAAACAGAAAGGCTCGTGTCATGCGGTATCCCTCATCGTGCTCGTGTGTGCCATGGGCTAGCGCAAGCACGCATCTTGCGCAACGCGTCGATGGCACGCCGGGATCGTCCGTGCCTGTGTGCCCGGGCCAAAAGCGTGGCCGCACCCCACCGCCGAGACACCCGGATAAAGCGGCTTTTCCGACCTGTTGGCAAGACCGGGCGGGCTTGCCAGCGCACGCGCCCCGGTGTATGGCCCACGGGTCTTCGCCATGGATTTGATGAACGGCGCATTCCCTCGTGGCCCGGGGGGCGAAGATGGAACACCCCGGCCTTTGAAAGGCGCCCGCAACAGAACTGGAGTTTCCATGCCTCTCTATGAGCATGTGATGATTGCACGCCAGGATCTCTCCGGCGCGCAAGCCGAAGGGCTGGTCGAGCATTTCGGCACCGTCCTCAAGGACAATGGCGGCAACATGGTCGAGACCGAATACTGGGGTCTCAAGACCATGGCCTACAAGATCAACAAGAACCGCAAGGGCCATTACGCCTATTTCCGCACCGACGCGCCCCCGGCCGCCGTGCAGGAAATGGAACGTCTGATGCGCCTGCACGAAGACGTGATGCGCGTGATGACCGTAAAGGTCGACGCCCATGAAGAAGGCCCCTCGGCTCAGATGCAAAAGCGCGACGACCGTGAGCGCGGTGATCGTTTCGATCGTGGCGACCGGCCCGATCGTGGCGACCGCGGTGATCGTGGCGACCGGGGTGATCGTGGCGACCGCGGCGAACGCCGCGAACGTCGCTGAGAGGAAGGAATTAGATCATGGCATCAAAACCGTTTTTCCGCCGCCGCAAATCCGACCCCTTCGAGGGCGAAGGCGCGCCCAGCATCGATTACAAGGATGTGCGCCTGCTTCAGCGCTACATCTCCGAGCGCGGCAAGATCGTCCCCTCCCGCATCACCGCGGTCAGTGCAAAGAACCAGCGTAAGCTCGCAATCGCGATCAAGCGCGCCCGGTTCCTCGCCCTGCTGCCCTATTCCGTGAAGTAAGGAGACGCCCGATGGAAGTCATCTTGCTCGAACGCGTGGCCAAACTGGGCCAGATGGGCGAGGTCGTGAACGTCAAGGACGGATACGCCCGCAACTATCTGCTGCCCCAGAAAAAAGCGCTGCGCGCCAATGATGCGAACCGCAAGGCCTACGAGGCGCAAAAGGCGCACCTCGAAGCCCGCAATCTGGAAACCCGGAAAGAAGCCGAACAGCTGGCCGCCCGTCTCAATGGTCAGCGTTTCGTCATCATCCGCTCTGCCTCCGACGCCGGCGCGCTTTATGGCTCTGTCACCACCCGTGACGCGGCCGAAGCCTCGACTGCGGCCGGCATCTCGATCGATCGCCAGCAAGTTCAATTGCTGCGCCCGATCAAGGAACTTGGCCTGCACACTGTTCGTGTGGTGCTGCACCCCGAGGTGACGCTTGATATCGTCCTGAACGTGGCACGCTCGGTCCAGGAAGCCGAGCTTCAGGCCGCTGGCAAGACCATTCAGGAACTTGCCGCCGAACAGGAAGCTGCCGCAGAATTCGAGATCGCCGAACTCTTTGACGATATCGGCGGTGCTGCCTCCGACGACGACGAAGGCGCCGCCTCCAAGGCGTGAATAACCCGCGGCCATATTGGCGTGGCTGTTGAAAATCATGGGCCGCATCCTCGGATGCGGCCCTTGTCTTGTCAGCACGACAAGGGCCTTGGCCACAAGATCAGCACGCGCTGCGCCGGTCTGTGACCTGTGGCCAGCTTGGGATGAGCAGCGCTCATGAGGCTAAAAGGATTCAAGTGTCAGTTGCGCCTCGCAGCCTTCGGGCCGATAGGACCCGACCCAGACGGCATATGACCCATCCAACGGGTCGGACAGGCTCAGCGACGCGGTGCGCCCCACCCCGCTGTCATCGTCGAAAAACCATTGCCCGGACGGATCACGCAACAACAAGACCGTGTCGCACTCGGCATATGACCGCAGATGCAGCCGCCGATACCGCCGCATGCGCGTCAGATCAAAGACCATATCGGGCGCCTGACGCACATAGCCCCAGCCCATGGCGCCACAATCCGTCAGGGCAATGTGCCCCCCCGCCTCCACGCGGAACCGTTCCGGTGACCAAAGATTGCGCCCTGTAAAGCGATACTGTTCCGCCGCCATGGCGTCACCATCAGGACAGGCCAAGGCCACACCGGTCGGTGCAAACCCCAAGAACATGCAAACAAGGATGGCGGCGCGGGTCATATCCACAGCCTGCAGCAAGACGATTAACAAATCACAAAGCCCTCGCATGCCCGGCAAGCTGCGGCGGTGGCCATGGGCGGGCCTGCATGATCCGCGTTGACGCGTGATCCCAGACATCGCCATCCCCACCGCAAGCGCCGCGCGTCTTGGGACCATCGGGGGAACCTGCCAAAGAAAAAGGGCGGCCCCACGGGACCGCCCTTAAGGTCTTGCCCAAAGGGGCCGGGATCATTCGACTTCGAGCGCGTCCACTGCGGCTTTCAATTCATCCTTGCCGATGGATTTTTCGGTGACGTCGGCCAATTCCACAATGAAATCGATAACCTTATCCTCGAACAGCGGCGCGCGGATCTGTTGCTGAGCCGCTTGATTTTGCTGGATGAATTCGAAAAAAGCGCGCTCCTGACCCGGATACTGGCGCGCTTGCATCATGATCGCTTGCGTCATCTCGGCATCAGTCACCTTGACTTCGTTCTTCTGGCCCAGCTCAGCAAGCAACAGGCCCAGCTTCACGCGGCGTTCAGCCAGCTTCAGATGCTCTTCGCTTGGCGTGATCTCGGCGTGATCATGGCCATGCACATCGGGGTTTTCTTCGTGCCACAGCTGGTGGGCAATCTGGCCCGCTTCGGCTGCCACAAGGCTTGGCGGCAACGCGAAACTCACCTGTGCATCCAGCTGATCGAGCAATTTGCGCTTGAGAACCTGACGCGCTGCGCCCGCATACTCGACGCCCATACGCTCGGCGATCTGACCTTTCAGCGCCTCAAGGCTTTCTGCGCCATATTTCTTGGCCAGTTCCTCGTCGATCTCGGCGGCGACGGGTTTGCGCACCTCTTTCACAGTGACATCGAACACCACCGCCTTGCCGGCCAGATGGGCCGCGCCGTACTGCTCGGGAAAGGTCACATCGATGGCTTTTTCGTCGCCTTTCTTGACGCCGACCAGCTGTTCCTCAAAGCCGGGAATGAACGACCCCGACCCCAGTACCAGCGGATAATCTTCGGCCGATCCGCCATCAAAAGCCTCGCCGTCCAGCTTGCCGACGAAGTCGATCACAACCTGATCGCCATCGGCGGACTTGCCTTTCTTCGTGTCGAAATTCTGTGCGCTTGCGGCAAGGTTCTTGAGCGCTTCGTCGATTTCGCTATCGGCAGCCTTGGCCACCAGCTTTTCGAGTTTCAGCGCCTTGTAATCCACACCCGGGATTTCGGGCAGTTTTTCGTAAGCAACCGACACAATGATATCGTCGCCCTCTTTCCAGTTCTCATTGACCATCTTGACCGCCGGCTGCATCGCAGGCCGGTCGCCACAGGTCGTCAGATGGTCTTGCAGCGCGCCATCGACGGCATCTTGCATGGCTTCGCCCAAAAGACGGGGGCCGTACTGCTTTTTCAGCAGCGCCATGGGCACCTTGCCCTTGCGAAAGCCCTTCATGGCGATCTCAGGCTGCGCCTCGATCAGCTTGTCGTTGACGCGCGCCTCCAGATCGGTCCCGGTGATGGTGATCTGATATTCGCGCTTGAGGCCCTCGGCCAAGGTCTCGGTGATCTGCATCGCATCCTCACGAAAGTCGGGGGTGGGCCGGGCCGCGTTTTGGCGGTCCGGAACACCCCAATGGCGTCAAGAAATTTGCGTTCTTCTAGGGTCGGTGGCGGGGCACTGCAAGCCCAATCCGGTCGTCCCCGGCGCTTTCGCACTGATCTTGCGGGCGGGCTTTGTGATCGGACCGAACGGCAAGGCGCAATCGCGGCCCGTCACGCTGGTGCAGGTGCCGTCAACCCCGACCGTCCGACGCAATCATAGGCCTCGAACCCCGCCCGCTTGGCATCGCGCCGCGAATAGATGTTGCGCAGATCGGCCATCCGGGGATGCGCCATTTTCTTGGCGAGCTTGCCGAGATCCAGGGCTCGGAACTCGTTCCACTCTGTCAAGATCACGACCAGATCGGCATTTTGCGCCGCCTTGTAGGGGTCATCGGTCCAGACCACGCCGGGCAACAGCGCCTCGCCTTCGCGCCGGCCTTGCGGGTCGACCACCCGCACCTTTGCCCCCCCTCCCACCAGCGCTGGCACGATGGTCAGGCTGGGGGCATCGCGCATGTCATCCGTGTTGGGCTTAAAGGTAACGCCCAGCACGGCAATCGTCTTGCCGTTGAATGATCCGTCGCACAGATCGCGCAGCTTTTCGATCATGCGGGTCTTTACCCCGTCATTCACCCGGATCACGGTTTCCACGATGGATTGCGGCACGGCGTGTTCCTGCCCGATCCGGGCAAGCGCCTGTGTATCCTTGGGAAAGCACGATCCGCCGTAACCCGGGCCCGCATGCAGGAACTTGTTGCCGATGCGCCCATCCAGCCCAATGCCCTTGGACACTTCCTTTACATCGGCGCCCACCCGTTCGCACAGCGCCGCGATCTCGTTGATAAAGGTGATCTTGGTCGCAAGAAAGGCATTGGCGGCGTATTTGATCATCTCGGCCGATTCCAGATCGGTGATCACGATCGGGAAATCCCGCAAGAACAACGGGCGATAGATTTCGGCCAACACATCGGCCGCGCGTGCGGTCTGTGCGCCCACAACCACGCGGTCGGGTTTCATGAAATCATCGATCGCCGCCCCTTCGCGCAGAAATTCGGGGTTCGATGCGACATCGAATTCCGCCTTGGGATTGGCCTTGGCCACCACCTGCTTGACGCGGGCATTGGTGCCAACGGGCACGGTCGATTTGGTCACGATCACCGCATAGCCCGTCAGCGCATGCGCCACATCCTCGGCCGCAGCCATGACATAGCTCAGATCTGCATGCCCGTCACCGCGCCGCGTGGGCGTGCCCACCGCGATGAACACCGCATCCGCCCCATCGACCGCTGCCCGCAGATCGGTGGTAAACGACAGCCGGCCCGCATCCACATTGCGCGCCATCAGCGGATCAAGCCCCGGCTCAAAGATCGGCACCTGGCCCCGGTTGAGCTTGTCGATTTTCGCAGGATCCTTGTCGACGCAGATCACATCATGCCCGAAATCGGAAAAACACACACCCGACACAAGCCCGACATACCCCGTTCCGATCATCGCTATCCGCATGAAAATCGTCCAATCGCTGGCATATACCCAAATTTGCAGATGATCTTGCCCAAAGCCGCAGGCAGAGCAAGCACGACCCGCATCGACAGTGGCTTCACAATCACAGAAAGTCACTGGCGGCAATCAAGCTTGCCCCGCCGCAGGCAATATAACGGTATCACACCCCCACTGGGCGATCGCCAGCGCGTCGGCGAAACATGCGCTCGATCACATATACCACGATCGCGGTCCCCTCGGCACCCATGGCAGCCACACCCAGAAAAATGATGACATCCACAGGCCCACCGATATCGGCCAGCCGCGAATGGGTCATCACCATCACGAACCATACCGCCAACACGGCCCCAACCGGCATGAACAGTTGCGCGATCAGGAATTGCCGCATCCCCAACGCGCGGTCGCGCACCAGCACATAGACCCATGCCGCCGTTACCAAGGCCGCTGCCGCCACCATGGCCCAGAACAGGGCTGTGCCAAACATCTCTTCCAGAACCGCGATCAAGGTTTCAAGGGTCAGCTCTTTCATGTCCGTTTTCCTTCGAGGCCCATTTACGCCGCGCCGCGCAACATCGCGTTATAGGTGGGCTTCAACGCCACCTCCTTCATCAACCAGCTGATCCACAACTCTTCGAGCGGGGCAATCAGACCAGGAAATGACGGCACGAGATTGTCGTTGTAATCGAATTCCACCAGCATCGCACGCCCGATCCGCGTGATCAGCGGGCAAGAGGTGTAGCCGTTGAAGATCTCGGTCCCCTGACGGCCCTGGATGGCGGCCACCAGATGATCCTCGACCACCGGCACCTGCCATTTGACCGATGCGGCCGTCTTGCCCTTTGGCACGCCCGCCACATCACCCACGGCCCAGATGTTGTCGTAGCGATTGTGGCGCAGCGTGGCCATGTCGCAATCGACCCAGCCCTGATCGGTCCAGCGATCTGCCCATGACAGGCCCGACTGCACCACAAATTCGGGCGCGCGCTGGGGCGGGATCACATGCAGGTAATCATAGGCCTCTTCATGCATTCCCCCATCAGGATCGCTGAAACTGGCCACGCGGCGATCGGCATCTATGCTGCGCAAGCTGCGCTGATAGGTCGTCGTAACGCCGCGATCCGCATAAAGCATCCGGACCTTTTCGGCCACGATCGGCACACCGAACAGCGCCCGCTGCGGCACGATATAGGCCAGTTCGGCCTTGCCCCGGTTTCCCGCCCGGCGCAGGCGGTCATCGAGCAGGAAGGTATGCTTGAGCGGCGCGCCCGCGCATTTCATCTCGGTCGCGGGCCGGGTCAGAACCGCCCGGCCGCCCGTCTCGACAAAGCGCGCGGCAGCGGTCCATGTGCGCGCGGCATGCTCCGGCCCGGCATAAAGCGCGCCGATGCCATTGTGTCCCACCATATCAAGGTTGAACCCCTCGATGGCGTCGTGATCAAGGATCAGCCCCGGCGCCACGATCAAAAAGTCATACTCCAGCACGGCGCCGCCCTCCGTGGCCACCGTCTGCGCCAAGGGATCGACCGCCGCCACCCGTTCGGCCACCAAAGACACGGCATCGGGCAACCAATCGGTGGTGCGGCTGACCACATAGGAGGCCGGCTTCAAACCCGCGGCCACCAAGGACAGGCCGGGCTGATACAGATGCTCGGCGCGTGGATCGATCACGGTGATCTGCGCGCCTTGCAAGCGCCGCACCAGCCGGTTGGCCATCGCCGTGCCTGCTGCGCCCGCGCCGATGATCACGATCCTTGCGCGCGTTGTGACGGTCGGCGCTGCCGCCTTGGCTGCGGGCACTGCGGCCGCGGCCCCCCCGGCCGCGGCCAAGGCCAAAAAGGCCCTGCGGCTGCCCTGAAATCTCTGCTTCATGCGCGTTTCCCCGTCTCAGGCGCTGTTCCTGTGGCCAGAGGTTTACATTCAGCCTCGATCCTCCAGATTGATCTGAATCAACACCGCCCTGCGACACAACGGCGGCACGCGGCCCAAATGCCACCCCCCCAGACAGGCCGATCCCGCCAACAGATGATGTGCGTCCACGCACGGGACACACCCGGCTGATTGCGCTAGGTCTGGCATGCACCCTATCGGAGACCGCCCCATGACCGAGACCGCATTGCGCAAGATCCAGACACAAGGCGTCCACCACATCACATTGATCGGGGCCGACCGACAAAGCTCCATCGACTTTTGGGAAGGCGTGCTGGGAATGCCCTTCGTGTTTGACCAGCCCAATCTGGACAACCCGCGCGAGGGGCATGTGTATTTCGACCCGGGCGATGGGCGGCTGATCACGGTCTTCACCAACGAAACCCGCAAACCCGACGCAAAAGCAGTCCCCGAAGGGGTCGGCTCATTGCACCACATCGCCTTCAGCGTCAGTCAGGCAAGTTTCTGGCAGGTAGCCGCCCGGCTCGATGCACGCGGGGTCAAACATTCCGGCCCGGTGGATCGCGGGTTCATGGATTCACTCTATTTCCGCGACCCCTTGGGGCTCAGGATCGAATTGGCCTCGTACCGCTTCGAACCGCCCGAAGGTCACCGCCACGCCGATGTGATGCTCGAAGCCCACAAGATCCGCGTGGCCCGCGGGGATCACCATATCGACCGCATCCATCTGGCTGATGCGATCGAAATGCTGGTGTCCCGCAGCCAAGGCTCCTTGTCAAAAGACCGCAGCGCCAAGAACCCCTATTGACCCAAAAGCAACGGCCAACGACCTGCCCGACGTCACATGCACCGGCACGCAGGATTCCTCTGGGCCTGTGACCATGGTGACGGTTTTTCCTGACCAACCTGCCATGTTCCGTAGCTTTTGTGGGTTGTAGAAGCCTCGTTCCGGACCAACACAGGGGAGGTGCCGGCGAGCTGAAACGAAAGCGTCACCTTCGCGGGCGTCACCAAGATTTACCCAATCTTGATGCCGGAATTTCCGTGCCCCGCCCGGCCGCCACAGCACCGGACGACATGTGTTTGGGCCACCTTGGAAGCATAGCAAAGAATCCCCGGTCTGCTCGTCTTCTACTGTTCATAAACCCTCAACTGGGCGTTGGTTTCCACAATGTCACCGCAAGACACGCCCATCAGAAGCGTGGTCCTCACGCTAAGTGCCATGCCACCCGTTTCGGGATCGCTTTGGTCCCACATGGTGTGACCAGTAAGATGAGAGGTGCGTAAGACACGGGAATTAGCCACCCCGCTTCGGTCCGCAATGGACAATCCTTCAAGCTGGTACAGGGGGCCTGGCGGCGCACAGGATGCCAAAACCATCACTCAGGAAATGCAAAGTAATTTCAAGGATGGTTGCATCCAACATTCCCCGATTGGCACACAGCCTGACGCCGGGATCGCCTGGATATGCTCACGGTACAAAGCGTTTTTGGCCCCGATGTGAAGCGCCACCGCGTCAAGTGGCAAGGCCATCAGGGGCGCATTGAGACGACGCGGCCCGTCTTCAGTGATGAAATCCCGGTAAAGACCAACATGGGCCCGTTGCGGGGCTGGGCGCCCAAGGGCGGTGGCCTGCCCGGGGCGGCCCCCTTCGGGCTGTGGCACAGCTCCAAGGTCAAGGCGGCTCTGCGCCATGACCGCATCAATGCGCCTTCAGTGTTAGATTGTCCCGGGAAAAAGCTCACGCACGGGATGGCCTCCTCATCGACGTGCTCGCGCAACAGGCTCTGGCGCCGCGTCGGACCCATCCTCAACCGCTTCACCCCGACGCCTGCACCAACAACCTGAAGACTGCAGCCCATGCTTTCTGGAAAACCTGAAACGCGCCAAAGGCGCTGTCGGCTCGATCGGGGTCTTGCGCCCCCCGACACACGCTTTGCCGATGGTCATGTCTGATTGCGCATCTGTGTGATCTGGGGCCCTTGGCCCGCCGGACCGGGGGCAATCCGCAAGACGGTGCGGGCGGACCGCACGACATCCCCCCGCGGCGGTCAGGCCAGCGCGATGGTGACCCGGCGATTGAGGCGGCCCTTTTTCTCGATCTTGCCCAAGACCAGCTTGCCGATTTCGCCCGTGCGCGCGACATGGGTGCCACCGCAGGGTTGCAGATCGACCTGTGTGCTGCCCGCACCGATGCGGATCAACCGAATACGCCCTGCCCCGCGCGGGGGCTGCACCGACATGGTCTTGACCAGACCCGGATTGGCATCGAGCTCTGCCTCGCTGATCCAATCCGCGCTGACCGGCAGGTCGCGGGTGACAAAGGCGTTCAGCCGCCCTTCGATCACGGCGGGATCATCGGGGCTGTCGGGCATGTCGAAATCCAGCCTGCCCTTGTCATGGCCGATGGCGCCGCCCGTGACCGGATAGGGCAGCACCACCGACAACAGATGAAGGGCGGTGTGGATGCGCATGTGACCATAGCGCAGATGCCAATCGAGCCGATGTTCCGTTTCGGCCCCGACGGGCGGCAGGATGCACGGCTCGGCCGGAACCAGGATGATGGCACCCCCATCGCCCTTGATCGTGGTGGCGATGGCAATGCGCCCCCCTTCCCAATCCAGCGTGCCGCTATCGCCGGGCTGACCACCCCCGCGCGCATAAAAAATCGTGCGATCAAGGATCAAACCGCCCTCGTCGGTCTGGGCGATCACGCGCGCGGTGGCGGATTTGCGATAGGGCTCCGCGACAAAAAGCGGTTCGGTCATGATGCAGCCTCATCCTTTTTTGGGGTCCGGCGGCGGGGTTTGGCGACACTGGCATCGGGTGGCGTGCCGCGCGCCATCAGCGCCTCGGGGTTGCGCAGCCAGATGTCACGCTGGGCAAAGGGAATTTCGACACCCTCGGCGACGAAACGTTCGGCGATGCGGTGGTTCAATTCGGTGCGCACCGCCGCCAGCTTGTTGATGTCGCGCAAGATGACGCGCATGCGAAACTCAAGACTGTCGGCGCCAAAACCCATGAAATCGACACCCGGTTCGGGGAAACGCGCCACATCGGGATGAGATCGGGCGATCTCGTGCAAGATCGTTTCGACCCGCCGCGTGTCGGTGCCATAGGCCACACCCACCGTCAGGATCACCCGACCGATGGTGTTGCCGCGCGTCCAGTTGGTGACGGTGCCCGCAATCAGATCGGCATTGGGCACGATCACATCGGTCCGATCAAAGGTCTCGATCACGGTGGAGCGCACCGAGATCGACTTGACGATGCCCATGGTGGGGCCCACCTCGATCCAGTCACCCTCGGAAATCGGCCGTTCGATCAACAAGATGATGCCCGAGACAAAGTTGTTGACCACATTCTGAAGACCAAAACCGATGCCCACCGACAAGGCACCCAGAACCACGCCCAAAGCGGTCAGGTCGATCCCCGCCGTCGTGATGGCAATAACCGCCGCCAGCGCGATGCCGACATAGCCAATGCCCGACACGACCGCGTTGCGGGCGCCGACATCAAGCTTGGTGCGCGGCAAGACCGTGCTGCGCAGCGCGCTTTGCAAGATGCGCGTGGCGACCATGCCGATGGCAAAGACCAACACCACCGCCAGAATGATGGCCGGCGTGATCCGTGTGCCGCCCAGATCGAAGCCTTCGAAAAAGCGGCTGATCGTTTCCGACAGCTGATCGGCCCGCATCCCCCAGATCAGCGCCAGAAGCGGCAAGGCCGCGACCACCAGCAACAGGTTGATCAAGACGGGCAAAAGCGCTTGGCGCGCTTCATCTTGGGTCTGACCGGACAAAAGCGCATAGATATCGCGGATCGGACCTTGCACGACCACCAAAAGCCCAAACAGGCCCAAGGTCAGCCCCGTGGGCCGCATCACCGCTTCGGCAAGGTTCAGATACCCCGCCGCAGCCAGCGCCGTGCCCAAGATTGCCACCAATCGCACGGACAATACGAAGATACGCATCATCCGCGTGGCAAATCCGCCGTCACCCTCATCGGCGGCATCGAGCATGTTCTGGCGATGCAGGCGCAACAGCCGCGTCAGCCACAAAAAGGCCATCGCAAGACCGACATAGACCGGCAACACGATGACCCCGCGCGCGGCCTCCGGCACCACATCTTGCGCGGCGATGGTTTCGGCCACCTCGCCCAACCCCAGGAACAGCCCCGCCAGCAGCGTGGCCCGCCGCAAAGGCAAGCGCAGCGCTGCCGCGACCCCAAAGGCCGCTTCCAGTTCGAGGTTGGCGGGGAACAGCCGACCAGCCAGCCACAGCGCAAGATAGACCGACACAAGCGCGGACACGCCCGCCCCCAACAAGGCAAGGCCAACCTCGCCCGACAGGTCAAGCGATGCGATGGCCACACCCAGCAGCATCAATCCCAGGATGGGAAACAGAACCTGCAACAAGGATATGGCAAAGGCCAGCACCCCGCGCCCACGCCGCGCCCCATCTTGACGCTGGAGTTGATCGGTCCAGCGCCCGACAAAGAACCGGCTGCGCAGCACCAAGAACA
This sequence comes from uncultured Roseicyclus sp., assembly GCF_937892565.1. GTDB lineage: Bacteria > Pseudomonadota > Alphaproteobacteria > Rhodobacterales > Rhodobacteraceae > Roseicyclus. The sequence continues at coordinate 2,579 of NZ_CALAHQ010000086.1, read as the reverse complement.
GGCCGATCAGGCTCAAGAGCGCAGCAAAGGGCAGCCGATCCCAGAAGCTTTGGCCGCTGCTGCGGTGGGTTTCGATCCGCGCGACAATCTCTTGCGGGATGGCCAGGACAATATCGGCCAGCCCCGCCAGCGCGGGGGGCCAGTTCAGCGGATTGACGGGGGCCAGATCGCGTTCCAGCAGGGCACGTGCCTTGCGCTCGGCCGCTATGGCGTCCAGTTCGGAAATCAGCCCATTGGCGCGGTTGAACGCCTCGACCGCGGTCACGCGTGGGACCTGTGCGCTGGCCAGTTGTGCGGCCAGCGCGACACGGCGTTCCGCAATGGCTGGCGGCTCTGTTTCCCCTTCGGCAGGGATCGGACCCAGCGCGTCGATCTGGCGTTGGATCGTGGCGATGCGCGCGGCATTTGCGTTCTGGGACGCCATGAACCGCGCCCGCCACACCACCAGCGTGGCCCTGAGATTTTCCAGAAACGAGGTCGATGCCGTCGCCGCATCGATCAGGTTCTCGGCGCGGGCGGCTTCGGTTTCCCATGCCGCATAATCGATCACCCCGGTTTCTGTTGCCGCAGGATTGGCAACGGGCGGGGCTTGAGCCACCGCAAGCGATGGCGGCAGAGCCAGCGTAAACACCAAAACAAACAGCGCGGCTACAAAAAATCGGGGCATCATACGTTCTGATAGACCTCGGGGATATCGGCGGGCGGGCGGTCCAGCCAGTCGGGGACCGGCAATCCCTTGCCGCGCAAAAACGCAGGGTTGTAGAGCTTGGATTGATAGCGCGTTCCATAATCGCACAAGATCGTGACGATGGTGTGGCCCGGCCCCATCTCGCGGGCCATGCGCACGGCGCCTGCGATGTTGACCCCCGACGATCCGCCCAGACAGATGCCTTCCTCGGCCAAGGTGTCGAAAACGATCGGCAACGCCTCGGCATCGGGGATGTTATAGGCGAAATCGGGGGCAAAGCCTTCCAGATTGGCGGTGATGCGTCCCTGCCCGATGCCCTCGGTGATCGAGGATCCCTCGGCCCGCAGATCACCCGAGGTATAAAAATTGTAAAGCGCCGCCCCATCGGGATCGGCCAGCCCGATCTTGACGCCAAGGGGCTGCAACGCCGCCGCAACGCCCGCCAGCGTTCCGCCCGAACCCACGGCACAGATGAACCCATCCACCCGGCCCTCGGTCTGGGCCCAGATCTCGGGGCCTGTCATTTCGATATGGGCCTGACGGTTGGCGATATTGTCGAACTGGTTGGCCCAGATCGCGCCATTGGGTTCGGTCTTTGCCAGCGCCTCGGCCAGACGGCCCGAATAGCGGACGTAATTGTTGGGGTTGCGATAGGGCGCGGCCGGCACCTCGATCAACTGGGCACCAGCAAGCCGGATCATGTCCTTTTTCTCCTGGCTTTGGGTGTCGGGCATGACGATCACGGTGCGATAGCCCATCGAGGCACCCACCAGCGCCAGACCGATGCCGGTATTGCCGGCCGTGCCCTCCACGATCGTGCCGCCCGGCCCCAGCAACCCGCGCGCCACGGCGTCGCGGATGATATAGAGCGCCGCGCGATCCTTGACCGATTGGCCGGGGTTCATGAATTCCGCCTTGCCCAGGATCTCACAGCCCGTCAGCGCGCTCAATTTGCGCAATCGGATCAGAGGGGTATTGCCGATGGCGGCGGCCAGATCGGAATGGATGGTCATCTTTGAGGCTCCGCCAATGCAGGGGCTTGATCGCCAAGGGATAAGCGTGCCGCCCGGAAAGCTCAACCCGATGTGCGCAATCGGTCGCGATGGATTTGCAACCACTGCATCGAAATGACCAGCGGCGCGTTGACCATATCGCCCGCCGCCAGCATCTCGCAGGCCAGATCCCACGCCACCAGATGGGACAAGATATCCTCTCCCTCGCCCTCGTGCCCGGCGATGCCCGTGACGTCATCGGGCAGATCGGCGATGGCAACATAGCTGATCAAGACCTGCGCCAAGCCGCCGGGGCTGGGGTAATAGCGCGCCACCTGATGAAGCGCGCCAAGCTGCAGCCCGGCCTCTTCCTCGGTTTCGCGACGCGCGGCAACCTCGGGGGGCTCGCCCGCATCGATCATGCCCGCGATGGGTTCCAACAACCATGGCCGCGCATCGCCATGCGCATAGGCCCCAAGGCGCAGTTGCTCGACCAGCAAGATCCGGTCCCGCACCGGATCATAAGGCAAAACCGTCACCGCATCGGCCACCCGGAACACGGCGCGGTGATGCTCGGCCGAAAGCGCCCCGTCAAAGCGGCGGTGGCGCAAGGCGAATTCCTCGACGGTGAAAAACCTGGTGTAGGGGAAACGGTGTTCGACCAGATCGACGGCGTCGCGTGCGGGGTTCACACCCACCAGACCGGGCCGCTGCCAGCGCCGGGCCGATACCATCGCCTGCGCGCGCGCCGCAATCATCCAGACGCGGTGGGCAACCTCATGGGGCGGGGCGCTGTCCAATTGGCGCATCGTCTCGGTTGCACTCAGCGCCTCCAGCTCGCCCCAATCGCGCACCCAATCGGCCAGCGACCATGGCTCATGGGACGCGCCGTCGGCTTC
>NZ_CALAHQ010000085.1 GCF_937892565.1 uncultured Roseicyclus sp. | reverse complement strand
TTGCCATCGCCACCGTCGATCCGGTCGGCCCCGCCATTGCCGAACAGCAGATTGTCCGCGTCATTGCCGGTGATGGTGTCGTTGCCCGAACCGCCCGTGGCATTTTCGATCACCACGCCCGCCGCGATGGTGAAGCCGCCATGGATGCCGACCACGTAGGAGACGAAACCGCCACCGCCCGGTGCATAGGTCAGCGTCGCCGCGCGCAGATCGATCACCGCTGCGGCACTGCCATTGTGCAAGATGGTATCGGTCCCGCCCGCATCCCAGATCGCGGTGTAAAAGGTACCAGCCGCGTTCACGGAGGGCAAAACATAGCTGTCATTGCCCGCATTGGTTGCCATGTTCGCGCCGTAAGTCGCTTGCAGGACGGCAATGTCCAAAGCCATGGGCGTGCCCTGATAGCCGTAGCCAAGCGATGGGGTGACACCATGAGGCGCGGTCTGCCAGCCTTCATTATAGGTCATCGTTGTATAGATGCCCTGATTGAGATCGAAATCCCCAAGGTCATTAAAGGGGCTGCCGACCCCGTTCATGACGGTTGACCCCCCGCCCGTGTCATGGGGATGGGCAAGGCCCAAGCCATGTCCGATCTCGTGAAGTATCGTGGCAAAGCCGAAACCGCCCTGAGCGAGCCCCGCGGTGGTCCAGCCCTCACCTTGATTGTAGAAAACGCCCCAGCCGTCGAGATCGGTGTAGCTGATGCCATTGAGTGTGACCGTGCCACCACCGATGAACCAATAGGCAAGCGAGGACGCAGGATCGGTGGATTCCACCATGAAGAAATCGGCCTGAACCGGGTTTGCAACGATGTTGAAGGTGACATTGGCCACGGCTTCAAACATATCAAAGGCAAGCTGGGCTTGCTGGATTTCGTAATTGCTCCATGTGCTTGTAAACTGGGGCGGAATGTAGCTATCGTCGAAGGCCATGCCGCCCGGCACAAAATAGACATTGATGACGCTGGGCGCGGTGTAGTTCCAGGTGATCGCATCAAGCGGCGTGCCGTCGCCAGAGGGCGGTGCAGCGCCGTCGGTGATGGTCAGTGTGTAGGTGCCGATGTCCACACCCCAAGCCGGATCCCACAGTGGCAGGGTGTTGTAGTAACTGTCGACAATCAGATAGCCCGATCCGGTGACATTGGGCGTGAAGGTAAAGGTTTCTGCGTCTCCTGAAAAACCGTTGTCTATAAGCCCTTCGATGGCGCCGTTCGCATCGGCAAGGAAAATCACCGGGTCGTCCAGTGTGCCCGGTGTCAGCGTGATCGTGTAGGTGACGCCTGCCTCGAATTCGACGTAGAACCAATCCCAATCACCCGGAAAGCCGATCGTTCCGTGGAACGTGTCGCCGGCAGAAAGCTGCACGTTCGTGGATGTATCGCCAGGCACATCGCCGGTTTCGGTGAGGGTCCGCCCATGGTCTTTGTCATGGAGCCAATCCCCGCCGAAGGGGTTGATGAAGGCACAGGTCACACACATGAAACACCACTCCAGATCGCGGGGATACACTCGTTACAGTGTGGGAGTGTTCACAAGCCCGTCCTTTTTGCAACAGGTCACAGGGTCGTTTTTTCACGAAAACCGCTTGGCCCCCGCGGGTGCGCGCATGGCTGCGGGCAATTCATTGCTCCGGCGCGGGGTTGCGGTGTAGCATAATGGTGGTAACGTTATGGTCTCCGCGTAACCGAAAGGCATGACATGGCCCCGCTTGCACGCATTCCCATCGGTCTTTTGGGCCTTGGCCTTGCCGGTCTTGTGGTGATGGGGGCGGATGTGGCGGGCGGCAATGGTGGTGCGGTCGAGCGCCCCTTTGCCCAAGGCCAAAGTTTCGAGACGCTTGACGCCTATCTGGCCCATCTCGAACGGCTGGGCACCATCGACATCGCCTGGTATCGGCTTTTGCCCGACGGCACCTATGAGGTGATCCGCCGCCGCCCGCCCGGAATGCCGCCACAGATCGTCACCCGGCAAGAGTTGCTTGACCGCTACGGCTTTGTGCGCTGACGCGTCAGCCCGTCCCATTGCGGGCCGGTCGCAGGGGCTGTAGGCCGGGCACGAAAACCACAAGACGCGGCCCCATGACCTCAGACATCTCTGCCAGCCCGAAAGCCAGCCTTGCGCCCGCCCAAACCGAGCAACGCGCCAAATCGCGTCAGATCGGCAGCTTGCGCGCCTTGGGTCCATTTCTGGGACCCTATCGTGCCATGTTGGGCGCGGCCATCGCTGCGCTGGTCCTGACGGCCATCGTGTCGCTGGCGCTGCCCTTGGCGGTGCGTCGGGTGGTCGATGGGTTCGGCACGGAAAGTGCCGCGTTGCTGGATCAGTATTTTCTGGCAGCCCTTGGTGTGGCGACACTTCTCGCGCTGGGGACGGGGCTTCGCTATTATCTTGTGACGCGGCTGGGCGAACGGGTGGTGGCCGATATCCGCAAGGCCGTGTTTGACCGCATGATCGGCATGAGCCCGGCCTTTTACGAGCGCATCATGACGGGCGAGGTGCTGAGCCGCATCACCACCGACACCACGTTATTGCTGTCGGTCATCTCTTCGTCGGTTTCGGTCGCGCTGCGCAATCTGTTGATCTTGATCGGGGGCCTGGCGCTGATGATGGTGACATCGCCCAAGCTGACGGGTGCGGTCTTGCTGATCGTGCCGCTGATCATCGTGCCGATCGTGGTTCTGGGTCGCCGTTTGCGCAGCCTGAGCCGCGAAAATCAGGACTGGATTGCCGAAAGCTCGGGCAATGCCTCCGAGGCGTTGCTGTCTGTGCAGACGGTGCAGGCCTTTACCCATGAAATCGCGTCGGCGCTGACCTTTTCGCGGGTGACCGAGAAAAGTTTCGACAGCGCCAAGAAACGCATCGCAACGCGGGCGGTGATGACGGTCATTGTCATTTCGCTGGTCTTTGCGGGGATTGTGGGTGTGCTGTGGACGGGTGCGCGCGATGTGCGCGCCGAAGCGATGAGTGTGGGCGAGCTGATCCAGTTCCTGATCTATGCCATCATGGTGGCGGGCTCGGTCGGTGCCTTGTCGGAAATCTGGGGCGAATTGCAGCGCGCAAGCGGCGCGACCGAACGGCTGGTCGAGCTGCTCAACACCACAGACGCCGTGGCCGACCCCAAGCCGGGGCGCGCCCTGCCGCAGGGTGGACAGGGCGCCATCGTCTTTGACGCGGTGCGCTTTTCATACCCCACGCGGCCCGATGCGGCGGCGCTTGACGGGGTCAGCTTTACCATCCGCCCCGGTGAGACAGTGGCGATCGTGGGCCCCTCGGGCGCCGGAAAATCGACCATCTTTCAGCTTTTGTTGCGGTTTTACGATCCGCAATCGGGGCAGATCACGCTTGACGATGTGCCCTTGCCCGAGATGACACGCGCCACCTTTCGCGCGGCGATGGCGCTGGTGCCGCAAGACCCGGTGATCTTTGCGGCCTCGGCGCGCGAAAACATCCGCTTTGGCCGCCCCGACGCCTCGGATGCCGAGGTGGAAGCGGCCGCCAAGGCCGCCGCCGCCCATGCGTTCCTGATGGCGCTGCCGCAAGGCTATGACACCTATGTGGGCGAACGCGGTCTGATGCTGTCGGGCGGGCAGAAACAGCGCATCGCCATTGCGCGGGCCATTCTGCGCGATGCGCCCATCCTGTTGCTCGATGAGGCCACCAGCGCGCTCGATGCGGAATCCGAACGCGCGGTGCAAGAGGCCGTCACGCGGCTGTCTGCCGGGCGGACCACGCTGATCGTGGCCCACCGGCTTGCCACGGTGAAACAGGCCGACCGCATCCTTGTGTTCGAAAACGGCCGCATCGTGGCCGAAGGCACCCATGACAGCCTTGTGGCCCAGGGCGGGCTTTATGCGCGGCTGGCGCGGTTGCAATTCACCGAAGGGCTGGCTGCCGAATAGGGCGGCCCAAGGGGCAGGGGGGCGCCGCGTTCCATGGACCTGCCAGTGCTTGGCAACAGCGCCGCGCGGCGCGTCTTTCTGGCCGCGCATGGCCTGTCGGACCGGCCCGGCGGGGCGGGCCATGGCGCGGATCTGGCGCGGCTGATCGACGGGCTGGGCTTTGTGCAGGTGGACAGCGTCAACACTGTGGCGCGTGCCCATGATCTGATCTTGTGGTCGCGCCAGACCGCCTATCGCCCCGAGGCGCTGCGCGACCTCAACGACCGCGACCGCGCCACATTCGAGCATTGGACCCATGACGCCGCCATCCTCCCGGTGGCGTTTTTCCCGCAGTGGCGGCTGCGCTTTGCGCGCGACCGGGTGCGTCTGAGCGCGCGCTGGAAAGAGTGGCACGGGCCCGCCTTTCATGGCGAAATCGACACGGTCTTGCGCCACATCACCGATCACGGCGCGGTGCAATCGGCGGAAATCGGCGAAAAGCGGGCCGAAAAATCCACCGGTTGGTGGGACTGGCACCCGTCCAAGACCGCGCTGGAATACCTTTGGCGCGCGGGTGATCTGGCCATCACCCGGCGCGAGGGGTTCCGCAAATTCTATGATCTGACCGAACGCGTGATCCCGGCGGAACAACTGAATGCCCATATCCCCGAGGATCGCATCATCGACTGGGCCTGTCGCGGCGCGCTGGACCGTCTGGGCTTTGCCACATCGGGCGAACTGGCGGCGTTCTGGGCGCTGATCACCCCGGTCGAGGCGCGGGCCTGGGTCGAGGCTGCGCTGAAGCGGGGCGAAGTTGCCCAAGCCATGGTCGCGGGCGCCGATGGGGCATCGCGCCGGGTGGTCATCTGGCCCGAGACCCTGGCGCGGGCGGCTGATCTTGCCGCGCCTGCGCCGCGTGTGCGGGTGCTGTCGCCCTTTGACCCGGCGCTGCGCGACCGCAAGCGGGCCGAGCGGCTGTTCGGTTTTGCCTACCGGATCGAGATCTTCGTGCCCGCCCCGCAGCGCCGCTATGGTTATTACGTCTTTCCGCTGCTTGAGGGGGACCGGATGCTGGGCCGGATCGACATGAGCGCGGATCGCCAGAGCGCAACGCTGGTCATCCGTGCGCTTTGGCCCGAGGCAGGCATCCGCTGGGGCCATGGCCGTCAGGCACGGCTCGAGGCGGAACTGGATCGGCTTTTGCCGCTGGCAGGGTGCGACCGGGTTCTGTTTGTCAATGAATGGTTGAAAACTTAACTATTGCATATGATTAAGTCAGTTTCTTCAGGCAATGCATTAACATGCCCCGGCGCCTCACGCCGCGCGGCGCAGCAGATCGATCATGGCTGACACCCCGAATGCGGCCGCCGCCACGCAGACGATGGACGGGCCCGCCGGTGTGTCGAATGTCCATGCCAGCGCCATGCCCACCAGCGCCGAAGCCCCCCCGATGCCTGCCGCGATCAAGGCCATCGCTTCGGGGGTGCGGGCAAAACTGCGCGCCGCCGCGGCCGGGATGATCAGCAGCGCCGCGATCAGCAGGACACCCACCACCTTGATGGCGACGGCCACCACTACGGCCAGCGCCAGCGTCAGGATCAATTGCTCGCGCCGTGGGTCGATGCCTGCAGCCGTTGCCAGATCATCCGACAGCGTGGCCGTCAACAGCGCCGACCAGCGCGCCCAGATCAACCCGATGACCATGACCGCGCCGCCCCAGATCACCGCCAGATCGGCACGCCCCACCGCCAGAATATCGCCAAACAGATAGGATGACAGATCCAGCCGCACGCCTTGCAGCAGCGAGACCGCCACCAGACCCGCGGCCAGCGCCGAATGCGACAAGACGCCCAGCATCGTGTCCATCGCGCGCCCCCGCCCCGACAGCGCCGACACCGACAGCGCCATGGCCAGCGCCATGACCAGCGTGCCCAGCATGATCGACAGGTTGAAGGCCAAGGCCAGCGCCACGCCCAAGATCGCCGCATGCGCCGTCGCATCGCCGAAATAGGCCATGCGCCGCCAGACGATAAAACAGCCCAAGGGTGCTGCCGCCAGCGCCACCCCGATGCCCGCCAGCGTCGCGCGGATCAGGAAATCATCCAAAAGTCCGCTCATTGTGCAGCCTCACTGCCATGACCATGGGGGTGATCATGGTCGTGATCATGCCCATGGGCATGTTCATGGCGATAAAGCGCCAGCGCGCCTTGGGTGCCGCTGCCAAAAAGCGCCCGGTATTCCGGCGCCGATGCCACCTGTTCGGGGTGGCCCGCACAGCAGACATGACCATTGAGACAGATCACCCGGTCAGACGCCGCCATCACCACATGCAACTCATGGCTGACCATCAGCACGGCACAGCCCAGTTCGGCCCGCACTTCGGCGATGCGGCGGTAAAACGCGGCTGAACCCGGCTGGTCCAGCCCTTGGGTCGGCTCGTCAAGGATCAGCAGGTCGGGCTTGCTCAGGATTGCGCGCGCCAACAGCACGCGCTGAAACTGCCCCCCCGACAGATCGGCCATCTGACGCGCGCCCAAGCTGCCCGCGCCCGCACGATCCAGCGCCTCGATCGCCAGATCCTGGGGAATGCGCTGGGGCAGGTCGAGAAATCGGCGCACCGTCAGGGGCAGGGTCGGGTCGATATGCAGTCTTTGCGGCACATACCCGATGCGCAGCCCCGCCATCAGCCGCACCTGTCCCGCGCTGGGGTGTTGCGCCCCGATCAACACCCGCAACAGCGTTGATTTTCCCGATCCGTTCGGCCCCACGATGGTCACGATCTCGCCGCGTGTGATGTCGAAATCGACGCCATGCAAGACGGTTTGCGCCCCAAAGCGCACATCGACCCCGGCAAGTGAGGCAAGGCTCATGGCGCGGCGTCCACCCCACAGGCGGGGCACAGACCTTGGGCTTCGATCACGCTGCGGCGGATGGTGAAGCCGGCAGAGCGGGCCGTCAGGGCAAGGGCCGCGCGCGCGGCATCGGGCTGTGCCTCGGCCACCACGCCGCAGCCGGTGCAAATCAGAAACGCCGCGTCGTGATCATCGCCGGGATGGCTACAGGCGGCAAAGGCGTTCAAGCCTTCGATCCGATGGGCAAAGCCGTGTCTGGTCAGGAATTCCAGCGCGCGATAGGCCACGGGCGGTTGCGAACCCAAGCCCTCGGCGCGCAGCACGTCAAGGATCTCATAGGCGCCAAGCGCGCGGTGGCGTTCCAGCAATATCTCCAGCACCCGACGCCGCACCGGGGTCAATTGCAACCCCTCGGCCGCACAGCGCGCCGCCACCGTCGCCACCGTGCCTTCGATGCAGGCATGATGGTCATGGCGGGAAAATCCGATGGGCAGGTGGGGTGGGGTGGCTGTCATGGGCTATTGATATGTTATTCCATAACGCATAACAAGTGATCCTAAATGTTATGTTATCACATACGAGGATTCTCATGCGCGCTGCGTTGCTGACCAGCTTGACCGCTTTACCGCTTGTTCTGGCCGCCCCGGCCCTGGCCGATGTGCCGCGTGTTGCGGTCGACATCGCGCCGGTTCATGCCCTGGTGGCCCAAGTGATGTCGGGGGTGGGGGTGCCGGATCTTGTGTTGCCGCCAACCGCGTCGCCCCATGCCCATGCGTTGCGCCCCTCCGAGGCGGCGGCACTGCAAGGGGCCGATCTGGTGGTTTGGGTCGGGCCTGAATTGACGCCCTGGTTGGCCGACCCGCTGGGCGCGTTGGCACCCAATGCGGCACGGCTGGGTCTGTTGGAGGTCGAGGGCATCCGTCGGCTCGGTTTTCGTGACGGGGCCAGCTTCGAGGCGCATGATCATGGCGATGCGGACCATGACGACCACGCCCATGACGCGCCGGATCATGGTGGCGAAACGCATGATGATCATGCCGGCCATGACCACGCGCATGACGACCACGCGCATGACGACCACGCCCATGA
>NZ_CALAHQ010000084.1 GCF_937892565.1 uncultured Roseicyclus sp. | reverse complement strand
TACGCGCAATACGCCCAGGATCCGGGCGCGGTCGACGAGGCATGGCGCGCCTTTTTCGCGGCCCTTGGCGACGCCCCCGCCGATGCCCGCGCCGAGGCGCAGGGCCCAAGCTGGGCGCGCCGCGACTGGCCGCCCACCCCGTCCGATGACCTGACCGCCGCGCTGACCGGCGAATGGCCGCAAGCCGCCGCCGAGATCAAGGGCGCGGGCGACAAGATCAGGGCGAAAGCCGAGGCCAAGGGTGTGGAACTCACCGATGCACAGATCCAGCGCGCCGTTCTGGACAGCATCCGCGCGCTGATGATCATCCGCGCCTACCGCATCCGGGGCCATCTGGTCGCCGATCTTGATCCCCTGGGCATGCGCGAAACCACGCCCCACCCCGAGCTTGATCCGAAATCCTATGGCTTTACCGACGCCGACATGGATCGCCCGATCTTCATCGACAATGTGCTGGGCCTTCAGATGGCGTCGATGCGCCAGATCATGGAGATCGTGAAACGCACCTATTGCGGCACCTTCGCGCTGCAATACATGCACATCTCCGACCCCGAACAGGCCGCCTGGCTGAAGGAACGGATCGAAGGCTACGGCAAGGAAATCGCCTTTACCCAGAACGGCCGCAAGGCGATCCTCAACAAGCTGGTCGAGGCCGAGGGCTTCGAGAAATTCTGCCATGTGAAATTCATGGGCACCAAGCGCTTCGGCCTTGACGGCGGCGAGGCACTGATCCCCGCGATGGAACAGATCATCAAGCGCGGCGGCGCGCTGGGCCTTAAGGAAATCGTCATCGGCATGCCGCACCGCGGCCGCCTGTCGGTTCTGGCCAATGTGATGGGCAAGCCCTACCGCGCGATCTTCAACGAGTTTCAGGGCGGCAGCTTCAAGCCCGAAGATGTCGATGGTTCGGGCGATGTGAAATACCATCTGGGCGCATCATCGGACCGCGAATTCGACGGCAACACCGTGCATCTGTCGCTGACCGCCAACCCCTCGCACCTCGAGGCGGTGAACCCCGTGGTTCTGGGCAAGGTCCGCGCCAAGCAAGACCAGCTTGGCGACACCGAACGGCGCCGCGTCATGGCCATCTTGCTGCATGGCGACGCGGCATTCGCCGGCCAAGGGATCGTGGCCGAAGGCTTCCAGCTTTCCGGCATCCGGGGCCACCGCACCGGCGGCACCATGCATATCGTGGTCAACAACCAGATCGGCTTTACCACCGCGCCGCATTTCAGCCGCTCCAGCCCCTACCCGACCGATATCGCCCTGATGGTCGAAGCGCCGATCTTCCACGTCAATGGCGACGACCCCGAGGCCGTGGTCCATGCCGCCCGCGTCGCCACCGAGTTTCGCCAGAAATTCGGCCGCGATGTCGTGCTCGACATCTTCTGCTACCGCCGCTTTGGCCATAACGAAGGCGATGAGCCCAATTTCACCAACCCGGTGATGTATCAGCGCATCAAGACCCACAAGACCACGCTCCAGCTTTACACCGAGCGTCTGGTCAAGGACGGCCTGATCCCCGAAGGCGAGATCGAGGATGCCAAGGCCGCCTTTCAGGCGCGACTGAACACCGAATTCGACGCCGGCAAGGAATACAAACCCAACAAGGCCGATTGGCTGGATGGCCGCTGGTCGCATCTCAACCGCGAAGGCGCCGATTACCAGCGCGGCGAAACTGCGATCAAGCCCGAAACCATGGCGCAGGTGGGCCGCGCGCTGACCACAGCACCCGAAGGCTTCAACCTGCACAAGACCGTCTCGCGGCTTCTGGAAACCAAAGCCGAGATGTTTGCCACCGGCCATGGCTTTGACTGGGCCACCGCCGAGGCGCTGGCCTTTGGCTCGCTTCTGGCCGAAGGGTTCCCGGTGCGTCTGGCCGGCCAGGACAGCGCCCGCGGCACATTCTCTCAGCGCCATTGCGCGCTGGTCGAACAGACGACCGAAAACCGCCATTACCCGCTCAACTCCATCCGCCCGGGTCAGGCCCGCTTCGAGGTGATCGACAGCGCGCTGTCCGAATATGCGGTCTTGGGCTTTGAATATGGCTACAGCCTGGCCGAACCCAATGCGCTGACCCTGTGGGAGGCCCAGTTCGGCGATTTCGCCAATGGCGCCCAGATCATGTTCGACCAGTTCATCAGCTCGGGCGAACGCAAATGGCTGCGGATGTCGGGCCTCGTGATGCTGTTGCCGCATGGGTTCGAAGGTCAGGGGCCGGAACATTCCTCTGCCCGGCTTGAACGCTTCTTGCAGATGTGCGCCGAAGACAACTGGATCGTCGCCAACTGCACCACGCCTGCCAATTACTTCCACATCCTGCGCCGCCAGATTCACCGCAGCTTCCGCAAGCCGCTGGTGCTGATGACGCCCAAGTCGCTGTTGCGCCACCGTCTGGCGATTTCGGACGCTGCCGATTTCACCACCGGCTCAAGCTTCCACCGGGTGCTGTGGGATGACGCCGAAAAGGGCCATTCCGACACGGTGCTGGCCAAGGACGACAAGATCCGCCGCGTCGTGATCTGCTCGGGCAAGGTCTATTACGATCTTCTGGAAGAACGCGATGCGCGCGGCATCACCGACATCTACCTGCTGCGTCTGGAACAATTCTACCCCTTCCCCGCGCTGGCGCTGATGAAGGAGCTGGAACGCTTCAAGGGCGCCGAAATCGTCTGGTGCCAGGAAGAGCCCAAGAATCAGGGCGCCTGGTCCTTCGTCGAACCCAACATCGAATGGGTCCTGACCCGCATCCGCGCGAAACACACCCGCCCGCGCTATGTCGGGCGCGCCGCCAGCGCCTCACCTGCGACGGGGCTTGCCAGCATGCACAAATCCCAACAGACCGCGCTCGTGAACGACGCGCTGACCATCGAAGGGTAACTCAGAATGACAATCGAAGTCCGCGTTCCCACCTTGGGCGAAAGCGTCACCGAAGCCACCGTTGCCACATGGTTCAAAAAGCCCGGCGATGCGGTGGCCGTCGATGAAATGCTCTGTGAACTGGAAACCGACAAGGTGACGGTCGAAGTGCCCGCGCCCGCCGCAGGCACCTTGGGCGCGATCATTGCCGCCGAAGGCGAAACCGTCGGCGTCAACGCGCTTTTGGCGACGCTGACCGCAGGCGCCGCCGCTGTCCCCGCCGCCCCCGCCGCCAAACCCGCCTCATCCGGCGCTGGCGTGGCTGTCATGGTGCCGACCCTTGGTGAAAGCGTGTCCGAGGCAACCGTGTCGACATGGTTCAAGAAGGTCGGCGACACCGTCGCGCAAGATGAAATGCTCTGCGAACTGGAAACCGACAAGGTCTCGGTCGAGGTGCCCAGCCCCGTGGCGGGTGTGCTGAGCGACATTCTCGCCCCCGAAGGCGCGACCGTGCAGGCAGCGGGCCAACTGGCCGTGATCGGCGGGGCCTCGGCCGCCGCCCCCGCACCCACAGCCGCCGCCCCTGCCCCCGCTGCCGCCTCGGGCGCCAAGGGCAAGGATGTGGAAAACGCCCCCTCGGCGCAGAAACTGATGGCCGAAAAGGGCCTGTCGCCCGCACAGGTACAAGGCACCGGCCGCGATGGGCGGATCATGAAGGAAGACGTGATGAAAGCCGTGATCGCCCCCGCCGCATCGGCCCCCGCCCCGGTTCAGGCCCCCCGCGCCCCCAGCCCGGCCGAAGACGCCGCCCGCGAGGAACGGGTCAAGATGACCCGCCTGCGCCAGACCATCGCGCGCCGCCTGAAAGACGCACAGAATACCGCCGCCATGCTGACCACCTACAACGAGGTGGACATGACCGGCGTCAGCGAACTGCGCAACGAATACAAGGACCTGTTCGAGAAAAAGCATGGCGCCCGGCTTGGCTTCATGTCCTTTTTCACCAAGGCCTGCTGCCACGCCCTGCGCGAGGTGCCCGAGGTCAACGCCGAGATCGACGGCACCGATATCGTCTACAAGAACTTTGTCCATATGGGCATCGCCGCTGGCACGCCGCAGGGCCTTGTGGTGCCGGTGATCCGCGACGCCGACCAGAAAAGCTTTGCCGATCTGGAAAAGGAAATCGCCGAAAAAGGCCGCCGTGCGCGGGACGGCAAGCTGTCGATGGCGGAAATGCAGGGCGGCACCTTCACCATCTCGAACGGCGGCGTCTATGGCTCGCTGATGTCTTCGCCCATCCTCAACCCGCCGCAATCGGGCATCTTGGGCATGCACAAGATCCAGGACCGCGCGATGGTCGTCGGCGGCCAGATCGTGATCCGCCCGATGATGTATCTGGCGCTCAGCTACGATCACCGCATCGTCGACGGCAAGGGGGCGGTCACCTTCCTCCTGCGCGTCAAGGAAGCGCTCGAGGATCCGCGCCGCTTGCTGATGGATCTGTGATTGCCCCAGCGGTGTGCCCACGGGCGCACCGCATGCCCCAAGGCCGGAGCCACCCATGACCGCCGAACTCTACATCCTCGCCCTCGCAGCACTTCTGCAATATGTGCAGATCATACTCTATTCCGTCGCGGGCAATGCACAGGCGGGCGTCAAGGCCGCCATGGGGCCGCGCGACGTCAAGATCGAACTGACCGGCGCCGCCGGCCGCCTCCAGCGCGCGATGAACAACCATTTCGAGGGGCTGATCCTGTTTGGCATCGCAGTCGTGGTCGTCACGCGTTCGGGCCGCTCAAGCGCGCTGACCGAAGCCTGCGCGCATGCCTATCTGATCTCCCGCATCCTTTTCATCCCCGCCTATGCCCAGGGGCTTGTCCCATGGCGCAGCCTGATCTGGGCGGTGGGATTTCTGGCAACCCTCATCATGCTTCTGGCCGCGATTTTCGGCGGGGCGGCATGAGCTTGCATATGTACAGCCTGTGTACAGGGTGTGTACGCCCTGTGACAGCCCGAATTCCGACAGGAGCACACCATGTCCAACTATGACGTCATCATCATCGGCTCCGGCCCCGGCGGCTATGTCTGCGCCATCCGCTGCGCGCAGCTTGGCCTGAAAACCGCCGTGGTCGAGGGGCGCGAAACGCTGGGCGGCACCTGCCTCAACATCGGCTGCATCCCGTCCAAGGCGCTGCTGCATGCCTCCCACCAACTCCATGAAGCGGAACATAATTTCGCGAAAATGGGGCTGGTCGGAAAGACCCCGAGCGTCGATTGGAAACAGATGCTGGCCTACAAGGATGAGGTGATCGGACAAAACACCAAGGGCATCGAATTTCTGTTCAAGAAGAACAAGATCGACTGGCTCAAGGGCTGGGGTTCGATCCCCGAAGCCGGCAAGGTGCGGGTGGGCGACCATATCCACGAGACAAAAAACATAATCATCGCAACAGGTTCCACCCCTTCCACCCTTCCCGGCATCACGATCGATGAAAAGATCGTCGTGACCTCCGAGGGCGCGCTGAGCCTGGCCAAGATCCCAAAGAAACTGGTCGTGATCGGCGCGGGCGTGATCGGCCTTGAACTTGGTTCCGTCTATGCCCGCCTCGGGTCCGAGGTGCAGGTGATCGAATACCTCGACCACATCACCCCCGGCATGGATGCCGAGGTCGCCAAGAACTTCCAACGTATCTTGGCAAAACAAGGGCTTGGCTTCACGCTGGGCGCCGCTGTTCAGGGCGTTGAGACCCACAAGGGCCGCGCCAGCGTCACCTACACACTGCGCAAGGATGACAGCAGCCACAAGATCGACGCCGATGTTGTGTTGGTCGCCACGGGCCGCAAACCCTATACCGATGGTCTTGGCCTTGATGCGCTGGGCGTTGCGATGACCGACCGGGGCCAGATCGCGACCGACGGCCATTATGCCACCAATATCAAGGGCATCTACGCCATCGGCGACGCGATCACCGGGCCGATGCTGGCCCACAAGGCCGAAGACGAAGGCATGGCCGTGGCCGAGGTGGTCGCGGGCCGTCATGGCCATGTGAATTACGGCGTCATCCCCGGCGTGATCTACACCCACCCCGAAGTGGCATCGGTCGGCGCGACCGAGGAACAATTGAACAAGGACGGCCGCGCCTACAAGATCGGCAAGTTCTCCTTCATGGGCAATGGCCGGGCCAAGGCGAATTTCGCGGGCGACGGTTTCGTCAAGATCCTTGCCGACAAGGAAACCGACCGCATTCTTGGCGCCCATATCATCGGCCCGATGGCGGGCGATCTGATCCATGAGGTCTGCGTTGCGATGGAATTCGGCGCATCGGCCCAGGATCTCGCCATGACCTGCCACGCGCATCCCACCTATTCCGAGGCGGTGCGCGAGGCGGCGTTGGCCTGCGGCGACGGCCCGATCCACAGCTGACCCCACCAGCTGCGTTTTATCTTTGTTTTTCAAATGCTCGGCGAGGGTCCGGGGGCACAAGGCCCCCGGACCTATCCCGCCAGCAACCGCAAGCCTTGCGTCACATCGGCCCGCACGGCCAGCCGCAATCCCGGCTCGTCGCCTGCCTTTAACGCGGCCACGATCAGCCGGTGATGCTGGGGCAATTCGGTGCGGTTCAAACGCCCGTAGAGCGCCCCCATGGTCGGCCCAAGCTGAAGCCAGACAGTTTCCGTCAGGGCCAGCATGGCGGGTGCCTGCGCGCGCAGATAGAGCGTGCGGTGAAACTCCAGATTGCGGCGGATATAGGCAACCGCATCGCGCCGCGCGATGGCTTGGCCGATGGTGGCGTTGATCGCCTCCATCCGTTCGATCAGCGCGGGATGGGCACGCGGCAGCGCGCGGGTGGCAAGCTCGGGCTCGAGCAGCGCGCGCAAGGCTGCCAGCTCCTCGATGCGCTCATTGGACAACTCGGGCGTCGACATGCGCCCGGAACTGGACAAAAACAACGCGCCTTCGCTCACCAAACGGCGCACCGCCTCACGCGCGGGTGTCATGGACACCCCGAATTCCGCCCCCAGACCACGCAAGGTCATCGCCTGCCCCGGCCCTACTTCACCATGCATGATGCGCGTCCTGAGGGCGCGATAGACCCTGTCATGGGCCACTGCGGCCCCGGTCTCGGCCGGGCGCGGTGTCAGGGGCATTTCGCGCCATCCTCGGCCGTGTCAAAGCGCCAGGCCAACAGACCAGAACCTTGCCGTTTCAGCCAATCCCGTTGCAGGGCGTAATCGGGCCTGAGCCGCGCACAGACCCGCCAAAAGGCGGCGGAATGGTTCATCTCGATCAGATGGGCCACCTCATGGGCGGCGACGTAATCCAGCACGTCGGGCGGTGCCATGATCAGGCGCCATGAAAACATCAGATCGCCCTTGGACGAACAACTGCCCCAGCGGCTGCGTGGATCGCGCAAGGTGATGCGCGCGGCCCTCTGGCCCAATGTGGCGGCGTGGGTCTGTACCGCGCGTGTCAGACGTTCGCGCGCCAGCGCCCCCAAGAGCGCCCGAATACGAGGACCGGTGCGCGCGCCATCGGGCACTTCGATACGGCCATCGGCAAAGCGCGCCACGCGCAGGCGCCCCGCGACCACTTCGCGCGGGATGCCGCAGACCGGCACGAACGCGCCGATGCCGGCGCGCTGGATCACAGGGGCCGTTTCAAGATGATGGCGCAGCCAATCCTCGCGGTCACGCAAGAATGCCAGGGCTTCGCCTTCGGGCGCCCAGATCGGCAAAGACAGGCTGACACGCCCATCCGCGCGCGATACGCGCAAGCTGAAGCGTGTCGCCCGAGGCGATCGTTTGAGCGATACCTCGACCGGGGGATCGCCGGGCAAAAGATGGGTTGACACGCGGGGGCTAGACACCAAAGGAGCAGTCCTGTCGAGGCAAGGGCGATAGCCTGCCATACGGGGTTTACAGCATGCCGTGACTATGGCAGAGGACCGCATCCTGCGATACCGAAGACTTCTTTCAAGGGGGTTTCATGCCGAAAGAGGAATGGGGCGTCAAACGTGTTTGTCCCAGCACCGGCAAACGGTTCTACGATCTGAACCGCAAGCCCATCATCAGCCCCTACACCGGCGAGGTGGTTGATATTGATACCGCCAAGTCGGGTCGCAGCCTTGTGGCTGGCAAGGCCGATAAAAAGGTCGTGAAGGAGGCCGTTCTCGACGAGGACGATCTGGTTCTCGATGATGATATCGACATCGACGCCGATGAGGCCGATGTGGAAATCGATGATGATGATGTTCTGGACGAAGACGATGACGGCGATACCGTCGCGCTCGACGATCTGACCGATGTCGCCGGGCCCGGCGACGACGACTGACAGCCTTCGAGGGCGGTGAAAAGCGGCGGGAATTTCGGATTTTCCCCTTGCACCGATTGCCGCCCTCGCTTACACCGCCGACCACTTCAAGGGGGACTTTCCCCCGAAAATGGGGCCTTAGCTCAGCTGGGAGAGCGCTTGCATGGCATGCAAGAGGTCAGGGGTTCGATCCCCCTAGGCTCCACCAAAACACACCGTGTCAGAGCAAAATCAGATCCTGCCGGGCGTGCATCACGCAGCCTGTTGCGGGCCCGCATGTTGCATCCGGCGACCATCAGGTGACTGTGCCAAGGCGCGTTTGGTGTTGCCCTGTCCATGCGAAAAATGATCGACTTGCCCGGCGGCGCTGTGCGTGCTGGATGTTGACCAAGGCAGGAGACGGGCCATGCAAGCGGACAGGTTGATTTTGCTCGGCACCAAGGGCGGCCCCGCGGTGCGCCCCGGCGGGCCGATGCCCACCGCAAGCCTGCTGTGGTTGGGCGGCCGCCCGATCGTGGTGGATTGCGGGCTTGGGGTGACACGGGCCGCCGTGAATGCGGGTCTTGACCTGCGTCAACTGTCGCTGATTTTCATCACCCACCTGCATTCCGATCATGTCCTTGAATTGGGGGGGTTGATCCACACGGCCTGGACCACCGGGCTGACACAGCGGCTGCGGGTTTTCGGGCCTGAGGGAACGCGTTCCCTTTGGACGGGCTTCATGACCTCCTTGGCTTTCGATTGCGATATCCGTGTCCGCGATGAGGGGCGGATACCCCTGCCGGATCTGGTGGAGATCACCGAATATGGTCCGGGCCGCATTTTTGATGACGGCGATCTTCAGGTCAGCGCCTTGCAGGTCGAACATCCGCCGGTGGACGCGTGTTTCGCGCTTCGCTTTGACCGCGGGACCTGTGTGGTGTTTTCTGCCGATACGCGGTTTTTCCCGCCACTTGCGGAATTCGCACGCGGCGCCGACGTGCTGGTCCATGAAGCGCTGCTGCCCGCAGGGGTGGATGCGCTTGTCGCGCGCAGCAACGGCGGCGACAAGCTGCGCAAGCATATCACAGCAAGCCATTCGACGGCGGCCGAAGCGGGGCGGATCGCCAGCATGGCTGATGTCGGTCGTTTGGTGCTGCACCACCTTGTGCCGGCCGACGACCCCGGCTTTGGCCCCTTGGATTGGCAAGCGGCGGTGCGCCAAAGCTGGCAGGGTGCACTTGACATCGGGCATGACGGTATGGTGATCGCCCTGCCGCAAGGATGACCACGGCGCCCGCGAAATTGCACAGGCCGCTAACCGAAAAAGGCCCCAGCCAAGGCTGGGGCCTTTTGATGTTCAGATCAAGGGGCGGTCAGCCGATGATCGCGTTCATGGTGGCCGAGGGGCGCATGATCGCATCCGTCTTGACCGGATCGGTGTGATAATAACCGCCCGTATCGGCAGCCTGACCGCGCGCGGCGTGAAGTTCGGCCAAGATCACGGCCTCTTGGTCGGCCAGGGCTTGGGCGATGGGTGCGAACCCTGCCGCCAAGGTGGCATCCTCGGTCTGGGCGGCCAGCGCTTCGGCCCAGTAGCGGGCGAACCAGTAATGGCTGTCGCGGTTGTCGGGCTCACCGGCTTTGCGGCCGGGGGACCGGTCATGATCCAGCACACCTTGGGTGGCCGCGTCGATGGCATTGCCCAGCACACGTGCCTTTTCATTGCCCTTGGTATCGGCCAGAAACTTGAAGCTTTCGCCCAGCGCGCAGAATTCGCCCAAGCTGTCCCAGCGCAGGTGATTTTCGGCCTGAAGCTGCTGCACATGTTTGGGGGCGGACCCACCCGCGCCGGTCTCGAACAGCCCGCCGCCCTGCATCAGCTTGACGATCGACAGCATCTTGGCCGAAGTTGCCAGTTCCAAGATCGGGAACAGATCGGTCAGGTAATCGCGCAGCACGTTGCCGGTGATGGCGATGCAGGTCTTGCCTTCGGTGATCGTCTCGAAACTTGCGCGGGTGGCTTCGCGCGGGGCCATGATCTCGAACAGATGCGCCACACCCTTGGCGGCAAGGATCGGCTTTACATAGACGAGCAGCTCTGCGTCATGGGCGCGGGCTTGGTCGAGCCAGAAAATCGCCCGGCACCCTTCGGCGCGCTGGCGGTCGATGGCCAGATTTACCCAATCTTCGATCGGAGCCTTGCGGGTAGACGCCGCACGCCAGATATCACCCGCCTGAACCTTGTGTTCATGCAGAACGCTGCCGTCATCCAAGATCATCCGCACCACACCATCGGCGGGCATCTCGAATGTGGTTGGGTGGCTGCCGTATTCCTCGGCCTTTTGGGCCATCAGACCGATATTTTGCACCGTGCCAGCCGTGGCCGGGTTCAACTTGCCGTTTTCCTTGAAGAACTGGATCGATTCGTCATAGACGGCGGCATAGGATTTGTCGGGGATGACGCAGACCGCATCATGTTCGCGGCCATCTGGGCCCCAGCCCTTGCCGCCCGCGCGGATCAGCGCGGGAAGCGACGCGTCGATGATCACATCCGAGGGCACATGCAGATTGGTAATGCCCCGGTCGCTGTCGACCATGTAAAGCGGCGGCCGCGCGGCCATGCAGGCCTCGATCGCCGCCATGATCTGTGCATCGCCCTTGACCCGGTCCAGCAGATCGCCGAGGCCCGAATTGGCGTTCACGCCCAGCGCCGCCATCTGATCGCCGAATTCGGCAAACACGGGCGCAAGGAAGGCGCGTACCGCATGGCCAAAGATGATCGGATCCGAGACCTTCATCATCGTGGCCTTGAGGTGGATGGAGAACAGCACGCCTTCGGCTTTGGTCTTGTCGATTTCGGCCGCAAGAAAGGCATCAAGGGCCGCAGCACTCATGTAGGTCGTGTCGACCACGGTGCCGGCGGGATAGCTGACGCCCGCTTTCAGAACATGCTCGACGCCATCCGCGGTGGTCAGCACGATCCTGGCCGTGGCCGCCTTGGGCAGGGTGGATGACATCTCGTTCGAGCGGAAATCCCCCGCGGGCATGGAGGCCACGCGCGTCTTGCTGGCCGCCGACCAGTCGCCCATGCGGTGCGGATTGGCCTGTGCATAGGCTTTGACGGCCTTGGCTGCGCGGCGATCGGAATTGCCTTCGCGCAAGACCGGGTTCACCGCCGAACCCTTGATCGCGTCGTATTTCGCACGGGCCGATTTTTCGGCGTCGGTGGCGGGTGCTTCGGGAAAATCGGGAACAGCATAGCCTTGGCCCTGCAATTCGCGGATGGCTGCCACCAGTTGCGGCACCGAGGCCGAGATATTGGGCAGCTTGACCACATTGGCCTGCGGGGTCTTTACCAGATCGCCCAGAATGGCCAGATCATCGGGGACGCGTTGCGCCTGCGTCAGCGCGTCGGGAAAGGCGGCAAGGATGCGCCCGGCAAGCGAGATATCCCGCGTGCCGATGCTGACGCCAGCGGCCGCGGCAAAGCTGCGGACGATCGGCAAAAGCGAAGCCGAGGCAAGCTCGGGCGCTTCGTCGACCTTGGTGATGATGATGTCGGGCGTGGTCTGATCGGTCATGGCAATCCCCATGGGCTCTAGGTTTGGTATGCCATAGTACACAAACGACCGAACGTCTACTGTTCCATGCCGTGTCGGGGCGAGACCAGTTGCCGCGCTTTGCCATCGGCCATCGGCGTGCAACAGTCACCCCGGATCAGGCCGGACCTATCGGTGCATCACCGCGTGCCATCGCCCGAAGGCCAGGCATCGCATGCCGTTCAGCCGCGCCAGAACACTCAGTGAGACCGATTGTACTTGTGATCGAGCAAGCGGGCAAACTCGGCGATGATGTCCTTGGACGGCGCCAAACGCACCTCAGACCCCTTGCGGCCCGGTTTGGCCTCGATAAGGCCGGCGTCGCGCAGCATGCGCAACCGCTTGATGATGCCGGACTGGCTGGCATAGCGCGACTGGATCTGCTCAAGCGTCTGGTAAACGGGAAACCCATCTTGCCGCGCCAGCATGAGCATCAGGAATGCCTCATAAGCGCCTTGGTTTGATGTGGCCATCAGCAGGTTCTTGTGCGTGCCAACATTGCGAATGAATTCAAGCTCTCGCGTGATGACATCGTTCAGCCAAATTGGATCAAGCAGATCGTCATCCCCATTCATGTGCCGCACACTTTCGCAAATTATGCCCAACTGACCGTTTATATCCGACAGTTA
>NZ_CALAHQ010000083.1 GCF_937892565.1 uncultured Roseicyclus sp. | reverse complement strand
GCCTTGGGCACGCTGGTCATCGGTTTCGCGATGACCTATTTCGACCCAAAGGCCCAAGCGGGGAAGCCACCATGCGTCTTGTCCTGTTATCCAGCGCCCTCTGGTTTGCGCTGGACCAGATTTCGAAATACGTCGTGGTCCATGCCATGGATCTGGCCACACGCGGCATCATCGAGGTGGCCCCCCCCTATCTGACCTTCAAGATGGGCTGGAACACCGGCATCAATTTCGGCCTGTTTTCGGGTGGCCCCGAGGTGATGCGCTGGCTTCTGATTGCCTTGGCGCTAGGTATCACGGGCTGGCTTTTGTGGTGGGCCAAGCACGGGCTGACACGGCCCATCGCGCTGATATCGGCCGGCGCGGTGATCGGCGGGGCGCTGGGAAACACCCTTGATCGCCTGCTCTACGGGGCCGTGGCGGATTTTCTGAACATGTCATGCTGCGGGGTCCATAACCCCTTTGCATTCAACATCGCCGATATCGGCATCTTCGCGGGGGCCTTTGGCTTGCTGATCTTTGCCAATGACAGCAAGATGGACCGTGACGGGGCCTGAGATTTGCGATAGACCCCGACCCCGAGGATGACGAAGGATCGTTGCATGCCGCGCCTGTTTTCCAGCCTGACGCTTGGTGCCGCGCTGATCGCGCTGGTGGCCTGCGGCGGGGGCGATCCACGTCTGATGAACATCCGCAATACCGAATCCGGCCCGGATGAATTCTCGATCCTGCCGACCCGACCGATCGAGGTTCCCCAAGACCTGAGCTTGCTGCCAGAGCCGACACCGGGGGGGGTGAACCGCACCGATCCCGATCCGCAAGGCGACGCGGTCCGCGCCTTGGGCGGCAATCCCGATCGCGGCAACCAACAGGCGGGCGGCATCACCGCCTATGCCGCACGCTTTGGCGTGTCACCCGACATCCGCGATGTGCTGGCGCGCGAGGATCTGGATTTCCGCCGCGAGAACAGGGGGCGCCTGTTGGAACGCCTGTTTAACACCAATGTCTATTTCAGCGCCTATCGCGACATGTCGCTTGACACCTATGCCGAATTGGCGCGCCTGCGCCGCGCGGGTGTGCGCACGCCTGCCGCCCCACCCGAAGGCCTTGACCGGGACTAAGGCCGCTCACGGCTTTGTCAGCCACGGTTGATCCCTGATGGCCTACGGTTATCTTGCCGACCACAGCACCCCAACCGGAGGATGTGCATGCTGCGCCATGTTGCGACCAGATTGGGTCTGACCCTTTTGCTGAGCCTGCCCCCGATGCTGGCGCAAGCCGCAGGCGAGGTGACCGAATTCTATCTCGACAATGGCATGCAGGTCGTGGTGATCGCCGATGACCGCACCCCGGCCGTGACCCATATGGTCTGGTATCGCGTGGGTGCCGCCGATGAACCACCGGGCCTTTCGGGGATTGCGCATTTCGTCGAACACCTGATGTTCAAGGCGACCGACGATGTGGCATCGGGCGAATTCAGCCGCGTGGTCGAGGCCAATGGCGGGTCGGACAATGCGTTTGTGTCCTGGGATTACACCGCCTTTTTTCAGCGCGTCGCCGCCGACCGGCTTGGCCTGATGATGCAGATGGAAGCCGACCGGATGCGCGATCTGGTTTTCGACCCTGTCGAGGTGGACACCGAACGCTCGGTCATTCTTGAGGAACGCGCCCAGCGCACCGAAAGTTCGGCCGGCGCGCTTTTCAATGAACAGATGCGCGCGGCTTTGTTTCTCAACCACCCCTACCGCATCCCCGTGATCGGCTGGCGCCACGAGATGGAGCGTTTGTCAGCCGACCATGCCCGCGCCTTTTATGACACATGGTATCACCCCAACAACGCGATCTTGATCGTGGCGGGTGCGGTCAGCCCCGATGACGTGCGCGCCCTCGCCCAAACGCATTACGGGGCGATCCCCGCGTCGGACCGCTTGCCCAACCGCGCCCGCCCAACCGAACCGCCCCATATTGCCGACCGCCGCGTCCATCTTGCCGATGCCCGCGTGGCCAATCCCTATGTTTCGATCCAGATGCTGGCCCCGGTGCGCGAACCCGGCGATCAGGCCGAAGCGGCCGCGCTGGTCTATCTGGCCGAATTGCTGGGCGGCAGCGGCCAGACATCGCTGATGGCGCGCCGGTTGCAGATCGAGGAAGAACGCTCGCTTTACGCCGCAGCCTTTTACGACCCGACCGGCGTTGATCCTTCGGGGTTCAGCCTGATCAACGTGCCTGTCCCCGGCCTGTCGCTGGAGGAGGCCGAGGCCGATATCTGGCGCATGATCGACAGCTTGCTGGCCGATGGCATCGATGCCGATCATTTTGCGCGCATCCGGTTTCAGATCGAGGCCGGCAAGATCTACGAAGAAGACAACACCCAATCGCTCGCCCGCAGCTGGGGGATGGATCTTGCCTCGGGGTTGAGCGTGGCCGACATTCAGGGCTGGCCCGATGTTCTGGCCGCCGTCACGCCCGATGATGTGATGACCGCCGCCCGGCGCCTGTTCAGCGACCCGGCGACCGTCACAGGCTTTTTGCTTCGGCCCGAACCCACAGAGGTCAGCCAATGATCACCCGCATCGCAGCCGCCCTGATCGCGGCATGTCTCGCCTTTCCCGCCGCCGCCACGGCCACCACGATCAAGATCGACGAGGTCACATCCCCCGGCGGCATCAAGGCCTGGCTGGTCGAAGACGCCTCGATCCCCTTTGTGGCGCTGGAATTCTGGTTTGTCGGCGGCTCGGTCCTGGACCCGCCCGGCGCCCGCGGCGCCACCCATCTGATGATGGGTCTGCTCGAAGAAGGTGCGGGTGATCTGGATGCGCAAGGCTTTGCCGCCGCGCGCGAGGGGCTGGCAGCCAGTTTCGACTTTGACAGCGCGCGCGATGCCGTCACCATCAGCGCCCGGATGCTGAGCGAGAACCGCGATCAGGCGGCCGATCTGTTGCGCCGTGCCTTGAATGAGCCACGCTTTGACGCGGTTGCCATCGAGCGGGTGCGCGCTCAGGTTCTGGCGATGATCGAAGGCAATGCCCGCGACCCCGATGACATCGCCGGCACGACCTTCAACCGGCTCGCCTATGGCGATCACCCCTATGGCACGGCCCAGACAGGCACGGCCGAAAGCGTGGCCGCGCTGACGCGCGAGGATATCGTGGCGGCCCATCGCGCGGCGCTGACGCGGGGACGCGTGGTGGTGGGTGCCGCGGGCGATATCACGCCTGTGGAATTGGGCGCGCTGATCGACCGCATTCTGGGCGATCTGCCGCCCGAGGCCCCGGCGCGGCCGGGCCCCGCCGATTTCGCGCTGGACGGCGGGGTAACGGTCATCGATTTCCCGAGCCCGCAATCGGTCGCTTTCTTCGGCCATCTGGGGATCGACCGCGACGATCCCGATTTCTTCGCGGCCTTTGTGCTGAACCAGATCCTTGGCGGTGGTGGCTTTCAGTCGCGCCTGATGAAAGAGGTGCGCGAGGCCCGCGGCCTGACCTATGGCATTGGCACCTTCCTGTCGCTGGCCGATCTGTCGCCCGGGATGCTGGGACAGTTTTCATCCTCGAACGATCTGATGGGCCAAGCCATCGATGTGGTGAAACAGCAATGGGCCGATCTGGCGGCAAACGGCGTCACGCAACAGGAACTTGACGATGCGATCCGCTACATGACCGGCGAATACCCGCTGCGTTTCGACGGCAATGGCACGATCGCGGGCATTCTGGCGGCGATGCAATCCGATGACATCCCCGTTGAATATGTCACCAATCGCAACGCCTATGTGGAGGCCGTGACCCTCGAGGATGTGCGCCGCGTGGCCGCCCGCCTGTTGCGCCCGGAGGATCTGCATTTCGTCGTGGTTGGCCAGCCGACGGGCTTATCCCCCGGAAATTGACCGCTCGGCCCTTGGCCCGACCCCGGGGGACATGCTAGGTTTAGCGGTATGTCTGGTGATGACCCCAATATGAGCCGTCCCCTCATCCGCCAATTGGATGAAGCCGCGATCAACCGGATCGCGGCGGGCGAGGTCGTGGAACGTCCGGCCTCGGCGGTGAAGGAGTTGGTGGAAAACGCGCTCGACGCGGGGGCGCGGCGCGTGCTGATCGAGGTGGCCCATGGCGGCAAGTCGCTGATCCGCGTCACCGATGATGGCTGTGGCATGGGCCCCGAGGATCTGCCCTTGGCGCTGGCGCGTCACGCCACCTCCAAGATCGACGGCAGCGATCTGCTCAACATCCAGAGCTTCGGCTTCCGCGGCGAGGCGTTGCCGTCGCTGGGCGCGGTGGGGCGGCTGAAAATCACCAGCCGCACCGCGGGTCTTGCGGCGCATGAAATTGCCGTCGAGGGCGGGGTGATGGATGGCCTGCGCCCAGCCGCCCTGTCACGGGGCACCATCGTGGAATTGCGCGATCTGTTCTATGCCACCCCCGCACGGCTGAAATTCCTGCGCAGCGACCGCGCCGAAATGCAGGCGATCACCGATGTGGTCCGCCGTCTTGCGATGGCGCAACCCGGTGTGGGTTTCACCCTCAGGGACATGACCGATGAGGGGCGCGTGGTGCTGCGGGCCGATGCGGAAAGTGGCGACATGTTTGATGCGCTGGCCGGGCGGCTTGGCGGGCTGTTGGGGCGGGAATTCATCGACAACGCGCTGCGCATCGATGCCACGCGCGACGGGCTGGGATTGCGCGGCTATGCCAGCCTGCCCACCGCGTCGCGCGGCGCATCGGTCGCGCAATTCCTGTTCGTCAACGGCCGCCCGGTGCGCGACAAGCTGCTTTATGGCGCGCTGCGCGCGGGCTACATGGACGTGCTGGCGCGCGACCGCCATCCGGCGGCGGCGCTGTTTCTGGACTGCCCCCCCGAACGGGTCGATGTGAATGTCCATCCCGCCAAGGCCGAGGTGCGCTTTCGCGACCCCGATCTGGTGCGCGGGCTGATCGTGTCGGCGCTGCGCCATGCGCTGGCGGGGGCGGGCCCGCAAAGCGCCACGACGATGCGCGATGGCATGCTGGCCGCCTTTCGCCCCGAGACGGGTGCCCCCCCGCGCGTCTATCAGATGGACCGCCCCAGCCAGACAAGCCTGTCGCGCGCCCGCGACTGGCAAGCGCCACACCTGGCCGAAGCCCCCGCGCCATGGATCCCGACCGCCCGCATCGACGACGCGCCACCACCGCCCGAGGTGATGACCCGCCCCTTGGGGGCCGCCCGCGCGCAGGTGCACGAAAACTACATCATCGCCCAGACCGAAACCGGCGTTGTGATCGTCGATGCCCATGCCGCCCATGAGCGGTTGGTCTATGAACGCCTCAAGCGCCAGATGGAGGCGACCGGCGTGGCGCGTCAGGCGCTGTTGATCCCGGAAATCGTGACACTGGGTGACGGGGCCGCCCGGTTGCTTGCGCATGCGGACGATCTGGCCACCCTTGGGCTGATGATCGAGCCCTTTGGCCCCGGCACCATCGCGGTGCGCGAAACCCCGGCCCTGCTTGGCACGGGCGCGGTCGAACCGCTTGTGCGCGACATTCTCGATCAGATCGTCGATCTGGACCGGTCCGAGGCGCTGCGGGCGCGGCTTGACGCGGTGCTGTCGCGCATGGCCTGTCACGGATCGGTCCGCACAGGCCGCCGCATGACCGCCGATGAGATGAACGCGCTCTTGCGCGAGATGGAAGCGACGCCAAGATCGGGCCAGTGCAACCATGGGCGGCCCACCTTTGTCGCGCTGGAACTGAGCGATATCGAAAAACTCTTTGGGCGGACATAAGCCATGGAAAACGCCCCTGTCTTTGCCTTTCTCGATGCGCTCGCCGCGTCGGTGCGCGCTGCATCACCCTTTGGGGCGGACGTCGACCCGTTGCCAGCCTATCTGCTGGTGGTGCTGCTGGTCGTGCTGGTGCTGATCGCCATGCTGGTCTGGCGCGGTGTGCATCTCGGACGGGCCAGGCGTGGTCTGGCCGAGATCGAAACCCTGCGCCGCCAGATCGCCGTGCACGAGGCACGCGCCGAACGTCTGCCACAGCTGGAACAGGCCCTGACCGACCTGCGCGAAGATCGCGATGGCCTGCTGGGTGCGCTCAATCAGGCCGAAGCCAGGCTTGAGACCGTCGAAAAAAGCCATTCCGCACGGCTTGAGGAATTGCGCGGCCTGAACGCGGCGCTGCAAAACCAGTTCAAGACGCTGGCCAGCGACGTGCTGGAGGGCAATTCCCGCGCTTTTCTGGACCGGGTGAGCGAACGCTTTACCACGCATGCCGAAACCGCCCGCGCCGAATTGGACGCCCGGCAGAAAGCCATCGACGGCATGGTCAAGCCACTGAACGAGCGGCTGGGCGCGTTCGATACGATCTTGCGCGAGATGGAAAAGCACCGCACCGACGCCTATGGCGCCATCCGCGAACAGGTGGAACATCTGACGCTGGGTCAGGCGCAGCTGTCGGGCGAAACCCGCAAGCTTGTGCAAGCGCTGCGCGCGCCCAAAACGCGCGGGCGCTGGGGCGAGATGCAGCTGCGCCAGGTGTTCGAGCTGAGCGGCATGGCCGAGCATGTGGATTTCGAAACCGAGACCAGCCACCGCACCGAAGACGGGCTGCAGCGCCCCGATGCCGTCGTAAAGATGCCCGGTGGGCGGTCTTTGGTGATCGATGCCAAGACCTCGCTCGATGGGTATCTGGATGCGCTGGAGGCTGACACGCCCGAGGCACGCGATAGCGCCATCACACGCCATGCGCGCCAGGTGGCCGACCATGTGCGGCTCTTGTCGTCCAAGAAATACCACGAACTGTTGATCGATACACCCGACTTCGTGGTGATGTTCATTCCGGGCGATGTGTTCTTGTCAGCGGCCGTGGAAAGCGACCCGGCGCTTTTGGAGCGCGCGATGCGCGCGCGCGTGGTCATCGCCACACCCTCGACGCTCATCGCGCTGCTCAGAACCATCGCCCTTGGCTGGCAGCAAGAAGCGGTTGCCCAGAACGCCGTCGCAATCCACCAAGAGGCCAAGGATCTCTATGGACGCCTGTCGGTCTTTTCTGCGCATCTGCAAAAGCTGGGACAGTCGCTGACCCGATCGGTGGAAAGCTACAACAAGGCGATGGGCTCGCTCGAGGCGCGGGTGCTGCCATCGGCCCGCAAGCTCGAGGCGATGCAGGTGGTCCAATCCCCCGCACCCGAGTTGCAAGATGCGCCCCGGGTCGAAGCGGTACCGCGCCTTTTGAGCGCGCCCGAACTTATCGGGTCTGATCCGACCGAAGGGTGAGCGGGGCGCAAAACGCAAGTTTTGCGCGTGGGAAAACCCCGGTTTTCCCGTGCGTTTTCCTTGCGGAAAACGCCCCCCTCACACCCGCTCGATCGCGATGGCCGTGCCCTCGCCGCCGCCGATACAGATCGCGGCGACCCCACGTTTCAGCCCGTGGCGTTCCAGGGCGTTCAAAAGCGTCACCATGATCCGCGCCCCCGAAGCCCCGATGGGATGGCCCAGCGCACAGGCCCCGCCATGCACATTCATCGTGTCACGCGGCACCCCCATTTCACGCATGAAGGCCATGGGGACCACGGCAAAAGCCTCGTTCACCTCCCACAGATCGACATCATCCACCGACCAGCCCAGCCGGTCGAGCAGCTTGCGCGCTGCGCCGACGGGCGCGGTGGCAAAAAGCGCGGGTTCTTGCGCGTGGCTGGCGTGAGCCAGCACCCGCGCGCGCAGGCGCAGCCCTTGCGCCTCGGCGGTGGCCCGGCGTGCCATCACCAGCGCCGCCGCCCCGTCCGAAATCGACGAGGAATTGGCCGCGGTCACCGTGCCGCCCGTGCGGAACGCGGGCTTCAAGAGCGGGATCTTTTCGGGTCTCGCATTGCCCGGCTGCTCATCGCGCGAAATCACCTTCGCGCCCTTGCGGCCGTGCAGGGTCACGGGGGCAACTTCGGCCATGAATGCGCCCATGGCGATGGCGTTCAGCGCATTTTCCAGCGATCCCAATGCGTAGGCATCTTGATCGGCGCGGGTGAATTGGAACGCCTCGGCGCAATCCTCGGCGAAGCTGCCCATCAGGCGGCGCGCGCCTTTTTCATCGCGGTCATAGGCGTCTTCCAGCCCATCGAGGAACATGTGGTCTTGTGCCTGCGCGTGGCCCATCCGCGCGCCGTCGCGCATGGCCGGCAAAAGATAGGGGGCGTTGCTCATCGATTCCATTCCGCCCGCGACCACGACATCGGCGCGGCCCAGCGCCAGCGCATCCCAGGCCAGCATCGCGGCCTTCATGCCCGAGCCGCACATCTTGTTGAGAGTTGTGGCAGGCACCTGCTTGGGAAGGCCCGCCGCAAAGCCCGCCTGACGCGCCGGCGCCTGACCCTGACCAGCGGGCAGAACGCAGCCCATCAACAGCTCATCCACGGCATGGGCCGCGACACCGGCATCCGCCAGCGCGGCGGCAATGGCCACACCGCCCAGATCGGCCGCGCTGGCCGCGGTCAATTCGCCCTGAAAGCCACCCATCGGCGTACGCGCTGCGCCCGCGATCACCACCTCATGCATCTTTCGGCCCTTTTCCTGCGTCGCTCACCGGTTGGTAAGACTTTCTCCCTAAACCATAGCAAAGCTTTGCGCCGAGACCATGCCATGAATTTGAGTTTCAAGAGCCACGGCACATTCGGCATCTTGCGGGTGGACGACAGCCGCATCGATGCCAGCGTCGCCATCGCGTTCAAGGACCGCTTCCGCGATCTGGTATCGGGCAGCAGCGGCGATGTCATTCTGGATCTGGCCAAGGTGGATTTCCTTGATTCGAGCGGGCTGGGCGCCCTTGTGGCGGCGCGCAAGCTTCTGGGCGCGGGTCGGGTGCTGGAATTGGCTGGGCTGACGCCCGCGGTCGACAAGGTGATGACGCTGACGCGCATGACCACGGTATTTCCCATTCACCCTGACGCACAGGCCGCCGTCGCCGCGCGCAATGCGCAACCTTCGGCCACACCATGACCGGCCCAAGCTGGCGCGAGGGGCATGGTGACCTGATCAGCGTTTGCTTCTGCGCCGAGGTTGGGGCGGTGCGCGCCGCGCTGATTGCAGTCGATGCCAGCTTGCAGGAAAAAGGCATCGATCGTGATTTGCGCGACCGCGCCCAGATCGCTCTGGCCGAGGCCTGCAACAACATCGTCGAACACGCCTATCCCGTCGGCGACACGATCAAGGCGATGATCGGGCTGGATATTGCGGATGACCGGGGTGGCTTGCAGATCACCTTGCGGGACCGTGGCCTGCCCATGCCCGATGGGCAATTGCCGGGCATCGCGTGGCCAGCCATCGATCCGGATGATCCGCTGACCCTGCCCGAAGGGGGGTTTGGGTGGCCGCTTTTGCACGGCATGGCCCAGGCGCTGTGCCTGTCGCGGCAAAGCGGGCAAAACATCCTGCGCTTCCACCTGCCCCGCATCGCAACACATCGACAATAGACGCAAAACGCCTTGTGATTGACCCAATTGGTCCGCACCGCTGCCTTTTTGGGGCGGAAACTCGCACAGGTAGCGTCTTGGCTACCCTCGGCGTCGCGTGACACAGCCCCCAGCCAGCGCGCGACGTCGAGGCCCGTCATGGCCGCCTTTCGCCCCCAAGGCGGCCGGATCGGCGTAGCGACCTTTTTCGGTCCCCCCTTGCCCTCGCCGCGCCCCCGGTTACCTTGCGCCCACGTTGCACGAGGGAGGGACAACCGATGCGCGATTTTCACCAGCCCGGCCGATCGGCCGTTTTCGCCGATCAGGGCATGTGCGCCACGTCGCACCCCTTGGCCGCGCAGACCGCCATCGGCATCTTGCAGGCAGGCGGCAATGCCGTGGACGCCGCGATTGGGGCGGCAATCCTTTTGGGGTTTTGTGAGCCGCAGATGACCGGCATCGGCGGCGACATGTTCGCCGTGATCAAGACACCGGGATCGGATGACATCATCGGGCTGAATGCCTCGGGGCGTGCGCCCGCAGGTCTGAGTGCCGCCGCATTGCGCGCTGCCGGCCATGCGACCATGCCGCTCGATTCGCCCCATGCGGTGACTGTGCCGGGTGCGGTCGCAGGTTTTTGCAAGCTGCATGGCGACCATGGGCGGATGCCGCTCGATCAGGTGCTGGCGCCTGCGATACATTATGCCGTTGCCGGTATTCCCGTTGCGCCGCGAGTGGCGGCGGACTGGAACGAATCGGCCGCGTCCCTCAAGGGTGAGGCTGCGCAAAGCCGGTTCCTCATGGCGGGCCATGCCCCCCGCATCGGCGCGCGCTTCGCCGCCCCCGGTCAGGCCGAGGTGCTCAAGCGCATCGCAGCCCAAGGCCGCGCCGGTTTCTACGAAGGTGAGGTGGCCGCCGATATGGTGGCCAGCCTGCGCGCCCTTGGCGGCACCCATACCGAGGCCGATTTCGCCGCCCAACAGGCTGATTATGTCACGCCCCTCCGGTCACAGTACCGTGGCGCAGAACTGATCGAACTGCCCCCCAACGGACAGGGTGCAACGGCGATGCTGCTGTTGAACATCCTCGAAAACTTTGACCTTGCCGCGCTCGACCCATGGGGTGCCGAGCGTGTGCATCTTGAGGCCGAGGCGACCAAGCTTGCCTATGACGCGCGCAACCGCTTTCTGGCCGACCCCGATCACATGACCCGGCTTGACCACCTGTTGTCCAAGGACACGGCGCGCAAGCTGGCGGCCCTGATCGACCCGAACCACGCAATGGCGGATGCCAACCGCACCTCCGAGGCGGTGCACAAGGAAACCATCTACATCACCGTCGTCGACCGCGACCACATGGCGGTGTCGATGATCTATTCGATCTTCCACAGCTTTGGCTCGGGTCTGGCCTCGGACAAGTTCGGCATCCTGTTCCACAACCGTGGCGCGGGCTTCACATTGGCCGAAGGCCATGCGAACGAGGCCGCTGGCGGCAAGCGGCCAATGCACACCATCATCCCCGCGATGCTCAAGCTGGCCGATGGCAGCGTGATGCCCTTTGGCGTGATGGGCGGGGCCTATCAGGCGGCGGGCCATGCGCGGTTCGTGACCAATGTCGTCGATTACGGCCTGCGCCCGCAGCAGGTGATCGATGCCCCCCGGACATTCGCGGAACTGGGCGAGTTGAAGATCGAACGCGGCTATGGCGCGGATGTGCGCGCAGCGCTTGAGGCAAAGGGCCACAAGCTTGTGACCCCCAACCTGCCCATCGGCGGCAGTCAGGCGATCCACATCCATCCCGATGGCGTGCTCGAAGGCGGGTCGGACCCGCGCAAGGATGGCATCGCGCTGGGGTATTGAGCGATGGCGATCACACCCGTGAAGGACATGGTGATGGCGGCAAAGGCCACCATCACCAGCCTGTCCACCGACACCGCCGCGGCCGAGGTCGCGGCGGGGCGTGCAGTTTTCGTCGACATCCGCGATCCGCGCGAACTGGAACGCGAGGGGCGTCTGCCCGGCGCGATCCATGCCCCGCGCGGCATGCTCGAATTCTGGGTCGATCCCGCAAGCCCCTATCACAAGGAAAGCCTTGCCACCGACAAGCGGCTTATTCTTGTGTGCGCGGGCGCATGGCGGTCGGCGCTGGCGACCAGGACGCTTCAGGATATGGGGCTTGCGAATGTCGCCGAAATGGAGGGCGGATTTTCCGCGTGGAAAGCCGAAGGGCGGCCCATCGACTGATCTTGGCGCCGATCAGTTCAACTGGAATTCCAGCGGATAGCGGCCATCGCGGAATTCACCGAACAGATCGGGCAGATCGGGGTGATCGACCGGCTCGCCGCTGTCGTCGGGCACCAGGTTCTGCTCGGACACATAGGCGACGTAATAGGTCTGATCGTTTTCGGCCAGCAGGTGATAGAATGGCTGGTTTTTTGCCGGGCGCGCCTCTTCGGGGATGGCGGCGTACCATTCATCGGTGTTGGCAAATTGCGGGTCGATATCGAAAATGACACCGCGAAACGGGTGCTTGCGATGCCGCACCACCTGACCCAGACCAAACTTTGCCGTGCTTTTCAGCATAAAGCGCAACCCTCTTGAAGCTGCTGGATAACGCGCGCATGGGGGGATTGTCCATGAGTCGCGGCACTTGGTGAAGGGATCAGGGTGTGGAAATCGTTCTGACGGTGCTGGCGATTGTGGCGCCTGTTTTCCTGCTGGGCAGCATCGGCTTTGTCTGGGCGCGGGCTGGCTATGATTACCCGACCGAGTTCGTCACCCGCATGGCGATGACGCTGGCGGTGCCGTGCCTGATCTTTACCGCACTGATGCAAGCCGATATCGCGCCCGCTGCGTTGACCGCGCTCAGCCTTGCGGCACTGGTCGCCTATGGGGGGGTGATCGCGCTAAGCTGGGCCTTGGTCGCCACGCTGGGGCTGGATCGGGCCGCCTATGTCGCGCCGCTGGCGTTCGGCAATACGGGCAATCTGGGGCTGCCCTTGGCGCTTTTCGCCTTTGGCGACGCAGGGCTGGGAATGGCCGTGGTGGTGTTTGCGGTGATGGCGATCCTAAGTTCCACCATCGGTCTGTGGCTGGTGGCGGGGGGGGCCGCGCCGAGCAAGCTGTTGCGCGAGCCGCTGCTTTGGTCGGCCCTCTTGGGTGGGCTGTTCCTGACGATGGGATGGCAGACACCCGATTGGATCACCCGGGCGCTGGGGCTGATCGGACAGATGTCCATTCCATTGCTGCTGATCACGCTGGGGGTGGCCATCGCGCGGCTGAAGCCGGGGCTGATCGGGCGCGCCGTCTGGCTGTCGGGGATCAAGCTGGCGCTCGGGCTGGCGGCGGGTGTGACCGCCGGCCGGGCCTTTGGGCTGGAGCCTACAGCCTTTGGCGTTCTGGTCTTGCAACTGGCCACACCTGTCGCCGTGACCTCCTATCTTCTGGCCGAACGCTATCGCGCCGATCCCGATGCGGTGGCCGGTCTTGTCATGGTCTCGACCTTGATGTCGGTGGCGACCTTGCCAGTCACATTGTCGTTTTTGCTGTAAATGTACCCAACACTCAGCATTCCCTTGGGGACGCTTTGCAGCTACACTTTGCGCCAAGAAATCCGAAAAAATCGGACCAGAGCAGAAATAACAGGCAAGAATCATGAAAAGACGGTCTTTTATCGTCGGTTCGTTTGCTTTGCTCGCGGCTGGCTGCGGCGAAGGCAGAGGAACCACCAGAGCGCCGCGCAACCTTGATGATGGCTGTGCCTTTGCGTCGGAACGGCCGCAATACATGCGGGCCATGCAGCGGACCGAACGGCGCTGGGGCGTGCCGGTTCACGTCCAGATGGCCACCTTTCATCAAGAAAGCCGCTTTGTGGGCGGGGCGCGACCACCACATCGCTATGCCCTTGGGTTCATTCCTATGGGGCGCGCAAGCTCGGCCTTTGGCTACAGCCAGGCGCTGGATGGAACATGGGATGAGTATCGCGCCGCAACCGGCAAACGACGTGCGCGCCGGACCGATATCGATGACGCCTCTGATTTCATGGGCTGGTACATGAACCGCACCCGTGACCGAAACGGCATCGCGCTGACCGACGCCCGCAACCAGTACCTGGCCTATCACGAAGGTCATTCGGGTTTTGCGCGCGGCAGCCACAATTCCAAGGCATGGTTACTGCGCGTGGCCGATGACGTGGCCGCGCGGGCAGAGATGTATCGCGGGCAATTGGAACGCTGCCGCCGCTGACGGCCGTCAATTGCGGCCGCGTTCCTGAATTTCCGCGGTGATGTTGAAAAGTCTCGACGACAGCTGCCCGCCCCTGGTCAGATCGTCGAACACCACCATGGTCTGCGCCCCGGTGGCATCGGTGATCACCCATTCGCGCAGCGCAATCGGATCATCGGAAAACACCAGCTCGATGGTGCCGTTTTCGGGGCGGTCCGGGTCTTGCGCCAGAACCCGCGTGGTGGTGCCATCCGTGCCATGGCCGATCACCATGCCCGATCCGGCCAGATCGACACGGCGCGCAAGGATCAGGTTCAAGGGTGTCTTTGACAGCGGGTATTGCTCGGGAACGCTGTTCGAACGTCCGTCGAAAATCGCCACCTGCTGACCGCCCGCAATCACCAAAAGATCCTCGCTGTCATATTCGAACCGCATCCGCCCCGGCCGATGCAGATAGATATCGCCGGTCGAAACCGAGCCATCGGCGTTGATCTGACGAAAACGGCCCGCTGCGGTCTCGAGCGTGTTGAAATAGCCCGACAGATCAGCCAGCGACACAAGCTCGGCCCGCGCAGGCAGAGCCGCGCCAAAGCTCAGGGCAAAAAGAAGGCACAGATGTTTCATGGGCCCAAGATAGGCTTTTTCATCCCGCGATGAAGCGGTTTGCGTGCCGCTCACGCAACTGTCAGGCAATCGCCGATCAATCTTGCTCGGGGACAAGGATTTCCCGCTTGCCAACGTGGTTGGCCGTGCTGACCAGCCCCGCCTCTTCCATCTGTTCGACCAGACGCGCGGCCTTGTTGTAGCCCACACCCAGCTTGCGCTGGATGTAGGAGGTGGAACATTTGCGATCCTTGATCACGATGGCCACCGCCTGATCGTAAAGCGCATCTTCGCCATCGGTGTTGCCGCCAGTGTTCAGGCCCAAAACCGTATCGATATCGCTTTCGCGATCCTCATCGGGGCTTTCCAGCACGCTCGTGGCATAGACGGGCGGGCCAAAGGATTTGAGATGGCGCACGATTTCCTCGACCTCTTCGTCGCGCACAAAGGGGCCGTGAATGCGGGTGATCTTGGCGCCGCCGGCCATGTAAAGCATGTCACCCATGCCCAGAAGCTGTTCGGCACCCTGTTCGCCCAGAATGGTGCGGCTGTCGATCTTCGATGTGACGTGAAAGGAAATCCGCGTCGGGAAATTGGCCTTGATGGTGCCGGTGATCACATCGACCGACGGGCGCTGGGTGGCCATGATCAGGTGGATACCGCTGGCGCGCGCCATCTGGGCCAGACGCTGGATGCAGGCCTCGATTTCCTTGCCGGCGACCATCATCAGATCGGCCATCTCATCGACGATCACGACGATGAAGGGCATGGGCACAGGCATGAATTCTTCGGTTTCAAACACCGGATCGCCGGTGACATCGTCAAAGCCCGTCTGATAGGTGCGCTTGAACATCTCGCCCCGCGCCAGCGCATCCTTGACGCGGCCGTTGTAGCCATCGATGTTGCGCACGCCCATCTTGGACATCTTGCGGTAGCGTTCCTCCATCTCGCCCACGACCCATTTGAGGGCGACAACCGCCTTTTTCGGATCGGTCACAACCGGCGACAACAGATGCGGGATGCCGTCATAGACGCTGAGTTCCAGCATCTTGGGGTCGATCATGATCATCCGGCATTCTTCAGGCGACAGCTTGTAAAGCAGGCTCAGGATCATGGTGTTGATCGCCACCGATTTCCCCGACCCGGTGGTGCCCGCGATCAGCAGATGCGGCATCTTGGCCAGGTTGGCGATGATCGGATCACCGCCGATATCCTTGCCAAGGGCCAGCGGCAGGCGGTGGTTGCCGTCGCCAAAGCTGCGATGGCTCAGAAGTTCGCGCAACAGCACCTTTTCGCGGTGTTCATTGGGCAATTCGATCCCGATCACCGAACGCCCCGGCACCGTCGAAACCCGCGCCGACAGGGCCGACATCGACCGCGCGATATCGTCGGCCAGACCGATCACCCGGCTGGCCTTGAGACCCGGCGCGGGTTCAAGTTCGTACATGGTCACAACGGGGCCGGGGCGCACGCTGACGATCTCGCCCCGCACACCGTAATCATCAAGCACGCTTTCAAGCATGCGGGCGTTTTCCTCCAGGGCCTCATCGCTCAGATGCGGGCGATGGATCGGGATCGCGTCGGGGTTTTCCAACAGCGACAGCGACGGCGGCTCATAGCTGGGTTCGACCCGCCCCTGTAGCGGCAGCAAGGGCTGCGCATCGGCCTGTGCCTGTCTGGAGGGGGTGGGCTTGCGCGCGACATCGCGCTGCATCACACGGCGCGGCACCTCGGCTTGTGGCAGGATCGGGGCCGGGCCACGGGCCACGAATTCGGGCTCGGGCATGTCATCGTCGAAACCGACGTCGTCGGACGCATCAGGCTGATCGCTGGCATCGGTCGTATCCTTGACGGCGACCAAGGACGTCGTGGCGTGGCGCGCGGACAGGGGCGGTGCCACGCGACGCGCGGCCGTCAGCGGCGGCTCGATCCGCTGCGCGCCCTGAGGGGCGCCACCCCCGGTGGCCGTCGCAGCCAGCAGCGCCGCACCGGTGGGCGGCACAAGGGCGGGGCGCGCCACAGGATCGGCCACCAGCTCGGGCCGACGCACGCGCGACTGGATCACATCGCTGATGCGGGCGCGGATACGGTCTTGTTCGGCGGTGTCATGATCATCTGTCGGCAAGCCGGCGAAAGGGGCCGTCCGGGCCGCCGCATCGCGCATCCGCAGCAGCGGCAAACGTGCCAGCAAGCCAGCGACACGATGGGGCACGGCGGGGGCGGACGCCACGGGCATCTTGCGCATTGTGCGATCGCCAGCACCATCGCCATCGCCATCGCCATCGCCGCGCCGGGGAAACTGCCCCGCGCCTTGCCGTTCGGTGCGCGCACGAACAA
The DNA here is from genome assembly GCF_937892565.1 of uncultured Roseicyclus sp. Lineage (GTDB taxonomy): Bacteria > Pseudomonadota > Alphaproteobacteria > Rhodobacterales > Rhodobacteraceae > Roseicyclus. Next base: position 10,778 of record NZ_CALAHQ010000083.1, on the reverse strand, counting down.
GCCCGGTCGCGGCCCGACCCGCACCCGCGCCCGCCATGCGCAAACCGCCGAAAACAAAAGCGAACCCTGTCACCAACGCCACCAATGCGAAACGCAGCCCATGGCGGAACTCGACCCGGTTCACGCCCATGACAAACAGCGTCATCGCAAGCCCAAGGGCAAGCGCCACGGCCGCCAGGAGCTTCAGGCCGATGTGCGGCGGCATCGGCAAGGCGTTGAGCACCGCGCCAAGGATCGTGTCCCCAAACAGCCCGCCCAGACCAAAGCTGTGCACCCATGACTGCGGCGGTGTGATGCTGGCCGCAAGGATCGACGCAAGCGCAACCGCGATGGGCAAGAACACGACCCGCCCCAAGGCGCCGTATGCACGGTCGCTGCGCAAGAACCGCACACCCCAACCACAAGCAACAAGCGGCAAGACCGCCGCGCCATAGCCCGTGATCATGATCAAGATCGCGGCCACCGAGGCGCCGAAATACCCCAACAGATTTTGCGGCTCGGCATCGGTTGCAGCCATGAAATTGGGATCGTCGGGCGCATAGGACCACAAAAGCGCCGCAAGCGCGGCACCCAGAACAACAAGGGCGGACCCGATCGCTTGCTGACCAAACCGCATCAACATTTCCTGCATGCGGTCATCGAGCAGGGGATCACGCTGTCTGGTCTGATAAGCCATACCTGTCCGTCCTCATTCGCCGTACAGGCATGAGCGCAACCGCGTCAGCCCGTCGCGCATTTCTTCCTCGGGCGCCACCATCGCCACGCGGAGCCGGTCGGCGCCGGGCGTCACGCCATCGACCGCGCGCGCCAGATAGGCACCGGGCAACACGCGCACCCCTGTCTCACGCCACAGTTTCAGCGCCGCCCCTTCGCCATCGGCCACGGGCAGCCACAGGAAAAACCCCGCCTGCGGGGGGATGTAGCCCGGCACATCACCCAAGATCGCATCGGCGATGGCGTATTTCGTGCGATAGAGCGCACGGTTTTGTTCGACGTGATCCTCATCACCCCATGCGCGGGTGGCGACCGCCTGCAACGGCAAGGGCAGCGGCGCGCCCGCGTAATTGCGCAGCTGCTTAAGGCGCGCGATGCTGTCAGCGCCACCTGCGGCGAAACCAGACCGCAAGCCCGGCATGTTCGACCGCTTGGAAAGCGAATGAAAGATCACCACCCGCTCGGGGTGGGCCCCCATCTGGTCCGCGATTTCCAGCGCACCGGGCGGGGGCATGTCGCGATACAATTCGGAATAGCATTCATCGGCGAAGATCTGGAAATCATGCCGCTCGGCCAGCGCGATCAGATCGCGCCACCACCCGGCATCCGCCACCGCGCCTTGTGGGTTGGCGGGCGAACACAGATAGGCAATCGCCACCCGATCCAGGATTTCGGGCGAAAGGCTGGCGTAATCCGGCAAATCGCCCGTCGCGGCGGTGGCGGGCACATAGACGGGTTCCGCCCCCACGGCCAGCGCGGCCACGGCATAGACCTGATAAAAGGGGTTTGGCATCAAGACGATGGGCTTTTGCCCGCGCTTGGTTTCCGGGCACAGCGCCAGACAGGCGTTGAACAGCCCCTCGCGTGTGCCGTTCAACGGCAACACCTGGGCATCGGCCCGGACACTCACGCCATAGCGCCGCGCAATCCAGGCCGCGATGGCGATCTGCAATTCGGGCGTGCCGTCATTGGCGGGGTAGCGCCCGATCCCTTCCAGGGTGTCGGCGATCACATCGCCCACCCATGCCGGAAAAGGGTGACGCGGTTCGCCGATGGTCATATGCACGACCGGGCCGCCCGGCGCATGCACGTCGAGCAGCTTGCGCAAGCGCGGAAACGCATATTCGGGCAGGTTCGAAAACCGCTCGGGAAACACCATGGCACTGCCTCACCATCGGGGTCATCTCGCCCCGTTTGGAAACAGGCTACAGTGTCCCGGCGCGGCGGTCCACAAAAAGCATTGCGGTTTCAGAAAGCTGTGGCCTTCAGGTCAACACCGCCTCGGCCGCAGCACCCAATCGCAACAGCCGATCCTCGGCCATGGGGGCGGCCAGCATCATCACGCCGCACGAGGCAACGCCGCTGGGCAAGCTCAACCCGCACAGACCCATCAGGTTTCCGACCCGCGTGTTGCGCAGCGTGATCAGGTTCTCGGTGACGTAGTAATCGGGGTCGGTCATCAGGCGGTTCACATCGGGCGGCAGGTTGGCCACCGTCGGCAACAGCACCGCGTCATAGCCCGCCGTTTCCGCCAGCCACAGCGCGCGCAGCGCGCGCAGCCGGCGCCAGGCCGCCACATAATCGGGCGCGCTGAAATCCTTGCCACCGCGGAAGCGTTCCAGAATGCGCGGATACATCTTGTCTGGCGCGGCCTCGATCACGTCGCGCCATGTGCCGTAGCCTTCGGTGGCAAACAGCGCCGGCGACAGGCCCATCGCCTCCTCGATGCCGGCCACGCGGCCCGTCTCGATCCGCGCGCCCGCCTGCGACAGCCGGGTCAGGGCACCGGAAAACGCGGCCCCCGGCCCATCGCGCACATCGCTGGCATAGGGTTCCAGAACCAGAAACCGCGCGCCCGACAGGCTGGCCCCGCCCAACTCGGTGGCCACGCCCCGTTCCAGAACCGCCAGCAACCGGGCGCAATCCTCGACCGTGCGGCAGAGCGGCCCGACCGTGTCAAAGCTTTCGGCCAAGGGCACGACACCCTTGAGGCTCAGCCGCCCATGGGTGGTCTTGAGCCCCACCAGATCGTTCCACGCCGCCGGAACCCGCACCGATCCGCCGGTATCCGACCCGATGCCGGCCGCCGCCAGACCAAAGGCGACCGAAGCCGCCGCCCCCGACGATGACCCGCCCGGTGCAAGGGCCGGATCGTTCACATTTGGCGGCGTGCCGGGCAAGGGATCGGTGTTGCCGCCATAGGCGGGGTTCAGGCCAAGCCCGGAAAAGGCCAGTTCCGACATATGCGTCTTGCCCAGACAGACCGTGCCCGCCGCGCGCGCATGCACCAACACTTCGGCATCGGCATCCGGCACGCGCCCTTCCAACAGCAGCGATCCCGCCTCGGTCACGGTGCCCGCCGTGTCGAACAGGTCCTTCCAGCTGATCGGCACCCCATCGAGCAGGCCCTGCCGCGCCCCGGTCCTGGCGCGCGCATGCGCCGCTTGGGCCTCGGCGATGGCGCGCTCGGGCGTCAGGCGCACATAGATGCGCTGGCCATGGGTGTGCCGGCGCGCCGCCTCCAGATAGGCTTCGGTCAATTCGACCGGATCGATCCGCCCCGCGCCGATGCCCCGCCCCAGTTCGCTTGCGCTCATCCACAGCCAATCCGACATGCCCACTCTCCCCTGCCCATGTTGTCGCGGGCAAGGCTACAACCGGTCTGCACCATGGACAATCCCACCCCGCGACCCATAGTCGAACGCATGGCGCATGATGCGGACATCTTGATCGTTGGTGGCGGGCTGAACGGGCCCTGCCTTGCCTTGGCCTGTGCTCAGGCGGGGCTCAGCAGCATCGTGATCGACGCGCTGGCGCAAGACACCCGCATGGGCGGGCAATTCGATGGCCGATCCTATGCGCTGGCGCTGGCCTCGGTGCGGATGCTGGACGCGCTGGGGCTTTGGGACGGGCTGTCGGATCACGCCCAGCCGATCTTGCAGATCAAGGCCTCGGACGGGCGGGCGGGCGAAGGGGCTGCGCCGTTTTTCCTCCATTTCGACAGCGCCGAACTGGAAGAAGGGCCGATGGGCCACATGCTGGAAGACCGCCATTTGCGCCGGACACTTCTGGCGGCGATGGACGATCACCCAAGGATCACGCACCGCCCCGGCATGAGTGTGGTGGCGCAAGCGACCGACGGCGCGGCGCGGGTGACGCTGGCTGATGGCAGCGATCTGACGGGCCGCATTCTGGTGGGCGCCGACGGGCGACGCTCGGGCACGGCGGCGCGCGCGGGCATCAAGCGCACGGGCTGGAATTACGGGCAGACCGCGCTGGTTGCGGCCATCGCGCATGACCGCCCCCACCACGGGATCGCCCATCAATTCTTCATGCCGCCGGGGCCCTTGGCGATTCTACCGCTGACCGGCAACCGATCCTCCATCGTCTGGTCGGAACGTCATGATGATGCCAAGCGTCTGATGGCCGCCGATGATGCCGCCTTTCTGGATCACCTGCGCCCGCGTTTTGGCGATTTTCTGGGTGACATCACGCTGGCCGGGCAGCGGCACAGCTACCCTTTGGGCTTGAGCGTGGCCAATGCTTTCGTGGCAACGCGGCTGGCGCTGGTGGGCGATGCAGCACATGGCGTGCATCCGATCGCGGGTCAGGGGCTGAACCTTGGGCTGCGCGATGTGGCCGCGCTGGCCGAGGTATTGGCCGATGCCACACGGCGCGGCGAAGACATCGCCGCATCCGATGTTCTGGCGCGCTACCAATCCTGGCGACGCTTTGACACCGCCGCGCTTGCGCTGGCGACCGATGGCGTGAACCGTCTGTTTTCCAATGACAACCCAGGCCTCAGGGCGATCCGCGACATCGGCATGGGCGTGGTCAGCGCCATCCCCGCATTGCGGCGGGGGTTCATGCGACACGCGGCCGGGCTGACCGGGGATCTGCCGCGTCTGTTGCAGGGCCGCGCGCTTTAGGGGCCGATGTGGGTTCCAGCAGACCGCTGCCCGCGCCCGCCGCCCGTCACTCCAGCTTGCGCGCCTCGCTATCGAGCATGATCGGAATGCCGCCGCGGATCGGATAGGCCAGATTGGCGGCTTTCGACACCAGTTCCTGACGCTCGGCATCGTAGCTGAGCGGCGCATGGGTGATGGGGCAAACCAGCGCCTCGAGCATGCGACGGTCGATCGGCACGATGTCGTCGGTCATTGCATCATCTCTTCGGCCGATCCCCCGCGCAGCGCAAATTCGATCAGCGTCACCAGCGTTTCGCGCCGGGTGCCAAGCGACGGGGCCTCAAGCAGGGCCTGTTTTTCCTCGGGGTCAAAGGGGCAAAGCATCGACAGCGAATTGATCAGCAACTCATCCTCGGCTTCCTTCAGGCTGCTCCAATCGGTCGAGAGCGCCATCGCATCGAAATAGCGGCCCAAAAGATCCAAAAAGCGCGGCCGGTCAAAGCCACGATCCTCTTCGGTGGGGCCCAGATCGGCGGAAAACCCATCCCATGACACGTCGCAGCGGCGATAGGGGGAAAAACCCGTCACCTCGTCGCGGATGCGAAAGCGTGACATGCCCGACAGCGTGATCAGATAGCGCCCGTCCTCGGTCTCGGAAAACTGGGTGACGCGCCCGGCGCAGCCGATGCTGTGCAGGCGCTTTTCCTCGGATCCCGGCACGTCGCGCGGTTGCACCATCCCGATCAAGCGGTGCGGCGTTTTCAATGCATCGTCAAACATCGCCAGATAGCGCGGCTCAAAGATATGCAGCGGCAACCGCGTGCGCGGCAACAACAGCGCACCGGGCAGCGGGAACACCGCGATTGTGTCAGGCAGGTTTGCGGTGCGTAGCATGGGCATGGACCCAGACCCCCAGAACGTTCAGGCGAAAATCATCGATGACAACCTGCGCCGGCCGGTCAGCGCGATCGGGTCTTGTGGCTTGAGCGCATCGAAAATCGTGAACAATTGCGCCTTGGCGGCCCCGTCGTTCCAGTCGCGGTCGCGGCGGAACAGTTCCAAAAGCGCATCCACCGCCTCTTGCACCTGACCGGCGGCATGCAGCGCCAGCGCATAATCGAAGCGCGCCTGATGATCGGCGGGGTTGGCCATCACGGCGGCCTCCAGATCGGCCAGCGGCCCGGCCTGGGCCGCTTGGCGCGCCAGCGCGATCTGGGCGCGCACCGCTTCAAGCAGCGGCGCCTTCGCGATGGCGGGGGCCGCCGCGTTCAGCACCGCTTCGGCCTGATCCAGCTGATCCAAGGCGATATACGCCCGCGCCAGCCCCGCCAGGGCGGTGACATTTTCCGGCTCTTCCTCAAGGATCGCGGCAAAGGTCTGTGCCGCGTCCACCGCGGCCCCCTCGGCCAGCATCTGTTCGGCCGCTTCCAGCGCCTCGGCCAGACCGCCGTCGCCACCCAAGGCGGTCAGGCGCGCGATGAAGTCCTTGATCTGCCCTTGCGGCACGGCGCCCTGGAACATGTCCACCGGGCGGCCCTGAAAGAATGCCACCACCGTCGGAATGGATTGCAGCGGCAATCCCTGCTGCGCCAGAGCTGCCGCCAGTCGCTGTTCGCGGTCCACATCGATCTTGACCATGCGCACCTTGCCACGGGCGGCGACCACGGCGGCCTCCAGCATCGGGCCCAGTGTCTTGCACGGGCCGCACCATGTGGCCCAGAAATCAACGATCACCGGCACATCGGCGCTACCGTCGATCACGTCGGCCATGAAAGTCGCCTCGGTGCCGTCCTTGATCAGACTGGCTGCCGCGGGGGTGCCTTGGGGGGTTCCAAGCTCCAGCATCGGGTGTCTCCGTCACATCTGCGCGTGTTCATGCCCTATATGCGTGCGCTGAGGGCCCGCGCCAAGGCCTCAAAGGTCGAATGTCGCAAAGACCGGCACATGATCGGAGGGCCGATCCCATCCGCGCACATCGCGCAAGATGCGGCTGCTATGCGCGGCGGTGGCGATATCGCCGGTGGCCCAGACGTGGTCGAGCCGCCGACCGCGATCGGCCGTATTCCAATCCTGTGCGCGATAGGACCACCAGCTATAAAGCAAACCTTGCGGAATATCGGCGCGGGTCACATCGACCCAGCCGCCCGCCTCTTGTGCCTGTGCCATGTGGTCGATCTCGATCGGGGTGTGGCTGACCACGTTCAAAAGCTGTTTGTGGCTCCAGACATCATCTTCGCGCGGCGCGATGTTGAGATCGCCCACAAGGATCGATTTTCCCGGCCGCTCGGCCCCGAACCAGTCGCGCATCTCGGTCAGGAAATCGAGCTTGTGGCCAAATTTCTCATTGATGGTGCGGTCGGGTTCATCGCCGCCTGCGGGCACATAGACGTTGTGGATCGTCACGCCATTGTCCAGCCGGGCGGCGACATGGCGGGCGTCGCCCTTGGCGCAGAAATCGCGCTGGCCCGCATCCGTCAGCGGCAGACGCGACACGATCGCCACGCCATTATAGCCCTTTTGCCCGCGTGCGACCATGTGGGGATAGCCCAGCGCGGCAAAGATCTCGGCCGGGATCTTGTCGACAGGGGATTTGCATTCCTGCAAGCACAACACATCGGGCGCCTCATCTGCCAGCAGTTTGGCCACCAGATCGGCGCGCAACCTGACGGAATTGATGTTCCATGTGGCAAGGGTGAAGGGCATGGGCGGGCTCCGGCAGGGATCATCGGCTTTGGCACGGGTCTAATGACCCCGGCGCCCGATGGCCAGAGACCAGCGTGCATCGGCCAAGAAAGAAGGCCCGAACCAAGGGGTCCGGGCCAAGTCCATTAGGGAGGTGATGCAGCCAGCATCTGATACAATCAAGGGTTGATCCTTGATCTGTATCAAACGGGCAGCGCGCGATGATCACGCCACCAGCCGATACCCCCCGCTTTCGGTGACCAACAGGCGCACATTGGACGGATCGGTTTCGATTTTCTGCCGCAGCCGGTAGATATGGGTTTCCAGCGTGTGCGTCGTGACACCCGCGTTGTAGCCCCAGACCTCGTGCAGCAGCACCTCACGGGCGACCACGCCATCTTGTGCCCGATAGAGATACTTGAGAATGTTGGTCTCTTTCTCGGTCAGGCGGATCTTCTTGAGGTCTTCGGTCTCGAGCAGCTTCATCGCGGGCTTGAAGGTATATGGCCCAAGCTGGAACACCACGTCCTCGCTTTGCTCATGCTGGCGCAGCTGGGCGCGGATACGCGCCAAGAGCACCGGAAAGCGGAACGGCTTGGTCACGTAATCATTGGCCCCGGCATCAAGGCCAAGGATGGTATCGGCATCGCTGTCATGGCCGGTCAGCATCACGATCGGGCATTTCACGCCCTGCTTGCGCAGCAGCCGGCACAATTCGCGCCCATCCGTATCGGGCAGACCCACATCAAGGATCACCAGATCATAGAGCGCCTCCCTGGCACGCTGCAGGCCTTGCGCGCCGGTTGCGGCTTCGAACACGTCGAAATCATCGGTCATCACAAGCTGTTCGCTCAATGCCTCGCGCAGGTCGTCATCGTCATCGACAAGCAAGATCTTTTTCAACGTGGCCATCGGTGGCTCCTTTGTCGCGGTCAGATCACAAGCTTTGCAGGGTAGGGTGATTTGACAAGCATCTGACACGCGATGTCACGGCCTCGTGTCGGAATGCGGGGGATTGTTTCAAATTCCGCGCGCGGCAAGTATGGATGCGCCATGAGCCTGTTGCCCACCCCTGCTGAACATGCTGCGCGCGCGCGCTCGGATCTCCGGGTCGGGCTGCCCGTGGTGTTGGGCGCGGGCGCTGCGGGGATCGTGGTTCTGGCCGCCGAAACGCTGAGCGCGTCGCGGCTGGCGGCCTTGCGGGCGCTGCCGGGACGGCCCGTGGTGGCGATCACGCAGCGTCGGGCAGAAACGCTGAAAGCGCGCGCCTATGACGGCGATCTGGCGCGCATCCTTTTGCCCGGCGATGTGGATGCCGATTGGGTGCGCGCGCTGGCCGATCCCGCGCGCGATCTGGCGGCCCCGCTCAAGGGGCCGCTGATCAGCGCGCGCGATGGCGCGGCCGGGTTGCATCGTCTGGCGCTGGGGCTGACCAAATCGGCACAGCTTTTGCCCGCGCTTGTGGCGGTGGAAACCGACCGGCCCGCCGCCTTGGCCGCCGGGCTGGGCGCGACCTTGCTTGACCCCGCGCCGCTGGCCGCCGATCTGGCGCGCCACCACCCGCTGTTGCCCGTCGCCGCCGCCCGTCTGCCGATGGAAGCGGCCGAAGCCGGGCGGCTGCACATCTTTCGCCCCGAAAACGGCGGTGTGGAACATTACGCCATCGAAATCGGCCGCCCCGACCGGGGCCAGCCGGTGCTGGCGCGGCTGCATTCGGCCTGTTTCACCGGCGATGTGCTGGGCAGCCTGAAATGCGATTGCGGCCCGCAACTGCGCAGCGCGCTGGCCGAAATGGGCCGCGCGGGCGCGGGCGTGCTGCTCTACCTCAACCAGGAGGGGCGCGGCATCGGGCTGGCCAACAAGATGCGCGCCTATTCGCTGCAAGATCAGGGTTTCGACACGGTCGAGGCCAACCACCGGCTGGGCTTCGAGGATGACGAGCGCGATTTTCGCATCGGCGCCGATCTGTTGCGCAAGATGGGCTTTGGCGCCGTGCGCCTGATGACCAACAACCCCGCCAAGGCCGCGATGATGCAAGCCGAAGGGCTGATCGTGGCCGAACGCGTGCCGCTGATCACCGGCACCAACCGCCACAACGCGCATTACCTGTCGGTCAAGCGCGACAAATCGGGGCATCTGCTGTGAAGGCGCAAGATATGGTCGTGACGCCCATGGGCCTGCGGTTCCGGGGCCGGATGTTTCCCTGCAGCCTTGGGCGGGGCGGCGTGACGCGGGCCAAGCGCGAGGGCGACGGCGCGACGCCCGCCGGGGTGCATGGGATCGTGGGCTGCCTTTATCGGCCCGACCGCATGGCACGGCCCTGTGACTGGGCGGTGCCGATCCGGCCCCATGATCTGTGGTGCGATGACCCAAGGCACGAGGATTACAATCTGATGGTGCGCGCGCCCTTTGCCGCCAGCGCCGAGGTGCTGCGCCGCGCCGATCCGCTGTATGACATCGTGCTGATCACCGACTGGAACTGGCCGCGCGCCGAACGGGGGCGGGGATCGGCGATTTTCATCCATGCATGGCGCAAGCCGGGGCATCCGACGGCGGGCTGCGTGGCGCTGGCGCCCGATGATCTGGCGTGGATCGTGGCGCGGATCGGGTTTCAGACGCGGCTGGTGGTGCCCGAAACTTTGGCCCCTGCCTAGGCCGGGGCGTCCGGCGCGGCCTGAATGCGTTCCCCGAAAATCGCCGAACCGACGCGCACATGGGTGGCACCCAGCGCGATGGCGGTCTCGAAATCACCCGACATGCCCATCGACAGGCCCGAAAGCCCGTTGCGCGCGGCCATTGCGGCCAGCATGGCGAAATGGGGGGCGGGGTCATCCTCGGCGGGGGGGATGCACATCAGCCCCACCAGCGGCAGGCCAAGCGCCCGCACCTCGGCCACGAATCGATCGGCCTCATCGGGCAGAACGCCCGCCTTTTGCGGCTCGGCGCCGGTGTTGACCTGAACGAACAGAACGGGGCTGGTGCCGCGCTCATCGGCCAGACGGGCCAGCGTGGTGGCAAGTTTGGGCCGGTCGAGCGTGTGGATCACGTCGAACATCTCGACCGCCTGACGCGCCTTGTTGGTCTGAAGCGGGCCGATCAGATGCAGCGCGATGGCGTCAAAACGCGCCTGAAACGGCGGCCAGCGGGTGGCGGCCTCCTGCACGCGGTTTTCGCCGAATATGCGCTGACCGGCGGCAAGCACCGCCTCGACCCGGTCGGGCGGCTGCACCTTGGACACGGCGATCAGCGTCACGGCCCCCGGCGGTCGCCCGGCTGTGGCGGTGGCTGTCGCGATGCGGCTTTGAATATCGATCAATCCCATGCCGCCAGCTTAGGCCAAAAGAAAAGAGCGGGCGCAAGGCCCGCTCTTTCCCGAAAGCTAAATCTGGCGCGATCAGAAGGAGAAGTTCACACCAAGAGCCAAGGCGGACACACAATAGAAAAGGGGCGGGCTTTCGCCCACCCCGATCCTGT
>NZ_CALAHQ010000082.1 GCF_937892565.1 uncultured Roseicyclus sp. | reverse complement strand
ACCTCATGACCGGCAGCATTATCAAAGTGCATCCCGATCGCAAAGGCGCGCCCATCCGGTGATCATCGCAGAGGACATGGACGCGCCCGCAGCCAACACGGTCGGGATGTTGTTCGGCAACTTTGGCGAGGCATACACCATTGTTGACCGCATGGGGATGCAGGTGATCCGCGACCCCTACACGACGCCGGGCAACGTCAAATTCTACACTGCAAAACGGGTTGGCGGCGCGCTGACCAATCCCGAAGCGATCAAGGCATTGGTTCTGGGTTCCAAGCCTGTCTAAGCCCTCACCGTCGGGGGCGTCGGCAGGTCAGACAGCCAGCGCATGACGGTTGCGGATTAGCCGGTGAGTGCCGCACTCCAGAAAACCCCGGCATCGGTGGCCTTTGCTCAGGGCGAGGGTGACACCGTGGGGGCGGCTGGCGACATGCTGGCCGCCCCGCTTCATATGCACCGAGTGCGGAGTGAAATTTGAGGAAAGTGACATGCCCAGCGACATCGGTGACAAATCAGGTGACAAGGCCAAAAAGCGGACATAGGCAGCTTTCGCTACCCTGTCTTAACCACTTGTTTTTCTTAGGATTTTTGGCTCCGGCGGTAGGGATCGAACCTACGACCAATTGATTAACAGTCAACTGCTCTACCGCTGAGCTACGCCGGAACTGAGGGTGCGTATAGCAAGCTCGATTCCGGGCGTCCAGAGGGGCGGGGGGAAAAAAGCGGCTGTGGGGTCAAGATAGGCCAAAGCGCGCGGTGGCCGTCAAGGGGCCTTGGACGACCGCCAGGTTTCGTCTTTCAAGATCAATCAGATGGGCCAGAACATTGCGCGCCGCAGCAGGCAGGAGTGTGGGGGTCAGCTCGGTGTAGATGCGCCCGGCCAGTTCGGCGGCGTTGGCCGGGCCGTCTTGTGACAAGGCAGCGATGATCTGGGCCTCGCGCATCTTGCGATGGTTGATCAGCTCATCCAGCCGGCCCTTTGGTGTTGTCACCGGGTCACCATGACCGGGATGAAAGACCCGGTCGTCGCGCTGTGCCAGCCGCAGGCACGAGGCCATGAAGGCGCCCATATCCCCATCGGGTGGTGAGACGAGCGAACTGGACCACCCCATCACCAGATCGCCGGAAAACAGCGCCCCCTCCCACGCAAAGCTCAGGTGATTGGCCATGTGACCCGGGGTTTCCAGAACCTCGATCCGGCCCCAGCCGCCGTCGATGCGATCCCCGTCGGCGATCTGGCGGTCGGGGGCAAATCCCGCATCCACCCCCTCGCCGCCGCCAAGGCCGCCGTCGGCGGCCAGCCGGGCCATCAGCGCGCTGCGTCCCCAATCTGATGGGCCGGCCGCCAGCACCGGCGCGCCGGTTGCGGCAGACAGCGGGCCGGCCAGGGGGGAATGGTCGCGATGCGAATGGGTGACCAGGATCGCCTCAATCGTCTCGCCGGGTTCCAGCGATGCCAAGAGCGCGTGCAGATGCGCGGGGTTGTCCGGGCCGGGATCGATCACCGCCACCCTGCCACGCCCCAGCAGATAGCTGTTGGTGCCGCGCCAGGTCATGGGAGAAGGGTTGGGCGCGGTGAGCCGTCTCAGCCTCGGTTCCAGCCAGATCGCATCGCTTTTGCTTTCCATTCGTCCGCTTGCCCGGTTAACTGTGCCCATGATGTTCGCTTGGCTCAAACGCTTGATGCCGCGGGGGCTTTATGGCCGGGCCGCGCTGATCTTGTTTGTGCCGATCGTCACCTTGCAGATTGTCGTGTCGGGCCAGATCCTGCAACGCTATTTCCAAGACGTCGCAGGCCAGATGTCGGAGGCGCTTGCCTTGGACTTGGCCCTTGTCGCCGATGCCGTCGCGGGGGGGGATGGGCGGGCTGAGGCCTTGGCCGATGCGCTCCAGATCGAAATCGTGCCTGCCCCCGGCGATCTGACGCAAGACCGCCGTGTGTTCTATGATCTGACCGGGATCGCCGCGACACGGGTCTTGCGCCACAAGCTCGACGGTCTGGTGGCGGTCGATCTGGTGACCGATGAGCGCCGTCCGATGGTGGTACTTGACACCGCCAAAGGCCCGGTCGCCCTGTCTATGCCACGCAGACGCATGTCTGCCTCGAACCCGCATCAGCTTTTGGTGCTGATGATCTTTTTCGGGCTGTTCATGACATGGGTGGCCTATCTGTTCTTGCGCAACCAGCTGAGGCCAATCAAACGGCTGGCGGACGCGGCCGAGGCCTTTGGCAAGGGGCGGATGGCCGATTACGGCCCGTCCGGCGCCACCGAGGTGCGCAGCGCGGGTCTGGCCTTTCTCGACATGCGTGCGCGCATCGAGGGCATGATCGAACAGCGCACCTTGATGCTGTCGGGCGTCAGCCACGATCTGCGGACGCCCTTGACCCGGATGAAGCTGGGCCTGTCGATGCTGGAGGATGCCCCCGAGGTCGCCGCACTCAAGCGCGATGTGGCCGAAATGGAAGCGCTGCTGGCGACTTTCCTCGATTTCGCCCGTGGCGAGGCGCTGGATGATCCGGTGCCCACCGATCCGCTGCACCTGGCACAAGACCTTGTGGCCGATGTCGCAAGGGCAGGCGGGCAGGTTGCCTTGATCGCGCCAGATCGGGCAGGCAAGGTGATGCTGCGCCCGCAGGCGGTGCGCCGGTGCCTGTCGAACCTGATTTCCAATGCGCAGCGCTATGGCCGAACCGTGCGCCTGACGCTGGCCTTGCCCGATGGCACGATCCGCTTCACCATCGAAGATGACGGCCCCGGTATTCCCGCCCATCGCCGGGCCGAGGCGGTCAAACCTTTCGCAAGGCTCGACGCGGCCCGCAATCAGGACAAGGGCACGGGTGTCGGTTTGGGGCTGGCCATCGCGCGCGATATCGCGCAGCGCCATGGTGGCAGTCTGATCTTGAGCGACAGCGCCGATCTGGGCGGCCTCAGGGTCGATCTGGTTTTGCCGCGTTGATGCACGCATGCAATGGCTGTGCGGCATGTCGGCGTATATTGGTCCGGCGGCACCACCTGTGCCACCCAACCGTCCGGTTTGGCTGCAACCCGAAAACCGCCTTTGGCGATTACCGTGCGACCGGATGGGGCGGGGGGCGCAAAGGGCTTGATCTGCGCGCGAAATTGGTCAAACCCGATGCTGCGACACGCGTGCCGTGACTGAAAGGCCCATGATGCACAGCGGTGGCGCTGCGTGATGACAAGATATCAGGCCCGAACCGATGCCCCTTGCAGCAAGGGGATGGCATTTGTGGGGGCCTTGGGGAAAGGCGAGTGCCATGTTCGATGTGGTTCCATTTATCGTGCCCTTCACGCGCTATCCCTATAGCGGGTCGCCTGTGGCCTGCGACCTGTGTGGTGCGGCGGACCATGTGACCGTCTGCACTCATGATCGCCGGCTCAAGAAGCTTGAGACGGTGGCCTGTGCACAGTGCGGATTGATGCGCACAAACCCCATGCCCACCGAGCAGGAGATCGTCGATTACTACAAGAACCTGTATCGTCTGGATTACGGAATGACGTCGACCAAACCATCGCGGCGGCATCTCAACCGCTCGCACCGGCAGGCGGCGAACCGTCTGGCGCTTTTGGCGCCGGTTTTGTCGAAGCCTGCGCGCATTCTGGATTTCGGCTCTGGCGCGGGGGTGTTTTTGCACCACGCCAAACAGGCGGGCCACACGGTGATCGGGGTTGAACCGGGCAAGGAATTTGCCCGTTTTGCGGCCTCGGAATTCGGTGTCGATGTGATCAACGATGTCTGGGAAAAGACCGCTCTGCCGGGCAAGTTCGATGTGATCACAACGGTCGAGGTGATCGAACATCTGCGCCGCCCGGTTCTGGCGCTGCGGTGGCTCGCCGATGCGCTCAAGGAGGATGGCGTGCTTTACGTCACGGTCCCCGACATGTCGCCGAATGATCGCGAAACCTTTCGGCGGTTTCATTTTGCCCATCTCTATCAGTTCACACCACAGACACTGATCTGGGCGGCAGCGCAGGCCGGTCTGGAGCCCGACCCGCGGTTTCAGCCCAAGCGAACCCAGATCGTGTTTCGAAAGACAAGAACGCCACCCGCGCCGCTGATTTTCCCAAAAGCTCAGGGTCTTGAGGTCGCAAAGCTTTACCCGCACAGTTCCGTGGCCGGTTACATCTTCAGCCTGCGCTGGCTTGGCTCGCTGGTTTTTCGGATCCGCAAAACCCTGCGCGACAGCTTGGGTTGAGGCGCTGCCGCGCTGACAGTTGCGCAGCGTCAGGCCATCTGCTTGCCCGATCCGGGCAAGGGCTGCGGGTGTGTGACCCCGATCGGGTCAGACTGGCGCGGTGATGCGCCCCGCACCATCCAGCGTGACGGCTTGCCCGGTCCGGGCCGACTGTTGTGCGGCCAGCCCCATCTGGACCGCCCAAAGCCCATCTTGCAATCCCACCTCGACCCGGCCGCGCCCGCGCACGACCTTGGCAAAGCGGTCATGTTGGTAAAATGTTGATCCGTTGTGATCGCCCGCCTCGAGCAAGGTGGGATCAACGGGCACTTCGATCAGGCGCGGGCCCTTGGGGTTGCGGGGGCTGACGATCAGCTGCGGCACGGGGGCTTGCCCCAGATGCGCGGGCCAGAAGCGGCCGGGACCGGGCACCAGACATTCGATGCGGGCCTCGGGGCCTGTGGCGGTGATTTCTTCCTGATAGCGCGCGCCTTCGGCGAACATGCACAATTCCAGCATCGCGCGCGCGCCGCGGGCGAAATCGACGATCACATAGGCATTGTCCCAGATATCCGAAGGCTGGCCGTCATAGGTTTCATCGCGGTGGTTCACGTCCTGCCCGCCCGAGGCCATGATCCGCACCGGATTGTCTTGCAAGATCACCCGCATCAGGTCGAAGAAATGGCAGCATTTCTCGACCAGCGTGCCGCCGGTCTTGGCGTTGAAGCGATTCCAGTCGCCGACCTTTTCCAGAAAGGGAAAGCGGTGTTCGCGGATGGTCAGCACCTTGATGCCGCCGGTGACGGTTTGCGCCTGTTCGATCAGGGCGGCCACGGGGGGCATGTAGCGATATTCCATCGCCACCCAGATCGGCGCCGGGTAATCGAGCGCGCCGAGCACGCCGAAATCGGCCGCGTCGGTAAACACCGGCTTTTCCACTAAAAGCGGCAAGGGGCGTGTCGCCGCGATCTGGAGGATCTGCGGCACATGCAGGTAATTGGGGCTGGCGATGAGCAAGGCGTCCAGATCGGCAAGCGCCAAAAGCGCCTCGACCGAGGGCATGAAGGCTGCCTTGGGCGCAAGCTCTGCGGCGCGCGCGCGCATGCCGGCATCGGGTTCGAAGATCGCGGTCACCTCGGCGCCCTCGATCAGCGCAAGGTTGCGCAGATGTTCCTGCCCCATCATTCCGCAGCCGATGATGCCGTATCGTATCGTTTCCAAGATCATGTCCTTATTTCAGTCTGACGGTATAGCGCACCCGGCCGGGGTCATACCATGTCCAGGAGGCTTCGACGGGCGCATCTTCGTGGCCGTGGCTGACACGGGTGATCATCGGAAGCATCGTGCCGGGCGCATGCGGGAATTCGGCGGGCGCCCAGTCGGGCAGGGGCCCTTGCCCCACGCGGTCCTCGGCGCGCGCGATGCGCAAATTCAGCTGGCTTGCGTAAAAGTAATAAAGCGATTCCGAAAGCTCCTCTGCCGACAGCCGTTCGGCATGGCTGGCGTCGAGCCAGATTTCCTCGACCGCGGCGACCGTGCCGGACAGATACCGCAAGCGGCGGATCCGGTGGCCATCCGTATGCGGCCCGAAAGGCGGCAAGTCGGGGTGTTTTGGCAGGCGGTCCACCGACAGCACCCGCGCTTTCGGAAGGCCCCCCCCTTCGGCCAGTTCCAGCCGCAAAAAGGCGTAGATCGATCCGGTATCAGCCTTGGCACGGATATAGTTGCCCGACCCCTGCACCCGTTCCAACAGACCCTTTTCCTGCAGCGTGGCCAGCGCCTTGCGCAAGGTGCCCACCGCGATGCCAAAGCTGTCGGCCATCTCGCGCTCGGGGGCGAGCCGCTCGCCATT
The DNA here is from genome assembly GCF_937892565.1 of uncultured Roseicyclus sp. Classification (GTDB taxonomy): domain Bacteria; phylum Pseudomonadota; class Alphaproteobacteria; order Rhodobacterales; family Rhodobacteraceae; genus Roseicyclus. Next base: position 10,943 of record NZ_CALAHQ010000082.1, on the reverse strand, counting down.
TACAAGGCGCCCCGCCGCGATATCGCGGATGATCAGTTCCGTGATCTGCATGTGCAGCGGTAAAGCGCCCCGCGTCGTCACGCCCCCAACCCCTGTTTTGCCGCTGGCACGTATAATTGATACACTATTGATTTACAAAATTCGCAATGTTACGCAATGAAAAAATATGGATTGCGGGGAATTCGATGAGCGTGGTTCCGGTCACGTCGGCCGATCTGGACGGGGCAGAGGTCAGCTGGTTCGCAGCGCTCTGTTCGGATGACTACGCATTTCTGGGCGTGCCAGAGGGGCGTTTGCGCTCCAGCTGGGACCACTGCTCCAGCATCGTCAAGACCGCCGAACGCAACGGGTTTCGCAATATCTTGTGCCCGTCGAGCTATCAGGTGGGGCAGGACACGCTGTCCTTTGTGGCGGGCTGTGCGCCGATCACCGAGCGGATCAATTTTCTGGCCGCCATCCGCTGTGGCGAGATGCAGCCTGTGATGCTGGCGCGCACGGTGGCCACGCTCGATCACATGCTCAAGGGGCGGCTGACGCTGAATGTCATTTCCAGCGATTTCCCCGGTGAAGTGGCCGACAGCGCCTTTCGCTACAAGCGCAGCCATGAGGTGGTGGAGATCCTGCGTCAGGCCTGGACGCGCGACGAGATCGAATATGACGGCGATATCTACAAGATCAGCCGCCTGACCGCCGACCCCGCGCGCCCCTATCAGCAAAATGGCGGGCCGCTGTTGTATTTTGGCGGGTATTCGCCCGATGCGCTGGAATTGTGCGGCGCGCAATGCGACGTTTATCTGATGTGGCCCGAACCGCGCGAGGTTCTGGCGGCGCGGATGCGCGATGTTCATGCCCGCGCCGAAGCCCACGGCCGCACGCTCGATTACGGGTTGCGCGTGCACATGATCGTGCGCGACACCGAGGCCGAGGCGCGCGATTATGCCGAACATATCGCCAGCAAGCTCAACGATGAATATGGCAAGTTGATCCGCGACCGCGCGCATGACAGCATCAGCCTTGGCGTGGCCCATCAGGCGCGCGCGCGTGAGTTGGCCGACAAATTCGGCTATGTGGAACCCCATCTCTGGACAGGGATCGGGCGCGCGCGGTCTGGCTGTGGCGCAGCACTGGTCGGATCGGTCGATCAGGTGCTCAGTGAATTGGACGAGTATCGGAAAATGGGCATCCGCGCCTTTATCTTTTCGGGATATCCCCATCATGACGAGGCCGAGATTTTCGGCGCCAAGGTCATGCCGCATCTGAAAACGGTCTCGTTGCCCCATGCCTATGGCCGCGTGCCGGCGGACACCCCTGCAACACCTCTTGGAAATGGACCACGCCGCTGATGGAACGCGCTCTACTGACCCCCGATCTGTCGCTCTCACGCCTTGTCTATGGCATGTGGCGGCTGGGCGATGATCCTGACACCAGCCCCGCCCATGTTCAGGCCAAGGTGGAGACCTGCCTTGCCCAAGGCATCACGACCATGGATCAGGCCGACATTTACGGCGGCTACACCGCCGAGGCGCTGCTGGGTGCCGCCCTGCGACAGGCGCCCGGGCTGCGCGAGCGGATCGAGATCGTGACCAAATGCGATATCGTGGCCCCTGTCGGCCGGCATGCGGGCGCACGGGTCAAGTATTACGACACATCGGCGGCCCATATCACCGCCTCGGTCGAGGCAAGCCTGCGCGAGATGGCAACCGACCGGATTGATCTCTTGCTCATCCATCGGCCCGACCCGCTGATCGACCCCGATGAAACGGGTGCCGCGCTCGACGGGCTGGTGGCATCGGGCAAGGTGCGCGCGGTGGGTGTTTCGAATTTTCGGCCCTGGGATATGGATCTGCTGCAATCGCGCATGACCGCGCGTCTGGTGACCAACCAGATCGAGCTGAGCCTGACGGCGCATGCGGCGCTGGTGAATGGCGATCTTGCCCATCTGCACCAGCACAAGATCGCGCCGATGGCATGGAGCCCGCTGGCCGGCGGGGCTTTGGCCCAAGCCGGCGCGCTACGCGCGAAACTCGATGCTCTGGGACTTGCCGCCGGCACCGACTGGAGCGCGGTGGCCATCGCGTGGCTGCTCCATCACCCGGCGGGGATCTTGCCGGTGCTGGGCACCAACAGCCTGGCCCGCATCGCGCGTATCGCCGATGCGCTGCATGTGCCGATGGACCGGCAGACATGGTATGAGCTTTACACGCTGGCGCTTGGGCGCGAGGTCGCATGATGGCCGATGGCGGACATATGCACCCGGCGGAATTCGCACCCGGCCCCGCCACCACGCGGGCCTTGCGCGATGCCTTGGGGTGCTTTGCCACCGGCGTCACCCTGATCACCATCGACAGCGCCGATGGGCCGATGGGCTTTGCCGCCAACAGCTTTGCGTCCGTGTCGCTGGACCCGGCTCTGGTGCTGTGGTCGCCGGCCAGGGCTTCGCGTCGCTTTCCCCATTATCTGGCCGCCCGGCACTACGCGATCCATGTCCTGCCCATCGACGCGCAGGACCTTTTGGCGCGGTTCGCGCGCGACGGTGCGGGCTTTGACGGTCTGGACGTCACGCGCAATGCCGAAGGTGTGCCGGTTCTGGATCGGGCCGTGGCGCGTTTCGATTGCCGCCAGCACGCCGTTCACGAGGGGGGCGATCACATGATCATCATCGGCGAGGTGATGCGCGCCAGCCATCGGGGCGGCGACGCCCTGATGTTCCATCAAGGCCAATACGGAGGGTTCAGCCCCTTGGGCTAAGCCCGCAAAGCCCCTTGGGAGAGGGGCGACACAGGGAGGAGACACGCAAATGCAGGTGCTGATTGCCCTGTCCCGGCTGTTTGCGCTGGTCAATGCCAGCGTCTTGACGCTTGGGCGTTGGCTGGGGGCGCTTTGCATTCTGCTGATGGTCGTCATCATCCTTGCGCAGGTGTTTTTTCGCTATGTGATCGGTCTGGGCCTGCCGTGGCCGGAAGAGGCGTCTCGCTTCCTGATGCTCTGGTCGGCGGGATTGATGATCGGCACTGCCTATCGGCGGGGCGGATTTGTGGCGATTGATCTGCTGGTCGCGCTGGCACCGCGGGTGATCCAACATGTCCTGACCTTGGCGCTGTTTGCGGTGTCACTCGTGGTCTTGTGGAAAGCGTGGCAAATCGGCTGGAACGAGGTCACCGGGCTTGCCGGCCGTTTTGGCACGGACAGTCTGAATGTGCCGACAAGCTGGGATCTGTCCACTTGGCGCAAGGTGCCGAAATCCTGGCAGATGGCGTCGATGCTGGTGGGGATCGCCGCGTTGATCATGGTGAGCGTTGAGCTGATCTTGCGTGAACTGGTCGCGGTGTTCGGGCGGGCGGCCGATCTGCCCCCGATCTCGGATCGCGTCGTATTGGGGTCGGAATGACATGCTGAGCTTGTTCCTGCCTGTCTTTCTGGTTTTCCTGTTCTTGGGCCTGCCGGTCTTTTTTGCCCTGCTCGTGGCCCCGGGTCTGTTGCTGTGGGGCGCCGGGATGGAGCGCGACATCACGTTGCTCTATCGTAATGTCTATAACGGGATGGACAGCTTTCCGCTGATGGCCATTCCGTTTTTCATGCTTGCGGGCGAGTTGATGAACCGCGGCGGCATCACCTTGCGGCTGGTCGAATTCTCCCAGGCGCTCGTCGGCCATTTCCGTGGCGGGCTGGCGCATGTGAATGTGCTGTCATCGATGCTGTTTGCCGGCATGTCCGGATCGGCGGTGGCCGATGTGTCGGCGCTGGGGTCCATGCTGATCCCGGCGATGGAAAAGAACGGCTACAAGAAACGCTTTGCGGCCGCGATCACGGCGGCAAGTTCGATCATCGGGCCGATCATTCCGCCGTCGGGCATCATGATCATCTATGCCTATGTGATGGGCGAAAGCGTCGCCGCGCTGTTTCTGGCGGGCATCGTGCCGGGGATCATGATGGCCGTGGGGCTGATGATCGCCCTGTCGCTGCTGGCCGATCGCTACGAATTGCCCGCTGCGACCAAACGGGCCGCCTGGGGCGCCCGGAGGCAGGCCAGCTTGCGGGCGTTCTGGCCGTTGATGACGCCGGTGATCATCCTGGGCGGTATTCTGGGCGGGGTGATGACACCCACCGAAGCCGCAGCCGTCGCGGTTGGCTATGCCCTTATCGTGTCGCTGTTCATCATGCGCTCGCTCAAGCTGTCGGATATACCCGATGTGCTGATGCGCGCGGGCCTTACCTCGGCGGTGGTGTTGCTGCTGGTTGGGGCGGCCATGGCGTTCAAGACCGTGGCCGCGATGGCGCGCACGCCTGAACAGATGGCCAGCATCATCTTGTCGCTGTCGGACAATGCATTGATCTTGCTGTTTTTGATCAATCTGCTGTTGTTTGTGGTCGGCATGTTCCTTGATGCGGGCCCTGCGATCATCATCCTTGGCCCGATCCTTGGTCCGATCTTTGTCGAGCTTGGCGTCGATCCGGTGCATTTCGCCATCATCATGGCGGTAAACCTGACGGTAGGCCTTTTGACGCCACCCATGGGGCTGGTCTTGTTTGTCACCTCATCCGTTTCCGGCCTGAAGCTGGAAACCTTGTCCAAGGCGATCTTGCCGTTTCTGGCGGTTCAGGTCGTCGTCATCTTTCTGATTACCTACATCCCCGCGCTGACCTTGGCGGTGCCGCGTCTGTTCGGGTTTGTTCCATGATCTTCACATATCCAAAGGGAGGAAAACCAAGATGTTGAAGACAACCCTCAAATCGCTGTTGCTGGCAACGATGCTGGCGGCACCGGTCACGGCGGCTTTGGCGCAAGATATCACCTTGCGCGCCACCGCCACCTCGAACGACCAGGACGAGGATTATGACGGCCTTGTCGTGTTCAAGAATTTTGTCGAGAACGCGTCGAATGGCGCGATTGCCGTCGAACTGTTCATCGGCACCCAGCTTTGTTCAAAGGGTGATGAATGTCTGGCCGGCGTGGCCGATGGCTCGATCGACATCTTCGTGTCGACCTCGGGCGGGGCTGCGGGGCTGTTTCCCTATATTCAGGTGCTCGATCTGCCCTACCTGATGAGCGATGACCGCGTGGCCGAGCATGTCTTGTCGAGCGATTTCGTCCGCGAATTGCGCGCGTTGATGCTGGCAGACAGCGACAACCTGATCCGCCTGATGACGGTGGGCAACACCGGCGGCTGGCGCAGCTATGCCAACACCCAGCGCCGGATCGAGACACCCGCCGATCTGGCAGGCTTGCGGATGCGCACGGTTCCCGCCGATCTTCCGCAGACACTGGCAACCGCACTTGGCGCGGCCCCCACGCCGATTGCATGGCCGGAATTGTTCACCTCGCTGCAGACCGGCGTTGTCGAAGGCACCGCCAACGGCATCACCGACATCATGAACATGCGCTTTACCGATGCCGGGCTGAAATACCTGACGCTCGACAACCACAGCTACATGGGCGCGTTCTGGTTCATGAACAACGAGCGCTTCCTTGGCATGTCCGATGAACACAAGCGCATCATCATCGATGGCTTTGCCGCCCTGCAACAGGCGACCTTTGCCAGCCCGAAGCGCAAGGAAATCGCCGCATATGACGCTTTCCGCGCGGCTGGCGGCGAAATCTATGTGCCGACCGAAGAACAGCGCGCGATGTTCATGGAAGCGGCAGCACCCGCTTTTGACTGGTTCCGGACCAATGTCCGCAGCGGCCCCGAGGTGCTGGACAGTTTCTCTGCCTATGCCGCCGCTGCATCCGAAGCGATCGAAGCGTCGCGGGCTGAAGAACTGAACTGATCACGATCTCTGACAGTTGGAAAAGCGCCGCGCCTGTCGCGGCGCTTTTTCTTTTGGACAAGGCGCTGGCAATGCGCACCGCTGCCTGCGCTGTCTGAGTTTCTCCTGATCGCTTGGCCGGATTCAGAGCGTGGCCTGCGCAGGGCATGTGCCCGGAGCCGGCCCGAGGCGGGGTGCACCCATCACGAAATCAAGGCGATCACCGGCCACCAGACCGACCCGGAGGTGCGTCGCTACAGGGCGAAAGCAGACCAGGTTCGGCGTGAACACAGCGCCTTCGGGACGCTGCAAGACACCAAAAACAAGCTACAATCTGCCAACCGCCTCTGAACGGTCATCAAACACGAGGAAAAACCCCATGCGTTGCAATATCTTGGCGGAGGAAGTGGCAGCCCGTAGGGTTCACTTTTTCCCACACTGTTTCAATCGCTTAGGCTTGCTAACTGGTGAAAGCCACCCCTTGGGCAACAAAGTCAATTTGCCCGCCCCTGCTAACCGCCTTCTGGGCCTGAAATCGGGGGATTGGCGATGAGCAAGCAGACGAAAGCCATGTTGACAGGATCGGGCGGAGCGGTTGCTGCATCGCCAGTTGCTTCGACCGCGAAACCGACGAAGGGGCAGAAACCCGCGAAGAAAACCGCGCACAATCCGGGGGATGCAGGCGTCGCGTCTGACGTTCCGGTTCCGGTCATAAGCAAACCTCAGTCAGATGGTTTCGCAGCAAAGCAAATGCCCGATGATCCGGCGTGGGTCGCGCTGCTGCATGACCTCGGCACCATGTCCACCATGGCGTTGCGGGCCAAGTATGCGGGCGAGGCGAACACCCATCGGAACATGCTGCAACGGGTCAAGACCTGTGGGGCAGTGGTGCATCCTGCCTTCCGGAGCTTCCCGGACTTCCTGCGATTGGTTGGGCCGAAGCCGACATCGCGGGCGACCCTCGACCGGATCGACAATCACGATCCCGAATACGCCCCCGGCAAGGTGCGATGGGCCGACAAGATCACCCAGATCAGAAACAAGGGTGACAGCCTGATCTTTACCTGCCCGAACACGGGGCGCAGCTACACCGCTTCTCAGCTTGCCGCGAAGCAGGGGGTCAGCTCTACCGCGATCAGAAAGCGGCGAAGACAGGGGTGGACGGATGGGGAGATCATCGCCGGGGAGCGTGCAGCTTTGGTTGCCGTGGTCCCGAGCAAAAGGGTCTCTGCCCCCGCGAAGTCGGCTGCACCACCGCTGACCTTGGCTCAAGTGCTCTTCGAGCGGAACCGTGAATACTGCGAGTTCATCAGGCAGACCGAAGGCCATGAATACTTCATCTGCACGCCCGCAGAGTTGCAGGCCGAAGTTGCCGACGACTTCCCGCAGTGCCGAGGCCCAGAATGGCTTCGCTCCTGTGAGGAAAACTTCCTGCATAGCAAGCTGCCGCAGTGGTGGAAGCAGTATGGCCCCCATATCCGCTTTCACGCGCTGCAACCCCATCAGCAGGCATGGGTTCTGAGGATCGACCCCTCGCGGGGACAGAAATCGGAACTGTCAGACGCGCTGTAACCCGCTGATCCTGCGCGGTTTCGGCGGCGGGTGTGGTGGAAAGACAAGGGAACGTTCCCGGCGGCGACATTCCGTGTGTCGCTGCCAACCCCCCTCCGCCAACCCGGTTGAGGCGCGGAAATCGGCAGCCTCAGGTGTTCTTTCCTTTCCTTAGGTGGCCATTCTCATACGCTTAATGAGGGTCGCAAGTCATTGATCCCCCTTCCAAAATCGAAGGAGCGATGGATGACTGACCCCGACCTGATAGCCCGGTTCCGAACTGACCTGATCCAGCGGATCGCCGCGCAGGAGCGTGTCCCACAGGGACAGCCCCTGCCGATCTCGCCTTGGCTGGCCATGAGTTTGTTGCAAAAGGCCGTTCGCCGGGGCCGTGCCGATCTGGCCTTGAACGCATCCGCCACATTGCTGAGGGATGCCCCCGACCGCCTCTGGCGCAGGCTGGGTGGCATCGCCTTCGAGGATGTCGGGCTGGGAAGCCTGCCGACCGTGGGCCTGACCGTGGCTGCCCTGACCGGCAAGCGGTTCCGGGCTGCAATCGGTGGCGATTGGGCCGTGACGTCGGTCGTGGTCAAGGCTCTGGCAGACGCGCCGAAAAGCCGGGCGACCGATGACCTTTACATGGCTCTGGAAACGCTGCACGACCTTGCCGACACTCGCCGCGCCCTTGCCGCCGAGACCAACCCCCGCCTGCGTCTGATCGCACTGACCACCCCGAACCTGCACTGCCGCGCCCTTGCCACCTTGTTCCTCTTTAGCACCGACCGGCCCGGTGGCAAGCTGCCCGTCCGGCGTGGCGAGGTCGCTTTGGCCTTCGACCTGCTGGACGAACTCGGCACCGCGCCCACGACGCTGGCGATCTGCCGCGAAGGCTATCGCAAGACGGGCGAGGCCCTGCCGCCCTTGCTGGCTCTTCTGGCGCTGGAAAACGGCCTGCGGGCAGGCGCGACCGATGACCCCCTGCCGCCCGAGGTGATGATCGGCGGGGTTCCCGGCTGGGCGCTCGACATGTTCACCCGCGAGGGCAAGCTGGCCCTATCCCGGCTGGCCGCGACGCAAGCAGGCGTGGCGGAGTTTGCTCGCGAAATGCTGCCCCCCGGCCAGCGTGTCGGCTTCCTCGGTCAGGTGCTGTTCCGGGTCGAGGGCGGATTGCTGACCCGCCGTGTCGGGGGCGACCTCTCCGACCGGCTCCACGCGCAGTTGATGTTCGAAACGTTGGGGGTGGACCCAGAGGCTGCGGTGCAGGCTCTCGACCTGATGCGGCAGGATTTGCCACTGCTGAACCGCATCCGGGCGGGTGTGATGAAGGAGGCGCGGGATGCATGAGGCGGTTCTAACCTCGGATACTCACCCATTAACACGGGTCAACAAGGGCGGTCAGGAGGGGCAAGTGGGCGAACGTTTTGCAGTTAATTGCAACGCCGATACGTTCTTACCTGCGGCGCGTGAAACCTTGACCGATGAGGCAACCGACCTGCTGCGGCACAGCCTCGCCCCGGCCACCGAACGGGCCTTGCGGGGTGATCTGACGCACTTCCAAGATTGGGGCGGGTCGCTGCCTGCAACCCCGGCCACCGTCTGCGCCTATGTCGGCGATCACGCGGGCTACCATGCCGTGGCGACCATCCAGCGCCGGGTGGCCTCGATCAGCAAGGCGCACGAAATGGCGGGCCTGCCGAACCCCTGCCGCGCTGAGGTTGTCAAAGCCACGCTGCGCGGCCTGCGCCGTAAGCACGGCACCGCCCAGCGGCAGGCCAAGCCCCTGATGCGCGACGACCTGCTGCTGGTGCTGGACAGCCTGGGGGAAACCCTGCGCGACCAGCGCGACCGGGCGCTGTTACTTCTGGGCTTCGCCGGGGGCTTCCGCCGCTCCGAACTGGTGGCGCTGGAACGGGCCGACATCGAAACCGTCCGGCAAGGTCTGATCGTGACGATCAAGCGCAGCAAGACCGATCAGGAGGGGGCAGGCCGCCGCATCGGCATCCCCCACGGTCGCACCCGCCATTGCCCCGTCGCGGCGATTGAGGCGTGGCTGTCAGCATCGGCCATCGACACCGGCCCCCTGTTCCGCCCGATCACTCGGCACGGCCATGTTGCTACGAACCCGTTGACCGGGGACGTGGTGTCGGTCCTGCTGCGGGAACGGCTGGCGACGGCAGGGATCGACCCCGAGGGCTACTCCGGCCACAGCCTGCGGGCGGGCTTTGCCACTTCGGCGGCACAGGCGGGGGTCTCCGCCTTGAAAATCCGGGCAATGACCGGCCACGCCACCGACGCCATGCTGGCCCGCTACGTCCGCGAGGGGGAACTGTTCACCGGCAACGCGGCGGGTGCGCTGTTGTAGCACCTGCCCGGCGATGCACCCCAAATGCCCGGAAAACCGGGCAAATCGCACATCTGGCCTTGTGACATGTGCAACCCAAAGGCTGGAAACGAAGCAAAACCAAGCCGGACGCCCAAGCGCGGGGGATCGTGGCGCAAGGAAGGGTGGGTTGTATCCAATGAATAAGATCGCGGCTGAGTTCAGCGAATTCGTTTTGTTCTCCGAAGAAGAGGCCCGCGCACTCGATGCCCGCGTGGTCATGCGTGAGAACCGGGGCAAGCAGGTGCCCTATGTGACCTGCCTCGTCCGCGACAAGGAAGTGCAACTCAAGTCAGAGGAACGGACCCGTCAGCTTTGGCTGGCCCGCCTGATTGACAAGCTGGGTTATGCCCGGTCGCGCATCGCCATCGAATACCCGATCACCTTCGGGCGCGACAGTTCCAAGCGGGCCGACATCGTGGTCTTCGACGCTGACCGCCCGACCGTCCCCTACATCATCGTCGAGGTGAAGCAGCCGAAATATAAGGACGGCAAGGAGCAACTCAGGTCCTACGCCCACGCGACCGGCGCACCGCTTGCCGTGTGGAGCGATGGCATTCTGGCCGAGGTCTGGCATCGCAAGAACCCCAACTACTTCATGCCGATCCACGAACTGCCCCGCGCAGATCAGACCATCGAACAGGTCGTGGATCAGCCCTGGACCATCCAGACCCTGATCGACCTAGAGGAAGAGCGGGTGAAGGAAGGCAAATTCGCCCGCTCCCTGCGCGACCTGATCGAGGACATGGAAGACGAGGTTCTGGCCAATGCCGGGGTCGATGTCTTCGAGGAGGTCTTCAAGCTGATCTTCACCAAGCTCTATGACGAAATGAACTCGCACCGGCTGGGCAACGCCCTGCGGTTCCGCAACCAGAACACGGCGGCACAGCTAAAGGTGGCGATCCAGAACCTGTTCGACGAGGCCAAGAAGAAATGGCCCGGCGTCTTCCTTGACGATGAACGCATCCGCCTGTCGCCCGACCACCTGCAAGTCTGCGTCGGCTCGCTGGAAGAATGGAAGCTGTTCAACTCCAACCTCGACGTGATCGACGACGCCTTTGAATACCTGGTCTCGAAATCGTCAAAGGGCGAGAAGGGCCAGTATTTCACCCCCCGCTGGGTGATCGACATGTGCGTCAAGATGATGAACCCGAAAGAGGGCGAGACGGTGGTTGATACCGCCTGCGGCTCGGCGGGGTTCACCGTGCACATGACGTTGCCCCCTCCACCTAATCCAGTTTGAGGTAGACTCTGGGCCAACCGA